>CACAPQ010000007.1 GCA_902534325.1 Paracoccaceae bacterium | reverse complement strand
AAAAAGACTGCTACAGATTTTCAAGTGCACTCAATTATCCAATTATCCCTTGTGACTTATGCGGTTCGCAAGATGGATTACAGCGACAACAAGTAAAGCAAATTTTGGATGGATGGGAAAAAAACTATCCTGGACGGAGGCAAGTCATGTTTAAGGCTCTTATGAATACTAGGCCATCACATCTGCTCGATCCTAAGCTGTTTGATTTTGAGGGCTTGACATTAAAAAAATAGGGCTTGGTAGATTAAATAAATTGGAAATACAGATTAAAAATCCAAAGATTTGCACTTGACCTTTTGTTACATACTCTGTTGAAACCTGATAAGTATTTCGAATAGGTAGCTTGCTTAATGAACGATCAAAATAAAAACCTGATTTTAGCCTCAGTTCTGAGTTTTATAGTGATAATCACGTGGTTTATTTTATTCCCGCCGCCTGAACCTGTTACTAGGGATATAGAAAGTACTCAGCAGCAAGCAGAAGAAAGCAACCTAGCCCCCAACGCAGACACAGAGAACGCACCATTGATTGAAACTGGTGAAACTGAAATTGCAGTTGAAGCCGAGCGAATTCAGATTGAAAACGAACTCTTGACTGGCGCTATTTCTACGCAAGGTGGAAGAATTGATCAGCTTTCGTTAAAAAAATACCGTAATACTATCTCTGAAGACTCCGACATCGTCACTTTGTTGAGCCCTGTGGGTAAACCTGAAGCTTACTACGCGGCATTTGGATGGGCACCAGCCGTAGGAATTAAACCAGATCAAGTACCTGACCCCAACACAATTTGGACAGTTGTAGGCAATAATATATTAACACCTTCATCTCCAATATCTTTGGTATGGGATAATGGGAATGGCGTTAAATTTATGCGTAAAATATCCATTGATGAAAAATATATGTTCACTGTGGAACAGGGTATTGAAAACAATTCTGGTTCTGAAATTTCTTTAAGACCCTATGGGCTATTGCGTCGCCACGGTGAACCAAAAGATATGAAAAACTTTTTCATCTTGCATGAAGGTATAATCCGAATGTCGGACGGCGAATTGTCCGAGGAAGATTATGGGGATATTGCTGATCTCCCAATCTTAGAAAAAGAAGGAACACATGCCGAGCGCGTTGAAGTCCAAAACAGCGGATGGACAGGCTTTACCGACCATTACTGGATGACGACGCTTATTCCAGATCAGTCATCATCTTTCAGATCAACAACCAAATATTTTGCTGCGCAAGATATCTATCAAGTAGAAGCAGTTATGCCTTCCACAGTAATCGCTGATGGCTCCTCAACGTCAATTAGTACCCAGCTTTTTGCAGGAGCAAAAGAATGGGATACTATACGTAAATATGAGAAGGCCGGTGTTACAGGGTTTCTTGACAGTATAGATTGGGGATGGTTCTTCTTTCTGACAAAACCGATGTTTGCTGTTCTTCACTGGCTAAATGTGATCATAGGAAATATGGGTTGGGCCATTATTGGACTAACATTAATTATCAAAGCCGTACTTTTTCCATTGGCATATAAATCCTACGCTTCGATGGCTAAGATGAAAGAATTACAACCTGAAATGGAAAAAATTAAAGAGCGGGTTGGTGATGACCGGCAAAAACTTCAACAAGAAATGATGGGGTTATATAAGAAAGAAAAAGTCAATCCAGCTAGCGGTTGTCTACCCATATTGATCCAGATTCCAATTTTCTTTTCTCTTTATAAAGTAATATTTGTAACACTCGAATTGAGACATGAGCCATGGTTTGGATGGATTAAAGATTTATCCGCACCAGATCCATCAACAATCTTAAACCTTTTTGGTTTGTTACCCTGGGCCAATCCAACGACACCTGGGTCAATTTTAGCAATTATATCATTAGGAATACTCCCAATTTTATTGGGTGTTTCGATGTGGCTACAGCAAAAGCTCAATCCTGCCCCAACTGACAAAACTCAAGCAATGATTTTTGCTTGGATGCCATGGGTATTTATGTTCATGCTTGGTACATTCGCCAGTGGCCTCGTTATCTACTGGATAGCAAACAATACCATAACTTTCATCCAACAATATCTTATAATGAGACGGCAAGGATACAAACCAGATGTCTTTGGAAATATTCTAGAAAGTTTTAAGAAGAAAAAAGGTGTAGAGTGAAGTTAGCCCAGATTTGGAGATACCCTATCAAATCTCATGGCTCCGAAAATCTTAACTCTATAGATATATACAGTGGAAAAACATTGCCCCTAGACCGTAATTGGGCGGTAGTACATGATCAAAGCGATGCAGACGGCTCCAGCTGGGTGCCTTGTAGAAATTTTTCTCGAGTTGCCAAAGCACCTCAACTGGCCGCAATCTCAACGACTTGGACATCAGACAAAAAACTAGAATTAACGCATCCCTCAATTGGAAAAATCTGTATCGATCCAGATTTTGAATCTTCTAAATTTATTGATTGGGTTAGCCCTTTAATGCCAGAAGGCCGAGCGGTGTCAATCAAGTTGGTACGATCAGTTCAGACAGGAATGACTGATACTGATTTTCCTTCGATTAGTATTGGAAACCTAGCTAGCCATCGGGAAATTGAAAAAAAAGTTGGCGAAAAACTATCTTTGTTACGTTGGAGATGCAATTTATGGATAGACGGTTGTAAACCCTGGGATGAACACAAATGGATTGGCAAAAGTCTAAAGATTGGTGATGTAACTTTTAAAATTGAGGAGGAGATCGTCAGATGCCTCGCCACAGCAGCAAATCCAATATCAGGTGAGCGGGACGTTGATACCCTGAGTACCTTAGAAAGTATGGGGCAAGAGGACTTCACCGTAGCGGCGATAGCTACTTCTAGTGGGCACATAAAATCCGGTGACGTAGTGGAGGTTATAAGTTGAAACTTTCATTTCCTGTCTATGAGGAGTTGGACGAAAGCAAAAAAGAACTGGGCCGCCTATTATTCTCCAAGGAGACAAGCTTTGTTAAAGGTGTTGTCGACATGCAAGGGTTACCAAATCCGGACAAAATAGAAGTTTGTTTTTCAGGTCGTTCTAATGTTGGAAAATCTAGTCTAATTAATGCACTAACCGGCAGAAAAGGCCTAGCTAGGGCATCCAATACGCCCGGGCGCACACAGGAAATAAATTTTTTTTCTATTCCTGAGAACCATTATTTGGTTGACCTTCCTGGATATGGATACGCTAACGCACCAATTAAAATTGTCGAGAAATGGCAAAATCTACTGAAACAATATCTAGCTGGCCGACAATCTCTTCGCAGAGCTTTCGTGCTGGTTGATGGTAGGCATGGCGTCAAAAAAGTGGATACAGAGATAATGTCTATGCTCGATAGCTCAGCCGTCACATTTCAAGTAGTTTTAACCAAATTAGATAAAGTTAAGGAAAATGACCGAGAAAATATTCTAGACCAGGTTAGAACCAGCCTACAAAACCACCCAGCCGCTTTCCCAGAAATCATTTTGACATCTTCAGAGAAAGGTTGGGGAATTCAAACCCTTAGATCTGTTATTTCCATGTTAGTCTAATTTTAGCTTGCGCCCTTTTATAGTATAGGTGAAAAAGCACAAAGCTCTGGGAAGTGAAAATGAAGAAACAAGATATGAACCGTGACTGGATTGCTACTGCGCGCACTCTTTCTGAAGCACTTCCATATTTACAGAGATATACGGAAGCCATCGTTGTAATTAAGCTTGGTGGACATGCTATGACCAGTGATCAGGGTATGGAAACTTTTGCAAGGGATGTGGCATTGATGCGACAAGTTGGGATTAACCCAATTATTGTTCATGGTGGTGGCCCCATGATCAATGCAATGCTGAAAAAGCTAAAGATAGAGTCTAAATTCATAAATGGTAAAAGGGTTACAGACGAGGCAACGATGGAAGTTGTCGAAATGGTACTTAGTGGTAGCGTTAATAAAAAAATTGTTCAAGCCATTAACGATCAAGGTGGACGCGCTGTCGGCTTATCAGGAAAAGACGCCAAACTAATTGAATGCGAACAAACAGATAAAGATTTGGGCATGGTCGGCTCACCCTCAAAGATCAACCCATCTGTTATAAACACACTGACCGAAAATGATACCATTCCAGTAATCGCACCCTTAGGATATGGTCCAAGTGGTGAAACATTTAATATAAATGCTGATACGGCCGCAGGAGCCATTGCAGCGGCATTAAAAGCTGACCGATTACTGCTATTAACAGACGTATCTGGGGTAAAAAATATCGATGGCGAAGTTATAACTGAACTATCGGCTCAAAAAATCAAAGATATGATAAAAGAAGGAATTATTTCTGACGGTATGATACCGAAAACCGAAACTGCTCTTTATGCTTTAGATGGTGGAGTACGAGCAGTAGTTATATTGGATGGCCGAGTGCCAAATGCATGCCTCTTAGAGCTATTTACAGAACATGGTGCTGGCTCTTTAATTAGAAATTAGCAAACTTCATTGCCAATTGAGAATTCTTACCTAACTATTTTGTAAGGGAGACAAAATGGAGCAAGAAGGAATAATACGTTTATCCATATTTTTTGGGCTGTTTGTCGTTTTTGCAGCCATAGAATACATATTCCCAAGGAGGATAGTCGCCAAAAGTAAGACTAGAAGATGGATTACAAACTGGTCAGTAAGCGTATTTAATGTTTTAACTTTACGATTATTTTCATTTGCTTTGCCTTTACTCGCAATTGGAGCCGCATTTGACGCTCAAAATTTGGGTATTGGCTTATTTAACCGACTTGGTTTGCCTTTTTGGGTTGAGTTTATATTGGTTTTCTTGATTTTGGATTTCTTTATATGGCTACAGCATTTACTCACTCACAAGATTGAATTTTTATGGCGTATTCATAGAGTTCACCACTCTGACACAGAGATGGACGTTTCGACTGCTATTAGATTCCATCCTATCGAAATAGCTTTATCGATGGCCTTAAAAATTAATTTAATTTATGCCCTCGGCGCAGATCCACTGTCCGTCTTAATTTTTGAAATATTACTTAATGGAAGTTCAATCTTTAATCACGCAAATATCAATATCCCAAATAGAATTGATAAAATCGTGAGATTTTTAATAGTGACGCCTGATATGCATAGAATACACCATTCTAGTGACCGTATTGAACATGATACTAATTTTGGTTTCGCTCTTTCCATTTGGGATCATATGTTCCAAACTTATAAATCCCGCCCTGAAAGAGACCACAAAGATATGGAAATTGGGCTAAACTGGCAAGATGAAAAGCCTCAGGAATTAGGTTGGAGCCTTGGTCTTCCTTTCAAGAAAAATGGATAATTTAGCTTTAGAAAAAGATATTCACTCAGCTGGGTTAACTATTTTGGGTGAACTACAAGTTAGCGATAATGACCCGGTACCGAAAGAAGCACAGTCTATTTTGCTACTTGGTCCTGATGAGCCGAATTTCTGGGGAATTTTTAAGGAAAGCGAAGAATTTAATGACCTGAACGCCAACCCTTTAGACCGCTGGTCAAAACGAGTAATTGATAATATTGCGGTACAAAATGACTGCACTGCACTGTATCCTTTTGGTGGAGAACCATATAAGCCATTTTTTTCTTGGGCGCTTAGATCTGGAACAGTTTGGTCATCACCAGTGCACTTAGCCGTCCACAAAGATAGAGGCCTTTTTGTTTCGTTTCGAGGCGCCCTAGCAATTAATCAGACAAAAAAAATTAATCAGAGCTTTGAAAATCCATGTACAAGGTGTCCCGCACCGTGTTTAAGCGCGTGTCCAGTAGATGCGTTTACCGAAGCCGGGTATGACGTAGTAAAATGCAAAGACCACATAAATAGTTTAGATAGCAGTAACTGCAAGAGTTTTGGTTGCAATACTCGCCGCGCTTGCCCAGTTGGTTCCAATTTGCGTAATTTTGAGCAGTCCTCATTCCATATGGAGAACTTTCTAAGATGAAAACGTTGGTGTTAATGAGGCATGCAAAGTCAAATTGGTCCGGAGACTTATCTGATTTTGATCGTCCACTTAATCCAAGTGGCATCAGTTCGGCGAGAGCGTTAGGAAATTGGTTGAAGTCAAATGACTTACTTCCAGACTTTGCCCTAGTTTCTGCGGCCAAACGCACTGTAGAAACATTTGACGAATTAAAGATAAATTGCCCATTCGAGAAAAAGAAAAAACTTTATCTAGCTCCTTCAGAAGAAATATTCCATCAACTCAGGCAAGTGAATGCAAACAGATTACTCCTAATTTGCCATAACCCCGGTATTTCAGAGTTTTCTCAAGAAATTCTATCACAATGGCCAATACATCCCCAATTTGAAAGTTTTCCAACTTGTTCGACATGCATTATTGATTTTGATTTAACTGACTGGTGTAGTCTGAAGTTTGAAAGCGGCAAAATTAAAAAGTTTATAACTCCGAGAGACTTAGGAGTTTCCTGACACCTTTTTAAAGAATAAATAAATACAGATCCAGATTACTAGTGACCTAGTATCTGACTTAAAAACAACTTTGTACGATCTGACTGAGGATTTCTGAAAAATTGCTCAGGCTCATTTTGCTCTACGATTTGTCCGTCATCCATAAAAATAACTCGGTTAGCTACCTGTCGCGCAAATCCCATTTCGTGAGTGACACAAATCATTGTCATGCCGTCTTCAGCCAGCTCAATCATGGTGTCAAGCACCTCTTTAATCATCTCAGGATCAAGCGCCGAAGTAGGCTCATCAAAAAGCATAATCCGAGGACGCATGCAAAGTGATCGCGCAATTGCAACGCGCTGCTGTTGACCGCCAGACAACTGGCCTGGATACTTATCCGCCTGCTCAGGGATCTTCACTTTCTCTAAAAAGTGCATCGCCGTTTCCTCAGCTTCTTTTTTTGGAATCTTTCTCACCCAAATAGGAGCTAGAGTACAGTTCTCTAGAATACTTAGGTGCGGAAATAGATTAAAATGTTGAAAAACCATTCCAACTTCAGATCTAATTCTATCAATATTCTTTATATCAGATGTTAATTCAGTACCATCGACAATGATTTGACCAGTCTGATGCTCCTCAAGCGCGTTAATGCAGCGAATAAGAGTTGATTTTCCAGAACCTGAAGGGCCGCATACGACGATGCGCTCGCCTCTGTTCACAGTTAGATCGATGTCGCGCAACACATGAAAAGATCCAAACCACTTATTCATGCTCTCAACCTTAATTGCAATTTCATCAGAGACTTCAAGTTTTAATTTCTCAGCCATTTAGCTATCCCTTTTCTAACGTCTATCAGTTTCAAGCTGGCGTTCTAACCATTGAGAATATTTCGATACACTAAAACATATTACAAAGAAGATTGCAGCAGCAGCCCCAAATAGCTCCCAATACACTCCGTTCCAATCAGTTGAGGACAAAATTGGCCCTCTTATCATACCAACCAGGTCAAACATAGATATGATCGATACCAAAGTTGTATCCTTCAACATCCCAACTGACACATTTACAATACCTGGTATCGAAATTTTCAACGCCTGAGGAAGTATTATGAACCTCATGGATTGGGTATAATCAAGGCCGATACTATCTGCCGCCTCGTATTGCCCTTTAGAAAGTGCCGCTAGTCCGCCTCTGACAACCTCAGCAATATAAGCCGCGTTGAAGAATGTCATCATAATTAGGACCCTTAATATTAGGTCGAGGGAGGTACCGGGCGGAAAGAAAAATGCTAAAATAACATTTGCAACAAATAAAAGAGTTATAAGCGGGACACCTCTAATAAATTCAATGAAAAACACACAAATCCATTTAATTATAGGCATGCCCGATTGACGACCCAACGCCAAGGCTATTCCGAGCGGAATAGAGAGACAAACTGCAATTGTACCCAATAAAAGATTGAGCATAAAACCACCCAAGTCCCGTGAAGGAACATCTTTCAATGCAAGAACGCTATCGTTTAAATCAACAATATAACCCCCAATAATCCACCAGACGTTAGCAGCAATAAGGCTAATCAAAACTGCTATTGCAAATGATCGACTAGAAAACCTGCGATAACAAACGATAGCAATCACACATCCTAAAAAAGCAGATACTGAAGTTAATATAGAGCCCCCCCAAATTAACCAAAATGCTAGAAATGGATAAACAGCACTAAAAGCTAGAAGCCGGCGCGGCAGTTTCCGAAACAAAATCGGAGCCAAGGCAAAAAGTAGCAATATTGAGGCTAAATTTGGCCTCCAATATTCAGATGAAGGGTACTTAAAACCGTAAATCAGCTGAGGAAACCTTTCATTCAGAACAGCAAAACAAGCACCGCTTTTTCCATCTAATAAGTCGTAGCATTCTCGAATAGTTTTCGCGTCCCAAATACCATTTAAAAACCATGGCGCGGCAGCTACAACTATCGAGTATATGAACCAAAGTGAGACAAATGTCATAATTGTATTAAATACTGACGAAAATAAATTTTCCCGGACCCACTTAAACAAACCCCTCTCGGCTGCAGGAGGGATACGTTCTGATATCATTTCCTTGCGAACAAATGAATTACTTTCCCCAGACATATCTAGCGCTCCTTCAACATAATACTGCGATTATAAACGTTCATGATCGCAGATATGCTTAGACTGATAACTAAATAGAATAGCATTAGTAGCAACACAGCCTCAATCGCGCGGCCGGTCTGATTCAAAGTTATACCACCAAGTGTACCTGTGATATCCATATAACCAACAGCTAATGCTAAAGAACTATTCTTGGTGATGTTTAGGTAAAAGGAAATTAGCGGCGGAATTATGACCCTAAGAGCTTGGGGCAAAATAACCAAATTCATAATAAAATTAGGCCTCATTCCGAGAGCCCCTGCTGCTTCACTCTGACCGTTGTCTACAGACTGGATACCAGCTCTCACAACCTCTGCTATGAAAGCACCTGTGTATATCGAAAGCGCAAACCATAGTGAAATCAAAGATCCCCTGGCATGTATTCCACCTTTGAAGTTAAAGCCTTTTAATTCAGGGTATTCGAGGGCAATAGGATTTCCTAGTGCAAAGTAGATCAATATTGTTGGAATAAAAAATATTCCGACGCTAGTCCAGCGAGTTTCTAGTAACTTACCCTCTGAGTAAAGTTTCTGTCGTGCATAGTAACGAAATGCAAAAACACCGATAATAGAAAGAATAAAAGTAATAATAACTATTAGAGAGCCATCATTGAATACAGGTTTAGGTATATAAAATCCCCTACCAGTAAAAGCGAAAGCATCCCATAACATAGTTGCTTCTGGGTTCTCACCGCGGAAAGCTTTTGGCTGAGGCAAGAAAGCTAGAAATACAGAATGTATAATCAGTATCCAAATAAGAACTGGTACATTTCTAAAAATTTCAACATAAATCATCATCAGTTTTGCAACAATCCAGTTGTTTGATAGCCTTAAAATACCAGCGGTCACACCGAAAAAGGTTGCTGCAATACAACCCAAAAACGCTACCAAAAGAGTGTTAAGCACTCCAACGATTGATGCTCTTAAATGGGTTGATTGACTGTTATACTCGATTAACCGTTGGTTAATATCATAACCAGAAGGTTCACCTAGAAAACTGTAAGAAATATTCAAACCGGCTGCAGCTAGGTTTTCTAGTAAATTCTTCCCCAAATATGCCATCGCGCATATTAGTATGAATAAAGCAAAAAACTGGAATGTATATGACCGATAGCGCTTATCATTCAGCAGCATAGAAAACTGAAATTTGTCACGTCTCGCTAAATCAGATGTATTCATGTAAATCTAAACCTGGAAATGCCAAAGTTGATTGCAGCAAGCTAAATGTTTTGAAGCATTTACGCAATAAAAAGGGCGCAGTAATGCGCCCTTTTGTGACTTAATTAGCTATTAACGGAAAGGTGGCGAATAAATCAATCCACCGTCTGTCCATTTCGCATTAACACCACGAGCCAATCCAATGATTGTACCGGCGCCAATGTTATTTTCGAAAATTTCACCGTAGTTTCCTGAAACAGCGATAGCTCTTTTTGCCCACTCTGCATCAAGGCCAAGCATTTCACCTAGAGTACCTTCACTACCTAGAAGACGGTTCATCTCAGGGTTATTGGTGCCTTTTGCCATTTCTTCAAGATTTGCTGAAGTAACACCTAGCTCTTCTGCAGTGATCAATGCATTCAATGTCCAGCGTACTACGTCGCCCCAGTTGTTATCACCATGACGCACAAGAGGACCAAGAGGTTCTTTTGATACGATTTCAGGTAACACCACGTGATCTGTTGGCACTTCAAAGTTTGCACGTCTTGCAGCAAGCGCTGATCGGTCAGTTGTGAAAACATCACATGCACCAGCTAAGTAGTTAGTTACAGCTTCAGATCCAGTTTCTACCGGAACTGGCTCATAAGACATGTTGTTTGAACGGAAAAAATCCGCCAAGTTCAATTCTGTTGTAGTTCCAGTTTGGATACACACTGTCGCGCCGTCTAACTCAGTCGCTGAGCTTACCCCAAGATCAGCTTTAGCCATAAAGCCCTGACCATCGTAATAGTTCACACCAACAAATTCGAACTTAAGATCAACATCACGGCTGAAAGTCCAAGTTGTATTTCGTGCCAACATGTCGATTTCACCTGAAGCCAACGCGGTAAAACGTGTCTTACCTGTGGTTGGAACAAATTCGATGGCGTCAGAATCATTAAGAACTGCTGCTGCAACAGCACGACATACGGCTACGTCAAAGCCTTGCCAAACGCCGTTTGCATCAGGTTCTGCGAAACCTGGAACACCAGTTGAAACGCCGCAATTCAATTTGCCTCGCGCCTGAACATCATCGAGTGTACCTGCAAAAGCAGCACCTGCAGTGAGACCGGCTACAGTCACTGCGCTAATAATAACGGATTTTTTCATATTTACCTCTTCCTGATTTAGCCTTGAGAATTCAAAGCCATTCACACGGGTGACGAACCCACCTAAATTACCAAAGTAGGAAATCCCCCAATTTAATAGGCAACCATGTTCAAATTCTGACCACTTGGTCAAGGCTTTTCATCAAATATTTGCATACTTTTTAACAGAAAAAATGAAAAAAACTAAAAAATAGTACTTTTATTTCCATCACTTAATGCGAAAAACTCCTCGGAATGCAAAATTGCTTTATTTTTTAGGTTAGATGCGACCTGAGCCTCCTCATCTTCACCCCACTGCTCTAGCTGCCACTGTTCATCAATTCGAGAGAGTTGATAAGCTTCTTCGGCCAATAACCGTCCATTGATTATTGCTAAGCCCAAGATAAGAGAGCCAGTTATCGAAACCATGTCATAAAAGGCCGTTAACTCAAATATACTTAAATTATTGATTTTTTTACGTGTTTCCGAAAATAGCTTTTCATTTTGAGGTATGTAAACAATTCCTATTCCGCAGTTTATTTGAACCTTAAAAGTATTTTCAGCCCACGTTACAATCGGATCCCACCCAGTTTTTTGCCGCTTTTGAAGTTCCGGCGGAGAATCAGCACGATAATACAATAAATCTGTGTCCCCATATTCACCAAGTAATGAACTTACTTCCTCATACTGTTCAGAAACCTTATCTAGGGCTGCATTGGCGGATTTTGTGAACGGCATTGTAGTCGGATGTATTTCCTCAACTTGTTCTTCCCACTCTGAAGCAACTTTTTTTGCCAGTGCCTCAGTAGGAAGCATCATCTGCTTCTTGGCCGGAGTCTTTAAAATTTTATCATCAAGTTTTATAAAGTATCCAGTTTCTGATGAAACGACGTGAACATTTTTCCAGAACCGCTTTTGTTTCCACTCAGACATCACAAGCCCTTTGCATATAACAATTCAAAACTTAAAGACCTTCATCAATAAATGGATCATTAGGGCTATCATCCAAATCCCACTGAAAAGTTTTCCATGTACGTGCCATGTGAATTGGTAGGTCCGCCGTTATTTCAATAATTCGTTTTTCAAGTGGATGCTCGATTTTCAAATACCTTGCGTGTAAGTGCAGCTTTTTACTAATATCGCCACCAAATTGAGCTCCCCAACCATCTCCTAAGTTTTCCTGACTTGATCCTCCATATTTACCATCGCCAATTATTGGATTTCCAATTTCTGCCATGTGAGCGCGAAGCTGATGAGTTCGGCCCGTGATGGGCACAAGTGCAACCCATGCCCCCCTATTAGCAAGTTTACTCAATACCATAAAATTCGAAACCGCTCTCTTTGCACCTTCGGTTGAAGAAACTGCGTCAGGGTGTATGCATTGCATTTTTTCACCTTCACCCTGTCTTCCATGACCCGATCTTTTTACTAACCCATAGTTAATCGTACCAGCGGTAGGCTGAGGAACCCCCGCAACAGCTGCCCAGTATACTTTTCTAGCTTCTCTATGCCTTAACGCCTCAGACAAAACTTTTGCAGCCTGCCTCGTTCGAGCAAGCACCATTACCCCAGAGGTGTCTTTATCCAGTCTATGGACTAGGCGTGGCCGTTCTTGCTTTTCGAAAATGATTGCATCCGAAAGCCCGTCAACATGAATAGGCTGTTTACTACCTCCCTGGCTGGGTAGCCCAGCGGGCTTATTTATGACTATTAAGTCATCATCTTTGTAAATGATGGCATCTCGTATCAATTTAGCGTTTTTTTGAGAAATAACGTTTTTACTTATGCGGGGCTTACTCAATGAAATATCGTCGGATTTTAAAGGAGGAATTCGAACCTCATTTCCTTGAACCAATCGCGTTGCAGGTTTACAGCGGCCACCATCAATACGAACTTCACCTTTTCGGCAAATTTTTTCAATTTGACTTTGTTTAAGTATAGGAAATTTTCTTTTTAAAAATCGATCTAACCTCTGGTCTGCCTCAGAGCTTTGAATAACAATGTGTTGTACCAGCTTCATGAACTCAGTCCTTTTGCTAGTAAAAACCCTACCCAGACAGCGAGAATTGCACCCAAAAACGAGGTAAAAATATACATAATGGCATGCAAAAATCTCTCATCTGAAAATAGCTTCATTACATCTAAAGAAAATGCAGAAAAAGTTGTAAATCCACCCAGAAAACCTACCATGAATAATAAATTAGCTCTTTCAAATCCTTTTTGCGAAAGAAGACCATAAGCTAAACCCATAACAAGGGAACCTAAAATATTTACGGTCAGAGTTCCTAATGGGAATGGAAAAATAAATCCAGCCCAATAGCGTATAACTGAACCAAACGCGCCACCCAATGCTACCAGTAAGTAATTCATCGCTCTCTTTAGTTAGCTTATTTTCAACAAGTCAAGTGGAGAGATACTTAACTTGATTTTCTTTTTTCACGCAAATTTTTAAAGTAACTAATTCTTTTTTTAAGTTCGCGTTCAAAACCTCGTTCAACAGGTTGATATGCAGATAATCGATCAATTTTCTCAGGAAAATAATTCTGACCAGAAAAACTATCCTCACTATCATGGTCATATTCATAACCCGCTCCATATCCCTGCTCCTTCATTAAATCAGTTGGTGCATTTAAAATGTGCTTTGGTGGTGGTTCTGAACCTGTTTGTTTTACCAAATCCAAGCTCAAATTAAAGCCTTTATAGGAGGCATTGGATTTTGGAGCTAGTGCCAAGTAGAGTGCTGCCTGGGCCAAGGCAAGCTCTCCTTCTGGACTTCCCAGCCTTTCAAAACTTTGCCACGCATGCAGACAGATAGATTGGGCCTGAGGATCAGCCAATCCAACGTCTTCTAAAGCCATTCGCAAAAGCCTGCGGGCAATAAATCTGGGGTCTTCACCGCCATCGAGTATCCTAGCAAGCCAATACAGTGCTGCATCAGGATCTGAACCGCGGATAGATTTATGTAGTGCCGAAATTAAATTGTAATGCTCTTCACCTTTTTTATCATATTTTTTTAATCGTTTTGATAAACGGACCGACAGATCTTTTACAGTTAAAGGGTTAAAAATTTCCCATGAAATAATATTTTCAATCAAATTCAATAAAGCTCGACCATCTCCATCTGCTACTTTCAGCAACTCTATTTTTGCATCCAAATCTAAATTAATTTTCGACCCTAAAACACCTTCTGCTCGCTCTAATAATTTCTTAAGATCTGTATTATTTAATCTTTCTAAGACCAACACTTGAACCCTGGATAAAATAGCTGGGTTAAGTTCAAAAGATGGGTTCTCAGTTGTTGCACCAATTAAAACTATTGTGCCATCCTCTAAAAAAGGTAAAAAACTATCCTGCTGAGATTTATTAAAACGATGAATTTCATCAACAAAAATGACGGTTTTATGGCCATTCGTGCGACGAAACTTAGCTGCTTCAAAAACTTTTTTTAAGTCACCAACACCAGTAAAAATTGCACTTATCTGTTCAAAATGACTATTACTATGATCCGCTAATAATCGGGCAATTGTAGTTTTACCAACACCAGGTGGACCCCATAATATAAACGAACTGAAAATACCCGAAGCTATCATATTTTTAAGTGGGCCTTCTTCCCCAAGCAAATGATTTTGGCCAATTACTTCATCCAAAGATTGCGGGCGCATTCTATCAGCCAAGGGTGCCTCGAAAGCATCCGAGCTATTTTCGTTATTAAAGAGGTCGCTCAAAGTCTAAACCTCAAAGAAACCCGCCTACCAGATCTGATAATTGTTATGCTCCCACTGCTTTTAATAGAACTGATGGCAGAAATTGCATCTTCTATTGTATCTATTGGCTTTCCATTTACTTCTCGCAAAAGATCACCTCTTCTCAAACCTAATCGAGAAGCTATTTGACCAGGATCCAAAATAATTAAGCCATTAGAGGAGAAAGATAATCCAAATTCCGACTGAAATTTTGGAGTCAATTCAGAGATGTGTAGATCCATAAAAATAAATTCTGGGCCTAGAGTGACTTGCTTAGCTTCCAGTTTTGGTATTTCAACCAAGTCAATTTTTGAAAACTTTATAATGCCCTGAGATATATAAGAAACATGAACTGCAGTGCCAATTCCTGAAACTGACATTCTATAAAGCATTTCGGCTGGGCTATTAATGTCCAAACCGTTAACTTTTGTTATAATATCTCCAACCCTAATTCCAACCTTTGAAAATGGGCTTAGTTCGTGAAGTTCCGATATTACCATACCTGACATGGCAGGAAGATTCAGAGAGGCCGCCATTTCAAATGTAATTGGTTGGCCCCGCATACCTGCCCAGGGACGAACAAAACTTGAACGTCCTGATTTAGCTTGGACTAAAAACTGTCCTACCAAATCAGCAGGTATAGCAAAACCAATTCCATTAGATCCACCAGATCGAGACAAGATAGACGTATTTACTCCCACCAACGAGCCAGAAATATCTATCAGTGCTCCACCAGAGTTTCCTGGATTTATGGGTGCATCTGTTTGCAAAAAATATCCTTTTGCTGAACCAGAAGCTATACCAGTTCGTGCTAATCCAGAAATTATTCCATTTGTGACAGTTTGGCCAACACCAAAGGGGTTTCCTATGGCAAGCACTAACTCCCCAACTTCCACGGAATCACTTTTTCGCAAATCCAGATGAGGAAGCCTCTCATCGGTATTAAGTTTAAGAACAGCTAGATCACTATCTTCATCTGACAAAATTACATTACCAGAGATTTCACGCCCATCATGTAAGACTACTCTTATGTCGGTAGCACCTCCAACTACATGATAATTGGAAACAACGTAACCATCCGTCGACAAAATTACACCTGATCCTAGTGAATTCTGAACTCTAGGTTGTAATTGCCCAAAGTTTCGAAAAAAATCCCTAAAAAAAGGATCTCTAGAAAAAGGACTTCGTCGCTCCTCAATAATTCTTTGAGCATAAATGTTCACCACGGCTGGCGCTGCCTGCTTTACAAGCGGAACAAAGCTTAGCTTTATTTCTAGTTGAGATTGTGGAACAGTATCTTTAGCAAAAACAATCGACGAAAAACTAAAAAATATTAATGCAAAAATTCGGACCATTGTTTTTTACCATGTAGATTTACATGTACGGTATTAAATGAAAAACCTAAATTATTCTTTAAAAAGTTTAAATTTTTCTAAAACGCAATATACCAGTTAATACCTGAACAAAGCCTTTGTCTAAAGGGCCTTAAAAGTTGTGATTAAGGCCCCATTTTGATATTATTCTTCTGCCGCTTCTTCTAACTCAACACGAGCTTTGTCAGATGCCCCTTTGGCATCGACATCACGGTCAACAAATTCGATTATTGCCATCGGAGCCATATCTCCATATCTGAAACCAGCTTTTAATACACGTGTGTACCCACCTTTACGGTCAGCATAACGTGGGCCTAAAACGTCAAAAAGCTTAGTTAAATATTGGTCTTCTTTTAGCTGCGAGCGCGCCTGCCTCCGAGCATGCAAATCTCCTTTTTTTGCCAGAGTTATCAGCTTCTCCACAACCGGCCTGAGCTCTTTAGCCTTTGGCAAAGTAGTTTTTATTTGTTCGTGCTCTATTAACGAGCCTGCCATATTTGCCCAAAGCGCCTTACGGTGCTCATGAGTACGATTCAACCGGCGATAGCCTTTTGCGTGACGCATTTTAAATCTCCTATTTTTATACTTTGTCCGGCTACCAATCGCGTTGTTGGTTGCTCACCTTGGGGCATCTGCCCATTTTTCCCTACACAAAGCAGGCATTAAATATAGCTCTAATTCTAATTACCTAAAAATTATCCTCAAACTTTTTTGCAAGCTCTTCAATGTTATCAGGCGGCCAATCCTCGACATCCATACCAAGATGTAACCCCATACCAGATAGCACTTCTTTTATCTCATTGAGCGATTTTCTACCAAAGTTTGGTGTTCGCAACATTTCAGCTTCAGTTTTTTGTATCAAATCTCCTATATATACAAGATTGTCGTTCTTAAGGCAGTTTGCAGATCGAACTGATAGTTCAAGTTCATCTACTTTCTTAAGAAGTAATGGGTTGAATTCTAATCCCTCTTCTTCATCGTTTTGATTTGCAGCTTCCGGTTCATCAAAGTTGACGAATATAGACAGTTGATCCTGTAGTATTCTGGCCGCGAACGCAAGCGCATCGTCAGGCGAAACTGATCCATCAGTTTCGATATTCATAGTTAGTTTATCATAATCTAAAACTTGACCTTCTCTAGTAGGTTGCACGTCATAGGATACCTTTTTGACTGGAGAATAAATTGCATCAATTGGGATCAACCCTATCGGCGCATCCTCCGGCTTATTTTTTTCTGCAGCAACATAGCCATTTCCAGTATTAACAGTCAGCTCCATACTAAGATCGGCACCGTCATCTAGGTGACAAATAACGTGATCTTTGTTCAATATTTCAATACCAGCAGTTTCCTCAATATCGCCAGCTGTCACTACGCCAGGGCCCTTTGATGAGACAGTAAGTCGCTTTGGTCCCTCAACTTCCATACTTAGCGATACGCCTTTAAGATTTAGAACAATGTCTGTTACATCCTCTCTGACGCCAGCCACTGATGAAAATTCATGTAATACATTATCAATCTGTACACTCGTTATGGCAGCACCTTGCAGACTGCTCATCAAAATTCTTCTGAGTGCGTTTCCAATTGTTAGTCCGAAACCACGTTCCAAAGGTTCTGCAATAACGATACCTTGGCGAGTAGGATCATTTGACTGTTTAACTTCTAGTTGTGCGGGTTTAATTAATTCAGCCCAATTTTTGTGGATCATATGTCCCTCCATTCTTGCTACCACCCCATGTCCAAAAGATGGTCGCGCCCGAGGTTAAATTCGACTATGCAGAGCCCAGTAAATCTATGCTCTGCGGCTTAAGCTATACGCGGCGCCGCTTTGGTGGGCGACAGCCGTTATGTGCTATTGGTGTAACATCTCGAATTGAAGTTATGTTGAACCCGATTGCTGCAAGTGCACGCAATGCACTTTCACGACCCGAACCAGGACCCTGAACTTCAACTTCTAATGTTTTTACGCCATGATCCTGAGCCTTACGACCAGCATCCTCAGCAGCCATTTGGGCAGCATATGGCGTTGACTTACGAGAACCCTTAAATCCCATTGTCCCAGCTGACGACCAAGCAATGGCGTTCCCTTGAACATCGGAAATTAAAATTTTCGTATTATTAAATGATGAATTAACGTGAGCAACTCCCGAGGCTATATTTTTGAAAGCCTTTTTTTTCGTTGCGCGTCTTGCTTCTTTAGCCATACCGTATCTCCCTACTTCTTCTTACCAGCAATTGCTTTTGCTGGGCCTTTTCGTGTGCGAGCATTTGTATGCGTGCGCTGGCCACGAACAGGGAGGTTTCGACGATGACGGAGACCTCGGTAAGAACCCATGTCCATCATTCGTTTGATGTTCATCTGAACGTCTCGTCGCAAATCACCCTCAACAGAACAATTAGCGTCGATATGCTCTCTTATTGCTAAAACTTCAGCATCAGAAAGTTCATTAACCCTTCGCGTTGCATCAATTTTTACAGCAGAACATATTTCTTCGGCCGTTGACCGACCAATTCCTGTTATATAGGTGAGTGCTATTGGTACTCTTTTCCCGGTAGGGATGTTTACGCCGGCTATTCGTGCCACGTTACTTCCTTTCGTTGCGGTTCCGTAACTCCAGAACCTTTTTTCACAACATTAAACCCAAGTATTTGTTTTTGAGTTTAAGCTGATCATATGACCATTGATTCTATTACTAGAGACCTGCCATTTATTTGGTCTATAAGAAATGGTCAAGAGTTAGAATCATAAAATTATATTTATCCATCTAAGACTGCAGCAATCGACTTTTCAACTTCTTCTACTGACGCAAGACCGTTCACGGATACATGATCACCTTTTGCATAATAATACCCTATTAGTGACGAGGTTTTTTTGTAATATTCCATCAAACGTTGGCGTAGACTATCTTCATTGTCATCAGCTCGTCTCACTACTTCCGTGCTGGAGCATTTTGGACATTCGCCAGAAGCTGGCCATGGATTTGTTACATCGTGAAAAACTTCACCACAGTTACCACAAGAAGATCTACCACTTATCCTCGAGACAAGAGCATCATCATCAACCTTCATTTCAACGACAAGGTCTAGTTTTTCTCCACACTCTTCTAAAAGTCTACCTAATGCGTCTGCCTGCTTAAGTGTTCTAGGAAATCCATCAAATATAAAACCCCCACCTTTTTCACCAGAAATTTTTTCTTTTATCAGCCCTATAACAATCTCATCTGTAACTAAATCGCCTCGTGCCATAACTTCGGCAACTAGTTTTCCCATTTCGCTTCCTGAGTCTTTAGCGTCTCTCAACATATCTCCAGTAGAAAGCTGTATCATATTCCTTTTTTCTACAAGGTGGCGGGCCTGAGTACCTTTACCCGCTCCAGGTGGACCAAGTAATATAATATTCATTTACGCGCAGTTCCCTTTTTTCTACGACCTTTCCCTTTACCTCTAAGTTGGGATTTTTGGATAAGACTTTCGTACTGATGTGCCAGAAGATGTGACTGGACCTGCTGTATGGTATCCATAGTCACCGACACGACAATCAAAACGGAAGTTCCTCCAAAATAAAAAGGAATGTTTAATTGACCTCTTAAAACTTCAGGGAGAAGGCATACAAGTGCCAAGTAAGAAGCACCTAGAACCAAAATTCGGTTCACGACATATTCCAGCTGCTCAGCTGTCCTCTGACCAGGACGAACACCTGGGATAAATCCATTTTGGTTCTTCAAATTATCTGCCACATCTTCAACTTTGAAAGAGACATTAAAAGTGTAAAAATAGGTGAAGAAAATAATCATTGCCGCGAAAAAGATTAAATATGCCGGCTGACCAGGCCCAAAATAGGCTAAGATCGTCGACATAACAGGCCCGGTCTGGGAGCCAGAAAATGTACTAACAGTAGTGGGTAGTAATAATAGAGATGAGGCAAATATTGCGGGAATTACGCCCGCCGGATTTACCTTCACAGGTAAGTGAGAGTTTTGACCCTCCATTACCTTCATACCTACCTGTCTTCTTGGATATTGTATCATTATTTTTCTAAGCGCCCGCTCCATAAAAACAACGAATGCTATAGTTACCACTACCATAACAATCACACCAACAATGACTGCAGGATTAATTGCACCAGATCTACCTGATGCAAAAAACTGTGCTAGAGCCGCAGGTATTTCAGCAATGATCCCAACAAATATAATTAATGAAATTCCATTCCCAATGCCTCGTGCGGTTATCTGCTCACCAAGCCACATCAAAAACATTGTTCCGCCTACAAGCGTTATTACGCAAGCCGTTCTAAAAAATACTCCTGGATCTGTAACGAGATCTCCACTTTCAAGGCTGACAGCAAGACCATATGCTTGGAAAGTTGCCAGTAGGACCGTACCATAACGCGTGTATTGGTTAATTTTTTTACGGCCCTGTTCCCCCTCTTTCTTCAATTGTTCAAGAGACGGCACCATCGATGTTAATAACTGAACAATGATTGAGGCCGAGATATATGGCATTATGCCAAGAGCAAATATGCCCATCCTACCCAGCGCGCCACCAGTAAACATTGAGAGCATACCACCAATACCAGTTTGGGCTTGCTCCATAAATTCCCTTAAAGCCGCGCCGTCAATTCCAGGTACTGGAATAAAAGTACCTAAACGATATACGCAAAGCAAACCCAATGTAAAAAGAATACGATTTCTTAGATCTTTTGCTTTGCCTAAAGCAGACCAACTCGTGTTAGCGGCCATTTGTTCAACTGCAGATACCATTTGGTTCTCACCTAGCGAAAACGCCGCTAATAGGTCATCCTTCAGCGGCGTAAATTAAAGTTTAGATATTATCTAAGCACACAGACTATCTTTCACAAGTATTTATTCAGCAGAACTTGCTACCGTGAGCGATCCACCAGCCTTAGCAACCGCGTCTATCGCTGCCTTTGATGCTCCAGTTACATTGATCTTTACCTTTGATTTAAGCTCACCTTTGGCTAAAATTCGGACACCATCACGCTTTCTCCGAACAAGACCAGAAGCAACTAATGTATCTTCCGTTATTTCGGCTTTAGCATCTAATTTACCAGCATCAATAAACTTTTCTATCAAACTAAGATTAACAATGGCATATGATTTCCGATTTGGATTATTAAAACCACGCTTTGGTAACCTTTGATACAAAGGCATTTGACCGCCTTCGTAACCGTTTATAGCTACACCTGACCTTGATTTCTGACCCTTTATACCTCTGCCGCCAGTTTTACCTTTACCAGAACCCGGGCCACGCCCAATTCGCTTTTTCTTACGATTTGCACCTTCATTGTCATGTAGTTCATGTAATTTCATGTCGCTTCTCCTCTTACCGGAATAATCCCCCCGATTACGCGACGAAAGGGGTAAACACGGCTTCTAATTTTACTGAGAACTTAAACTATCCTCGTTCTTCTAAAATTTTTACCAAATGTGGTATTTTATTTACCATTCCGCGAACAGAAGGTGTGTCTTCTAGTTCACGTGTTTTGTGCATCTTATTCAATCCGAGCCCAATCAAAGTCTTACGCTGCTTTTCTGGACGACGGATTGGTGACCCAATTTGTTGTACTACTATCGTTTTTCCCATCGAAATATCCTCTAATATCAAGCGGTTTCCGCAGCAGGCGCTTCATCGCGGCGAATTATTTCAGCCACTTTTTTTCCTCGCCGTTGGGCTACCATTCTTGGGCTTGCTTGTCGGCCAAGTCCATTAAGAGTTGCTCGGATCATGTTATATGGGTTTTGCGATCCTATCGATTTTGCAACAACATCTTGAACACCTAGCATTTCAAACACCGCACGCATCGGACCACCAGCGATAATACCAGTACCAGTAGGTGCGGTCCTCATCACAACTTTACCTGCGCCATGGCGTCCGTCGATATCATGATGTAAAGTTCTTCCTTCGCGCAGAGGAACTCTTACCATTTGTCTTTTAGCTTGTTCAGTAGCTTTACGTATAGCTTCGGGAACCTCTTTAGCTTTACCCTTACCGAAACCCACGCGACCTTTTTGATCACCAACAACAACTAAAGCTGCAAAGCCAAAACGCTTTCCGCCTTTTACTGTTTTAGAAACCCTATTGATCGCAACAAGACGATCTGCAAGCTCGGGGGCCGCTTCATCACGGTTTCGTCCCTTTTGATTTGTTTCTTTAGCCATTCAAACCGTCTCCTTAAAACTTTAATCCACCTTCACGAGCGGCATCAGCTAAAGCTTTTATGCCTCCATGAAAGAGAAAACCACCGCGATCGAAATAACACTCTGAAATACCTGCAGACTTCGCTCGCTTAGCAAGCGCAGCTCCGACTTTAGTACAGGCTTCAATGTTATTTTTACCAACAACACCTAAATCGTTTTCCATAGAAGATGCGGCTGCAATAGTGAGGCCTTTCACATCATCAATTAGCTGACAGCTAATATTTTTATTGCTGCGATGAACAGATAATCTTACTCGGCCAGCGTTTACTTTACGAAGCTTGTTCCGAACGCGCATGCGGCGCTTCAAGAACAAATGTCTTTTGCTATTTGCCATTATTTTACGTCCTTACTTCTTCTTGCCTTCTTTGCGGAAAATGTACTCGTCAATGTATTTTATACCCTTACCCTTGTAGGGTTCTGGCTTTCTCCATTCACGAATATTAGCAGCAACCTGCCCAACTCTCTGAGGGTCAATACCTTCAATAATTATTTGAGTAGGTTTAGGAGCCGACACTGTAACATCTGAAGGAATTGGAAAATCCACATCATGAGATAAGCCAAGATTCAACTTCAGAGTATTACCCTGCAGTTGCGCTCTGTAACCAACGCCGTTTATTTCTAATTCTTTTTTAAAGCCTTCAGATACACCTTTAACCATATTGGCGACCATAGTACGGCTCATCCCCCACTGTTGACGGGCACGCTTTGACTGCCCTCGTGGTTCCACAGCCACAGAATTATCTGACATCGTAATTGTAACGTCGTCAGTTGCACTAAATTCCAGAGTACCTTTAGGTCCCTTCACCTCAATAGTCTGACCAGAAACTGACGCACTGACACCGGAAGGCAGTTCTACGGGTTTCTTACCAATTCTAGACATCAGTTATCCCCCTAGAATACCGTGCAAATCACTTCGCCACCAACGTTTTTGGCGCGAGCATTTGCATCTGACATTACGCCCTGAGGCGTAGAAACGATTGAAACTCCTAACCCCTGACGTACCTGAGGAATATCTTTAACACTAAGATATACTCGCCGACCTGGCTTGGATATACGCTTGAGCTCTTTAATAACCGGAACACCATCAAAATATTTCAAACTTATCTCGATAGCACCGTGTCCGTCAGTAGAAGATGTTTTCTCGTAACCGCGGATATAGCCTTCGTCAGCTAAGACATCTAAAACCCATGCCCTCAATTTTGATGCAGGTGTCGATACAGTTGATTTTCCCCGCATTTGAGCGTTTCGGATACGAGTAAGCATATCGCCGATAGGATCATTCATGTTTTTTCCCCTCTACCAACTAGACTTCACTAAACCGGGTATCAGACCCGATGAACCCAACTCACGAAGAGCGATACGAGAAACTTTCAGCTTTCTATAATATGCATGAGGGCGACCGGTTAGTTGACACCTGTTATGCATTCGATTTGGAGCAGAGTTTCTTGGTAATTTAGCTAACTTTAACCTAGCTTTGAAACGTTCTTCCATCGGAAGCGACTCGTCCTTTGCAATCTCTTTCAGTTCGGCTCGCTTTGCTGCAAACCTTTTTACTAGACGTTCACGCTTTTTTTCGCGTTCGATCATTGCTTTTTTAGCCATCTATCAATCCTTTCCGCGATTAGCTGTTGAACGGCATGTTGAAATAACTCAACAAAGCCTTGGCTTCCGCATCTGTATTTGCGGTGGTTGTTATTACGATATCCATTCCCCACGGTTCATCAATTTTATCAAAATCAATTTCGGGGAAGACGATGTGCTCTTTTATACCTAAAGCGTAATTACCTCGACCATCAAACGACTTAGAAGAAACACCTCTAAAATCGCGAATACGAGGCATTGCTATCGTGATCAACCTATCCAAAAACTCATACATTCTAGCACCACGCAAAGTAGCTTTTGCACCTAAAGGCATGCCCTCTCTTACACGAAAGCCAGCAATTGATTTTTTTGCTTTTGTTATCACTGCGTTTTGGCCTGCTATAGCAGACAGATCAGCCTGTGCTGACTTAGCTTTTTTGCTATCTTTAACCGCTTCCGCACCACAACCTATGTTAAGAACTATCTTATCTAGTCGTGGGATCATCATACTGTTTTTATATCCAAACTCTTCCTTCATGGCAGCTTTTATACGATCATCATAATCAGCCCGAAGTCGTGGAATATAATTTTCTGTGTCAAGCATCAATTACATCCCCCGTAGATTTAGCTATTCTAACTTTTTTATCATTTTCAATCTTAAAACCAACTCTAGTGGCCTTTCCATTTGCATCCACATATGAAAGATTTGATAATTCCATTGGCATTGCCTTAGGCAAACGCCCACCTTGGGATGTTTGACTCTGACGAGTATGACGAATTGCCATGTTTATACCGTCAACCACAGCTTTATTTGACTTTGGGTCCACAAACGAAATCGTTCCCTCTTTACCTTTGTCTTTCCCAGCAAGGACGACAACTTTATCACCTTTACGAAGCTTTGCAGCCATTACAGCACCTCCGGAGCTAGAGAAATAATTTTCATAAAATTTTTGGCACGTAGCTCACGAACAACAGGGCCAAAAATTCGAGTACCAATTGGCTCTCCTGAATTGCTCAAAATAACCGCAGCGTTACTATCAAAACGGATAGCCGTTCCATCATCCCGGCGAACTTCTTTTGCCGTACGAACTACGACAGCTTTTCTTACGTCGCCCTTTTTGACTCTACCACGAGGGATTGCTTCTTTTACCGAAACAACGATAACATCGCCTACGGATGCGTATTTACGCTTAGATCCACCTAGGACTTTAATACACTGAACTCGTCGAGCGCCTGAGTTATCGGCAACATCCAGGTTAGTTTGCATCTGGATCATTTAATTTCTCCTGACCTTTGGGGCACTCAATTTTGTTCCCCAGGGTTTCATTTTAATGAGGTATAATAGAAGACTAGGCTTCCAAAACCTCCCAACGTTTCGTTTTAGACCTTGGAGCGCACTCAATTATTCTGACTGAGTCGCCTGCTTTAAAAGAGTTTTTCTCGTCGTGAGCTCTGTATTTCTTAGATTTCCGAATAGTTTTCTGAAGAACTGGGTGCTTAAACCGCCTTTCAACAGATACAGTGATCGTTTGGTCGTTTTTATCAGAAGTAACGACACCTTGAAGAATTCGTTTTGGCATTCCTCGCTCCCCTACTCGCTAGCCTTGGATTTTTCGTTCAATATCGTCAATACTCTTGCGGCATCACGCTTGGCACTTCTCATACGCGAAGTATTTTCTAGCTGACCTGTGGCCTGCTGAAAACGAAGATTGAAGGATTCTTTTTTTAAAGAAGCTAGCTCTTCACGAAGTTGGTCTGGCGTTTTTTCACGCAGTTCACCGGCTTTCATTGCCATTTACCTCTCTAACACTAGAAGGCCCCTATTTGGGTAACCTTTAACCTAGTGGATGATTTTAAATTACGATTCTGATAATCGTGCACTAAGATTGGCGCTATATAAGCAAATCATTGATGATACGCAAGACTTAGCCTAGATTTATTTTTAAGCCCATATTTAGAATAATAATTAAAGACTATCATGAGTAAAACAAAACTATTATTTAGTACGCCCATTTACCAAGCAAGGTTATCTGAAGTTGGAAAAATCGACATGCTTGAAATCGAAAAATCCTGCTGGTCCATCGCTCAAGACGACGAAGCAGGACAAAAGTGGTGTGAGGAAAACAATTACCCAGGCTACACGAGTTATGCATCTTTAAGTGATCTCACTTGGCGTTCACCAATTTTTGAAGGTCTGAAAAAACTTTTAGACTTGCACGTTGAACATTTTTCAGGAGATTTAGACTTTAATTTAGAGGGTCGCAGTTTAAAACTAGAAGACATTTGGATCAATATATTAGCTGAGGGAGGCAACCATTCCGCTCATCTACATCCTAATTCGGTAATCTCGGGAACAATTTACATCTCTATGCCACCCGAAACTAGCGCAATTAAATTTGAAGATCCCAGACACCCCATGATGATGGCCGCACCTTCAAGACTTGCGACTGCAAAAGAATATTTGAAACCCTTTATATACATAAATCCTTTGGCTGGGGAAATCTTGCTTTGGGAAAGCTGGTTACGCCACGAAGTCCCAACGAACGTGTCGTCAGAAGAGCGGATATCCATTAGTTTTAACTATAGCTGGTGAATAAAAAAACCCCCTTGTCAACAGGGGGCTGAATTAGTCGTTTTTTGACATAATTACCAGTCTTCGCGAACTACCACCCGAGTTTTAACTGGAAGTTTCATAGCCGCTAACCTTAGTGCTTCACGAGCGATATCGTCGTTCACGCCATCTATTTCAAACATCATTCGCCCAGGCTTTACTTTACAAGCCCAAAAATCAACTGAGCCTTTACCCTTCCCCATACGAACCTCTACAGGCTTTGATGTAACGGGGGTATCTGGGAAAATTCTAATCCAAACCCTACCCTGTCGTTTCATATGACGGGTCATTGCACGCCGAGCAGCCTCTATTTGTCTAGCTGTCACTCGTTCAGGTGTCGTAGCTTTTAAGCCGTAGGTCCCAAAGTTTAAATCTGAACCACCTTTTGCAAAACCCCTAATGCGGCCTTTGTGTAATTTGCGGAATTTTGTACGTTTTGGTTGTAACATTCTTCCACCTCTTACCGTCTATTGCCCGCTACACCACGGGGTGCAGGACCATCTTGTAACTCTTGAGAGCGTCTATCGCGAGCTTGTGGGTCGTGCTCCATGATCTCACCTTTGAAAATCCAAACTTTAATACCAATAATTCCATAAGGTGTTTGTGCTTCTACGTTTGAGTAATCAATATCAGCGCGAAGAGTGTGAAGAGGTACTCGTCCCTCTCGGTACCATTCAGTACGTGCAATCTCTGCGCCTCCGAGGCGGCCTGCTACATTTACACGAATACCCAATGCGCCCATTCGCATAGCATTTTGAACTGCACGTTTCATCGCGCGCCTGAACGAAACACGGCGCTCCAACTGTTGGGCAATGCTTTCCCCAACGAGTTGAGCATCCAATTCAGGCTTACGAACTTCGATTATATTCAAGTGGAGTTCGGAAGCCGTCATGTTTGCAAGTTTCTTTCGCAATGTTTCGATATCCGCACCTTTTTTACCAATTATTACGCCTGGGCGAGCAGTATGAATTGTTACACGGCACTTTTTGTGCGGGCGCTCAATTATTATTTTGGAAACGCCAGCTTGCGCACAGTCTTTCTTAATAAATTCTCGCATGCGCAAATCTTCTAGTAAAAGATCCCCATAATCTTTTGTATCGGCATACCATCGACTATCCCATGTACGGTTTACCTGAAGCCGCATCCCTATTGGATTTACTTTCTGACCCATTACGCCTGCTCCTCTGTCTGGCGAACCTTTATAGTAAGTTCGGAAAATGGCTTGATAATGCGGCCATAGCGACCCCGTGCACGCGGGCGACCACGCTTCATAATTAAATTCTTGCCTACATAAGCTTCTGCAACAATCAATTCATCCACATCGAGGTTATGATTATTTTCAGCGTTAGCAATGGCTGACTGCAAACATTTCTTAACATCTATGGCTATTCTTTTTTTACTAAAAGCTAAGGCTGTTAGTGCTTTATCAACTTTTTTCCCGCGGATCATAGCTGCCACCAAGTTAAGTTTTTGGGGGCTGGTTCTAAGCATACGCAATTTTGCCATAGCTTCGTTTTCTGCAACTCTACGAGGATTAGTATCTTTTCCCATAATTACTATTTCCTCTTAGCTTTCTTATCAGCTCCATGACCATAATAAGTTCGAGTTGGAGAATACTCTCCAAACTTTTGACCGATCATATCTTCGGACACTGACACAGGAATATGCTTACGCCCATTGTAAACACCGAAAGTTAGTCCAACGAACTGAGGCAAGATAGTCGATCTACGTGACCAAATTTTTATAACCTCATTTCGACCACTCTCGCGAGCCGCCTCTGCCTTTTTAAGCACGTAGGCATCCACAAAAGGACCTTTCCATACAGAGCGACCCATGATTAACGCCCTTTCTTTTTGGCGTGACGCGAGCGGATAATGAGCTTTTGTGACGCTTTGTTTTTGTTTCTTGTTTTCTTACCTTTTGTAGGCTTTCCCCACGGTGTAACCGGATGCCGGCCACCTGAGGTTCTACCCTCACCACCACCGTGGGGGTGATCGATTGGATTCATAACTACACCACGGACTGATGGCCTTTTACCTTTGTGACGCATACGGCCAGCTTTACCAAAGTTTTGGTTTGAATTATCCGGGTTAGAGACTGCCCCAATAGTTGCGATGCATTCTTGGCGCACCATACGCAGTTCACCAGAGCTCAATCGGATTTGGGCATATCCTCCATCTCGACCAACGAACTGTGCATAAGTGCCCGCTGCTCTCGCTATTTGCCCACCTTTACCTGGCTTAAGTTCGATATTATGTATAATCGTTCCTATTGGCATCCCAGAAAATGGCATGGCATTCCCGGGTTTAATATCCGCTTTATCAGCGGAAGTAACCTTATCTCCAATAGCCAAACGTTGAGGGGCTAAAATGTAAGCCTTCTCGCCATCATCATAATTAATAAGTGCAATAAAAGCAGTTCTATTGGGATCATATTCTATTCGCACTACTGTCGCAGGTACATTCGTTTTATTACGTTTGAAATCTACTATTCTGTAGAGCCTTTTAGCTCCACCGCCCCTGCGCCGAGATGTAATCCGTCCGGTGTTGTTACGTCCACCCGTTTTAGTCAAACCCTCAGTCAAGGATTTAACGGGACGACCCTTCCAAAGCTCCGAACGGTCGATCAGTACCAGCCCGCGCTGGCCCGGCGTCGTTGGTTTGTACGACTTGAGTGCCATGCTTTCTGTCTTCCGTTTGCTATGTCGGCGGTTTTACCGCCTTTGGTAAAGCCCCCCGAAGGTGGCCAGTTTAATCTTGGGAATTCTTATCGAGCATTCCCAAGATCTCGATCGTATAAAGGGGTAAATCAGAACTGTCCACCCCTTTAAAATGATTTCAATTTACACAAAAGAGAAATTAAAAATCTATGAACCGTTTTTGTAAGATCAAAGACCTGTGGAAACGTCGATTGAGTTACCCTCTTCTAAGGTGACGTAGGCTTTTTTGACATCGCGTCTCTTTCCTAACTGGCCTCGAAAGCGCTTCACCTTCCCTTTTGTAATCGTTGTATTTACTGCCTTAACCTTAACACCAAAAAGAGCCTCAATTGCTTCTTTTATCTGAGGTTTGTTACTTTCGACCGCAACTTCAAAAACAACCGCACCAGATTCAGACGCCATTGTAGCTTTTTCTGTAATTATTGGTTTGCGAATAACATCATAATGTTCAGCTTTCACACTCATTTCAATCGAGCCTCCAATGCCTCTACACCAGCCTTTGTTAAGACTAGAGTATCACGCTTTAAGATATCGTAAACATTCGCGCCAATTGTTGGAAGTATATCTAGGCCTTCTATATTTCGAGCAGCCTGAGCAAATTCACCGTTTACTTCCACACCATCAATGACTAAAGCCCTCTTCCAGCCTAGTTGTTTTACCTGTTTGGCCAACTCGGATGTCTTCCCACTTGCTGTTGCCTTGTCCAAAACCACCAAAGCACCCTCTTTGGCTTTTGCAGACAAAGCATGCTTCAACCCTAATGTTCTTACTTTCTTGGGAAGATCATGTGCGTGGCTGCGGGGAGTTGGGCCCTTATACACGCCACCCTTTCTAAAAATAGGAGCGTTTCTATCGCCATGACGGGCCCCACCGGTACCCTTTTGACGATAAATCTTTTTTCTAGAGTAACTTGTTTCAGATCTAGTCTTTACCTTGTGAGTTCCAGCTTGAGCCTTATTGCGCTGCCACCGAACGACACGGTGCAAAATATCAACGCGTGGATCTAATCCAAAAATTTCATCCACAAGCTCCACTGATCCGGCTGAAGCCCCATCTATCTTAATAACTTTAAGCTTCATTCTTCGCCTCCGTTAGTAGGTGTTTCCTCGGATACCACCGGTTCGGATGCTGGCTCAGAAGTTTCTTCTTTTGTTTCTTGCTTAGCAGTAACATCCGCGGTGGTTCTCAATGCGGCAGGATAAGGCACTCCATCCATAGCGGCTTTTTTAACGGCGTCCTTTACAGTGACCCATCCACCCTTTGAACCTGGAACAGCGCCTTTAATCATTATTAAACCACGCTCCGAGTCAACTTTCACGACCTGAAGGTTTTGGGTTGTTACACGCGCAGCCCCCATGTGGCCCGCCATTTTCTTTCCCTTGAAAACTTTACCCGGACCTTGACATTGACCCGTCGAGCCATGCGAACGGTGAGAAATCGATACTCCGTGAGAAGCTCGTAGTCCGCTAAAATTATGTCTTTTCATTGCACCGGCAAAACCTTTACCAATTGAAGTCCCGGAGACATCTACAAATTGGCCCTCCACATAATGTTCAGCGGTAATTTCCGCGCCTACATCTATCAAATTTTCAGGAGCGACACGAAATTCAGCTATTTTTCTTTTAGGTTCCACTTTTGCTAGAGCAAAATGCCCCCGCATAGCTTTCGAAACATTTTTAGCTTTAGACCGGCCAGCCCCAAGCTGAACAGCGGTATAACCATGTTTTTCGTTTGTCCTTTGTGCGACAACCTGAAGATTTTCCATATGAAGAACGGTCACAGGAATTTGCTTACCATTATCCATAAATAATCGGGTCATCCCCACTTTTTTAGCAATTATACCAGAGCGCATTTTGCCCTCCTCACACTGAAATCTGAACATCAACACCAGCCGCCAAGTCTAGCTTCATTAGAGCGTCAACTGTTTGAGGTGTTGGATCTATAATATCCAAAAGACGCTTATGGGTGCGGATTTCGAATTGATCACGAGATTTCTTGTTTACGTGAGGACCACGCAAAACGGTGAATTTTTCAATTTTGTTCGGAAGCGGAATTGGACCCCGAACAGAAGCACCAGTACGTTTAGCGGTATTAACTATTTCCTGAGTACTCGCGTCAAGTACACGATAATCAAACGCTTTTAAACGGATGCGTATATTTTGGCTTTGCATTTTAATATGCCTTTATACATTACGCGTTAGAGTTGAGAGGACTGTAGTAGATTGTCTAATACCTTCGTCGAACCCTGGTTAGGCGCCAAGCGCCAAATTACAAGGGCAAACAAATTAATGTTTGCCCTTAAAAAGCTTTCGTTACTCTACAATTTTGGATACGACACCTGAGCCAACAGTACGACCACCTTCGCGGATCGCAAATCGTAGTTTTTCTTCCATCGCAATTGGAGCAATTAACTCAACGTTAAACTTAAGGTTATCACCTGGCATTACCATTTCTGTGCCTGTTGGTAATACAACAGTGCCTGTTACATCAGTTGTGCGGAAGTAAAATTGAGGGCGGTAATTTGCGAAAAAGGGGGTATGACGCCCACCTTCTTCTTTAGTCAAGATATAGCATTCTGCTTCAAATTTTGTATGCGGTTGAACCGAACCAGGCTTACATAAAACTTGGCCACGCTCAACACCTTCTCGGTCAACACCACGAAGAAGTGCACCAATGTTGTCACCTGCTTCACCTGAATCAAGCAGCTTACGGAACATTTCAACACCTGTACAAGTTGTCTTTGAGGTATCGCGAATTCCAACGATTTCAATTTCGTCGCCAACGTTAATTACTCCACGCTCAACCCGACCTGTAACAACTGTACCACGGCCAGAGATAGAGAAAACGTCTTCGATTGGCATCAAGAATGGTTCATCAATAGCACGCGGTGGCTGTGGAATATAAGAGTCGACTTGTGACATAAGTTCTCTGATTTTCTCTTCGCCAATATTGGCGTCACGGCCTTCCATGGCTGCCAAAGCAGAACCTGCTATAATTGGGATATCATCGCCCGGGAAATCATACTCAGACAATAGCTCACGGATCTCCATTTCAACGAGCTCAAGAAGTTCATCATCATCCACTTGATCAATTTTGTTCATAAAGACAACCATCGCTGGGATACCAACCTGTCGGCCCAATAAGATGTGCTCACGTGTTTGGGGCATAGGACCATCTGCTGCATTCACGACCAAGATTGCTCCATCCATCTGAGCCGCACCAGTAATCATATTCTTAACATAGTCAGCGTGCCCTGGGCAGTCTACGTGTGCATAGTGACGCGCGTCTGTTTCATACTCAACGTGTGCTGTTGAAATTGTTATACCCCGTGCTTTCTCTTCAGGCGCACCATCAATTTGATCATATGCCTTGAATTCACCAAAAAATTTAGTGATCGCCGCTGTCAATGTGGTCTTACCATGGTCCACATGGCCAATCGTACCAATGTTGCAGTGTGGTTTACTGCGGTCAAATTTTTCCTTCGCCATTATGGCCTCCTATTTTAAGCGGCAGACTTTATCCACCTTGTTAAAAAACTCACTGCACCAAATCGCAATGAGCACATTAAAATCAAGCAAACTTTGCTTGAATTTCGTCAGATATGTTTTGCGGTACTGGCTCATAATGATCAAATTGCATAGTAAAATTAGCCCGCCCCGAAGACATAGACCGCAAGTTATTGATATATCCAAACATATTTGCCAGTGGCACAAAACAGTCTATTGCTATAGCATTGCCACGTGGTTCTTGACCCTGCACTTGCCCTCTGCGTGACGTCAAATCGCCAATTATATTACCGGTATATTCTTCGGGAGTAACCACTTCAACTTTCATAATGGGCTCAAGTAGTTTTGCACCAGCTTGGCGCATCCCTTCTCTCATACCCATGCGGGCTGCAATTTCAAACGCCAAAACGGATGAGTCCACATCGTGAAATTTTCCATCGACTAAGGCAACTTTGAAATCAATTACTGGAAACCCAGCCAGTGGGCCACTATCCATTACAGACTTTATACCCTTTTCAACACCAGGTATGTATTCTTTAGGAACCGCACCGCCAACAATACGAGATTCGAATGAATAACCCTCACCAGGCTGAGTAGGTGATATTATTAATTTAACCTCAGCAAATTGACCCGATCCGCCCGATTGTTTTTTGTGAGTATAGGTGTGATCAACTTCGTGTGAGATCGTTTCACGATAAGCCACTTGGGGTGCACCGATATTTGCCTCAACCTTAAATTCTCTTTTCAGTCTATCAATCAAAATATCAAGGTGGAGTTCTCCCATTCCTTTCATGATTGTTTGCCCAGATTCAAGATCTGTTTCTACTCTAAAAGATGGGTCCTCGGCAGCAAGACGTCCCAACCCCTGAGACATTTTTTCCTGATCGCCTTTAGTTTTTGGCTCAACAGCAATTTCAATAACCGGATCAGGAAAAGTCATCGTTTCCAATACTACGGCCTCTTTTGCATCACAAAGAGTATCTCCGGTCGTTGTTTCTTTTAAACCAGCCAATGCTATAATATCTCCAGCAAAGGCCTCATCTATTTCTTCCCGATTGTTAGAATGCATCATCATCATTCTACCAATTCGTTCTCGCTTACCTTTGGTTGAATTTTGAACGTTGTCTCCCTTATTCATCACGCCAGAATAAATCCGAGTAAATGTCAAAGAACCGACAAATGGATCGTTCATAATTTTAAAAGCCAAACCGGCAAATGGCATATTGTCATCAGCTCGTCTTGGAATATTACGCTCTTCGCTTTCATCACCTGGCTTAAAACCCATGTAATCTGCAACGTCTAAGGGACTAGGGAGATAATCAATGACAGCGTTTAGTAAAGGCTGAACGCCTTTATTTTTAAAAGCTGAACCACCTAAAACTGGAACAAAAGCCATTTCAAGTGTGCCTTTTCGAAGTAAAGACCTTAACGTAGCGACGTCAGGCTCCTCGCCTTCCAGATACATCATCATCGCGTCGTCATCCATTTCGACGGCAGCTTCAATCATTTTATTCCGCCAATCGTCAGCTACTGATTTTAACTCATCTCGTATGGGAGCTTTTACCCAGGAGGCTCCAAGGTCTTCGCCTTGCCAAAGCCACTCTTCCATCGTGACAAGATCTACAAGACCCTCTAGTTCGGTTTCGGCACCAATTGGCAATGCAACAGGAACAGCTTTTGCACCAGTTCTGTCCTCAATCATGTTTACACAATTGAAAAAATCAGCACCAATTTTATCCATTTTGTTAACAAAAACAATTCGAGGCACTTTATATCTGTCTGCCTGTCTCCATACCGTCTCTGTCTGAGGCTCAACACCCGCATTTGCATCCAACACACAAACTGCGCCATCCAAAACTGCTAAAGAACGCTCAACTTCAATTGTAAAATCAACGTGACCTGGGGTATCTATGATATTTAATCTATGTTTGGGCGTATCAGCATTTTGGCCATCCTCTGTCCGCTCCCAAAAGGTTGTTGTTGCGGCCGAAGTAATTGTAATTCCTCGTTCCTGCTCCTGCTCCATCCAGTCCATTGTAGCAGCACCATCGTGAACTTCGCCAATATTATGCGATTTACCGGTATAATAGAGAATTCTTTCAGAGCAGGTTGTCTTGCCCGCATCAATGTGCGCCATAATCCCAAAATTGCGGTACAAATCTAATGTATATTCTCGTGCCATTGCTCTTTTGCCTCTGCTTTTCTACCAACGATAATGGCTAAATGCTTTATTCGCATCGGCCATTTTATGGGTATCTTCTCTTTTCTTCACCGCGGCTCCCCTGGAATTGACAGCGTCGATTAGCTCGGCTGCGAGTCGTTCTTCCATTGTGTTTTCGTTTCGCCCTCTACTGGCCGAAATCAACCACCTCAGAGCCAGTGCTTCTCTTCTTTCAGTACGAACTTCAACAGGCACCTGATAGGTCGCACCACCGACCCTACGAGACCTTACTTCTACTGCTGGCTTAATATTTTCTAAAGCTTCATGAAAAACTTCTACAGGAGCTCTTTTTATCTTCGATTCAACCCGGTCAAGCGCATTGTATACAATTTTTTCTGCAACGGATTTCTTTCCGTCTATCATAAGATTATTCATAAATTTCGATAAAATACGATCACCAAATTTTGCATCTGGCAATATTTCACGTTTTTCTGCAGCGTGACGACGAGACATTTACTCTTCCTTTACTTTGGACGCTTAGCGCCATATTTCGAGCGACGTTGTTTTCTATCTTTAACACCCTGAGTATCTAAAACGCCCCGCAAAATGTGATATCTTACACCAGGAAGATCTTTTACGCGCCCGCCTCGGATTAAAACAACAGAGTGTTCTTGAAGGTTGTGCTGCTCACCAGGAATATAACTGATCACTTCGTATCCATTAGTAAGCCTCACTTTAGCAACTTTACGCATAGCAGAATTAGGTTTTTTGGGCGTTGTTGTATAAACACGGGTGCATACCCCACGTTTCTGCGGGCATTGTTCCAAATGCTGCGATTTAGACCTTTTAATTTTAGGCTGCCTTGGTTTGCGGATCAGCTGCTGGATTGTTGGCATTCAGGTTACCCCGTTTATCTCAATTTATTTTCACAGCAAAAAGCCGTGCAGTTCAGGTTAGCACTACGCGTCCGCAATACAAAAAACCGCAATCGTCTAAAAATCTATAGAACGACGCGGCGGTTTATCAGAGGATCAAAGCAAAAGCTTGGATCTTGCCCACTCCAATTCTGAAGCTACATCGAGGCGACCCTCAACGGTTGTTCGCGTGCGTATAGGCGCATCCGGTTTCGATGTCAACACGCACTGAGTATTGAAAATTATTAAAAAAATATAAGTGGGTAATTTTTAATCGATATTCAAGCTGATGGAAAAATCATCAAGTTAAACCACTTCAAGATAAATCACTTCGCAGCAAATTGTTCGTTAAAACTCTTAAAAATTCCATCAATGCCAACAGGCTTCCTACAATCTTGAAATATTTCAAGCTTTTTTTTAACAGGCACAACTTCACCTTCAAAAGAAACTTGATCAAATTTTTCAGATAAGACGACCATCAACTCGTCAGCCAAGGTGGCTTTAATAAATGCCTCGCCATGTTGAAACTCTCTAACCTCACCAGAAGTCATATTCCTGACTGCAAATGCTTTTGGGTCCAAGTCACAATTTGTTGTAAGAGTAACTCTCGCAATAACTGTTTGAGACATATAGCTGCGCTCAAGAGACTTATAAATAATCGCAGCTGCTCCGAGCATAAAAAATAAAAAAAGAAACTTATACATTTGCCTCGCCTAACTTAATTAAAGATTGCAATTGCCATGCCATCAATAATAATTTGTTCTGCTAAATTTATGTTTTGCTTACACAAAAGGTAATTTCTCGGGGTAGCTTGGAGGAGAAATGCTCATAAGTCGCTCCAAAATTACTATGACAAAAGTTAAGTATGGTTTCTTTTCTAATGTAAGAGATGCTTTGGGAGGTTATTTTATCTTCTTCGGAAATCATCAAATTAAAAATCATGCTACGCCGCGTTAAATTCCATATGGAATTTAGGCTTGTAAATAAATAATTCCTCCACGCGTTCACAGTAAGATCCGGGGCATAATTAAATGTCCCTGACATGACACTATAATCGGCCATTTCCGAGGGAGTTCCGCTAGAATAAAAGTAGGTGCCTTTTTTAGCGTATTTGCGCTCGCAGTATGCAATTGGGCTTTTTGCCAAATCAAACCCCGCATAGGAGAACCTATCATTATTAAAATTACTCTTCAGCCGTTTTAAGAAACCACCATAGCCACAACCAATATCATTTACAGAAAAATGGCGTGGCACTGAATTTCTTTTTATACAATTAATTATAAGGTCAAATCTCAAAATTTGACGCTGCTCTGAAAACCACAAACTCGATTTAGGTTGCGCTCCATACCTAATAAAACGAGAGTTATATTCATCTGCTACTTTTTTTTCAAATTCGCTAACCATATAACCGTCCGCCTTCCTTTAAACCTAGCATGATCTGTGGGCAGGTGCATAAAAAATGGTGGGAAAAACGATTTTTTTTTATTATTTTTATAAGAATCCTAAAATGACCTTGGTGTTTGTCGTTGGACTAAGGCAGCAAATAAGGAATTCGTTATGCAAAATATTAAAATGTTTATGCTGTCATTTACCATGGTATTATTGGTAGCAGGTTGTCAGGTAACTATTCCACCTGCGAATAACCAAAGCGTAAATAACAGCGGTACAAATGCAACAACTCTTACAATTTTAGATGCAAAAGCCCTAAAAGGATCGGAAAAAGTCAGCGTTCACGCTTATGCTTACACTCGCGGCAGCGATTTCTGCTCTAGAACAATAGCATTAAAATTTTCCAGTGAGCTTCCCTATACTCAAACACTAATTGCTATGAGAAATAGAGCACTAGTTACAGGTGCAAACGCTCTTTCAATTACTGGCTGGGAAGAAAAGAACGGCATTACAACTTTCACGGGACACTTCTTTGATTGCCATTCAAAGAAAGGCTTATAAAAAGCTTTAAGAGTGTCGAAACAGTTTCAGGCTGTTTCGACAGCCGTTCCTGTGACTGAGACAATTACGTAGTTTTTTGATCCAAATGCCGTTGTGGTTAAATTCATATTGTAACCAAGAACAGCATTTGCTCCCTGTTTGATGGCATTTGCCTTCAATTCAACATTCGCCTCTTCGATAACCTTTTTAAATAAATTGTTATTCTCGACAGATTTCTTTTTGCGCCTTAAGCGGTCAAAAAGTTTTGGTTTCTCATGTGGAGTTCCCGTAAAAGTTGCCTCACCGTGAACTATCCCATAACGTTTTCTTACTCGAAGATTGGGTGCGGTCTCACTTGTAAGTGTTATACTTTCAAATTTTTCAAACAAGTGATCTAAAGATCTAGCATTTGTCGGTTTTTTTGTATTGTTAGCTGCATTTATTTTCGTCTTCACTAAAGATTTGACGTAGCAAGCTATACACAAGCCATCATGGTTACGTGAAGCATTAGTTTCACTGTATCCCATTTTTACATTGCACTCTAAGCAACTAGCCATTTTCAATCACCACTCCAGTTAAATATTTTTTATCTCGTAAGTTTTTCAACCATGTCAGAATTAGCCTGCATGAGGCGTGCGGATCCATTAAATTGCTGTTGAGCCTTAATCATTGCAGTAAGTTCATCAGTAACATTAACATTAGATTGCTCCAATAAGCCGGTTTTTAGTTCAGCAAAGCCAGCCTCTAAAGGTGGACCTAAATTTAACTGACCAGACTTTTCAGTTGCTGAAAATCTAGCATTTCCCAACTCTTTTAAACCTGCAGGGTTTGAAAAGATTCCCAAGGTTAATGTGCTAATTGGCAGCAGATTTTCATCGTCACCATATCTGGCTGATATTTTACCATCCTGAGCAATATTCAATTCAGACATTACAATATCTTCCTGCCGGGCTGGGATTTGAATAGGAAAGAGAGCTTCAATACCACCAGCAATAGGAGCAAAGGCACCATCAACTAAAGGTGCTCCAAGAACACGATAATTATCTCCAGTTGTAAGAAAGCCATTTTCGTCAAGGCCAAAAGCCCCATTCCTAGTAAAAGAAACGCTATTATCATTTACATTCTGAATAGCAAAGAATCCGTTCCCGATAAGAGCCATGTCAGTTATATTTTCTGTAGATAAAACAGCACCTTGACCATCACTAATTCTCGTCTCATCAACAAAAGACCCCAAACCCCCAGAGTTACTTTGAACCGCATCCGGAAGCAAACCACCTGCGAAATCCGAAAAAGCGACTAAGGATTTTTTAAAACCGGTGGAGTTTGCATTTGAAACGTTATTAGAAATAACAGACAATTCATGCATTGCTGAAGACATACCAGATTTAATTATTGAAAACATTAATCGCTCCTAGTTTGCACTAAAAGAGCAATTTACATACCAAGTAAGTCGGTATCAGCTTAGAAAATCGAATAACGACTTACTGGTAACCCTCGTGAATGTTGCTTGGGCTGCATCTTTCTGTGTCATTAAAAATTCAAGCTGGGTTAAAATAGTTGCGAGATCTGCATCTTTTATCTCAGAGATATCCTCCTCTAATACGAGAAGAATATCTTGAGCGGACACCTCTGCGCTCTGTGCTCTGCGTGCCGCAGCACTTACCTCAGCTCTTTTTGTAGCAAAGTGTTCAAAACTATCGCTGATTTTAGATCGAATTATTTCGCTCTGAAAATCCTTTTGAGCAACACTTTCCTTGGTTGTTCCATCACTTGGATTAACCACCAGGATAGTAGGATCATCAACAGCATCGCCTTTGTACTTAAATTCACTTATTTTCAAATCATTAAGGTTACCAGTCAAAACTAATTCATTGTTTCCATTGAAGTTTGCAGTCAAACCCGTTGCTCCCGTTTGACTATTAATCGCACTGGCCACCGCAGAAAAATCATTACCGAAGATATCTTGGCTGACATTTATAGTTTTTTCACCGGCTTCTATCGTAAAAGATATATTAGCTTTAGGGCCCGTATTTGGAAGCTTTATCGTTGCAGATTGTGAGCTAGCGAAAAGATTAGAGGATTTTCCGCTGTTTAAATCCACTTTGAGACTTGCAATTAGATCATCAACGACTTCAAAAACTGAAAATTCACCGTCTGGCCTATTAATCTTCTGAAAAACTTCCAAACCTGAGAAATTTTGTCTGACAGCCAAACCAGGAGTAACCTGAATTTCTTTTGCTAATGAAGAACCTAAGTAAGTAACTTTACCATTTGCACCTTGCTGAAAGGGCTTTTCAACGCCTGACACTCCGCCAAAAAGACTATTATCAAAATTATCTTTTTGGTTAGCAACATCAACCAACTCGGTTTTTATCATGGAAGCTTCTATGACAAATCGCTCACGTTCTTCAGGCGTAAGCGTGTCATTGGAACTTTCAACGGCTAGTTCCTGAAGTCGAACAAGTAAGTTCTGAAGTCTTTCAAAAGCAACATCCATGATCTCCAAATCTGTTTGCGCTCTCTGCGAGTTACTTAATAATTGGCTCGTTTCAGATTTTTTCTCTTCTGCAGCACTTAATTTAGAGATATCACCAATATTATTGGCTAATTTTAACTCAGCTTTGCCTGTCCCAGCCTGCGTTTGAAGGGATTGTAATTCAGTATTAAGCTTGGAAAATAATTCGCTATTATTTCCAAAAAATCTAGTGGTTCCTATGGTCATTTTTCATCTCTCATCTACATCGACCTCAGAAGAGTATCGACCATCTCTTTAGCTGTACTCAACACCTTAGCTAGAGCCTGATAGGCTTGTTGCTGTTCTAAAAGTTTTGCTGCCTCTGTATCCAAATCGACACCTGAAAAACTTGACTTACGATCCGCTGCTACATCATAAATCACCTTCGCGTTTTCCAATCCTTGCTCACTTGAACGAACGTTAAATCCAACATCGAGCACTAAGTCGTTATACTGCTGTGAATAACCACCTTTTCCTGTTGCAGAAGACAATTCGGATAGTTTCATTAACTGAACCAAATTTGACGCATCATCTAGTCTTTCTGTGGTCGTTTTAACATTAAAGATATCATTGCTTGCTACACTTCCAGATAATTCCCATTTAAAGTCTCGAAATAAGAAATCATTTGTTTCATTTATTTTTCGGGAGCCTAATAGGTCACCTGATTTCATATCAAAAATTTCCATTTGTTTTGGATCATTCGCAGAAACTTGTGCTTTCAATTCCCGAGGGTCCAATTCATTAACTTTAGTCTTTACGTCCCCCAAAAGGGAAATTTTACCAATACCAGCCGAGACAACTATTAAATCTTCTCCATCCAGCCCGTTAATCGAAAACACCTCATTTGCTAAAGACTCTACTTTGGCTGTAGTGGAAACTCTTTCGTTATCGTGGTTTATTACTGAAAAACCATCGCCATCAAGCGTAAGCTGCGAAGAAGATGTGATAATGCCAAATGTGGCTGAATTGTTCGTCGCTTTTAAACCAACATCCAAATCGGCAGTTGATTGATCTACGGTAACGACGACGCGACCTTTGTTTGTACCTGTATTTTCAAGAGTTATTGCAACACCAGATACATTCGAAGACTGCGTTAATTTTGGATTTGTCGCAGGATTAAACGATAGATTTATTGTAGTATTTCCAACAACAACTTGAGCAAAATTTGCCTTTGCTGCTTGAGTAACATCAAATTCACTGCCAACGATCCTAGTTTTTGTATTTCCTGCAGTATTATGGTCCAAATGAAAAATATTTTTTTGCGCTGGCGAGTTATTTTCAGCAAGGCGCACGCCATGTCCCGAAACAACTCCATCTTTTGCCGCCGCAAATAGACGGAAACCAACGCCATTCTCTTCAAAACCTACAATAAGTCTATCTTTTTCAGGACCAGAAATAGTGAACGAACTTGCATTAACGATTTGTTTTAAAGCATCAGCTTGAGAAAAACTCTTACCATCGATTATTACGTTGCTGCCATCAACTGTATAAGAAAGCTTATTGTTCAAAACAGCAAAATATTTTTGGTCTGCCAATTGAAATTCTAATGTGCTTTGATCAGCAGGAAAGCCATTCTGGAAATTAAATGCATTACCGACAAAATTTGACTGTGGTGAAGCTTTTCTCAATTCCGAAACTAGAGCTCCAGCCACTGCACCTGCAGTCAGCTCATCAGATGAATTTGGTTTTACCAAAACCGAGTTACTTTGATTTTGATTATCGGAAGATAATACAAAAGAATATGAACTAGAAGCAGTAACGCCTATTAAACCGGTTTCATCATGCGAATTTGAATCAACTGCAGCTAGAGCATCAAACTTGAAATCGATTTTTTTATTTTCAAGGTCAAGTTGTTTATCGATGAAGCTGCTTACAAATTCTGATTTTTGACTTGTTAAATTATTTACGCCACACGTAACTTTTAACTCTGAAGCACCCGTAATTTTTATTTGTCCTCCTGAAACAATATAATTACCTGTGCTCACTGTAACTGGAATGCCTTGAGCCGCAGTCGTTATAACTTCACCAAATTCATCAATTTGGCGTGTTGAAAGCGTCGACGCGTTAGCCGTAACAACATTCTTAATTACTATGTCATTTCCATCTATTTTTTGAAGTATAATAGCCCCTTTTCCTGATGTATAAGCCTTAATTCCAGTAATGTCAGACGAACTATTTATCTGACTGACCAAACTGCCTGTCTCGCCACCAGAAATAGTATTGCTTATAGAAACCGCCGCAGAATTGTCGCCTAGTAAATCAAACTTCAATGTACCGTTGGCTATGTTAAATATTTCAAGTCTATTTGAAGCACTCGCAGCTAATCCAAGTTTTGATATTTCTTTTTCAAGACTTTCGGCAACGTTGCCTGCCATCATACCAACCTGAGGTTGGAATGTGTAAGATCCCCCAACATCATTTGTAATGGTGAGCGGCGCACCCATAATTGGGCGAGTTGTGGGAAATCCTGCCATGGCGGCAACACTTAGATTTGAATTAACAGCGCTGGCTAGTCCAAGGCTTGAAATCGATGCGAGATGATTTCCTTCTGTTGTCTTTCTTACGACAGATGCTCCAATGTACGTATCCGATAGATCATTGGTTAGAAAGTCACTACGGTATTCTGCATCTCTAGAAAACCCGTTTTCAAAAGAAATGTATGAGGTTATTTCTGCTTGACTTAAAGGACGTCCAGCCAACTGAACACCCTCTCTTGTGAAGATTTGAATATCAGCATTTCCTGGCTGTGCAGGGATTAATATGCCCGTTGAAGCACCAAACGTACCACTTTGCATTTCAGGATATGAGGAATAATTTGGTAATGAGGCTGATGTTACGCTTAAAGTTGAAACATTACCCCCAGCAAAAAGACCTAAGTCAGCAAAAGACAATGCAGTAGCATCATCTGATCTAATAACACCAGTATTTAAATAATCAGCCAAAACTTTATAATTATCAATCGAACTGGCTAAGTTACCAAGTTTAAAAATTCTATCTACATTATTAAGTTTTATAACAAGCTGGCTCGACGAATCCAAAGAAGATATATTTTCGCTAAATTGAAGTTTGGACTGTGTTTTGATTGAAGTTAAATTATTCAAGTCATCCACATTATTTATAACACCAAGAGCACCATTGGTGCTCTGAGAACCGTTGCTCAAAAAATCTATAGGGTTCGCACTATTTCTTTGCGTTGCAAATATAGTGTTCAAGCTAGGAGCAGGTCCAGGGTCAGCCTCATCAAAGCGACTGATTAAAACGCTTGCTGAGCTGGTATTGAGTGGATCCCTTTCAACTAAGTAGTAAGCACTAGCCGCAATTTGCCGGCCGCTCTCCAATTGAAAAGTTAGATTTTCTGAAAGCCCTTCAGTAAAGTTTATTACAAAATTATCTCCTATAGCCCCGGCACCAGAGACATTAATCTGAAGACCTTCATAATCTAAGAAATCTACAAACTTACCCAGTTCAGTTCCAAGATTATTCTTTAACGTCCAAGTCCCTTCAGCAGCAATAAAATCTAATTCTAACTTTTGCCCTAAAAATTTTTCCGTATTACCGGACAAACTGATTTGTGAAGAACTCTGCATGGTGCCATGTTTTTCGACTTTGACACCATCCAAACTAAAAAACTTTCCACCAAGATCACCATTCAAATCAACTCCAAAAGTGTGAGCCTCATTAAATTCACTTACAAGCTTTCGAGAAAGCTGGTCTAAAGCTGATTTTGTCTCGACCAGAGTTAAATCTGAGGCCAGATTACCAGCTATTTTTCCAGCCTGTACTTGTATTTTTGATAACCCATCACCGTTTGCAGTTCTCATAAAAATTTTTGAAGCGCCATCAACTTTTTGAACTTCAAGTTTTGAAATTTTTACACCGGATATTAATGACTGACCTTGGCCAAAAGTACCTGCATTTACTTCGAGTATTCCATTAGATTTATAATCAACAGCTATATCTATCAATTCACTTAAATCACTCAATAAAGCATCTCTTTGATCTAATATTTCATTCGGTCCACGATTGCTTGTCGAAATACCCAGTAATTGATTTTGTACGTTTGCTAATTGAGTTAAGATATCATTTGCCTGTCGAATATTACTTTCGATATCTTGACTGACAAATGTTCGTAAATCAGAAATACCATCAGCTACCGTTGTTATAGAATTTACGAGCGCCTTGGATGCATCAGCAGCCACATGTCGCGAAGCCAATTCAGATGGGTCTTGTGCGACAGAATTCAAAGAGGAAAATAATTCCTGTATTTTTTGGGATACACTGCCTTCAGCTGGCCGAACCACTGTTTCTAATTGGTTGAGCACCATAGCCTGAGAGGTCGAGAAAGAAAAACTTGAAGCAGCACTTTGCAGCTGTGTATCAATAAACTGGTCAAATGCTCGAGTTATACCATCTACTTTAACTCCAAACCCTGCAGTATTAGACACTTGCAAAACATCATTGCTAGATTTGACTTCACTAACGGTCGCCTCTCTTCGGGCATAGTCTTTGTTCCCAACATTGGCAATGTTTTGACCAGTCGTAGCAAGACCCTCTTTATAAGCCTGAAGACCAGATTTCGCTATTCCATAGATATCGCTCATTTTTCAAGCCTATGCGAAGCCATTTGATTAATTATTGCCTCTGCAATACCAATATCGACCTTCTCGCTGGAACTTTTAGCTAATTCTCGGTCAAAAAGTTGAACAAAATTATCATCCGCATTATTTTCAAATAACCCATCACTCAATTTACTATCTCGAGCCTGCTTTAGAAGCATTTCTAAAAATATTGCTTCAAACTGATCAGCTACAGCCTTCAGTTCTGCATTGGTACCGTTTACCGAAGCGTCTTTAGTTTTAGCGGTCAAAAAATTGTTAGCATCAGCAGAGTGCTCTGTTCTCATTTTCTGCAGAGAAACAAGACTTTCTAATCGAGGGTTAATAAGCTGTGTCATATCACTGCCTTAAATAACGATAAGTTCTGCATTGAGAGCGCCAGCTTCTCTGAGAGCCTCCAAAATAGCCACTAAGTCTGAGGGCGTTGCGCCCACAGCGTTAATTGCGTCGACTAAATCGCTCAGTGATACTCCGGCATCAAATAGAAATGCCTTAGCTAGATCTTCTTCCACCTCTATTTCAGTATCGGGCACAGCGGCAGCTTCTGCATTTGCTTGTGCGCCTGCACCTACAGCGATTGCATCGCCACCCTCAACATTTACATCCTCGGTCACTTTCACAGACAGCGTACCGTGTGATACAGCAGCTGGTGTCACCTTAACATTGCCACTTATCACCAAAGTACCGGTACGCGAGTTCACGATAATTTTTGCAGCAGGTACACTTCTTTCGACTTCAATATTTTCTAAAATAGAAACAAAGGCGACTTTTTGGGTTGGATCCTCGGGAGCCCTGACGCGAATACTATTTGTATCTAGCGGTATTGCAGTACCAGCACCAAGCAAATCGTCGATTGCATTGGCTATATTATTGGCGGTAGAAAAATCACCGCGATGAAGGTTGAGGATAACAAAATCTGTACTCAAAAATTCTGTTGGAACCAACCGTTCAACGGACGCACCGCGAGGAATCCTACCTACTGTTGGAATATTAACGGTGAGAGACGAATTATCACCTCCTTCTACACCTAGACCACCGACGACTACATTACCCTGAGCGATTGCATAGGTTTCACCATCCGCGCCTAAAAGTGGAGACATAAGCAAGGTTCCACCTTTCAAAGAAGTAGCGCCGCCTACAGTAGACACCGTAACGTCTATCGCTTGTCCAGGCTTGGCAAATGGCGGTAGATCCGCCGTAATCATTACTGCAGCAGCATTATCCCCATTGAATCCATCCAAATCAGACGTGATACCAAAACGGGAGACAAGCGACTGCATCGACTGTAGAGTGATGCCAGTGTTACCGTCACCAGACCCAGCTAAACCAACAACAACACCATATCCTACGAGCTGATTTGATCTGATGCCAGCAAGTGAGGTTAAATCTTTAATCCGATCAGCAGAAACCAAATTTGTCTGAGATACAAAAATTAAAACTATGAAACATAAAAATCGTAGACATGAATACATAAAAAAAACCTTTAAAGTGGCGTGATGGTTTCAAGCATTTTAGTATACCAACCCTTTTTACCGCTTCGGGCAGTATCACCTGCACCAATATAATTTATATCAGCGTTGGCTATTCTGTCTGACTGAACAATATTGTCTGACGAAATATCACGCGGCCTGACAATCCCGGATACACGAATATATTCATCACCATTATTCAAAGTTAATTTCTTTTGCCCTAGAATTTCCAAATTGCCGTTGGTAAAGACACGGACTACATGCACAGAAATTAAACCTGTTAATGAATTAGACTGGTTAGATGATCCCGATCCACTAAACTTACTTTCTCCACTAGACGCCAACTCAGCAGCTTCAGGTATTCCTTTTCCTATTACGGGAAGCTTTTGCATAACAGTTGGCAAGGTTAGAGAATTTTCGCTCGACCGAGTTGAAGCGGCATTTTGGGATTTCGTTGCTTGAAAACTTTCTGTAAATGACACAGTTAAGATATCGCCTATCCTATGCGCCCTAGCTTCCATTGCAAACAAACTGCCTTTGTCCTGCTTATAAATAGTGCCAAGATCAGAGCTTTCTTCTTCCTGCTCATTATCTGGTAGGTAAATAGGTTCAAAATCCACGCTGCGCTGATCTTCTACATATGTATCACAAGCGGCCAGCAGTAAAAGTATAAGGGCTAGGTATTTACTCAAAATTCACCTATAAATTTCGGGAAATGAATTGCATCATTTCATCTACGGCAGTTATTGATTTGGAGCTAACCTCATAAGCACGCTGGGTCTCAATCATATCAACCAACTGTTGTACCACGTTTACATTTGAGCTCTCTACATATCCTTGAAGTACTTTACCAAAACCACCATCCAACGGAGCACCTTCTTGAGCGACACCACTTTCAGCGGAGGGCACAAAAAAGTTTTCACCAATAGGAGTTAAACCGCGTGGATTACTAAAGTTTGCAATAGTGATTTGACCAACTTCTTGAGCTATATCATTTCCTGGTTCTGTTACACTTACTATACCAGTGGTAGATATATTTATACTAGTAGCATCAGCCGGCAGCTGAATTTGAGGCTGAACAACATATCCACTTGTTGTCGTTAGAACGCCCTCAGCATTTCGAGATAAAATACCTGATCTTGTGTATCCTACTCTTCCATCTGGAAGTAGTGCTTGAAAAAACCCTTGCCCATCAATCGCCAAGTCCAAAGAGTTGTCCGTACTTACAAGGCCACCCTGCGTGAATAACTTTTGAGTACTTACAACTTTTACACCAGTGCCAACGGCCAGCGGTGAGGTAAGTGCCGTGTCATCAGCAGTTTGCGCTCCAGCTGTTTTGACTATTTGATAAAAAAGAGATTCAAAGTTTGCTCTGTCGCGCTTGAACCCTGTTGTGTTTACGTTTGCCAGGTTATTAGCAATAACTTGCATCTTATATTGTTGAGCATTTAGACCAGTTTTGGCTACGTGCATTGCTGATGTTGACATTTTTTTGCCCTTCTTGATTTTTAATTAAAGAGCAAAGACTATGCCAAATTTTTCACTAGACCGGTAAGTCCAATAATTTTGCACCCGCGCTATCTAAGTCACTAGCCTTTTTAATCAATTTAACATTGATTTCGAATTGACGTTGCATGTCAATGTTACGAATAAGTTCCTCAATTGCATTAACATTTGAAGACTCTAAATACCCTTGACCGAACTTCGCAGTTTGGTCTGGATCTGGAACCGTGCCATCTATTTTTCGTATATTTCCATCTAGGCTTTTTATGAGCTGCTCGAGTTGACTTGTGGTTGATCCAATAAAACCAACACTTGTTAGCTCACCATCCGGAAGGCCTGGCTGCTGGACTAATACTTCGCCAATGTCTGTTATACTCATTGACGTAAAATTGGGAAGAAGAATGGGTTCTAATCCATCTGATAAAACTAGGTCTCCTACCCCGTTTACCAATTGATTTTGCCCGTTAACACCCAAATCACCACGCCTTGAAAGAGCGACCTGACCATTTTCCGGCTGGATATAGAAAAATCCTTCATTCAAAACCGCTACATCGGTTTCCAATCCAGTATTTTGCAAACTTCCAGACTCATTCGAAAATAATCGGCGATCAGATTCCAAAGGTAGAACTTTAGCTGAAACCTTATCTAATTCTTTTAGAAATCCAGCATTTCCCTCGTTGGGCAAGTCTTTCCTGAACCCGGGAACATTTACGTTGGCTAAGTTATTGGCAAGATCAAACTTATTATCCTGCATTTGCCTGATGGCACTTAATGCTGTTTGAGCAAGCCTATCCATAACTTAAGCCGACGTAAAAATTAACTTCGGATGTTGATAATAGTTTGGGTCATACTGGTCGAAGTCTCAATAGCCTTCGCAGCAGCCTGATAATTACGTTGAGAAGTAATTAAATTAACCAACTCTTCCGTAATATCAACATTTGACCGTTCTATAGAGCCAGACAAAATTTGCCCAAATCCATCCTCAGCGCCTTCCCCTAACTCTGGGTCACCACTAGCAGCTGTTGCGATAAAGGTCGAATTACCGATTTGCTTCAAGCCACTCTCACTTGCAAAACTAGCCAGCATTATTTTACCTAAAACTACATTCTGACCATTCGAGTATCCAGCTTGGACGTTACCATAGGTATCAATTTCAAGGTTGGTAAGACGACCAGCCGAAAAACCATCCTGAGTTACTTCTCTGGCAGAAAACGGTTGGTCAAGCTGAGTTGCAGTCGAAAAGTCCAGGGTAAGTTCTGTCAAACCACCAGCGTACTTTACATCAGTTATTGGGCTGACAATCTGACCATCTCGATCAAATGTAAGCTCACCCTCATCCAAATAAAGTGGATAGAAATTTTCTACCATATTATCCACGAAGTCCTGATTGTTAGCAACTATCTCACCAGCAGGTGAAATAAAGAGTGGACGTCCCAACTCATCTGTTGCTTGAACAGGTTGTCTGACCATCGTTGTTTCACCTAAACCGAGCGGAATATCTTTTAGCCCAAATTTCAAGGCTCCATTAATCGCAAGGGTATTTCCTTCACCCGTTGTCGCAGTGGTAAAAGTAAGATTGTTTGCGACGGCGTCATATTTCACATCTACACCACCCACAGACTGTCCAGAAATTGGGTTCTTCATCGAATTAATTCGCTCTTCAAGCGCGACAGCCAGAGTATCACCCTTGTAATTGCCTTCCGGAATTGCGATCGATGCACTCACACCACCAACAACAACATTGAAAATATTTTCATTTGCCAAAGTAGTGATGGTAAAAGGTTGGGTCATATCCATTAGACCCTCAAGGCCCACCACTACAGCAGGTTTTGATACTAGACCTGTTGGCGGCCTGTAGCCCTCAATTCCTTCTCTAGGGAAACCCATAATTTGGTTTGCACCTTTACCTATTTTATTGGTTGCAAATTCCGCTGTGTCAGTTTGATCTATTCCGCCAAGATTCGTTAAATTATAACGCCCTACTGCAACGCTAGAAGCATTTTGTGCTAAATCAACACCAACAACAGAGCCACCAGCCAAAGCTTCTCCAGTCGAACCACTGCTTATATTGAAGACGTTGTTCACAGTGTCAAATTCAACTTCCATACCGTAGCGTTTGTTATTCACGCGCACCTCTGGCCCAACATTAACAAATGCATCTCCCAAAAGTAAATTATCAGTTTTGAGGCTAATTTCAGGATTTTCTCCCAACGCAGGAATGCCTAATCTATTTTCCCCAGCGTCTAATTTTTTACTGTACACGGTAAAGGTATCAAAACCAACGCCAGTACCCTTGCCAAGTGCCGTATTAACGCCATCAAAAGTCAGCCGTTGATTAGTTTCATCATAACCTATTTTTACTATGGGATCGCGATCATCCACCCAGTTCATCGTTTCAGTTACTGCATTAAGGCCATAGTCAGCTGTAGCAGCACCAGCGGTAGTAGGTGTAAAACCCGTAAAAGCGGGAGCATCATCGTTTGTATTTCGCTTAGCAGCGTCTCCAATCTCTCTTAAAACAATTTGATTTGAGTAAAAGACTTCCCTAACACCTTCAACTAAACCCTCAGTATCCTCTAAATACGCTTCAATAAAGTCGGAAGGTTTTGCCAGAATATTAATAGGACTTTGGTTCCCTGGCGATCCCGCCGGAAGTGCTCCACCCGGTACAATAAAATCTAATTGATATGTAGTATCATTTCCGTCATTTGTTGTATTTTTAATGGCTATCTCATTTGAGCCAAACATTGCAATGTAATCTTCGTTTGCACCAGTAGCATTTTGCTGAAAACGTAGGACTTCCATATCTCCGTTTACCACGCCGTTTATCGTAACAGTCAAATACCCGTCACCATCAACAGCAAGCCCTCTGATAGAGTTAGCCGTTCCATTATCGCCAATAGTTCCACCTTGTATGTGAAATAATTTATCATAGGCTTTAATAAAGGGCTGATTAGCTACGTTGGAATATCCAAGGTATCTTTCAACTGCGCCGCCACTATCTGCGTTTGTGTGAGTAACTTTAATTACATCATATTTGGTCGGTATGTCTGTTAAATCAAAAGCTCCACCAACCGTCTTCTTAAATAATCTTGCGTCTGCGCCAATATTACCCACTTTCGCTGCGTCAACACCGTCAGTGTTTCCTGGATCCTGAATATAAGCATTCAGTTGTTTAGTAATTAAACGCTGTGCGTGACTAAGAAATGTATCCATTGTCATGCCGTCTTCAGGCTTAGCCGTGACAATTGAGTCAGCATGAAGATCTACAACAATAGGAGATGGTAAGCCTGTGGATTTACCGTCGCCAGATGCTTTCTTAAAATCAATAGAAAATGTACTATCTACGTTGGGGGTAAGTTGAACCATTTTATCATCGCCAAATGCATCTCTCAATGCCACTTCAGCGGCATCAGCCAACTGCGTACCAGTATATGTACCGGGCGGTATATTAATCGAAACAGGGCCACTATTGTCTACATCGACGAGTAAAAAGTCTTTACCCCAGAATGTTCCAGGCACTGGTGGATCTACATTATTTAGTGCTTGCCATTCCATGGTCCGTTTGAACTGCATTGGATCCGTCACTATTTCTACTGTTTTTCCATCACCCAAAAATGCCTCAAGGCCTAAACCGGTAAGCATTGCCGGTGTTGACTTTGCGGCCTCACCAAGATCATCTGCTTTATAAAGTGGCGAACCTTTACCATCTAAAATATACGCGGGATTAATTTCTGTTGGAGCTGTTGTTTTTTGTCCAAATTTATCGATAAACTGTGTCACACCCTTATTGTCAGTTGCCCGTGTTAACTGAGGCAGAATTTCAACGCCATCAACAAACATTTTTGTAGAATACTTAAATGTTTGATCTGTATCTGTTGGGTTTTGCGATTTAATATAGAAAACTGTAGCCGATTTCGGGTTTCCACCATTATCAAAAATAGTTACCGATGACGATGCAGAATAAGTTTTTGCATCATTTGCATCAAATGCAACGTTTGCTGCTATTACAGGTGCATCTGAAGGCAAGTTAACACCTGCATTGATTTTTTTCGTTGCAACAGGATCACCAAAAGAAGCGGCCAACTGCAATTGAACTGCGCCTTCTAATGTTTTATCGGCAACCGCACCACCATTATCCACAGGATAGCCTAGTAAAAATTGACCATTACTATCAACTATAAACCCCGCATCATTTACATTAAAAGAACCGTTCCTGGTAAATACGGTTTGTCCAGCATTGCCGCCACCTTTTAGAGTGAAAAAGCCCTGACCAGAAACGGCCATGTCCAACGTATTTGTTGACTGGCTTATATTACCCTGAGAAAATTGTTGCTTTATAGATTTCGTTGCCGTACCTGCACCCACTGTATTTGTTTGCAGAGGTGTCGAACCAAAAATGTCACCAAATTCAGCGCGGCTTTTCTTAAATCCGCTAGAACCAACATTGGCAATGTTGTTAGAGGTTGTGGCTATATCTGTTTGTGCGCCTTTCAAGCCGGTCAATGCTGTATAAAAAGACATATTTAACTCCTGTTACGGTCTTTGATTTGAGAAATCTGTGCAAAAACTATGCCAAGAATTCTTTATTGATTGGTTAGAAATTAGGTTCATTATCGGAAGTTGATTGCTGAAGATACGTCAATATCGCCGTAATCCTCTACATTCACCAACACTTGTTTAGTGTCACCGGAGCCAACAGAGGCCGATATCACTTTAGAATAAACTGAAGGACTTAATTGCTCTGGACCATTTCCACTATCAATTAAAGCTTCTATTTTAATCCGCTTATTAAGATCCAAAATATCTTGAGGTATTTCTTCCCAAGAAAAGCCTACCAAGCCAGCGGCCATCGGACCGAGGTCGTCTGAGAATAGTTTCTCATTTGTCTCTGCATCATAATATGTGAGCTGTGTCATAAAGGTTTGCTCCGGAAGATCGAGAACGCCATGTAATTGCCCTTCCTCATCAGCTCTTCCAATATTTCCAGGCACTAGTACTGAGTGTCCAAGTAAGTTCGAAGCCGTTGCAATCCTTGCTTGGTCAAATTCTTCAACCAATTGACCAATCGAGTTATTAACTTCCTGAATGCCCGTGACAGTCGAAAACTGAGCCATTTGAGCTATAAAGTCGCCATTGTCCATAGGCGCAAATGGGTCCTGGTTTTGAAGTTGTGTCGTCATGAGCTTCAAAAAATCAGACTGTCCCAAGGTGTCTTTAGCGGCCTTTTGAGTGCCAGCTTGTCTTGTTATGCCTAGTTTTTCAAAAAGTGCAGCCTGCGCGCTGTTCGGATCGATGGTAGTCATGATTACTCCTATTTACCCATGCTTATGGTACGCATCATCAGTCCACGGAGTGTGCTGACAACTTCCACATTATTTTCGTATTGTCGGGATGCTTCGAGCATCTCAACTAATTCTTCCTCTGTATTTACGGCTGCCATATAAATGTAGCCATCTTCGTCTGCCTTTGGATGACCTGGCTGATAAACTTTCTCCGGCTCTCGATCGACAGCAACAATGTCCACAACATCGACGGAGGAAACCCCGCTGCGTTCGAGATCATCTGCATATAAAGTGCTGAAGACAGGCTTTATTGCACGATAGGCTTCAGCTTCTGATGAAGCTACTGAGCGCGCATTTGCCAGGTTACTTGCAACGGTATTCAATCTTACCATCTGAGCAGACATCCCACGTGCTGCAACATCAAAAATATTTTTGAGATCAGCCATTTTATTCACCTTTTATAGCAGACATAAGGCCAGCTATTTTCCGGTTCAAAAATTCAAGAGATGTCTGATAACGCATCACATTTTCTGAAAATTGTAACTGTTCAACGTGAAGTTCAACTGTATTCCCGTCCTTTGAAGGCGTAACATTCTGTCGAAATTTTACACCCTCTTCATTAGGACCAATGCTGATATCAAAATGCCTTGAGTTGGTTGTATTTACTTTACCAAAGCCCATACGTGAGTTTAACAAAGCTTCAAAATCTAAATCTTTAGCCTTAAAATTTGGAGTAGCCGAGTTAGCGATGTTAGAAGCAAGGATCTCATTTCTTTGAGATCGCAAATTCAGCGCCTCCGCATGTACCTTCAATTGATTTTCGATTGACTTCACAGCTAATTCCAATTTTTCTTCTATTTGGTTCGAATATTGCAAGTAGTGTGCCAAAGTAGAGGAGTGTGATAGATGGCCGAGGAAGAAACATCTAAATTACATAAAGATAGAAATAAGATACTTATGCAGCATGCTGAGCAATCTTTTACGGAAGCATTAGATGAAATAAACGCTTCCCTAAAGTCGGAAAAAAATCATAGTAAAAAGCTCGCTTTACTATCAGCAAAAAGCTGGGTTCTGAGAAACAAACTTTACGTTTCATTACATGATCCCTACATATATACGCTCAACGAAATCGAAAATACTGATGTGTTTGATGATATAGACGACGAAGACCAAACAGCTATAGATAATCTTTTTGATGATGAAGCGCCAGAGAAAATGGTTGAAGTAACTATTCTAAAAAGCACCACAGTAAACGGAAAAAAACTTGTTAAAGATACTATTCTCGAAGTCACCGAAGAGAATGCAAATAAGTTAGTTGATGATGGAAAGGCAAAGATAAGTGAGGCAGAAGAGCCAGAAAAAGGCTAAATCAGTGGATAGCGCCAACTCAAATCGTTGATATCAACTGTGCTAGCCTCACCAGACATCGAACGACTAATTATGGCATCTTCGTTATAGGTTTCTGTGTAAAGAAAAATCGAAGCACTTCTCGGCGGAGAATTTTTCAAAAGTTCCGAAATATCTTCAAAATCGTCTTCTTTTAAACATATAACTGCACTTGCTAAGGGTCTTTTACTATTAAATTTCAAAAAGCCAATTGGCCCTAAATCTTGGTTCTTCTGAGTTAAAATCAAGTTGCAGTGATAGTTAGGAAGTTCAGAAATATTACATGAAATTGAGATATCAAGTTTAGCTCCCGTCTGCGATTTTAACATTTCCGCACTCAAGATTGTTAACTGCATCTGACCCCCAGGCTTGGAGCCCGGACCTGAAGCATTATGCATTTACTTGACTTTCGATAAGTGATTTCAGTTTTTTAATTGCCGCGGATTTAATTTGGGACACTCGACCCGTCGAAACAGATAATATTTCTCCAATTTCATAAACGTTCAACTCCTCGACATAATATAATTGTAAAACCATTAATTGCTGCTCATTTAAGTCTTCGAGCTTTGTTCTTAAAATATCTTTTAGTTCTCCGTTAAAGATCTTTTCCTCAACTGACTTGTCAGTTGCAAAAAGAAAATCTCCATAGGCGTCAGAAGCTTCTTCCAAACTTTGGTGTTGACTTGCCGCAAAATCATGCTGCCAGGACTGCAGATCACTTATTTCTACTTTCAGCTCTTTGGCAATCTCATGAGTTTCAGGTTGCCTAAATAGTTCTTTTTCCAACTTTCTCTTAGCTCGTTCGTAATCCTGCTTGCGTCTTATAGTACCACGACACAAATTTGATGACTTTCTTAAGTAGTCAACAATAGCACCTTTGACCCTTAAACGAGCGTAATTAACGAAGGAGACGTCATCCTGCGGCGTATAATTATGAGCTGCTTCTATCAGACCTACCATGCCCAATTGTAGAAGATCATCAACCTCAACAACCTTGCCTACCCGCCCAACATAGAAAAAAGCAATTTTCTTAACAATATCTAAATTGTCATTAATAAGCTGAGCTTTATCGTCGGTATTATGATTATATCCATGCATCATGTTCTATATCATTTATTGTTAAAAAATTTAACTCCACTTGAATTGACGGTCTCCATTTTTTCTAAGTTATTAGCAATTTCAGCAAAATTCTTTTGCAAAACTGGCTCCAAAGACTTCTGCAATACTACCGGTTTTCTTGCAACTACTGAGCCAGCTATAGCTTTACTTTCCGGAAGCCAGCCTGCGAACTTCATATCTACGTTAAGAAATTTTGTAACTATTTTTTTGAAACTATCGTAGCTTTTCTTGGCAGCTTTTTCATTATTTGCTAAATTCACGATGATTGAAACGGACTCAAATTTTTTCTCCAAATAAAGGGCTTTTATGAAAGCATAAGCATCCATAAAACTCGTTGGCTCAGGAACTAAAACTACAACTACAGCGTCACAGGCTGCCGAAAATTCTATGCTAGCATCGGACGCTCCGGCAGGTGTATCAACAACTAAAATATCTAGATCACTTTTTAATGCATCCAGCGATCTTATGATCTCCCATCGCTTCTGACTATCTAAATTTAGTAATTCTAAAACTCCAGAACCTCCAGGTATTAATTTTAAACCAGTAGGCGTCTCATGAATAACTTTTTCAATGTTAGTTTTATTTTCAAGAATGTCATTCACAGAATTCTCGATTTTTTGATTTAGCAAAATATGAGAATTCGCCATTCCAAAATCAGCATCTAATAGAGCAACACTCTTGCCATCAGTAGTTAATTTAATAGCGCAGTTTACCGCTAAAGAGGTTTTTCCTACTCCACCTTTGCCGCTTGCTATAGCAATCGATCGCACCATAATTTAATCCATTCTATTTTCAATTGTTTGAACAATGTGATCGACAGTTTGCTCAATTTTAGCGAAATATAACCCCTCGTTTGAAGCCGGCACTCCAGAAAAAAACATACATTTATGATTAAGTTCGACGAATGCCGCAATTTCCAGAATGGATAAATCGCACAAATCAAGTTTTGATAGTGCAAGATATTCGTGTTCAATTCGCTTTTTTGGCATATTTTTCATTAAATACTCATAGCTATTCCCGACCGGCACTAGATTCACGATGCTGATCTTTATATCGCTTCCTAGTTTGGATAGATTAAGTACAAAATTATCAATATTTTCTTTATTTAATAATTCAATAATACCGATTTTCTTTTTTTCAATGATCTTAGATTTATTCTTTGAAAACCAAGATTTAATCTCAGTTAACGATTTTTTTCCATTGAATTGTTCAAAGATAGTACAAGATTTTGCATCAATTTGTGTTTCAAATAAATTCTTTAATTTTTTGGTAAACAATGTTTTCCCTGCGCCATCATTACCTGTTACAAGATATATTGTGGAACTTTCAAAGTGGTCACATTTACCGTTGATAAATGCTTTTGCCAAGATTTTTGAAGCATCCTTTATTGAAGATCTACTATCTAAATGTTCTGTATTTTCTATTAGAGACTTTTTAATACCAGACATTTGAAAAATCTTGGAAACATTACTTTCATTTTCTTTACTTCCATTCGAGAGCGTTGAAAGTTCAACAAGTTTATCAATCTCGCCTTTTATATTCTCAGCATTTTTTGCGATCTGAATATGATTTTCAGAACTTTCATTGTTTAAAGGTTTATCATCGGTAGATAACTTGGAATTAAGTACCTCTGAAAATCCTTTAATTCTATAATTTTTATCAAGTACTAAAGGCTCGGGGGTTTTATGATATTTAGAAGGGTCATCATTAGTTGCCACAATTTCGATTTGTCCGTCTACACGGTTGGTAGACACAATCATTGCATCGGCCCCTAGACGCTTTTCGATTTCTTCCATAGCGGAAGCGCTGTCAACAGCTTTTACTGTAATCTCGACCATTCATAAGCCTCCGTTTGTAAACTATTCATCTTCTTCAGCCTCTCCGCCAATTGTATACGCAATTTCAACACTACGATTCTCTGGTAATTCAGTAAAGCTAAGAACATTTATTGCTGGAAGCTGTGATCGAACAAAATTTGCCACGTGTCGTCTAATTTGGGGAGCAACAATCAAAAATACTGCTCTATTTTCTTTACTCAATGCTTCAGATGCTTCGTTTATATTAGATAATATATTTTTTGCGAGCGCCCCATCCAACAAAAGCATTTTCTCATCTGGATTTTGCCTCACTGATGTTAATATTAATTGTTCTAATTCCGGGGCTAAAGTAAGCAATGGCAGTGTTTCTTTAAATTTTGTTAGCCGTTGAATAAGAAGTGGTACTAACTTTGGTCTAATAGCTTCGGAAATATCGTCATTTGACATTTTTTGTACATTAATTGCCGATAATTCGCTAATTACAACATGCAAGTCAGAAATAGGCACCGCTTCTTTAAGCAAATTCTGGAGTATAGTCGTTAACTGATGCAGAGGTACAATTTTTGGCACTACTGTTTGTACTAAATTGGGTTGGGATATTTCTAATTCGTCTAACAAAGCTTGAACCTCATCTTGCCCAAGCAATTCACCAGCACTGTTCATTAAGATTTGACCAACATGCGTTATTAACACTGAAGTTGGATCTATAGTTACATAACCCTTTGATTGTGCATCTTTGTCCAGTTCTGGTTCAATCCAGATTGCATCCACCCCAAAAGCAGGTTCTTTTACTTTTATGCCATTTAAATCAAGTTGTACGTCATCCCCAGGAATAGCCAAGATTTTATCATAAAACACAGTATCATCTGCTACAATTTTCTCACCAATTTTGATTTGATATTGTGACGGTTCTAAATCAATATCATCTCTTATTCTTATTCCAGGGATTACGAAGCCTAGCCTCTTAGAAGTTTCCTTTCTTAATTTAGTTATGCTTGGAACCAAACTATTTTCATCCGACTGCGAGACTAAACTGACTAAACCAAAGCCAATATTTAGGGAAATCTTCGCATCGTCTTTAACAGCTTTTACATCAAAATCATTTTCGTTTTCTTCATCCTCTTCATCAGCCTCTTTCTCGGAAGCGGGCAGGTTTAATTCTTTTCGTTTGGATAAAAAAGCTAGACCAGCCGCTAATGCTGCAAATAATATAAAAAGTTTATTCGGCATGCCCGGTACGAGACCAAGCGCTAATACCACTAGCGAAGTCGGTATCCAAGCAGCAGACAAATTGACTTGTTTTGAAATGTGCTCCGACATGTTGTGCGCCGAAGAAACGCGCGTAACAATAATCGCAGTGGCAATAGAAAGTAGTAAAGATGGGATTTGTGCAACAAGACCATCACCAATTGCTAATAAAATATAGGCCTCAGCCGCCTGACCTATAGCAAGGTTGTGTTGAAGCAAGCCAATAATAAGACCACCAATAACATTAACTGCTAGAATTAATATGCCTGCTATGGCGTCTCCTTTGACAAACTTGGAAGCACCATCCATGGAACCATAAAAATCCGCTTCTTTTGATACCTCTGCCCTACGTTCCTTAGCTTCTTCTGGTGTCAATATGCCTGCGTTGAGATCAGCATCAATAGCCATTTGCTTTCCTGGCAAGGCATCCAAAGTAAATCGTGCAGATACCTCTGAGACCCGACCAGCACCTTTTGTGATAACCACTAGATTTATGATGACTAAAATTGTGAAAACAAATATACCAACTGCATAGTTTCCCGACACAATAAATTCGCCAAAGGCTTCGATAACTTTACCAGCAGCGTCTGGCCCTGTATGACCATCTTTCAAAACAATCCGGGTTGAAGCAACATTTAAACCAAGTCTGAGAACAGTTGCAATCAGTAGCAAATTAGGAAAAGATGAAAAATCTAACGGCCGTTGAGTATGCAAGGCAACCATTAAAATAAGCAATGATAGCGTTATATTTAAAACAAAAAAGGTATCCAATAAAGCAACGGGAAGCGGCAAAACAAGCATAGCAACCAGAGCTATAATTCCAAAAGGCAAAAACGAATTCACCAAATTGGGTGCAAAGCCTTTAAATTTCAATGTGTTTGCTTTTTCCATTTCATATTCCAAGTTTTATTTGTCAAAATTTTGAAAAATAACCTATTGTTTATGTTATATTTTTTTTCTTAATCGCAGTTAATTATAAATAGTAAATAAGTAACAGCAGGATCTGTGCCAGGCTTAAAATCTAACCTTTTTATAAGGCCTTAATATTTTACACTATTAAAATTGAGGCACATCATGGATTATCGAAGTTTTTATATGGCACAATATTTGCTCATAGATCCTGATACTAAACAGGATTTTGACATGTCAGTTAGAAAAAAAATAACCTTTTACAGTCTATTAGCTGCTGGATCAGTTGGAATAGGAGCTTGCGCTCCTAATGGTCAATTTATGAACCCTTTGACCGTAACAGATGCAACTCCAGCTCCCCATTTGGATAGCAGACACTCATTGAAAAGTTCCAGTGATCTTTTGAATGAACGGAGAGTAGCAGAAACCTCGAAATACTATGTTCCAAGTGTCACGGCAGTTGGTTTTTCGTCCATCGCCATTCAACCTTCTAAAAGCCTAAACCAAAGAAGGCTTATGGCAATAAGAGCCGCAAAGTTAGATGCATACCGCAATCTTACCGAGCAACTTCATGGAATTTATATTCAAGGCGAAACAACAATCGGCGAAGCTGTTTTAACCTCAGACAAACTGGGCGCAGCACTTCGTGGAACGGTTATAGGAGCCAGAACAGTTAAAATTGAACCAACTGGAAGCGATACATATCAAGTAGAGTTGGCCGTAAGCCAAGCTCACGTAGACAGACTAATTAGAGCGTATCGAAACGGGCTACTTTAATTTTGATCTCATGAAAAAGTTTCTAAAGGCATATATCGCAACTTTATTAGGATCAATCAGCTTGCTCATATTACCCGCGGCTTTAATTGCTGCGGAAACAATTACTTCAAACGGTTATGCCTTTATTACTTCTTCAATTAACAAAGATATTTTTCGTACACGCGCTATCGAAAATGCACTACAAAAGATAGTGTTGGAATCTGGCCAAGATTTAAACAGCTTTTCAATCGTTGAAAATGGAAAGGTCCTTTTAGATCAAATTCAAACCCGGTCGACGGTAAAAGTTCTACAATATGACGTTATTGACGAATTTATTAAAAATAAAAAATACCACGTAACCGTGCAAGCCTTGCTGGGCCAAGATGAGAGCAAACCTGGGAATAGTTTATGTAAAAAAGCTAGCGTGAATAGCATTGATTTTTCTCTTAAAATATTAAGAAATAATAATGATTTTCCAGCTTGGGCTAGTATATCGAGAAATTGGATTTTAAGTGAGTTAGAAAATCACTCATTTAATGCAGAGCTCAATATTACCTCAAAACTACAGACAAAAAAAACCGATGTTAACTCTTACATTCTATTTGATTATAAAGAATTTCCAGTCGAACTTGAAAATATCTACAAAGTGAAAACTCACATCTTTTTTGAGAGGGAAAATAAAAATAACTTGTTGGAAAAAAACATTATTCTCGTAGCCAAGATTAAAACAACCCTTATGAGAAAAGATAAGGTTTTTTCTGAGTTAGAGTTTCATCAACCCTACGTTATCCATCAAAAACTATTCAATAGCTCATTTCTTGGAACAACCCGTGGTGATTGGGAAAAAATTAAAAAACATTTTTCTAACCTTCTAACCGATCGTATTCAAAGACAAATTTCCTCACTTGATTGTGTAAATATTTCACCCAGGGTTTTTTCAAAGGCAGGCATACCATTCATCGATTTCGGCCGTTTAGACGGTATTGGGAATTCCGATATGTTTGTTATCAAGTCTGACAGTGCAAAAAAAACTTATTTGAAAATTGTTGAAATTAGAGATCATGAAACCCAAGTTGAGATCGTCTCTCAACAAGAAAATATGGCTACTATTGATGGAAAGATTGTAGACTTGGTAATCGGATCATGATTTTGAGTTGGATAAAAAATATCATTTTACTGCTTATTCTAAATATATTGGCTTCATCTGCGTCTTTAGCATCAGATCGTCTTACAGGTCAGCATATTAAAGAACAAGCGACTAAATATTTCTTACAACAAGGACTAAAGCTCAGTTTACTGGTTTCTGACAAACGAACTTTTTTCCCATGTTCCGTTCCGTTGGATTTTCGTCAAAGGCATGATAATGATTGGAGCACAGTCCAAGTGAGCTGTAGTATTGAAAATTGGGAAACTTTTATTCGCTCAGCCAGCCCTTCAGTCGAAATATTTTCATCAGGAAGTGCAACTGATAATGATATACTAACCGTTGCAATTCTAATGAAGAATATATCTAAGGGCCAAGTAATTTCTGAAGAACATCTAGGTTTTGAAGGCCGTCCAGAACGTCAAATCCATGGAGCTTACCATAAGCTTTCTGAAGTTTTGGGAAGAAAAGCAAAAAGCAATATAGCTGCCGGAACAATTCTTAAAGCAAGACATCTTGATACTGTTTATTCAGTTGATAAAAATGATAGTGTTTTGGTCATAGCGGCAAATAAAGCAATAACAATCACAACCTCAGCAATAGCCTTGGAAAATGGCCAAGTTGGTGATATGATTCCTGTAAAGAACCTAAAATCGGAAAAAGTGTTTAAAGTAATTATCACCGGCAAAAAAAAAGTTGCCCCTATAACTAACATGTAACAAATATGTGTCGTATATACTTGCGAAAGGAGTTTCAAAATGGTTGACACAGTAAGAAATAGCCCAAACGCTGGGACTAGCACTGTTCACGACCAAAGAAAGTCGCGCGTATCGCAAGTAGATCAATCGCACTCTTCAATGGCCGATAAAGCCACCGCTTCAGCACAATCTGTAAGCGTGGACTTGTCTGTTAGCGAAAAAGTGAAGTCCTTATCGAGCGAACCTCCGGTTAATATTGAGGTTGTAACTGAAATTCGACAGAAAGTCTCAGAAGGTCGTTATCCTATTGATTTAAATGCTATTACGAATAAGCTATTCGAGAGTATTAAGGAAGGCGAGGGATAAATTTTAATGGATATCAAGGCTTTAATTGAAAATCTAGAAGCCTTAAACGATAGCCTTAATTCTACGACAATACGCGAAAGTGACGTCTTTAAAAAGTGTGTGGGAAGGTTCCAAGCAAAGCTTGCGGACCTTATTGGTGTTTATAATTCTTCGGACAGCGAAAATACTACAGATATGAAAAAAATTATATCGGATTTAAAAGTTATATTGGAAGAAATAGACGAACTAAGCTCTCACGATATTAAGGTACTAGATTTTGTAAAAGACATAGCGCCTACAAAATAATCACTAATTTATCTCAGAGAACATAGTTGATGCTTGCTCTTGCTGGGCAAGTATTTCTTCGAGGGTAAGTTCATCGGCAACCTGACTAAGCAGCTCACTAGCATTTTCCAAACCATAAGCTTGAGCAATCGATAGCCAAACATAGGCAGATTGATAATCCGGCGCTACCAGCAAATTAGTATATGTTTTTCCAAGCTTAAGTGCAGAAGTTTGATCACCAGCTTTTGAAACAGATAATAATTCATCAATTATTTGGTTTGCGACGGCATCTCTTAAAGCTTCCGTGATTAAGTCGAAAATTTCGTTAATTTGATTAATTGCGGTAGGATGATCATTTAGATGTGCTTGCCAAGACCAATAGAGGGCGCTTTTGTAATTTTTTGGAGTGCCTAAACCGCTAGAATATAAAAGTGATAAGTTAAATTGGGCTTCTGGGAGCCCGCTCTGGGCAAGCTTGTCAAAAATCTTAACAGCTTCAAGGAAGTTTTTACTCTCCACATTCTTAACTGCGATCTCAAATTCTTCGGCTAATTTGGGAGATGAACTATGATTTTCAGCTCGAGCAATATGTCCAATGCTTATAAGAGAAATTATAATAAAAAAATGTTTCAGTCTCATTGTTCTGCCACCATTACTAATTTTAATTCAAGCAGTTTTCGTTTTGATTTTTTTTCATTTTCATAAACGATTACCTTTGGACGTTGATCTTTTTCCTTTTTAAACTCTACTGAAACACTTTCAGGCAAATAAACCCCTCCACGCTCCAATACTTCAACTGGATACTCATAAAATGCATCCAAAAATCTTTTATCGATCCAGGTTCTAGCAAGCGCCTGGCCTAAAACCTCAGGTAAATATTTTTGAATTTGTTTTTCACTTTCTAAGACAATATCTTGTTCACTAAAACGAGAAAGATCTTGTTGATCTAAATGTTCAAGATCTGGCTTTTTAGGCAGGATTTTCTGTCTTATTTGACTTAAACTCTTTTGTAGTTTTTCAAACACGTAATAACCCTAAAAAACCGCTAAACATAAAATTGTTTCATTAATTCATTTTATTTAAGCTAGAAATAGCATATTTCCCGCTATAACCTAAAGCAAATTTAAGGCCAAAAGAGACACAAACTTGATGACGTCAATAGATAACAAGATAATCGGGCATTCAAAACCAGCTGTCGAATTAAAAAAAATGATTGGCTTGGTCGCATCATCAGGTTCACCGGTAATAATAAATGGGCCAACAGGTTCTGGAAAAGAATTAGTTGCTGAAGCCATCCATGACGAAAGTAGAAGAAAAGGGAATTTCATTGCACTTAATTGTGCGGCTATCCCAAGTGAATTAATTGAAGCTGAATTATTTGGCTTCGAAAAAGGAGCTTTTACAGGCGCTCTAAAAACAACAATGGGTAAATTTGAGCAAGCAAATAAAGGCACTCTTTTCCTCGACGAAATTGGAGATATGCCTTTTGGTGTTCAAACAAAACTTCTCCGAGTCTTAGAAAATTCAATAATTTCAAAGGTTGGCAGCAGTAAAGAAGTAAAACTCGACGTGCGAATAATTTGCGCGACACACAAGAATTTAGAGTTTCTAGTGGAAGATAATAGTTTTCGAGAGGATCTCTTATTCAGATTAAATGTCTTTCCTATTTCTGTTCCTAGCTTAAACGAACGCTCTGACGATATACCTGATTTAGTAAATCATTTTTTAAAGCTAAAAACTAAAACAGAAAATACAAAGAGACCCAATTTCGATAATACGGCGATAAAGGCACTCAAGGACTATGCTTGGCCTGGCAATATTCGTGAAGTTCGAAATGTAGTCGAACGGTCGCTAATCTTTTTCCCAAATACCATGGTTAACGGCGAAGACGTCAATAAATACCTGCTCAGCGTCGATAGTGGAGTGATCAATAGAACGGAAGAACAGGCCGAGATATGGTCCGAATTCGACGAATTAGGATTGCAAGATCCTGAAGAACATCCTGAAGATAGGGATACTAGCCCTCCGAAACCAGAAGATTTTGCAAAATGGTTTGAAACAAACAACTCGGTAGATCTAAGAGCTCTGCTTAGAGATATAGAAATCGTCTTTATAGAGACCGCGCTTGATAGAAATAGTGGTAATACAAGCGAGGCAGCGAAGGATCTTAAATTATTGCGCACAACACTTATTGAAAAAGTAAAAAAATATAGTCTTTAAACTATTTTTGTTTTTTCCAAGCTTCGATGAAATTTTCCAACAGCGTTTTCGTACTGTTGAATTGCGTCATTGATTGTTCCATTTTACCAAATTGTTCAGTATATTTACTGTTAATCAGTTTTTCGCGCTCTTCCAGCTTTTTCAGCCTCTCTTCAATATCTGTGCTTCGTGTTTTATATGTTTCCTCTGCGTTCCTTAGAGGAGACCCAACTTCCACTACTTTTGTCATCAGGTCTGATACGCGTTTCGAGAAACTTTGTCCTGAGTAAATGTTAAAACTTGCTGGCTCAGCAGCAGCAGTTTTGATGACTAAGCCTGGATAAGTAGTTGAGGTAAACATGCTCCCGCCTTTGTAATCAAATCGAGTTAAGTTTGTATCACCAAACTTCCACTGAGCACCGTCTTTTGATACCGTATATGTCCCAACTGCAATCTGAGTAAAAGGTGACTTTGTTACTGTGGCGGAACTTGTATTTGTAGCCAAATTTTCATCTTTAAGTGCTTGAAAATATTCCGGATTGGAAGAAAAGGTTTTCTTAAATAACGTATCGTCTAGAAAATAGTCACCATTGTTATCGGTTTTTATACCAAGTTGGGACAAATATATCGACTTGTCACCATACCCATTTAAAGGTTCAACAGCTAATTTTTTAAAGCTAGACTTAATGGAGTTTACCGCGGGATCCAGCGCCAAAGGGCCATTTGCATCGCCCTCAAGATCGATAAAAGTGAGGCGGTCTATTTCTGCCTTAAACTCATTCAGAGAATTGATGACACTATTTACAGTAGAGCGCACATTTGTTTCTGAGCGACTTATCCCAATACTTGCGGAAGTGGTAAAGTCAGATTTAAGCTCAATTGAGGCACCATCTAATAAGTCAGTAATTGAATTACTTTCGCGGGTAACTTGTACGCCATCTAAGGTAAACGTCGCATCGGAAGCTAGTTGACTGAACCTATTGATAGTCGTACTCGCATCCGGTAAAGTTGGCGTTCTAAAGCGTTTATTATCATTATTATCGTTAGCACTCGATATTCTGAACCCATTGTCAGCGCCCGTATTATCGCTTGTTACAATAATCGAAAAATTGGTACCTTCTCCCGTCGTATCTACTGTTGTTGCAGAAATCCCTGTAACTGCATTCAGTAAAGCCGCCACTTCACTAACAGACTTATTTGAAAAGTTTACGGTATCAGCATTGGCCCCATCAGCATCTTGGAATGCATAGACATCAATCTCTTTTATAGATGCCGATGAAATAGTGTCAGACACACCATCATTGACCTTGAATGTCGTGTTCGCAGCTATAGGTGATCCACCGCCATAATCCGATCCATTTTCTATTTTAGTTACATCGGCACCAACCGATATTGGTGCGGTGACCATATAGGTTTTTTGGCTTGCGAAACTATTAGTATTCGCCGAACTGCTTGCCGCCGTTTTAGTCCATTTGCCAAGGTCAATTGTTAAATTTGCGGTAAATTTATCCGTAAGGTTTGAAAATCCCCCAAACTCAAAGGCCATCTTTTTTGCAGTCGTGACATTTGAGATACTCCTAATGCCGGCTTGCAATTGTGTTTCATCTGTTGCCTTTATAGTTACACCGGATGAGTTAGAAGAACTTATCTCAAAAAATGTCTCACTTTTTACAGATGTGAAACTGTTTTGCGTCATACTGGCTTGAGATGTTAAAAAACCAATGCCTGAAATAGCATTTTCTGTTTTTTCTTGCTTTGTTTTTTGCAGATTTCTCTTGGGTTCGATTTCTGAACCCACTATGGCATCTACGAGCTCAGACACATTGAACCCAGAGCCACTTTTATTTACTAAACTTAAGTAATCAGGCTTTGCAACTTCCTTCGCAACTTCAACCATATTTTTTGATCTCCACTATAGGTTGAAACGACCCACAAAAAAACAATTTAGCCTTAATAGGTTATTTCTATCTCAATTCTACGGTTTTCCGAGCGACCAGCCGCTGTTGCATTGTCTGCCAACGGTGCTGTTTCACCTTTGCTTACCGCAGATAGACGATCTCCATCAATTAAACCCGTTCTCTGTATGGCTTGCACAACACTCGATGCCCTGCCAGCGGCCAAGTCCCAATTGTCCCGAAATTGTGCATTCTTAATGGGAACATCGTCAGTATGACCAGTAACAGTGATTGTGCTTTTGGGGCTCATTGCTGCTAGAGAAATACGATCTAAAATTCTTTGTGCTTCTTCAGTCAAATCTGCAGTACCCGAAGGAAATGCTCCACCCGACCCTACGGTAATAAACACCTTGTCGTCACGTTGCTCAACTTCGACTAAACCCTGATCAATTTGCTGTTTCAGAGCAGTTGTAAGTTCTTCAGTCGTACGTGATGCATTTTGTTGCTTTTGATATGCTTCTTGAGATGACCCACCTGGACCCTCTCCATTTTGAGGGGAGGCCTCATTCATCGATGCCGCTAATTTTTCAAGTTCACCTTCAATTCCACCAAAAAGCACCTCTTGCTCCGAAGCTCCTGCCCCAGCATTCTCTCGAGCCTCATTCAAAGCTTCCAATGTTTCAGCGATCATTGTGCTTATATCTTCATCAGACGTTTTTTCCTCAGGAAAATTAATAACAACGTTTTCGCCTAGCATTTCAACCGTCACTTCGCCTGTATCAATGGCCTTTTTAAGTTGTTTAGCAAGTTCAGTAGCATCTAATTGGTCTGCACCCTCGCCGCCTTCACCCGCAAAATCTGATTTATTTTGCTTGTCAGTTTCGCTTCCATCTGGGGAGTCTTCTGTTTTTGTTTGCAACTCAAGCTCAGGTGCCTGCAGTTCGGTCGTCTGCTGTCGCAAAGTATCGGTTATTGCAGGGGTTGGACTTGGACTAAATTCAAGAGAAATAACTGTTGTACCTTTTGGTTGCTCAACAACGGGAACAACTTTTTGAACACCAAATGCCTCTCTTAGCGAACCGGATATCTGTTTAAACTTAGGTACATTAAATTCAGCAAAAGATAAAATAAGTACGAAAAAGGCCATCAAAAGGGTTGCCATATCGGCAAAAGTTGCCATCCAGGCGGGCGCCCCCGCTGGCGGACATTTGGGGCACTCTTCCTCTTCCTGTTCTTCTTCTAATACTTCTTCTGCCATTTATTCTCTCACAAAATCAAATTGAATTACTGGCCTAGGCCGCTAACTCAAATTTGCTTTGAAGCTTGGGCGGTAAAGCTGCCGCCATTTGGTCTTGAATATTTCTAGGAGATTCACTTCTTGCAATACCTCTTAGTCCTTCAAGAACTATTTCGCGATAAACAACTTCGTATGTTGTGTAATATTCAAGTTTTTTAGCTATTGGTGCAAACAAAACGTTCGCAACGAAAGCACCATACAAAGTTGTCAAAAGGGCAACAGCCATAGCAGGACCAATAGACTTTGGATCGCCCATGTTTCCTAACATGAGAACCAAACCGATCAACGTACCAATCATTCCCATGGCCGGAGCCACATCAACCCATCCCTGCACAACACCTTGGTTAACTTCGTGCCGAGCTTTCATTGATGCGATTTCTGACTTCATTTGTTTGACAAGCTTTTGTTCGTCAGCGCCGTCTACCAGCATTTGCATACCCTTTTCAAAGAACTTGTCTGGAACGGGCTGGCCCTCTAGAGCCATCATCCCGTCTTTACGCGCCATACCCGCAAGCTCAACCATGCGCTCGACGGTTTCATCCAGTTTTTTGATTGGAGGTAAGAACGCTTTGGCCATTGCTCCAAAACTACCAAGAAAGACTGGCAAGGGGTTTGCATACATGACAGCAAAAAAAGTTCCGCCAAAAACAATAAAAATAGACTGGGTATCAATAAAAGGGGCAACACCGCCTCCAGCAATCATAGCCGCAAGTATCGCGCCTATTGCCCCTACCAATCCAACTAATGAAGCTATATCCATTACAGCACTCCAACTATCTCGCGTTTATCTATACAAGAAATGTACCATTTATAAAATTAAAGCTGGTTTTATGGCACATATCCTGCATTTTAATACAAAAAGGGGAACTATCAAAATGATCTCTCGCCTACTAATTTATATTTTAGTTTATTTTTTATGGATAACCAGTTCCATAGCTCAATTTTTTGATGATGGCCACACGGTCAGAGACGTTAAAAATGGGATCGATTGGCTTCGCTGCACGGTAGGCCAAACTTGGAATTATGATACAGAAAAATGTAACGGCGAAATCGTTAAGCTTAATCATGTTGAGATAGAGGAAGCACGCAAACAAGCATCTGAGCAACTTGGTGGAAACTGGCGGTTACCAACTCTGGATGAACTTGAGAGTTTGGTATGCGAAAAGTGTGAAAAACCCAAAATAAATGAAAAATACTTTCCCGGAGTATCACCTGAAGCCTACTGGACCCAGACAAAAAATAGGTTTAATTCAAAAATGTATTGGACTGTTAATTTCATGACTGGTTATAATTATTCAAGATTTTTTAGTTACCAGCAGTTACCCGTATTACTTGTCCAAGATCGTTAACTTATACCAATAAGTGTCAGTACTAGAATAAATAAACAAACAAAAACAGCTGATATTTCAAATACTTGGGTCTTTGCAAGCTTTACGCTCGTATGATAAGAATCTCGTGTCTTTTCTACCATGTCATTGTAAATGCGAATTGCACTTTCATATGCGTCAATGAAAGTTTGTTCAAGATCATGCAAGCGGAGATCTGAATAATATTCGCTGTTTTGACCCTTCATGAACGTTTCTATCTCTCGCGCCATTTCCTCTGACAGATCAAACGAACGCGGTACGATGATGCCCTTAAAAAACAAAAATGGGGCCTCAGGGTATATTTTTACAATTGGATTATAGGGTAAGGCTCGAATAAATAGAAATAAACATCGTAATTCCTCAGCAGTATTAAATAAGTTGACCATCTCGTAATGAGTAATTTCATCATTATTTAAAGATTTTACAGCACTAACAAGTTTCAGAGCAAATTCGGAACTTGCCTTAGAATTTACTTCTTCATGATCTTCCGCGGTATCAGCGGCACCTACTTCTTTGATATTTTCATCAGGCTCTTCAATGATATTTTCTGCTGGTGTATTCATAAGGTATACTCCATCTGTGCCTATTTGGTATATATAAGCTTTAAGACTATTTATTTAAAGAGCAGCAGCAAAATATATACCAGTTTTCCGCCTATTTTTATAAAAAAAGGGCGGCTTAGAAAGCCGCCCTGAAGTTATTGAGATAGTTTCGTATTAGTTTTTTTATTATTATCTCGCAAATTTTATTGGTTTTTTTCTTTTATCTTTATTAACTGATCAACTGGAGTAACCCCTGCTGACCTGAGTTTGCCTGCGCAAGCATCGCTGTTGCCGCCTGCTGTAGGATTTGGTTCTTTGCCAAGTGTGCTGTCTCCATAGAGAAGTTCACATCATTGACGGTGTTATAGCCAAGCTCGTATTGAGCCGTTAAATCTGTGGTGTAGTTCACGGCACTTTCCATCGCTGCATACTGAGCTCCCGCCTGAACACGCGCTGTGTTTACCAAAGCCTGGATCGCTTCAATATCCTTGGTCAGCGTGTTAGTCCCTCCAGTAAAAGTCATACCCTCGGTAAGAGCATTAATATGCGCCAGCTGAGCCTTGGAGGCATTTGCATCAACCGTAAATCGCTGACCTAAAACCAAGGTATCACCATTATTTATACCAGTAACGGCCCGCGCAATGGCTGAGGCGTCATTGGTTCCACTAGTCGTTACGGCACCAGAACCTGAGCCTAATGATGTGATGACATAGCTATCACCAGCCTTAAACGCATGATCACCGGTTAAAACTTCTTTAAATTCAATTACCGTAAGATCTCCGTTAGCAACTGCGGCAGCGCCAACCACCACAACATCGCCCACTTCTAAACTTACAGCGCCAGTCATTGCAGTATCCGTGGTATCGGAGTCTCGGAAAATATCAGCCTTATCGTCGATTGCTTTACCAACTTTACCAACACCATTAATAACGTTTTCCCCAGCAGTCGTATGTATTTTAGAAATCACATACGTTTTGTTTGCTTCCATATCGACAGCATGGGTTTTAACAGCCGCTCCAACCATCTTACCATAATCTTTGGAGGTGACCGCGTCTGATGGAAGGTGGGCAAGATGAAACTTAGCACCCTGGTTGGGGCCTGCTACTGTAGCCCCAGTATGAATAGCGTCGTTCGTTATAGCATTTTGAATTGTACGCTCGGCGGCATTA
>CACAPQ010000006.1 GCA_902534325.1 Paracoccaceae bacterium | reverse complement strand
AGTATTTAAAATTTAGTAATTTCAGTTTCCCCAAAATAAATAGTGAGATCATGAAATTGATCTTAAAATAAGCTGCATTAAAGCAGTATAAATTGGAGAAACTAAATGTCTAATGTGACAATGACCGTTAACGGGAAAACGGTTTCTGGATCCGTTGAAGGGCGAACTTTACTCGTAGAATTTATTCGGAACGATTTACATCTGACTGGCACACATGTTGGATGTGACACCAGTCAATGTGGTGCTTGCGCTATTCACGTGGATGGGAAACTCGTAAAAGCTTGTACAATGTTTGCACTAGAAGCAAATGGAGCTAAAATATCTACTATTGAGGGTCAAGCTAATGATGACGGCTCTTTAAATGTAATCCAGCAAGCTTTTAAGGATCATCACGGTTTACAATGTGGTTTTTGTACCCCTGGAATGGTCATGGCTGCTGCTTCTTTACTGAAAACAAACCCCAAACCATCCGAGCTTGAAATTAGAGAGCACTTAGAGGGCAATATTTGTAGGTGCACAGGTTATCACAATATTGTTAAGGCGATTTTGGCGGCATCTGGTCAGGATGTTTCAAGCATTGCTGCAGAATAATCCATTTTAAGGAGAAAGAAATGCCTAAAGACTCAGGAATAGGAGCCGCAACAAGGCGTCGAGAAGATGCTCGATTTTTACTTGGTAGTGGTAGATATAGTGATGATATTAGTTTGTTAAATCAAACTTATGCAGTATTCGCCCGATCAGAAGTTGCAAATGGAATAATTAAAACAGTTGATACATCGGAGGCTGAAAAAATGCCTGGAGTAGTCACTGTTTTTACGGGTGAAGATTTTGTTGATGTTGGAGGTAATCCAGCTGGGTGGCTTATAAATTCTAGAAATGGAGAACCTATGAAGGAGCCCAAGCGTCCTGTTTTGGCTCATGGTAAAGTAAGGCATGTTGGAGATGCTTATGCTGCCGTTATCGCCGAAACGGAACAACAAGCTCGCGATGCAGCTGAAAAAATAAAGGCTGATATAAAGGAATTACCAGCTGTTATTGATATGGCCTCTGCACTGTCTGGTAGTAACTTTGTTCATGATGAAATCGGTACCAACCAATGTTATGATTGGGGTTGGATCGAAGATAATAGAGAAGCTACTGATACTGCGATAAAAAATGCTCATCACGTAACTACTCTTGAATTGGTAAATAACCGTTTGGTGCCAAATGCAATGGAGCCAAGATGCTCTATAGCTGATTATAATCCCGCCAATGATGATTACACTCTTTACACAACTTCTCAGAATCCACATTTAACGCGCCTTCTAATTTCTGCATTTGTGTTGGGAATTCCTGAAAATAAGTTAACGGTTGTATCTCCAGATGTTGGTGGTGGATTTGGGTCAAAAATCTATCATTATGGTGAGGAGGCTCTAGTTTTGGCAGCTGCCAAACGCATCAAACGCCCCGTAAGATGGACAGCAACCCGGTCTGAATCATTTATGACTGACGCACATGGTAGAGACCACGTTACTAAGATTGAGTTGGCTTTAGATAAAGATAATAATTTTCTCGCGTTTCGTACAGAAACAATGGCCAACGTGGGGGCCTATTTATCAAACTTTTCAACCGTTACACCGACGATTTTACATGGAACTTTAATGGCTGGTAACTACGCTGTTCCTAATGTCTACGTAAATGTAAAAACTGTTTTTACAAATACAGCGCCAGTGGATGCTTATAGAGGTGCTGGACGCCCGGAAGCGACTTATTCTCTAGAGCGAGTAATTGATAAGGCTGCTACGGAGCTTGGTTTGGACCCAACAAACTTAAGACGGCAGAACTTTATAAAATCAGATCAATTTCCCTACGTTACGGCTGCAGGTTTAAACTATGACGTGGGTGATTATGACGCTGTAATGGATAGGCTTGAACATCACGCAGATTTAAAAGGATTTGCTAAAAGAAGAAAGAAAAGTGAAGCCAAAGGAAAACTAAGAGGTCTTGGCATTAATAGTTATATTGAGGCTTGTGGAATTGCACCGTCAAATTTAATTGGAACACTGGGTGCCAGGGTCGGTTTATACGACGCTGCAACCATCAGAGTGAATGCGACAGGAAATATTTCTGTGATGGTTGGCGCACATAGTCATGGGCAAGGTCATGAAACTGCTTTTCCACAAATTGTGGCAGATTTTTTAAGAAAGTAGCAAATGATATATTTGTTGTTTCTTTTGAGTTATTCAAAATAATGATCCCTACTCTGGTCTTGGTTAAGATTGCAGAAATTTATGGTTTAGTTGCAGTGCTAACCAATCTTTTCGCTCCAATAACGACTATGATGGGTCTACCCGCAGAAATGGCTCTCGCTATTACAACTACAATGTTAACCAACCCTTATGCAGGGATACTAGTACTTGCCTCAACTCCAGGAATTGAAAATTTAACAGTAGCACAAACAACAATTTTAGCATCTTTTATTCTGTTTACACATTCAGTCATTATCGAGGCCGCCATTTCACGCCAAGCTGGTCTGTCAGCTGGAGCTACGATTATTATAAGAATTTTATCAGGTATTTTATTTTGCACGTTACTAAACTCTGTTTTCTCAACTTTTGAACTTTTGGACCAAATAGCGGTTCTTAATTTACCAGAAATGTCCTTGGCACCGACCCTTCAACAGTGGATTACCGATCAGATTAAGGGTTTGATATTTATTCAAATTGTAATTGTTATTTTAATAACTTTTTTAGAAATTCTACGTCTAATCGGAATTGAAAAAATAATCCGTATTTGTCTAAGTCCTTTTTTAAAAATACTAAATATAGGACAGAGTGCATCGACAATTGTTGTTGTTGGATTGACTTTAGGCCTCGGTTTCGGCGGAGGATTAATGATAAAAGACGTAAAGCAAGGATTAGTAACGCCCCGTTCAGCAGTTGGCGCACTTATTTTTATAAATTTGTTTCACTCTCTGATTGAGGATACAACAATATTATTACTAATAGGACCTTCGTTATTCACTATCCTTGTGATAAGAGGCCTTTTTGTATTTGCGCTTACCTTCTTGCTTATCAAGATCTTCAATAATTTGCCGATCAATGTATATAATCGATTTCTTTTAAGCAGACCGATAAACAACCTTATAAAAAATCAAAATTGATCTTTTTTAATTCATTGGAGCTGCCGGCGTCCCATCATCATTAATTCTGTGTCTTGCATAAGCAATATGGTCTTTTGGAAACTCAACCCAATCAAAGGCTTCTTCTATAAACATATGCGTGTTTAAAGCGATTTGAGAAGGATCATCTAGAGTTCCAATCATTATCACTTGTCGTTCAGGAAATCTTTCAGTTTTGAGCGAAATAGTTGTTCCACAATCAGGACAAAAGTTCTTATATAACTCTCGACCATGTTCGGGACTTTTATAAGTGTAAACTCTAAATTCCTTACCGGAGAGCTCCACATTCTCGTTAAGTATAGAAAGAGCAGAACGATAAGCAGTACCAGTATCTTTCTGACAAAAGCGACAATTACAAGTATATGCCAAAAGTGGCTCTTTCAAAATCTTATAACGAATATTCCCGCAAAGGCATCCACCTGAAAGTTTATCCATGTAACAACCTCTCATATAAAACTTTTATCTGAGATTGTACTAAAACGGTTAAAAATTCTACTCTTTAGTGTCCTTTGGCCTTATTAGATTAACCAAGTTCCATCTGATAGCTAGGGCAGCAAGTGCAAGCAAAAGAATGGCACCACTTTCATACAGCAAATCAACGGTGTTAATACCTTTGCCCTGGAGTATAATTAAACGACAAAGCGCGGTAATTGCTATGAAAATTGGAACTGTAATCGGAATTTTTCTAAATTTATAAAATGCTGCAACCATGCCCAATACTTCCGCATAAATAAACAGAAGTAACAAATCAGTCAGCTTTACTGCTCGCTCAGATACTACAACAAATATTTCAACAACAACAGCGTAGGTGGTTAGAAATGCAATTACTACCAGGAGGGTTTTCTCCATAACCGTGATAATGCGGTACCAATCCACTACTGGTTCTTTTTCCTCAGACACCATAAACCTCCAATTTTTGGTCAAGCGTTGATCCTGTCAATCATAATTAAAATGAATTATACGCCGACCTTGTACCGTTTTGATTAAGAAGCGACATCGCCAATTTCTCACCATTTCTTGTAGTTTTTAAACTTTTTCTATCAAAATGAAGCCAGTCCTTGCTTATTCCAAAATTTTTGGCCTCAGACTCATTTTTGTGGCCCAAAAAGTAACAAAGCTGCATTACAATCGGAAGGTACCTGTCTGCCAACATTTTATGCCTCATTAATATACCGTTTCTTATTTATCCTCTTTAAATAGTGCTCTATATTTGGAAATCAAAACTGAAAACCAATAAAATCATTATGCTGTTTTTTTTTAATTTTTGGTTTTGCTAAATGCGACCTACTGCCTCAATTACATATAGACATCGAAGTCTAGTTCTAGTTCATGAGAAGATCTATTGTCGACCCATTGGCTGAATTAGTGGTTTTAGCTTATAACACTCTTTTATCGTTTAAATTTTCAAAGCGGTGGGTGATTGCCGTTCTATATGGTCTTGTGTGCCACATAATTTTCACAGTCTCGGTAATTACCATGCTGGTATCTATGTTTTTTGGAATGTCTCAATCATTTGGGAAAATACCCGATCCATATTCGTATTTTGTAAATTTACTTTTGTTACTTCAGTTTCCTTTGGCTCACTCTTTTTTATTGTCAACTATAGGGAAAAAATATTTACTGTATTTTTCACCAAAAGATTATTCAAAAACATTGGCTCCAACAATATTTGCGCTCCTCGCCTCTTTGCAATTATTTTTGTTATTCTTTTTTTGGACACCAACACAAATTATAATTTGGGAAGCGTCAGGAATATCCTATTTTGTGATGTGCACACTTTACAGTTGCTCTTGGTTACTACTAATTTGGGCCAGCATTGATGCTGGCGCAGAGCTCCAGTCTGGTGCACTTGGCTGGATGTCACTTGCGCAAAATAAAACCCCTAAGTTCCCAGACTTGCCAACACTTGGTTTATTTAAGTTCATAAGACAACCTATTTATGCGTCTTTTGCCCTCACTACTTGGACAACACCAAATTGGACTGTTGATCAATTATTAATTGCGGTAGTTTTCACAGCTTACTGTATTATCGCTCCAAAATTTAAAGAAAAGAGGTTTGAAAGAAGGTTTGGTAAAAAATTTACAGACTACCAGTCCCAAGTTCCATATATGGTTCCCTCATTCTCTGTTAAAAAACAAACTTCTCACCAGAAGAAATAAACATAAGATGATAGCATCCAAATTTTTATTGAATTAAACAGAAAGATACTGTTCTGTATGATCATTAATTAAACGAGGAGCTGGCATCTAATTCTTTGAAATATTTTGATATAGAAGGTTAAGATGGACAAAATAGATAAATTACGCGTTAAAATGAAGGAACAAAATGTCGATTTAATCGTTTTGTCACCAGGCGCAAATCTAAATTGGCTTCTTGGAGTAAACCCTCACGCTGATGAGCGTCCACTTTTATTTTTTTTAACACTTTCCGGTTCAGCATTTTTAATGCCAGAGCTTGAGGCCGAGAGTGCGAGACAGCATACTGACATTAAATTTTATAATTGGTCAGATGCATCAGGCCCTTTAAAAGCTATTGATGAAATACTTAATGATCTTAAAGGTTTCTCTTATAGAACCTTAGTTATTGATGATACTATGCGTGCAGATCATGCAGCTCTCGTTCAAGATAAACTATTAAATTCAAATAGATTATTTACGGCATCAACTATTGGCGCATTAAGAATGCAAAAAGATGCTACTGAACAAAAGATTTTGCGGGTAAATGCGCATCAAGCCGATCTGGCAATGCAAAAAGCCTGGGAAATAATAAAACCTGGAATAACAGAAGAAAATATAGCCTCAGTCATACAAAATAGTTTTTCTGATCAAGGAGCATTGCCTCAGTTTTCTATCGTTGGGTCAGGTTCAAACAGTGCCTTCCCCCACCATCAAACGGGATCGAGAGAATTAAAGGAGGGCGATGTAATCGTAATAGATCTAGGTGGAAAATTTGACGGCTATGCATCGGATATAACCCGAATGTCCAGCATCGGATCTACGCTTAAAGAATATGCTTTGATTCATCAAATTGTTGAGGATGCAGTTTGTGCAGCTTTGGCAGCAGCCATGCCTGGTGAAATTGCCAAAAATATAGATAAAGCAGCTCGAGAAGTTATTGAAAAAGCTGGTTTTGGGAAATATTTTGTTCATAGAACTGGCCATGGGCTAGGCAGTGAAATTCATGAGCCACCTTTTATAACATCTACTTCGGAAACTATTTTAGAGCCAGGAATGGTTTTCTCTATTGAGCCAGGAATTTATATGCCAGACAAATTTGGCGTTAGGTTAGAGGAGATTGTTATACTAGGAGATAATGGACCAGAGATACTGTCAAAAATTCCACGTGAATTAAAAGTCATAAATTATTGATAATATATATTTTTTATACATCTTTTCCCAAATTCCAGTATAAATCCGTCATTAATAAAAGAGAATTCCTAAGTAATTTAATTGGCACATGTTCGTTTGGAGCATGCTGAGAGCACTCCTTGTATGAATGCGGTATCCAAATCGTTGGAATGCCCAAAATATCAGTGAAGCAATTATTAGGAAGGGAACCCGCTAAGTTAGGGATAACATGAATTTTGTCTCCGTGAAATTTTTCCAAAATATGCTCAACTTTTTCTAACCAGATATTATTCAAATTAGTTCGTGAGGCTTCAAAATTAATAGCGTCTTCCGTAATAATTTCTATATCTTTGAAACCATGGTGATCAAGATGACCTCTTAAATATGAAATCACTTTATTTGAATCAGTTCCAACAACAAATCTCAGCTGACATAATGCTTTTGCTGATGGTTGAATTGCATTTACTGGCACATCAATATTACCCGACTTCAGAGCAAGAATTGAAAAAGAGTTCCAACCAAACAGTTTTTCATTTGAAGACAAACCAGGCTCTCCCCAATTCTCGTCAATTTCTAGAGTCTCAGAGATAGTGGTAGGTAATGATTTCAATCTGTGACGCACTTCTTCTGTAAGAGAAGTTGGCTTCCAATTCTCAATTAAAATTTTTCCATATTTATCCGTAATAACACTCAGTGCATGTGACAGCCTAACCCCAGGGTCTCTTAAAACCCCTCCCCAATTTCCTGAGTGGTGAGCACCTTCACGGTATTTAGCTTCAAGCTCAAAATTTATTGCTCCTCTCGAACCCAGAAAAATTGTTGGCACATTAATAGCCACCCTTGGCCCATCCGAAGCAATTAACACATCAGATTCAAAATAGTCTTTATACTGTTCACAAAGATCAAATAGTCCAGGAGAACCAATTTCTTCACCCATTTCAAAAATAATCTTCAAGTTAAACCCAAGTTTTTTGCGGATTTTTAAAACCGAAAGCAGGGCCAGTAAATTTATAAGATGCTGGCCTTTGTTATCAGCAACACCTCTACCGTAAATTTTATCGTCGATGATTTTTAACTCATTTGGGATAATTCCTTCAAACCATTGGCCTTCTTGTAACGGGACTGTATCACCATGCCCATAAAGGAGTATGGTGTTTAATTGAGACGACTCTAGTCTAGTTCCAATCAAAAAAGGCGGCCCATTTTTAATGGGGTTATCAATTATTTCTGTTTGGAGGCCAAGTTCCTCTAAAATATCCGAAAGTCCATCAGCGTAGTAGCTGGTCAAGTCTTCGACAGATACAGAATTTTTACTATCAGAGACAATATTTACCAGACTACTTAACTTCGTGAAAAACTCTCCATTAGCAAACCAATTATTTGAGTTTTCTAGTGCCTGGGCTAGTGAAGCCATAAGAAACCTTTTTTAATCAAAATAAATTAAATATTTATAAAAAAACTATAGACACTAAAAGTTAACAAGCCTAGCCTCATATGATGATACAATTTAGGAGGTAGATATGAATTTTTGCAAACTAGCAAAGCTGTCTTCAGTTGCCCTGATAATGGCGACAGCAGCTAATGCTGAAAATGTCCTTCGTTGGACAAGTCAAGGCGATGCTTTGACAATGGATCCTCATTCGCAAAATGAGAGCCCAACAATTGCATTCAATGGACAAATTTATGAAGCACTCGTTGCTCGTGATATTGAAATGAACCTTGTTCCAGAACTAGCAGAAAGCTGGACTGCTTCACCGGATGGGTGGACATTCAAACTTCGTCAAGGAGTAACATTCCATGACGGTGCTGATTTCACAGCAGAAGATGTAGTATTTTCATTCAATAGAGCGCTTGAAGAATCCTCAGATTACAAAGAGCAGGTAAAAACTGTTTCTAAGATTGAAGTGATTGACGATTATACTGTTAAACTAGTTACTGATGGAGCAAATCCAATCCTGCCTAACACGCTTACGAATGTGTATATTATGGATAGCGGTTGGGCAAAAGCCAATGGAGTGGAAAAACCTCAGGATTTCGCCGCGGAAGAAGAAACATTTTCAGTGCGAAATTCTAATGGAACTGGACCATTCATGCTAATGAGCAGAGCACCAGAAGAGCTTTCAGTGCTTAATCGGAATCCAAATTGGTGGGGCGACTCTATGTATCCTGGTAATGTGGATCGCATAGAATACAGACCCATTAAAAATGCTGCAACTCGCGTCGCTGCATTGCTATCTGGTGAAGTCGACTTTGTATTGGATGCTCCGTTACAGGATTTAAAACGTATTGAAGCAACAGATGGCCTGACGACAAAAACTGTAGCGCAAGTCCGTTCTATATTCTTTGGTATGGACCAAAGCCTTGATGAGTTAAGAAGTTCAAATATTAAAGGGGCAAATCCTTTCAGAGATGTAAGAGTTCGAGAAGCCTTTAATCTTGCCATAGATAAAGACGCTATTCAGAGAGTTGTTATGGACGGATTGTCATTTCCTACTGGTATTATTACACCGCCAGGTGTTTTAGGAAATACACCTGAACTCGATAAGCAGTACGGTTTTGATTTAGACAAAGCTAAAAGCTTAATGGCTGAAGCTGGTTATGCGGATGGGTTTGAAATTCAACTTGATTGTCCCAACAATCGCTATAACAATGATGAAAAAATCTGCCAAGCTGCAGTCGCAATGTTAGCGAAGATTGGGGTTAAAGTGAACCTAGACGCTATTCCAAAAGCACAGCACTTTCCAAAGATCCAAAAAAGAATTTCTGACTTCTATATGTTAGGATGGGGTGTATCTACGTTGGATAGTCACTATGTGTTCACTTATCTTTTCCACGGAGAAGGATCATGGAATGGTATCGGTTACAATAACCCTAGGGTAAACGAAATAACTAGACTAATTGAAACTGAAACTGATATTCCTAAGCGTACGGCTCTCATCGATGAGGCTTGGCAAATAATTAAGAAAGAAATGCCATATTTGCCTATTCACCACCAAGTACTTGGTTGGAGTATGAAGGACAATGTTGATGTGCCAATCGCCGCAGACGATCATTTAAGACCGCGCTACGTAGTCTTCAAATAAAATTACAACAATAAGGGGCGCCATTTCGATGGCCCCCCTGTTTTTTAGCAGGTTTCATGTTTTACTTTATTCTTAACCGGTTAGCCCAGGCTCTTTTGGTAATGGCTGTTGTGTCAGCCATAAGTTTTTCTTTGTTCAATTTCGTCGGCGATCCGGTGAATAATATGGTTGGGCAAGACGCAACCAGAGAGCAACGAATTGAAATTCGACAACAGCTTGGATTAGATGATCCTATTTTAGTTCAATATCAGAGGTTTATGGTTAATGTTGCACAAGGTGACTTTGGTCTGTCTTACCGGATTAAACAGCCTGTCAGTCAATTAATATTAGAAAGGCTGCCAGCTACTCTAGAGTTGGTTTTTGCTTCTGCTATTATTGCTGTATTCATAGGGATCGTTCTTGGTGTCTTTACAGGTATCCGGCGTTATTCATGGGTCAGTAAAATAATAATGAGTGTGAGTCTAATTGGTGTAAGCCTTCCCACTTTTATTATTGGTATCGGCCTCATTTATCTTTTTGCGGTATATCTGAGGTGGCTTCCCTCTTCTGGTAGAGCAGGAGTAATTGAGCTTGGTGGGTGGAAGACATCCTTATTAACTGTCGATGGGTGGCGGTCAATAATTTTACCTGCAATCACCCTATCTCTGTTCCAGCTTACAATGATTTTGAGGCTGGTTAGAGCAGAAATGTTAGAAGTAATGAGATCAGATTATATAAAGTTTGCGAGAGCTCGGGGCTTAGCAAACAGGGCTATTCATTTTGGTCATGCTCTGCGCAATACACTTGTCCCTGTGATAACGATCATTGGCTTAAATATCGGGGGGCTCATAGCTTATTCCGTAATCACCGAAACAGTTTTCCAGTGGCCGGGAACAGGCTTGATGTTCATTCAGGCTGTCGATTTCGTCGATGTTCCTATAATGGCAGCCTATTTGATTTTTGTTGCTCTGCTTTTCGTTGTGATAAACCTCATCGTTGATATTCTTTACTTTGTTGTCGACCCTCGAATACGACGTGGAGGGTCATAGCTTGACTAAAACCGATCAATCAAAATCTCGTTGGCAGCGATTTTTAGACAATGATATTGTTTATTCTTTTTTTACGACACCTGGAGCTATTATTGCTGCAACAATTACTTTCATAGCCATTACCGCGGCCTTTGCGGCACCTTTAATTGCACCATATAATCCGTTCGATCCGGCCCAGATTTCTTTATGGGATGGAAAACTTCCTCCAGCCTGGTCAGATGGAGGCTCATCGGCATACCTTCTTGGAACAGATAACCAAGGACGTGACATGCTTTCGACCATTCTTTACGGTGGTCGCATTTCAATTCTTGTTGGCATAGCAGCCGTTTTTTTAGGCATGTTACTAGGAGTTACCTTAGGTGTAATTTCGGGATATTTCGGTGGCTTAACAGATACAGTCATTATGCGAATAGCAGATGTACAGCTTACTATACCTGGGATTTTAGTTGCGATACTCATTAATGGGATTGGTAGAGCTGCCCTGCCTCTAGAGCTGCGTGAAGAGTTTGCGATTTATGTTGTGATTGTGGCCATTGGACTTACCGATTGGCCTCAGTTTGCACGTGTTGCAAGAGGCGCCACACTGGTAGAGGCTGAAAAGGAATATGTCCAGGCCGCCAAACTCATTGGATTACCAAAATTTACAATCATTCTGCGACATATTTTACCAAATACACTTCGCCCTGTCCTTGTTATCGCAACTATTGGTCTAGCCCTTGCGATAATCGCCGAGGCAACCTTAAGCTTTCTTGGTCAGGGTATACCGCCGACCACACCTTCTTTAGGCACACTTATAAGAGTTGGAAATGAATTCCTCTTCTCTGGACTTTGGTGGATTACTTTTTTTCCAGCCATTGCCCTGATAATACTAGTATTTTCTGTAAATTTACTGGGAGATTGGATGCGAGATGCACTTAATCCAAAGTTACGATGACCAATCTTCTTGAAATCAATAACCTAAGTGTAGATTTTCCTTCTCGTAGAGGCCAAGTCGCAGCTGTTAATAAGGTGTCAATTGCAGTCGCTAAGGGTGAAGTCCTAGGTTTGGTAGGTGAAAGTGGCGCTGGAAAGTCAACTGTAGGCAACTCAATTATCAATCTTTTAGAACCCCCCGGTTATATTTCAGGTGGAGAAATTATTTTTGACGGAAATCGTATAGATCAATTGTCCAACGAGGAAATGAGAAAGATAAGAGGAGCAAAAATAGGTACTATTTTTCAAGATCCTCAAACCTCGTTAAACCCGCTGATGACAATTGGTAAACAATTATCCGAAACACTTATCGAAACTTTAAAAATTTCTGGGGCCTCCGCTCGAGAAAAATCGATTGAGCTACTTGACTCAGTCGGTATTCCCAATCCAGAACCACGGTTGGACGCCTACCCACATCAGTTTTCAGGGGGAATGCGTCAACGTGTTGTTATCGCTTTGGCACTGGCTGGCGACCCTGATTTAATCATTGCTGACGAGCCCACTACTGCTCTCGATGTATCGATCCAGAAGCAAATTCTGGATTTAATAAAATCACTATGCAAGCAGCGTAATTTAGGGGTTATTATTGTAACTCACGATATAGGTGTTATAGCCGAAATCGCTGATCGGGTTGCAGTAATGTACAATGGTCAATTGGTGGAACAGGGAAAAGTAGAACAAGTTCTCCAAAAACCTAAACATGACTATACAAAAAGTTTAATATCCGCAGTACCCAGTGGCGATCAAAAGCTTCATCGCTTTACTGTTGTTGACTATATCGATGGATCAGAAGAAAAAGTCACTCTAGAAAATGTAAGCGACCACTGGCTTTCGAAAAATAAATCATCTGAAACCCATGGCACTGCTGTTTCAGTGAAAAACTTATCAATTGAATTTGCTATTCGGCAGGCTTTATTTCGTAAAAACCGTATTTCGTTAAAAGCTGTGGATGATGTGTCAATCGAGATACAAACTGGCGAAAGTTTTGGACTGGTTGGGGAAAGTGGGTCTGGGAAAAGTACTCTAGCCCGTCTAATTGCGGGATTATATACACCAAAATCAGGTGATATAAATATATTTGGCCATAATGTTTTGCAGAAAACTCAAAAAACAAAAACTTCTTTAATTAGAAGAAAAATGCAAATGATTTTCCAAGACCCCTATTCTTCTTTAAATTCCAGAATGACCGTTGAGGATATAATATCTGAACCAATTCGTTTTCATCGATCAACTGGAAATTCAAGCGAAACATTAAAAGTAGTCCGGGATTTAATCTCTTTTGTTGGTATGCCCATCAATTCACTCAAAAAATACCCACATGAATTTTCTGGTGGTCAACGACAGAGAATTTCTATTGCTAGAGCACTTGCATCAAGACCTGAAATTCTCATTTGTGATGAACCAACTTCAGCATTAGACGTTTCAGTTCAAGCTAACATATTAAATTTATTAAAAGATTTGCAGGAAGAGTTAAGTCTTACCATGCTATTCATTTCTCACGATTTACCAGTAATCAGGCAAATGTGTGATCGGGTTGCTGTGATGCAAAATGGTAAAATTTGTGAAATTGCGGAGACAGATAAGTTATTTGACCACCCAGAGCACGATTATAGCAAACACCTTTTGGGCTTAATGCCTAGAATGGATTTATTTAGGCTTTAAGCGTAAGCGTTTCATTTTTTTGAGCCTATCAAATTAAACGTGATCAAACTCTGAAATATACTCGCTCGCCGTCATTTTATGATATTTTATGCCACTAATATTAAGATCGATGGGATCAGGATCAACTATCTCAATTTTGGCATTATTGCTGAGAGCATAACGAAGAGCAATCGATGTAATATTTACACTGAATGATGTCCCCATAAATACAACACTGTCTGCAAACTGCATTGCACGCTCAGCTTTGCTCATTTGATATAATTCTGTATAATATTCATCAAATAAAAGTACAAATGGCTTAAGTGAACGGCCATGTTCTGGGTGATCTTTAATTTTAAACAATTCCAGTAAAAGCTTCTTTAATTTAACGTTATCGTTTAAATCGATCTTTTCGCTAGCAACAATATCCCAGGGTGCGTCTTCTATCGGGGTAATAACATCTTGATTTTGAAACACTGTTACTTTGTCTAAACGTCCATGAATAGAAATATATTCAGAATTACCGGCTTTACCATCTAAGCCATCAATATTTTGTGTTATGAGATTTTTATCAGCTAGCCAAAAATGAACTTCGTTGGGTAAGATGTGACGATATGATGCAAACCTTTTATAATACCAAAGTAGAAACTCAGAGGGATTTTCACAGTACATTTTTCTAGTTGCCATTTCTTGAGGTGTAAAATTTGAACTACCTATAGTCCAAAACCCATCGGCACCTCGAAATGTTGGAATACCGCTATTTTGGCTTACGCCGGCTCCTGTAATAAAAAGATTTTGTTTCAATATATTGTGAGCCTTACTTAATTCAATTATTGGAATTCAAATCCCATAAATCCATAAGTTGAAAACATTTGAAAAGCAAAGACTGCCAACATAATCATCAGTGCCATAATTAGTATTGTGTATTGGTGCATTGAAGTTCAACTCAATTAAAACATAACTGCTGTTTAATGCCACATCTTGTATAATCAATCAATTTTAATACATCATATTGCATAAAGATAAATATATGATATCTAAATCGTGGACGATCTCGAGCCATGGTCCTTCTAAGATTCCCCCCAACATAGAAAGATCATGGCTCGCCAAAAGCGGAAGGGGCAAATGTGTGATTTCTCATACACTTACCCCTTCACGGATAACTACTGTCTCTCTCACATCCTTGCACGATTTCAAACTAAGTTTAATATCACGCTAGGCGTTCAATTTGCTTACTCTGCTTGCGCTTTATAAGCTCGTTTCACCTTTAACTGCGATCCAACTCGAAAGTTGTGGACGATCTCAGTTTGTTGATCCAGAGTTGGTTTTGTCCGTTTTTCACATAAATTGTCAGTCTTGCGACGACCTTTTAAGTGATTAACTTCTAATACCCCCCAGTTTTTATCCTAAGATCAGATTGACATGAAAATTTCAGCAAACAAAACGAAATATGAGATATCCACAGAAAAAAGATTAGTTGTCCACAAAAATGAAAAACTTATCCCCAAAAATCAAAAAATTATCGTTTTTAAAAGTTAGAATTTTACTATTTGAAACGAATCAATAGTATGAAATTATGAGTTTTGCTTTAAAAATTGCATAGCTGCCTGAGTTCCGCCAACTTGATGGGGAACAGAACTTTTAGAAAGCCCCATTTCAATTCCACCAAGAGTTGCTATGAGCATCAGTTCGTTAAAGTCACCTAAATGACCTATTCTGAAAACCTTGCCAGCCAAACGAGATAAACCATTTCCCAAAGACATATTAAAATTATCCAAAACAATTGATCGAAATTCATCTGCATTATGTCCGTCTGGCAAAAGTACGGCAGTAAGAGTGTTGGAAAAATCATCTTCATTTTCACATAAAACTTCTAATCCCCACGTTTGGACGGCTAACCGCGTTGCCTCAGCGTATCGTTTATGACGCGCAAAAACATTTTCTAAACCCTCTTCCTTCAACATTAAGATTGCTTCATTGAGACCAAACAGCAAATTCGTCGCGGGAGTGTATGGAAAAGAACCGGTAGAATTTGCCTCAATATGCTCACCCCAATCCCAATAAGATCTTGGCAATGTTGCCCTCTTATAAGCAGCCAATGCTTTTTTCGAAATAGCATTGAACGAGAGGCCAGGTGGAAGCATTAACCCTTTTTGAGAGCCTGAAACGGTAACATCAACTCCCCAGTCATCATGACAGTATTCTGAGGATGCTAGAGAAGAAATCGTATCTACCATTAGTAAAGCTTTATGGCCAACATCATCGATGCATTTACGAACTTTAAAAACATCTGACATCGCTCCCGTAGACGTTTCATTGTGAACAATACAAACAGCTTTAACTTCGCCAGTCTTGTCTGATAAAAGACGCTCCGCTATTTTCTCAGTATCTGCACCTCTTCTCCAATTGGTTTCAATTAGCTCTGCATTTATTCCTAAACGCTTGGCTAACTTAACCCACAAACTTGCAAAATGACCCGTCTCAATCATCAAGACGGTATCTCCCGGCGATAATGTATTAACCAGAGCCGCCTCCCAAGCACCAGTACCTGAGGCTGGATAAATTATGACATTGCTTTCAGTCTTAAAAATATCTCTAATGCCAGATAAGCATTTTTTTGCTAAATTAAAAAATTGTTCACCACGATGGTCAATAGTGGGATAATCCATAGCTCTTAAAATTCTATCTGGAACGTTCGTTGGACCAGGTATTTGAAGTAAGTGCCGTCCTGTTTTATATTTTTGTGACATTTCGAATTACCATTCTATTAAATTGAATGCGCCTGGGCCTCTTGGCCCCTTTCGCCGCATTATTAGGATAAAAGTTGTACTTTCAATACCGCCAGTTATGCTAATTTATATTAATTAAATAAATGAGTTTGAAGGTAAAAATGAAATCGGAGATTTCAGTTTTAAAAAGTTCTCTATCTGGCGATCTACTAGACGGGCAATTTGACCGCGGACGATACTCAACAGATGCATCTATTTACCAGATGATGCCTGAAGCTGTCGTTTTACCAAAAACAGTAGAGGATATTCAAAAAACCATTCAATTTTCTCAGGAATACAGTATCCCAATATTGCCGAGAGGTGGTGGAACCTCACAGAATGGACAGACCGTAAATCAAGCTATTGTTTTAGATAACAGCAAGTATTTAAACAAAATAATTGAGATTGATGAAGAAAACCTGAAGTGTGTGGTCGAACCTGGCGTTATTCTCGATGAACTGAACCGACAATTGAAGCCATTCGGCCTTTGGTTTCCAGTTGATGTTTCAACATCCAGCAGGGCTACCATTGGTGGAATGGCTGGTAATAATTCAGCTGGTGGTCGGTCCATTCGATACGGCATAATGAGAGACAATGTATTTTCAATAAATACAATTTTATCCGATGGTTCAAAGGCACACTTCGGACTGGCAAAAAAGGGTCTGAGCGGATTAGAAAAAATATTTCCAAAATTAATTAAAATTGCTGAGAGAAACCAAAAAGAAATCGAGACTAGGTACCCAAAAGTTCTTAGAAGAGTTGGAGGATATAATTTAGATGCCCTATTACCTGATACGCTTGCTTCTAGGCCAGGTAGTATCGGCAATGAAAACGATATAAATTTATCGCATTTGATTGTCGGTTCTGAAGGGACCCTAGCTTACTCAACAAGTATTGAACTGAAATTGTCTCCACTACCTCCACCAAAGATTATGGCTCTTTGTCATTTCTCCACATTTTATGAGGCAATGGATTCAGCCCAGCACATTGTTAAATTAAACCCAATAGCTGTTGAATTAATTGATAACACAATGATCTCGCTTGGGCGATCAATACCCATTTTTTCTAAAACTATTGATGATTTTGTTATTAATGATCCTAAGGCCCTTTTGGTCGTTGAGTTTGCAGAGGATATTTGGAGTGGAAATCTTAAAAAAGTTAGAGACTTAGAGGTCTTACTTAAAGACACATCAGATAGTACAATTAACAGTATTGTAGTTATTGAGGATGAAAAATCACAAAATCGGATTTCTGAAATGCGAAAATCCGGCTTAAATATTATGATGTCAATGAAATCAGAGGCTAAACCTGTTTCGTTTGTTGAGGACTGTGCAGTACCACTCCATAACCTCGCAGAATACACGCAAGGTTTGACTGATATTTTTGATAAGTATCAAACTTCAGGTACCTGGTACGCGCATGCGTCTGTAGGCTGCTTACATGTAAGACCAGTATTAAACATGAAGGATTCCAGAGATATCATAAAAATGCGTGCGATAGCCACGGAAGCATTCAAGCTTGTAAAAAAATTTAATGGCTCGCACTCGGGCGAACACGGAGATGGAATTTCTCGCTCAGAATTTAATCCCGTTATGTTTGGAAAAAAGCTAACTAACGCATTTCGAGAAATTAAATCTTTAATGGACCCACATGGAATTTTTAATCCAGGAAAAATCGTTGATGCCCCAAAAATGGATGACAGGCATCTTTTTAGATTTTCACCGGGTTACTCTGTCAATAGCTTCCATACGGAGTTGGATTGGTCAAGCTGGCCAGGTAGTGCCAGCGGCTTTCAAGGCGCCGTTGAAATGTGCAATAATAATGGAGCCTGTAGGAAATTAGAGGGAGGTGTTATGTGCCCCTCTTTTAGAATTACCGGTGAAGAAAAGGATAGTACGCGCGGAAGGGCTAATAGCCTAAGGCTGGCAATGTCTGGTCAATTAGGTCCAAATGCGATGACATCAACAGAGATGTTGGAAACCATGAAATTATGCGTTTCTTGCAAAGCGTGTAAACGTGAATGCCCCACAAGTGTAGATATGTCAGCGATGAAATTAGAAGTAATGGCACTAAACGCTAAATATAATTCTTTATCAATTCAAGAAAGACTAATCGCTTATCTTCCCGACTATGCCCCTTTAGCTTCTTCGTTCAATAAAATTCTAAACTTGCGCAATTCCTCAAAAATTCTTGCCAAAATCAGTGAACGGCTCACCGGATTTTCTGCGCAAAGAAATCTTCCAGTATGGAGAACAGATTGGTATCGCGACCACGAAGTTTCTGCAGATCCCGTTGAGCAATACCCAGTTATATTATTTGTTGATACATTTAATAGATATTTTGAACCAGAAAATTTACGGAGCGCGGTGAGAGTTTTACGCAATGCAGGCTATCAACCTTTCTATCCAAAACCAGAAGAGAAAAGTCAAAAAGCTTTATGCTGTGGTAAAACCCATCTATCCGTTGGAAATATTTCGAAAGCAAAGGAAGCTGCTGAACGATTAGTCAAAACATATCTGCCATACGTTCAAAGAGGCCTACCCATAGTTGGTTTGGAGCCTTCCTGCCTATTTGCATTAAAAGATGAAATTCCATCCCTATTAAAAACGAATGACGCAAAGCTGGTTTCAGAGAATGTCATTACTTTTGAAGAACTGCTAGCTAAAGACAAAAAACTCCTTAAGCTTAGACCCTTAAAAGCAAAAGCCTTATTGCATGGTCACTGCCATCAAAAAGCTTTTAATGTTTTAAAATCTGTTGAGAACGTACTGCATTTGATTGAAGACCTTGATGTCGAGAAAGTCGAAACAAGTTGTTGTGGAATGGCAGGTGCTTTTGGATACTCAAAAGAAACTATAGATTTTTCAATAAAAATGGCTGAGCAAGATCTTCTACCAAAGATAAGACAAACAGAAGAAGAAACTATTCTAATCGCCGATGGTACATCATGCAGAAGTCAGATTATAGATGGTACCAAGAGGGAACCTATCCACGTCGCCAGGCTATTAGATAGACAGCTGATGAATAATTAAAATAGACCCACACCAATTAGACGTATTCCCATAAAAAGAAAAGCAATTAAAACAGCTTTCTCGAACCAGCTTTGCGACGTTTTATTTCGAAGTATCTCGCCAACTCTAAAACCAGCGAGAACAAATACTAAACCAAATATAGACTGCATTGCCACCTCTTTAGTCAACACGCCACCAAAAATTAACCCAAAAATTAGCGGTACCGCACCTGCTAAAAAAAGAAATCCAGTTGCTGAAATAAAACGGTCTTTATCTACTCTCCTCGCAATTAGATAAATTGCGACCGTTGGTGACCAAATTGAACTTAAGCCGCCGAGAACCCCAGACAAAACCCCAAAACCAACCTGCCAAGATCTCCTTTCGCTGATTTTCATTTTTATACCTATCAGGCCATTAAGGGATACAATTACCATTGCTAAGCCAATTGAGATTGTAAGCAGTCCTGTTGGGTATTTCGAAAGGAAAAGTGATGTTAAAAAAATACTAAAAATAATTGCAATGGCAAATAACCAATAAGTCTTAATTGACTCAATACGATATTTAGCACGAGAAAATTGCGTCAGGTTTGTAAATAAAATTGGGATAACAAGTAGTGAAATCGCTTGTGCGGGAGGTATTACCAAAGTTAGCAATGCCATAGCAGCGGCGGGCAGCCCAATTCCCAGAAAACCTTTAACAATTCCAGATAAAAAGAAGACAAAAAGCATAAAAACAAGTATGTTTATATCGCTTGAAGGAAACAAAATATTCCAAATATCTTCGTTCATATCACTTAATATACTCTAGCATTAAGGACGACAGTTTACTGTTGATTTTGATTGTCATAAATTAATTCAAATAATTTTAGTCGCTGCACCTTTCCTGACGGTCCCTTAGGCAGGTCAGCAACGATATGAATGTTATCAGGAGACTTAAATTTTCCAATTTGATTTTCGCAATGGCTTTTCAATTCAGCTAACTCAACAGATACTTTTTGTTTAAGACAAACGCAGGCTTCAACTCTTTCTCCGTAATCTTTGCAAGGGACCGCAAAGGCAGCCGCTTCTAATATACCGGGATGGGTCAGCAGCGCTTCATCAATTTCTCTCGGAGCAATATTTTCACCACCCTTTATGATTAATTCCTTTATTCTGCCCGACACAAATACATAGCCATCATTATCCAAATACCCTAAATCACCTGTACGCAGCCAACCATTTCCTAAAATTGTTTTGTGCGTTTCCTCAGGTTGTTTAAAATACCCCTGCATAACATTATCGCCCTTGACCAATATTTCTCCCGTTTCACCTGCGGGTAATGCTTTATATTGATCATCACCAATCATAATCTGGTTACCATAAGCCTTTCCTGGAGATCCAATTTTACGTTCTCCCGGCGGCATAGGGTTTGTCGTTATCTGAGAGCCCGTTTCTGTTAATCCCATAGTTTCAATGATTGGGATATTAAACCGCTTTTCAAATTTTTTATGAATATCAGGTGATAATGGGGCAGAAGCAGAGCGAGCAAAACGAAGGGATGATATGTCCTCCGGAGTTTCCTCATAATTTAAAATATAGGAAAATTGAGTAGGCACTGCCGAGAACCAAGAGCACTTAAACTTAGCTATAATCTTCCAAAATGAATTTACGGAAAATTTGTGGGGAATAACTAAGGTGCTCGCCGATACAATTGTGCCCATGACAGTAACACACATTCCATTTATATGATAAATTGGCAGTACACACAGCCCACTATCATTTCCATCTATTTCATGACCGGTAGAAATAAATCGACCTGCAGCCAGTAAATTTGCATGGCTCAACATTACGCCCTTAGGTTTTCCTGTTGTTCCTGAGGTATACATGAGTAGAGCAATATCATTGGGTTTAGACTTGATATCTTCTAAATTCAAATCATTTGCTTCCAAAGGGAGTGTCTCCAAATCTGGCCCCCTAACTGGATCAAGCTTTACTAATTTCACGCTATTGTTTTGTTGAGCTACCGCTGAAGCGATCAGATCTCTGCAATCGTCTGCTACAAAAATAAATTTGGCCTCAGAATGTTCAATTGTATAAGCTAAAATTGTACTTCCAGCGACTAAATTCAACGGAACAGCCACAAATCCGGAAGAAACGATAGCCATGAACACTAAACAAGACGTAGGGCTATTGGGCGCAGCTATAGCTATACTTGAGCCGAGCTCAATACCCGTCTCAATTAATTTTTGTCCAATTGCGGAAATAGTTTCATTAACTTCTCGAAAACTTATTGTTTGATTAGTTTCTGGTGAAATAAGCCAAACCGCTTCAGGAAATTTACAAGAATTATATAGAATCTGATCGCCAATTGTTTCTGGAAACTTGATTTCGCTCACTGAGAAGTTTCCCCCCAGTAATTTCCAAAAATCTCCTCTAAATCTGGCTTATTTTCCTCTATTGTTTGGACTACTCTTACTTTATTGACAAAATGCTCCCAATTAAGATTTCCATCTATTGAATTACCGCCCCAGCTTCCACATCCCATAGACAGGGAAAAAGGAAGGCCATTATTAAAAAAACCACCAGTAGCAAAACAGTGGGCTTGATTTACAATAACCCTGCAAGTTTTGGCCGACATGGCGATTTCATGTGCCCTGTCTTCATTTTGTGTATGTATACCCAAAGAGTGCCCTGCCCCTTGATATTCTTGTATTTTTATAGCTAATTCAATGGCTTCAGAAAATTTCTTAACTTTGTATAAGGTTAAGAAACGTGACATTTTTTCTCCACAAACTACTTCACTTGGACCAGCTTTATTGGTAGGCAAAATAAGAAACTTTGTATTTTCGCCTGCTCTTTGTCTTAAACCAACCCTATCAATTATTACGTCTATATCTTGAGCTAAAAGATCGGTGGTCATTTTTCCACTTTTCCAATGGATATCGATGAGCCGGTCGGCCTCATCTTTATTTAAAAGCAATCCCCCTTCATCGCTAAGAAATTGAACCGTTTCCTCATAAACCTCTTCAATTACAATAACGGAATTTTCTGACGAACATGAGGTGGCATTATCGAACGTTTTTGAAATTGCTATCTTGGCAGCAGCTGCCTGCGTATCAGCTGTTTCATCGATTATTGTGACAACATTACCTTGACCGACACCTAGAGCCGGGGTACCTGATGAATATCCAGCTTTAACATTATTTTGTGAACCCGTAACGACCAGCATGTCAGCGAGTTGCATAAGCCTATTTGTTTTTCCTTTAGTTGGAGGCACCGGCACCATTTGGACCAAATCCTGATCTAAGCCAATCATCGAAAGATTTTTATGGATTAATAACAACAGCTCTTTAAGCGGCTGCGCGCCCTTTGGTGATGGAGCAACTATAATCGAGTTTCCACATTTTAAAGCATTTATAATATTATTTACGGGAGTAGCTAATGGATTAGTAGATGGAACAATAGCAGCAACCACACCCTTCGGCCTTAAGTATGTGCTGAGACCCATCTCCTTATCTTCAGAAACATGACCAAAAGATTTTATGTCTTTTATATCTCTTAACAGCCCCAAAGTTTTATTATGGTTTTTTTTAATTTTATCTGGAACATTTCCAAGACCTGTTTCCCTAACAGCAATCTCCGCCAGTCTTTGGTTTTGTTCAGGTTTCATAAGGGCCCAACCAACCGCTTGACAAGCTAAATCAAAAAGCTTCTGTGAACCATTTTTTTCGAATTTTTCCTGAGCAATTCGTGCTCTATCAACCAGAAGATCTATTTCATCAATCTGTGCAGAGTTAGTCATAAAAACTATCCTATTTTATGTAACTTTAGGCTTTTGGAAGAACGCAGAATGCAAACTTTTTAAAAGAGTTAGAACCCCTGCTACAATCAATATTGTACAAATTGGACGGGAAAAATAAGTTCCCAAATCGTAATGCACCATTTGCATACCCTGGGCAAAATTTTGCTCCCCTATTTTTCCCAGAATTAAGCCCAGGACAATACCTGGAATTGAGTAGCCTGAGCGACGGAGTAAAAACCCTATTATTCCAGCGATGAACATTACAATTACATCCAGTACTAAGCCACGGCTTATATAAGCGCCTATACTCGCAAGCATAAGAATCATAGGAGCAAGAAACTGAAAAGGGATTTTCAATAAGTATAAAATTGTTTTTGTCTCTATTAACCCAACAAATAAAATTGAGAGATTTGCATAGAACATGGCTGCAAATACGATCCAAATAAGTTCAGGAGAGTTATAAAATACCAAAGGTCCAGGTTCTAAATCATGCATTTGAAAAACTGCCACCATCATTGCTGTCAATGCACCACCAGGAAGACCTAATGCTAACAATGGTATCATTGCCGCACCAGTTGCAGCGTTGTTGGCTGTTTCAGAGGAAATAACCCCCTCAAGTTTTCCTGTACCGAACTCGGATTTATTTTTTGACCATCTAACTGCTTCTCCATATCCCATGAAAGCAGCCAATGTGGCCCCAATACCAGGTAAAATGCCACAGAAAAAACCCACAAAAATGGACCGGACAACTGCTATTTTATGCGCCCATAATTCAAAAAATGATGGAAAATCTACATTGAACTTTGGAGCCGAATATTTACCACTTACATTTTTTTCTGCCTGGATAAAAATTTCTGATACAGCAAAAAAACCAAGAATTGCCGGCACAAAAGCGATCCCAGCCGCTAAATCAGAGTAGCCAAAATTGAAACGATTAATTCCACCTACTGGATCTTGACCAATAGTGGCAATTAATAAACCAAGAAGAACTGAAAGCCATCCCTTCCATATTGTTCTTCCTCCAACAGACGACGCTACGGCCAATCCAAAAAATACTAATGCAAAAATTTCTGGTGGGCCAATATTCATGATAGCCCATTGAGCAAGTGGTTCTGTTGCGCTCATCATTACTAATGCTGAAGCCACACCTCCAATTGCAGAACATAGAACTGCCGCCCCCACAGCTTTACCAGCCATGCCCTTTTGGGTCATAGGATAACCATCAAACGCAGTAGGCGCATTTTCCGGAGCGCCAGGAATATTAAATAAGATTGCCGTTATAGCGCCTCCATAAGTTCCCGTGCAGTAAATGACAGCAAATAACATAACACCTTGAGCAGGAGAAAGATCCGCAGTGAAAGGAAGAAGTATCGCAGCAAGAGTAAGCATACTTACACCAGGTATCGCTCCAAAGAGCATTCCCCCCAGAACACCAAAAATAAAAATACCTATGGTGAAAGGATCCCCAAAAAGTGTAGCGGTACCAGCTAAAAAATTTTCAATCATAGCAAACCATTAAAACATTTGATCCAATTGCGTTTTCGTTTTTAACATAAAAGCACTGATATCATAAAAAGGAGACATATTTCCCTGAGGCAATGGAGCATTCAGGACAAGCATAAACAAACCAATTAAAATTGCATAAATTAAAATTGTATTTGTTAATATAAAGCGAACTCTTCTTTCACCCCAGGCGATCATTATTAACGCTATGAAAATTGGAGTTCCTGAATAAAAACCAACTGGCTTTAAAGATACTGCATACAGCAGAGGTAATATTAAAACCATACCAGTTTTAAAATATTGACCTGTGGAGGTATATTCAATTGGATCATCATTTTCCTTTGCACCTACCCGACCCTCTTGAGCCTTAGAGCCTTTAGAAAAAGCATGGTAAAAATTACCTAAAGCGACCAGAGCCATCAAAAACAATATTACTCTTGGCCAACCTGTTGCCCCAAATTTATAAATTTCTATCGGCTGGTTAAAATTAAAACTGAATGCAAAAAATATAATTGCAATTAAAAGCCAAAAAACAGCTTCAAAAATATCTGTTCTACCCAATTTGCCCATTTTTTCTCTTCATATTGTTTAAACCGCTCGCGACATGTGCCGCGAGCGGTTGAATTATAACGATAATATCGCTTACTTAACGTCTAAACCCATTTCTTTATACACATCACGGTACTGAACAATTGCTGCGTTAATCATATCAATCGCACCAGCTGTATCCCGATAACTATCAATCACATTCATAAACTTACTGTCATTGAATGCTTGATAACTATCTTCACAATATGCTCTTTGGAAAGCCCACTTTAACCAATCCACACGGTCAGAAGGTGCATCCTTATGAACATAAAAACCTCTAAAACGAAGTAATGGCTCGAAATCCATACCCATTTCCCTATGAGTTGGAACATCGCTAAAAACGCCAGGTCGTTCGTTAAAAACCGTAAGGATCGGTTTAAAGTTTCCAGCGTCTAGAAATTTTCTAACATCACCAGGCTGCTCAAATAAGGCATCAACTTGACCACCTAACAAAGCACCGTATCGTGGAGCACCTTTATCAAAAGAAATCTGCTGAATTTGCATATCAGAAGCCTCAGTAATGAACTTCATAATAACGCGTTCCATAGATCCCTCTTTAGATACATTAGCGATTGTTGCTTTACCATCTTGAGCTTGCACCCAAGCTACAAAACTTGGCCAATCAGTGTAACGAGTTTCATTTGACCTGATATAAATTTGCGAAAAGGTCACCTGTGATACTACGAGCGGTATTAAATCCTCAGCAGGATTAGGTCGACTAGAGTCGAGCGCATGGGCTGAAGACGCATCATCAATATGCTCTAAAACATTGTAACCGTCAGCAGGGGCAGCCATATAAGCTGTCATACCTACTGTTCCAGAACCACCCGGCTTGTGATCTCTGTTTATACTTACGCCGGTAAGTTCTGTTACTGCTTCAGCCATTGCGGCTGCAACCTGTCCTGATCCTCCACCTGGACCGTACGGAACGATCATCGTCAAAGCACGGTCTGGAAAACCACCTGGCTTATCCATACTAGCTTCGGCTACTCGGCACTCGCCTGCCAGTGACATGCTTGCAGTCGCTGCAAAACTAGTAACAAGAGCTAATGTTGAAAATTGTTTTTTTAAGTTTAACTTCATTGCGTCCTCCCAACGTAAAGTTAGTAACTCGATTCTAATAATACACTTTGTGCGATGACACAAAATTGACATCGCACATGTATAATTGCATTCGTTCGTTTGAATTAATAAAAGTCAACAAAAATCATTGTAATTCTGGACAATTTTAATAATTCTTTGGTGCCAGATTTTGGTAAGTTAAATGAAAAATAGTAAAAACTTGATAGACCTCACAAGCAAATCCTGTAATGCAAAGATGTGAAATGAACCGAGAGCAAAATGACTAATCCTCTATATGACAATCTATTTGGAGTGCATTCGGACAACGACGACCCATTTTTGTATCTACTCGATGGTAAGACTATTACTTACCGGCAATTTTTGGCAGCAAGCGGAAGGATTGCGAATGCATTGGTTGAAATAGGTTTAGAACCTGGGGATTGTGTGGCAATTCAAGTTGAAAAATCTCCTGAAATGCTCAACATCTATGCAGCATGCGCGCAAGCGGGATTAGTATTTTTACCTCTTAACCCGTCCTACACAGTCGACGAACTCACGTATTTCATTGAAAACAGCGAAGCCCGGTTAATTATTTGCGATGAAAAAAATAAAGAAGATTTAAAAATTATAACCCAAAAACTTGACGTACTATTTGAAACATTAAACGGTAATTCCACAGGCTCAATTATAGATAAAGCAAACTCTGCATCTGAAAATTTTAAAACGGTAGCGCGTTCAGAAAAAGACCTTGCCGCATTGCTTTATACTTCTGGAACAACTGGAAAATCGAAGGGAGCGATGCTCACCCAAGCTAATCTCTTATCAAATGGCAGTGCACTGATGTCAGAGTGGCAGTTTAGCCCAAAAGACGTATTGCTGCATGCGCTTCCTTTATTTCATACGCACGGATTATTTGTTGCCACTAATGTTATACTTTCAGCTGGTGGAAGTTTGATATTTTTACCAAAATTCGATCTAGATGATATTATAAAAAAATTACCAAAATCTTCTACGATGATGGGCGTGCCAACCTTTTATACGCGCTTGCTTAGAGACAAACGATTTAACAAAGAACTAGTCAAACACATGCGATTATTTGTATCTGGCTCTGCGCCTCTACTTTCAGAAACACACATCCAATTCGAAAAAATAACCGGGCACAGAATACTTGAGCGATATGGCATGACTGAGACGAATATGAATACCTCAAATCCTTATAAAGGTGAAAGGCGAGCGGGTACCGTTGGCCTACCCTTACCCGGTGTCGAACTAAAGATTACAGACCCGAAAACAGGGAATGCTCTATCAAGGAATGAAATTGGACAAATTGAAGTTAGGGGTCCCAATGTCTTCGCAGGATATTGGAAATTACCTGAGAAAACAAAAGCAGAATTACGGGAAAATGGTTTCTTCATTACCGGTGATTTAGGAAAAATTGATGAAGATGGATATATTCATATAGTTGGCCGAGAAAAAGATCTCATAATTTCTGGTGGATATAATATTTACCCAAAAGAACTAGAAATTTTCATTGATGATCAAGATGGTGTTTTGGAAAGTGCGGTTATTGGTATCCCACATCCTGACTTTGGAGAAACACCTATAGCTGTAATTGTTTCAGAAAACGATACGGCACTTGATATAGATAAAATCAAAGAAAATTTTACAATCCACGTTGCGCGTTACAAACACCCGAGCCAGTATGCCATAGTGAAAGAGCTACCTAGAAATAGTATGGGAAAGGTTCAAAAGAGCCTTCTCAGATCACGATACGGTCAATAAATAATGTTAAATAGTTAAACTATTTCACTAAACATATCCGTAATTCCGTCAATGCTATCCCAGTAAGTAGCAAATTGGGCATCGGTGACAGCCACGTCGCCAAAATCAAAATAGGCGGCCACTACATCGTTTGAATCAGAAACAAATCTTTGACCCTGATAGGAACCAAAGGTGTCTCCACTCCCTATTACTATAGATTTTCCAGCAGCAGACGACATATCTGACTCAATTATCACGATGTCACCATGGGTAGCGTGATTGAGTGTAAACAAGCCATCAACACCATCCTTAATGATTTCCTCTACATCAAGAAGATCAACAGTAGCAAAGTCAAAAATATCACCACCGGTGATGTATTCAGGTAATTGCTGCGAAACAAGCGACATGGTATAATCACCCAGTTTCAAGGATAATGAACCCGTAGCCATTTCAGCTTGAGCAACTGCAGCGTCAGTAAGTCCATCTGATGAACCATCTTTACCGTAAACGAGAACCTTATCAATAGTATAGTTTGGTCCTGAGGATGAACTAGAGCTATGAGAAGAACTGCTACTACCACTTGAACTACTATGACTATGGGAGCTGCCAAATGGATCTCCACTGGATGATGAAGATGATGAAGATGAGGAAGATGAGGAAGATGAGGAAGATGAGGAAGATGAGGAAGATGAGGAATCTACACTTAATTGTTCAAGAATATCAAAAAAGTTATCCATATTAGCCTTTGAAAAGTCACCTTGTACAGATACGCCACCAACATCTCCATTTTTAAAACCCGAATGAAACCCGGCTTCACCTTTAATCAATATGCTTGTATTAGTAACTGTCACTGAAAAAGCTTTCGTTGAACCTTTGAAGAGCTCAATTGACTCAAATCCATCGGCAACGGTCCATGTCTCTGGGTCAAAATAATCGATAGTTTGATTAGTTGCACTTTTACCACCATAGGCATTACTGGAGTCAGCCGCATATCCCTTACCTTTTATTGTCATTTTCCAATCGTCACCATTGGCTACTGGATAAGTTACTGAAAATGTTTCTCCAGACACTGCGATTGTTGGCCGGGCACTAGATGCCAACGCACCAAATATTTGTCCATAATTTAGAGATCCTTCACTACTGCTTCCCGAGCCAATCGATTCCGAATGCGATGAAGAAGATCCACTATTGCTTCCTTCATAGTCTGGAAAAACTTTCGTTATTGCTGTGTCAATAGCATCCATATTGTCGAACATTCGGTCAAGAAATGTATCATAAGATGCCTTTGATTGACTTAAGGTTGTATTATATTCTTGGCCAACATCTCCTTCTTCGACATATTTAACCTTAAACTTCACTAGAAAATTTTCATGTGGGTCAGGTGTCACATTGACTATTATTTCTTTCGAAAACTTTTTTCCGCCTGAGTCTGTTGTTGTAACAAATAGTTTGTAAAAGCTTCGTTCACTGTAATCAGGAGTTTTATTTAAAACTAATTCTCCCTTGCTATTAATTGAAAACAAACTGTAATCAGTACCTCTGGCTTCAGCTATTTCATATGTGTGGCCAGAGGATTGATTGCTGTCAGTTGTACTCAATGAACCAATAACCAAAGATTTTGAACCCTCCATGATAGCTTTATTAGAGAGAGCCAAATCCTTCGGTGCTGCATTTGATGCAGAGTCGTTGACTTTTGTGGGATTAGTAAACTCAATTGAAGCTGTACCACTTCCTTTGCTGGCCTTTTCAGCTACAGCAGCGGTTTTAACTTGCTCTGCCAGAACCTGCATTGTTGAAAAAACGTTCTTGGATGCGTCTGAAGTTAAATCTGTTACGGTTTTTATTTTATCATTAACATTTTTAATAGATGTAGTCGTAGCGTTTACTAGGTTATCCAATGCTGTTTTATCAAACCCGGAAGATCCCTCAGCCGTAGCAACCTTTTGTGCCTCATCCGCAACTTTAGCCTTTATTAAGTCAAGATCACTAGTCTCGGTAAAGTCAATCTTTTGAGCCCCAGCGGCTTTAACTTTAACCACATCAACGACAGATGTTAACGCAGCTGTAAATGCACCTGCCTTAGATGCACCAGCCCCTTCTGCAGCCGAAGCAAAAGAGCTTACAGCCGTCATGATTTGCTGACTAACTTTTTCAACTTCAAGGGCCTTAGCTGCATCAACACCAGCTTCGAAAGGGTTAAATGTTAAAGGATCTACACCATCTGGTAATTGCAGAACTTCCGCGACCTCTTCTGCTGTCAGCCCGCCTTCTTGCATCAAGGTGGTTGTGGGAGTAACAACCGCAGCACCTTTTGGTGCACTCAAAGTTACACCAGAAAGTACGGCCCCAGAAGAGGCATCCACTGTGCTGTCATCGGTAAGTGCAACAATCTCATAATCTGTAGCCGTAGTATTTATTATAAACCCACCAGTAGCGTCGGTTCTTATAAATTGCTCGTTATCATCTAAAACCTTATCACCGTCGAGATCTAAAAATACTAATGCGTTGCTGAGTGGACCTTTAATAATATGACCAGTAACTGGTGAGCTGGGACCACCACCCTCGTTTCTTCCAAAGTTTTGACATGCAGACAATGTGACTAAAGCAAGTGGTGATATTGCCGTCAATTTTGAACGGTTTGAAAAGTTAATAGACATAATCGAACCCCCATTCGAGATTTTAACTATTTGCCAACAATTTTATATACTGATGAACTTTCTGTCAAATTTTCATAAGAATTTTCGAGTTCCATTTTAATAGCTTTAAAAAAGGGACAGAACCTGTAAGTTCTGCCCCCAATTTGCGAAGTTAAGACTATATTGGATATGTCTTACTGATGATAACGGCAGGGATAGAATTTGTTTAGGAAAAGCTTTATTTAATTTAAAAAATTATGCTTGAATTTTATACTTAAACAATGTCCAAAACTAACTCATAGGCTGAATTATTAATGTTTCCATCTGTCACTAATAAATAGTACTCACCTACATCCGATGCGGTATGATGGATCATTCCGCTTTTCACAACTTCTTTGCTGATAATCTCCTTTTTATCTGGGCCATACAGTTTAAGGTCGGCTGACCGGCTTCCCATATCCATTTGCGCCACAATTGTTCCAGATGCTGTCAAATCAAATTTAAACCAGTCTTCACCGTTGGGAAAAACGGTTCCCGTAACTAATTTATCAGGTAAAATTGAATTAGCCTTTTCCAAAGTAGCATTAGATTCTTGTTCATTAATCACAGGCAAACCAGGGTTATTCTCTAAAACTGGTATTGTTACTAAAAGATCGGTGTTCGATAAATCTTTAAAAAATTTCTCATTATCAGAACTTATAACGTTAGGGCCATAATTTGATTCATTATTAATATTTGGATTTTTTGTTGTTTTTGCATCGGAAGCGCTGAAAGTATCCAATTTATAATTTCCGCCCTTAAGCTCTCCGTCAATAAGTAGAGGAACACTCACCTCATAAAAATTGTTGGAATTCAGCGAGAAATCAAAATGATCTGAGAGTTTCTCGGTATTTGCTTTATTTTGTGCTTTTATTTTTATTTTTTTATTTGGATCATCAACTGAAGAAAAAATCGCGTTAAAATAACCTACATGAGTGTCATCTGTTGCCTTGAATTCTATCGTTATCTTTTCGCCTAAAGACGGCTTAGCAGTTTTTACAGAGAAGTCAGTAAATACTGGACCTTTACTATCATCAAAAACAATATTCTCGAAGACGTCAAAAAAAGCATCCTTTGCTTCCTTTGTTTGGCTTGTAGACAAATTCGATAAACTTTTTATAGAGCTTAAGCTGTGGTTTAAAATGCGTCCCTTCTCAGCAAACTTGTAAGATTGACTTCCCAAGATTATACCGCTTGTAGCTACAATTCCGCCTGAAGAGTCTAAGAACTCAAGTGTTAACCAATGATGGTCTGGAAAATAGCTGTCTCCTTTTGCATAACTTTCCCTTAACCGAACCTCTATTAAATTAACCTCTTTTGGTGGCGCGAAATAATTGTTCATCAAAATACCATGAGGAAAACCAAAAGGAAACTGGAGGCCGGCTGCCTCGGTGTATACATTAGATAAAGTTAATGAATTGCCGTCTGTTTTAGCCGTTACATGTGCAACCTTATTTGTGCTGGATCCTGATGAAACAATTTCAAAAATTGAAAATCCCGGTGGCATATTTAAAAAAGGAGCACTGACGTTGAAGATATCACTATCTTTTTTATCCACCAATGTCAGGCCATTATTGGTAGAATTAAAGGTAAACGCATCCCACATTTCTCTGAAAACGCTTATGGAGCCTATTAATTTTGCAGTTTTTGCTGCTGTCACTGCCGTCGATACATCACTGTTGCTGGCATCAGCCTTCTTGGTTGGATCCCTTCCAATACTAAGAAATAGCTCGTCTGCAGCCACACCATATGCAACTTCTGGTGTCCTAGAAGCCTCAAATTCATAACCGCTACCGCCACTCTTAATCTTAACAGGGATAACGTCAAACTTGCCGCTAGTGGCGCTGTCAACAATCAAAAAGCTAGGGTTTCGAGGGTGAGTGGTTTCATAAACCTCACCAGATTTCGGACCACTTCCGCTTTCACTGCTACTAGTACTATTGGAAGGGTCTGACTTGAGCTCATTATTACTTGAAGTAACATCTTTAAGGTTATCTTTTAAAACGCTTATTTTGAATGTTTCTGCATATTTTTTACCGCCTGTATCCTTAGAAACAATCGTCACGTCATAATAAGGCTTCTTAGCATAATCTGGCTTTGCTTTTAAGGAAAGTACGCCTGTACTTTCATTAAGCGTGAACAAGGCCGCGTCTTTACCCACCAATGTGTATTTGAAGGCTGCTCCAGAAGACTGATCAACATCAACAGTGCTTACAATGCCAATATCAAGAGAACTAGCGCTCTGGCTAATTGTTCCTCCACCTGTGAGATTAATATCCTGCGGAGCTTTATTTGTAGCTTGGGTATCCACCTCTGCTCTGCTTTTAAAAGCAATATTTGCTACTTCGCCGGCTTTTTTAGCAACCGCGGCATCCTTAACTTGATCTCTTAGAACCTGTGTTGTTGAGAAGATATTCTTAGTGGCATCTGACTTTAAATCTGTCACTGTTGAGATCTTATCGGTCACATTCTTAATAGCGTCCGTTGTGTCGTTCACCAGTGCATTTATCGTTGCCACATCAATACCTGTTAACTTTGTGGCTTTTGTTGTGACTTCATTTTTAATAAGAGCTAAATCAGAAGCTTTTGTAAAATCTAGCTTCTTATCTCCAACCACAGCATTTGGATCATTAATTTTCGCCGCCTTATCCTTTACGACATTAACCACCGAAGAAAGTGCAGTTTTAAAAGCATCAGAAGCTTCGGCACCAGCCCCCTCTGCAGCCGAGGCAAAAGAGCTTACAGCCGTCATGATTTGTTGACTAACTTTTTCAACTTCAAGCGCCTTAGCTGCATCAACAGTTTCGAAAGGGTTAAATGTTAAAGGATCTACACCATCTGGTAATTGCAGAACTTCCGCGACCTCTTCTGCTGTCAGCCCGCCTTCTTGCATCAAGGTGGTTGTGGGAGTAACAACCTCAGCACCTTTTGGGGCAGTCAAAGTTACACCAGAAAGCACAGCCCCGGAAGAGGCATCTACTGTGCTGTCATCGGTGAGTGCCACTATCACATAATTTGTAGCCGTGGTATTTATTGTAAACCCACCAGTAGCGTCAGTTCTTATAAATTGTTCGTTATCATCTAAAACCTTATCACCATTGAGATCTAAAAATACTAATGCGTTGTTAAGTGGACCTTTAATAATATGACCAGTAACTGATGAGCTGGCAGGGTCGCTATTATTTTGACCAAACTTACATGCCGATAAAGTGACAAGAGCCAAGGGCGAAATATGAATAAAATTGGCTTTGCCCTTACTTTTTTCAGCAATCATTTTCAATATTTCAACCTACTGAGTTTTAAATGTAGGAGAATGATATCAGTAAATTTACCTAAAAAATATTAAAAATAATCATTAAAAACGATAAGCCATAAGAGTATTCATCAGCTGTGAGGTGTTTTTTCCAAGCCCATCAGTTATATCCAAGTGGTGCCTATTTCTGGATTTAACCCAGGCGCAACGCCACGCAGTCGCTAATTCCTGGGCTTGTTCTATGTATATTGGCCTTTCATCTGACCCAACCCAGATCGTTACTTTCATTTTCTCAGCCGGATCTAGACTGGACAATGTTTCAGAATTGGCAACCTCTTCTGTGAGGTGTAATTCATCTTTTTTGTCGGTATAGAGCAGTGGTTTTAAATCTGATATCGGAGAAATTAACATTACATGTTTAATTCGATCTAAAATCGCTTTTGGCATCTCACCCTTAATAATGCTCCGACCGATTACATGGGCTCCACTTTGCTGCCCAACTAGCAAAATATCACCTGTAAACCTTCTACAAACTACCCGAAGGCATTTATTAAAAGATTTATTTATTTCCGGGATAGTTGCGTCAGGACACTTGGGAAGGGTCGGTATAATTACGCGCATGTTATTCAATACCGGCCCCATAGCAAGATAAGAAAATATTGATTTTTCGTAATCTGTCCAAAAACCACCATATAAAAAAATAACTGTTGCTTCAACATAGGGTCCAGGACTAAACACATCCATCGACAGATTGGTTTCTTCGTCATAAACGAAGTCGATTTGTGACTTGCTTTGCTCACTCATCATTGCCCTAAATGCCTTGGATTTCGTTTTCCAACCCGGCAAATAACGGTGAGCTCCAGGAATTAACTTTGCACTGTTAAACGCATCATTATAGTTAATCATGTTCAAACTTTTTGCTCAATAAACTCAAAATATTTTTATTATTTTGTTACATATTACTAAATATTGGCGTGTTCTGTCAAATTAAACACGATTTTAATTGTTTAGCCCGCCAAAAAATTCTCATAAAATAATATTCTAATTACAATTGGAGGGAACTAATGAACATTATGACTGTGGTGAAATACAAACTAAAATCAGGGTTTGAGGATGAATTTATCAAGGCAATAAATGCCTATAATTATTCGAACTCAATTTTGATGCGCTTAGTATCAATAGGAAATGATGAATATCTAAGCATTATGGAGTATGATGAAATAGATAAAACAGGCGATGATGAGATATCCGGCATCGAATGGTTGGACAGCATTGACCATATGTTAGAATTCTTTGGCGAAAGCAGAACGGACGCCTGCTCTGGGCTAGTTTTAGCTTCATACAATTAAAAAAGGTTAACCAAAAAAATGATGAATAACCCCACGTTTTGAAAAAAATAATTAAATCTTACTTTTTTAGTTCCGCATAAAGATTTATTATTGCTGCAATAAAGCTAGCGTCGGTAGCAGCCTTACAATTTGCTAAAACTTCTGAATACAGGCTCTCCAATCCGTCCAGTCCTGTGTCATCTTCATAAACTACATTAACACCGCTGAAGAAACCCATGATATATGATGTATAAGCTGTTTTAAATGCAGCACCAAGATTATCGTTTTTCTCCACATTTTCAATTACTTTTGCACAACTATCTAACCCCAAACCTAAAACTGCAGAATTAGCATAAGCACCAGAAGAGAAATTCAAATAAAGAAGAAACGAAGTGAGAATTTTTTTCATGGATAAGGCCTTTTTTAATTTACTTACTCTTTTTCAAGCTGATTATTACCCTATTGTTTAAAATAGTGTTAAAGACAACCCAATAGCACTAACTCATCCAAATAGTGACGCTTTTTTAGCGAAAAGTTTATAAATTAAAATACATTAGCCCTTCGTTAAATGCATGGCAGTAATGCAAACTTATGTCTACTCGGTTCACTTAAATAGTTTTATGAATATAGGCTGATCTAATAGGAGTTGAACAATGAAAAGTGTATGGAATTCTTTTGCCACCTGGGTGGTAAAATCAGGAGAAGCTTCGTCGAAGTGCTACTATAACAACAAAAGAGCCTACTACATCTGACTTATTCTAAACTCGATAAACTGCAAATTGAATGCAACTAGCCTATGGAGATACTAGGCTAGCAGCTTAAAATTTTATAACGAACAGTTAACCGGCCGTTAAATACGGTATTGTACCAGCCGCATCAGTATCGTCGATTAACTGAAAGCTATTTATAGCACCTGCTTGTCTCGCTTTGCCGTGCGGAGCATAATCTGGATCTGTTACAAATGCCTCTACAGAAGCTGCATCGGGAAACTGTAGGATGGCGATAAATGTATTACCTCTATCCTCTCCTTCCAAAACTTTTATATTGGCACTTCTAGACAAGTACTTCCCACCGTGCTTTTCAACAAGTAGATGAACATTCGCAGCATAATCTGGAACCCACGTATCATCCGTAACTTTGATTTCTGCAATTAAATAAACAGCCATTATGATCCCTCTTGAAAATTTTGATTAACTTCTCTTAGTGAACGCATAAGAAAACTTTACGTCAATAATAATATTAATGATCAAGCTGCGGCTTAACAAAACATCAGTATGTTGCTAGGTTAAGGTTTAAAGCAGTAAGCCCAAAAGACATAGATTAAATTTAATATTAAAAGCTAAAAAAGGAAGTAACATGAATAGATATCTAGGCGCACTAATCATCCTGCTAGTAGTTGGTGGTGGTATTACAATGGGAGGAGGTCTTGACCGAGCTGTAGACTTGCTATCATTTATTTTTGTCATTGGCGTTGGTATTGGGCATGCTTTCGGAACAAAGGATGGAGACAATACAGTTACACGCTTTGGAGACGGATGTGTTCGTGGTGGATGGTTAGGCTTACTGGTGGGCATTACTCTAATAGCTGGAACAGATTATGCTGCCCAAATGGATTTCTCTAAGATAATGCCTGCATTAGCCGTGGCACTTCTCGCGCCGCTATACGGATATTTCTTGAAAATAATAACAATGCAACTCGATTAAATGAGTTAAGATAAGATTTGAAACCTGAAAAAATTCATTACTAAACATACAAATAGTAGTAGATTTTTTACGTTTGGGTGTGGCCTAGAATTTTTGAAAAACGAATACCGATAGATAACTGACGATGCGACATTTATTATTTGATTGGTCCTTAACAACACTATGATAGGTTAAGTAATAATATTAATTTGAAAAGGATAATCCTAAGATGAATATGTGTATTCATGGAACGATTGATAACGGTGTTGAAAGCTTAAGGTCGAGAGTTGAGCATAATATGGCACGCGGTGCCAGTGAGTTTTGTTCTGAATGGAAATTAACTGATGCTGGAAATAATGAATTTATTTGGTTAGGAAAGATTACCAATATGGATGGAATGGGTGCTTTCCTTAGTACTGAAGAAGAAATTCAGTGGGACAAAGACAATGGCTGTGTTTATAAAATCTACACGATGGATGTAATATCCGGATAACTCAACTGCTTTGTTGCAATTTGATAATAACCAATAAGAAGAATAAAATGAAAAAACTACTTCTCATCTTTTCTATAATTATTGGACTAAATACTTCCACCTCTGCGCAAGAAATAATGTCTTCTACAATTTTGGAAAATGGTAAAATCCTTTATAGCAAATCTGAGGCAACTATTTTTATTGATGCAGTGGGCCAAGCAGAGGTCGGAGTAGCTTACAAAGGACGTATTTTTATTTGTACCATAGGAAACAATTTTATAGCAGCATCTGGAAAAAGTTACCTAAATTCAGCATGTTACTTAGCAGAAGATAATGCTGCTAGAGATGCTAGTAAAAAATGAAGAAGTTAGTCCTACTACTTTCATTGTTCATAATCTCTACCTCTGTAAGTGCTCAGAATGGAACAAATCTCAAAAGGTTAGAAACTTTGGCTAAACAAGGTGACCTTGCTGCTCAAATTGAGTTAGCGAATGCTTATCGAAAAGGAATAGGTGTAAATCAAGATTACAAGACGGCAGTAAAATGGTTTACCCTTGCAGCAGAACAAGGAGATGCAAAGGCACAATACAATCTTGGAATTATGCATAGTTTTGGATTAGGTGTTGTCCCCAATTATCAGCCTGCAGTAAAATGGTATACTCTTGCAGCAGAACAAGGCAATGCTCTTGCTCAGTACAATCTTGGGCGATTGTATTATTTAGGAAAGGGTGTACCCGAGAACCTAGTGTACGCCCATATGTGGGCTAATCAAGCTTCATCAAATGGTTTTGAGATGGGCTCAGAACTGACAGAACTACTAACGGAATTAATGACCACAACCCAAATTAAACAGGCACGTCGGCTAGGAAAAGAATGCGTGAATAAGAAATATAAGGGATGTTAGTTGGATCAATTAAATGAGAAACAACCTGCTCACCATATCATTTATATCGGTTAGTACGCTTATAACTATTTTGCCTGCTAACAAACTAAGGGGAGAATCTCACGAATTAGAGATCTCTTTACAAAATTGTTATTACGCAAAAACATTTGCAAAAACTGTCATGGAAAAAAGAAAAGCCTCGAGGCCTCTGAGTTATTATGAGCAAATTAACTTCACCAGTCCGGTAGCGATGGAAATTATTTTAGACGCATATGATACAGATAAAGAAGAGCCCAACTTTTCTGGCGAATGGTTTAAAAAATGCTTAGAAATTAGTTGTAATGAGTTTTGGGCAGACTTGGAAATTGCCGTAAAATTGGTATTGGAATAAAACAATTAATTTATTTTTAACAAGACGACCAAAAGGGTTTCTTGAAAAGTTAGTTCACTCACTGGCAAAATTATGATAGCAGAAATGCCAACGTAAACGGAATATAGATAAGCGCAAATAGTGTCGAAACCACCACGAAGGCCGCAACTTCTTGAGCCTTAGAACTATACTTTTCTGCCAGCATATAAGAAGAAACTGCAACCGGCATTGTAACTTGCAACAGCAATGCGGCAGCGGCCATGTCATCTAATTTAAAAATATAAATCCCTAAAACGCCACAAAGCAGGCAAACAATAAATTTCAAAATTGATGGTAATAGTAGTTTTGAAATCGCTGTGATTTGTAATTTAGCAATGGTTACTCCAAGCGTTAGCAACATGAGTGGAATTGAAGTTTGGCCTACTAATTGAAGAGTATTTGTAAAAAAAACTGGCAGTTTCCAGCCATTTAATAAGAATAACGTTCCCAGTAGCACGGCTATTACCAGAGGTTCTTTAATCAACCTGGCAGGAGATTCCCTGTCGGTAATCAACCAAACGCCAAACGTCATGCTAAAAATCGCCATTATTGAAAATATAAAGATTGCCAATTCAAAGCCAGTTTGCCCAAAAGCCAGTAAACAAATGGGAATACCAATGTTGGCGCTATTTCCGAAAATCATAGGCGCGAGAAATGTCTGACGGTTCAAGCCCAAAATCACAACAATTAGATATGTCGCCGCAACGATCATAGCTAGGACAGTTAAGGTAGCATAGAGCAAAGTCCTTAATATTTCAAAATCAATTTGGGTTTGTATAAGAGCGTTAAATATAAGACACGGGATGGTTAGACTCATGACAAGCTGAGTAACAAATTCAATTCTATATTCGTATCCAAACTTCTTCCAAAAAAAACCAATGCCAGCCACGATGAATACAGGCGCACAAACTTCTAGAACTGATAGAAATAAACTCAAACGATACACCGATTCAGAATCTCAAAGTTAAGATAATATGTAATCAAGCATATACCACATCGAGAAAAAATTAATGCTAGAAAGAAGAAAGTCTCGAAACTTTGGAGAATGCTCATTAAGTAAGCAAAAATTTATAATTTCATTGAACTGACTGTATGTTAGTGCAATATTAGTATCTTTGTTACAGTGTCGTGTTAGTATCGAAATGTAACAACTAAGAGAGTAGAAAATGGCTATAATAGTAAAGAGTGCTATAAAAATAAATAAAGGTTTTGATACTTGGGCAGCCATGGTCAAATCACAAGATGAAAGACTTGATGAAATGGGAGTAAAGTTTTTGTTTGCGGGAACGGAAAAGGATGACCCTACTCAACTTCACGCAATAATGATGTTTCCAAGTATGGAAGTGCTTCAAGCATTTGGTGCTGATGAAGAGTTGACAGAAATAAGGAGGCAAGGCGGTGCTGTAATTGAAACTGGCGTCATGACGCCAATATCTGAAGACTATTTTACCAATTATCCAGATGCATTCATGAAACATTGAATGCGTAACTTCAAAGCAAGAACAAGTAAGCTAGAAAAAATAATAGAGCGATTATTTTATAAATAAATTATAATGAACAATTCGTAGGGAACGCAAATGATACCAGCAAATACTGTCTTAGAAGCATGGGATAAAACTTTGGAGACAAAGGACTTCACCCATCTTGAAAAATATCTTTCAGGAGATTTTCAGTTTGAAGATAACACTGGTGAACTGGATAATTTGGAAAATACAAAAAAATGGTGTGTTGCAGGCGGATTAAGAATTAATAATTTTAAAACAATCCGTGAAAACGAAAACTATATCGTTGCAACGCATGATGTTATCCAAGAAGGCAAGCTCAAATCTAATGTGCTAGTGTACGCTGAACAAACCAATGGCAAATTTACCTACTGGAAAATTCAGCGTGCTTTTGAAGCCTAGTTCCCATTGGTGCTAACCAAACCAATGTATTTTACTGTGCAGACAGAACTTTTTTAGGAAGTTTCTATGCTTAAACCTATTGGGGGATACAGCTTACTCCTAAACTCTCAAAGTATTGTTATCGTTTACTTATTTAAAGGTAAGTGGCTGACAGTGAGGGATTCAAAAGCTTAGTTATGTATGCGCTAACTGTAAAAACCATCTTTTACTATAGTAAAAGATACAAAAAAGCACACAAAGGTACCCCCACTGTCGGCACCCGTTAGGCACCCTGGTGCCAAATTTTGTTCAATCAGCCTAAATATATATTTTCTATCTAATTTTGCCCCTCAATATTTAATCTCGCTGTTTTACTACTCTTGGATTGAAGCATTTTTATAATTTCTGTTAATTTTTCCTTATCTTCCAAACTGTTTACCGGGATAGAGAATTCAGAATTTGTTACAACATTCCCAAATCTCTCAAAAAGTTTTTGCCCAATAGTTTCAAAAGTACCTATTACTACGAATTTTTCTAAAATCTCATCTGAAATCAGATCAGGTAATTGCTCCCATTTTTGCGCTCTAGATAAAAGCTTTGCTTCATTAGCGAGATCTTCTAAACCATGATGACTAAAGGCTTTTATATATGAAGGTGTAGATAAATAAAAAGCTATTCTAGCACGAGCATCTTTAATCTTAGTTTGAAGCTCTTCTTCATTAGGCGCCGTAGCAATCAATGGCTTCATAGAAACTTTGAATTTTTTTAACGACCTACCTTCAGCTTTGGCGCCCGCTTGTATTTGTGGGAGCATTTCCTGTTTTATAAAAGATGGCGTACAAACTGGATGCGGCCTGACTCCATCAGCAACTTGGCCTGCCACAAAACACATATACTCATTCACTGCTGCTAAATGTATTGGTATTTTAGGATGTTCAATTGGGCCAGCATCAAAAAGTGGAACCATGAGGTTTAAATTGTAAAACTCACCCTGATAATCCAATTTACTACCGTTTTGCCATGTATCCCAAACAGCCTTAACCGATTTAACATAGTCTCTCATCCATGGACCTAATGGGTTTGCTTTAATTCCATATCTCCTTTCTATGTGAGCTTTTACCTGAGGCCCAAGCCCTAAAGTAAACCGACCTCTTGAAAACTTTTGTAAGGTCCAGGCACTTAGGGCCATCACTGTAGGACTTCTTGGGAAAGTTATTGTAACGGCAGTGCCTATACCAATAGATTTTGTAGAATTTGCCGCCAAGGTTAAAACAGTAAATGGATCATCCTTAGTCTCTTCCGTCATAACAGAGGAATAACCAATTTCCTCAACCAATTTAGATTGATCTGCCACTTTATGTATATCCAAAGGATCAGACGGGGTTCTCAAACCTGGGTCGACTTTTCCTAAAGGAAGTAAAGTTTCCATGTCCATTTAAATTATCCTTTGTTATTTTTATCTTTGGTCTATCACTCGTATCGCTTTGCCAATAGATCTTTCAATACTGGCAGGTGGACGAATTACCACTTTTGCCCGCACGCCAGTCCAGGCTTTGATGTTTTCTTCCAAAGCAAACTTCGAATTTTGCACCTCTGTTGAGATAGCCTCAACTCTAGGTTCTACCCAAACTTCCAGTTCGTCAAGATTATGGCGTTTGTAAACATGGATCTGATATTGAGCAGAAAGCGCCGGAATTTTTAATATTTCTTCTTCAACTTGTGAAGGAAAAATATTCACTCCACGAATAATAAGCATATCATCCGATCTTCCTTTAAACCTCTCGATACGTCGCATCGTTTTAGCAGTTCCAGGAAGGAGCCTGGTTAGATCTTTTGTTCTGTATCTAATCACCGGCGTTGCTTCCTTTGTCAGGCTCGTAATTACTAATTCGCCAAATTCGCCATCAGGAAGAACTTCGCCAGTTTTAGGATCTATTATTTCAGGGTAAAAATGATCTTCCCAAATTGTAGGACCATCTAAATCCTCTAAATATTCAGAGGCCACTCCTGGCCCAATTATCTCAGATATTCCATAATAATTTATTGCTTGTAAATTTAATCTAAAATTAATTTCACTCCGCATAGCCTCAGTCCACGGCTCAGCCCCAACAAATGCTAATTTGAGTGATAGATCTCGTTTTACATCAATATTTTGTCTTTCAATTTCATCAGCTATGGTAAGTAAATAAGATGGCGTAATTGCAATAATATTGGGCTTTAAGTCGACTAAAAGTTGAACTTGTCTCTCCGTCTGACCACCTGACACTGGTATTACAGTACAGCCAAGTTTGTGAGCGCCATCATGAGTTCCAAAACCTCCAGTAAATAGGCCATAGCCATACGATATTTGTATACAATCGCCTTTCTTTGTCCCGCCTACTTTCAAAGAACGACAGGTCAGCTGCGACCAAGTATCTAGATCATTTTTGGTATAACCAACAATTGTAGACTTTCCTGTTGTTCCACTTGAAGCATGAATTCTATGTATCTGATTTAAAGGAACAGCAAACATATCAAATGGATAGTTGGATCGAAAATCCTCTTTAGTAGTAAAAGGAAATTTAGAGAGGTCATCAATTGATTTTAAATCATCAAAGTGTAGACCTATTTTTTGACATTTTTCTTTAAAGTAATTTAGATTTAAATAAGCGTTCGTTATTGTTGATTTAAGACCGGTAAATTGAATATTTCTAAGTTCATCTTTACTGATTTGGTCGAAGGCGTCAAATCTTGAACTAGCCATTTTAAAGCATCCATTTAATTCATTTCGGGTTTTGGATTAACAAAGTTTTATAGAATATATACACCAAGTATAAATTGTAAAAATAATACCAAAGACAGTCAATATGACTATGCCAGCGCTCATTTAGGTGATCCTTTTATTAAATCACCTCCAGCATCACGTAACTTTTTAGTAATTCAAAGTCTTTTGTTAGCTTTTCATGAGGTTGGGCGATTACTTTGGGTCACAAAGTATAAAATTTGAGCACTATAATTTCCGATATCACTTTTTGACACTATTTGAAGTACTTTTCCGCTATAAATCCCTCACTGCGGCAAATTATTTAGGCAACCAGAGAGCTAAATATCGGGTAAATTATTGTTATTGTTTATTAAAAGGTGGCGGACAGTGAGGGATTCGAACCCTCGAGACGGTTTCCCGCCTACACACTTTCCAGGCGTGCGCCTTCGACCACTCGGCCAACTGTCCCAATGGCGCTGTTATCTACTTAATCTAAAGAATTGCAACCCATTAGTTTTAGATTTTGGCTAGCTAAATAAATCTATTTCAAACTTTCAGGATTTTTAATCCAAATATCTCTTTGGGCAAATGGGATTTCAATTCCCTCTTTTGCAAACCTTTCTGCAATTTGGTGATTAATCTCAGATTTTATCGATAGCATCCAGTTAACATCGCCAAGAATTGCCCGAATTTCAAAATCTAAACTGTCCGATCCAAAACCCTGAAATACTACTGAAGGTCCCGGATCTTTAAGAATTTTTGGATGGGCTTCAGCGATCTCTTTCAAGATCTCCTCCACAGCCATCGTATCTGATCCATATGCAACGCCTACTGGAATAATAAGACGCCCAACTGTATTTCCGCGAGTATAATTAGTAACAACACCAGAAACTAAATCTGCATTTGGAATTATAACATCCGACCGATCAAAGGTTTCAATACGCGTTGATCGGACAGAAATGTCTCTTACATAGCCCATTTTTCCACTTACTTCGATCCAGTCTCCAACACTAACGGGACGCTCGATAAGTAAAATAATGCCAGACACAAAATTAGAGACAATATTTTGTAATCCAAAACCAATACCTACCGAGAGTGCACCAGCAACTATTGCTAGCGATGATAGGTCCAAACCTGTTGTAGAAAAAGCAATTATAGCTGCTAAGAAAATACCGACATAACCAACTCCCGATATAATTGCTGTTTGAGCTCCACTATCCATTTTTGTTCGAGGTAATACCGTTGACTGCAAAGCTGATTGAATGAAGCGGGTTAACATATACCCAATTGTGAAAATAACTAAAAATCCTAAAATCAAACCAGGAGATAATTTAATTGTTCCAAGCTCAAAACCATTTTGAAAATTAGTCCAAATTTCTAATAGTTCTTGTTGTCTTACTCCCCAAATAACTGCAAGAAATGGCAACGAAACCAGAAGTAAAACGAAAGATAATAAAATAGGAATAAGTTGATCTCTATTATCTTCTTCTTCACCCAAAATCATAAGGTAAAAATCAACCACGTAATCTTGGATAATTATAACTGTTATTACCAATCCCAGTGACAAGATCACTGACTTACTCAGTTCCTGGCCAGCATTTACATACCCAACAGATACTAAAATTGGAGCCAAAAATAAAGATACTAACAAAATTCGATAGATTAGGTTTGGAAGGCGTTGGGAGAAATTTATTCTAAATTGCTCATCATCTGCTTGTTTTTGTAACAGTAAGTTTTCTATTTCTTTGATTGATTTACAAACACGCCATAAAATTATTGAAGTTAATATCGTTATTATCAATACTGCAAAAGAATAAGTATCCTGAGTTATGCTAGTCTGTGCTAGCCCCGTTGCACTTAAGTCGAATAAAATTAAAATAATTGCGGCCCCAGCAAAATTTGAACTAGTAGTAACCTCTTTACTAAGATTTAAAGATGATAAGAAACCTACATCGCCACTGAATAATTGTTTTGGGATCCATAAAGCAAACAATAATATAGCACTAAAGTAAGGCAATTGATCTAAAAAGAGTGAGCCTTTCAAACCTACTAAACCTGAAAGATGTAAAGCCCTTACAATCAACAGTATTGAGACAAACTTAAATAAAAGTTCTAGTAACGAAATAGGAAGTTTTACAACCCCCAGCCTTTTTGCAGGGGTTTTATTGGCAAAACTATCGACTGAATTAGTCACCTTTAAACCAACAAACCAAGAAACAAGCGCTCCAAAGACTAAAACAATAATGTTTACGGCTTGAATTCTAAAATTTGTTTTTTGAGCGCCTGAAATTTCAATCAAACGAAACTCTCTTATCGGTGCGAGTAGAGCATTGAAACTTTGCGATATTGCCTGAGCCCAAATACTTGGACGCAATGGGCTTTCTACACTAGTCAAAAGGGCATCTGTTTGACGAGCTCGCAATAATGAATCTATTTCGCTAATTAGAGAATCTGCCTGAACAAACGCATCATTCGCCCGCAACCCGGGTGTTTTTAATTCATTAAGAAGATCTTTTAATTCATTTCTTCTAACCTTCAACAGATCATCAGAACCATCATCTGGAGCTGGTGGAAGTGCATTAAACTGTGTCTGTAATAAAGAAATACGATCAGAATTAATACCAGTTGAAGTTTTAAAAATACTTCGCCAGTTTCTTATTTCATCCCTTAAAATTTCTAATGATTTTTCCGAAGCTCGTCCCACCAAAAGAACAGATTCTGCTCTAGTTACTGTACTTTCCCAATTTTCATACGATAAGTTACTCTGGGCAATTTCTGAATTAGAAAAACCAAAATGTGGTGTTAAAGTTAATAAGATAAAAACTAAAATAAATCTCATAGCTATCCCTCAAAAACAGTTGGGAGATCACTTTTCACAGTATTCATCCAATTACGAGTTGGCAAACCCTTAGACTCCAAAAACTCTCGGTTGAATAACTTTGACTGATAACGAGTACCAAAATCACACAAAATGGTAACGACGGTGGTTCCTTTTCCTAGATCATTTGCTAATCGTTTCGCTCCGGCAATATTTATACCGGAAGAACTCCCCAAACACAGCCCTTCATTTTCCATCATATCAAAAACAATGTTTAGCGCCTCTTTATCTTCAACTTGATAAGCATAATCGGGAACAAAGCCTTTTAAATTTTCAGTAATCCTGCCCTGGCCTATGCCTTCTGTAATTGAGCCTCCATTAGAGGCAAGGATACCCTCTTTGAAGTATGAAAAAAGTGCAGCTCCCATTGGATCAACCAAACCAATCTTAACCCCTTTAGGTTTAAGGAACTCAGTTACACCTGCCAATGTTCCACCAGATCCGCATGCACAAATAAATCCATCAATTTGGTTTTCAGTTTGCCGCCATATCTCTGGTCCAGTAGTATCAATGTGAGCCTGCCTATTTGCAACATTATCAAATTGATTGGCCCAAATGGCTCCCTGAGGAAGAGTATAAGATAGTTTTTCGGCCAAGCGTCCAGAGTACTTAATATAATTGTTTGGATTTTTATAGGGCACTGCTGGAACTTCAATCAATTCAGCTCCTGCGAGACGGATCATATCTTTTTTTTCTTTACTTTGCGTTTCAGGGATAACAATCACTGTTTTAAATCCCATAGAGGCGCCTACTAAAGCTAATCCAATACCTGTGTTACCTGCAGTTCCTTCAACAATAGTTCCACCAGGTTTTAGGTCACCGGCATTTACAGCACTTTTGATAATACTTAATGCTGCCCTGTCTTTTACAGATTGGCCAGGATTTAGAAACTCCGCTTTTCCAAGAATAGTACAACCTGTTTCATCACTAGCTTGCCTTAATTTTATTAATGGCGTGTTTCCTATTACTGAAGCGAGATCAGAAGCGTAGTCCATTTAAAGAGGCCTTATTATTTTTAATTTAAAACGAAAAAGAGAAAAAATTGCTTTTAACTATATTTCATTAACCGAACAACTATTTCTATTTCGAGGAGATTTAAAGGTATGATTTATAAATTTTTGGATATACGATGATAGATTTTCTCATATTCAGACAATAGATCAATGTCCTTATAGTTGCTTTGCAGTTTCATGTATTCCTTTGCAACTAATCTTGAAATTAAACCGTGGCAACGCTGCCATTCGCCCAAATCCCAAATTTTGTCGACTTCAATATTATCATCATTAATAAAGTAAACATAAGCGTCAATTATACTATTTTTTGAGGATAAACCATTATCTTTCAATATAATGGAGGCCTTTCTTAATTCATAGTTAAACCCGCCTTCATAAAAATCTAATTGCTCCAAGTCATGATCTTTAAGACCAAGAACAGCAAGCCCCTGGGCAAATGATCCCTGATCAAACTTTATCACTGGAAAATTTCTATTTTTAACCCAAAACACCGAATGATTTTCCAGCTTTGCACTGAACAAGCTGACGGTTGTAAGAGATCTGCCAAGGCAAATCTCAAGTAGTTCTCTATCGCAGAGTGTTCCATAAAGAAAAATATTAGTCATTTAAAGCTAAAAACCTAAGCCACAAACCTTAGGATGGCTTCTCAATTGTAATTTGTGTGACATCGCAATTGCCATAATGAAAAGTAGAAGCGCAAGAAGTTAAATAAAAGTTCCACATTCTTCGAAACCTGTCATCAAACCCCATTTCTGAAATTTGATCCCATTTTGCATTGAATGTCTCATGCCAACGTCGCAAGGTTTGAGAATAACTTTCTCCAAACTCTATTGAATTCACAACTTTCAACCCCGCACGTTCAACTTCTGACCTAAGCACAGCTGGACTGGGCAACATTCCACCGGGAAAAATATATTTTTGAATGAAATCTACTCCGCGACGATATATTTCCCACCTAGCCTCTTGGATGGTAATAATCTGAAGTGTAGCCTGTTTACCAGGATAAAGACAGTTCTTAACACAATCAAAATAGGCTGGCCAATACTTTTCTCCTACAGCCTCAAACATTTCTATGCTTGCTATTCCGTCATATTTTCCGCGCTCATCTCTATAATCTTGAAGCTTAAAACTAACCATATCTGAAAGACCAGCATCTTTGATCCGTTTTTCAGCATATTTTAGTTGCTCTTTACTGATTGTTAATCCTGTAACTTTAAGTCCTCGTTCTTTTGCCGCATACTCAGCAAACCCTCCCCAACCACATCCTATTTCAAGAATATGATCACCTTTCTTTGCGCCCATTTGATTTATCAATGAACAGTATTTTTCAAGCTGGGCATTTTCAGTGCTTTCTTGACCAGTCTTGAAAATTGCAGACGAATAAGTCATCGTTTCATCGAGCCACAATTTATAAAAATCATTTCCTAGATCATAATGGTAGCTTATATTCTTTTTTGCTTGGGATTTAGAATTAGATTGCAACCAAAATCGAAATTTTTCCCAGGCCCTTACCATTCCCATTCCTGGAAAAGAATCATACATTTCATCGTTATCAGCGTGCACAAGATCTAAGAATGCTTGTAAATCAGGCGTAGACCACCAACCATCAAGATAAGCATCACAAAAGCCAAGATCCCCTTCACGAATAAGTCTTGCAAAAACATCTTCATTGTTGATTTTAAGAATACTCACAGGCCCAGGCGTTTTCCCATGCGCTCGAAAAACCCGACCATCAGGCAATACAAAATCTAACCTTCCAGTATTCATTTTTTTTGTCATTTCAAAAACCTGCGCAAAATAACGCGGCAAGTTTTTCTGACCAACTGTTGTTTCTAACATAACTTAACTCTTAAAACTCCCGGTTTTTATAAGCATCTAATGCTATTGTTCTTCCCTCAGATAAATTAATTATAGGCTTAGGATACTCCATTTGTGGTGATAGTTTCCAGATTTTTGGGATCGCGTCAAAGAAAGAAAGCGCATTTTCTGAATTTTTGCCACTAAATTCAGCAAGCCACTTATCTCTATACTTATAATCTCCATCAAACTTCTCTAATTGTGTGTTTGGGTTGAAAACTCTAAAATATGGTGTAGCGTCAGGCCCCGACCCTGCAGACCATTGCCAACCCATTGCATTACTTGCTGGATCCCAATCGATCAAACAATTTTCAAACCATTTTTGACCAATTTTCCAGTGAGTCATCAGATGTTTTGTTAAGAACGAAGCTACAATCATTCGACCTCTATTATGCATTCGTCCGGTTACGTATAATTCTCGCATTGCAGCATCAACAAAGGGAATTCCAGTACGACCCTGCTTCCATTGAATAACTTTTTCATCTTTGTCATTTGTATTCCACGGAAAACCATTCCATTCCTGACGCCAGTTACTATCTAAAATGCGCGGTGTATGGTGAGCCAAATGGTAAGCAAACTCCCTCCATACAAGTTCCTTCAAAAATATTTCAGCAGCGTCGTGTCCCTCCTCAAAAGCTTTAAGGCCAGCATTCCAACACTCAATTGAAGAGATTTCACCCAAAGATAAATTTTCGGATAGACAAGAAGTTCCATCAATTGATGGAATATCTCGAGAAGTAGAATAATGCATCACGTTATTCGAAATAAAATAACCTAATCGCTCTCGAGCTGCATCTTCCCCCAAGCGAACAAAGCGACGAACAATAGATGACCCACGTGACATACCCTTTCCCAAGTTCCAGTCCTCTAAACTTTCAGTCTTTAGCTTTTTTTCAGTTCCCATGATCTCAGAAATTTTTGTTTCAAACCCGAGTGGTTCTTTTAGCCGAGTAGCTTTCCAAAACGGAGTATAAACCTTAAAAAACTCACTAGACTTTGGCGACACTGACCATGGCTCAAACAAAAGATGTCCAGGAAAACTTTTCACTAAAAGCCCCTTATTCTGGAGCAAAGACTTAATGTGGGCATCTCTAGTATTTACTGGAGGTAGGTATGTACGCCCCCAAACTATTTGGTTTGCTTTAGTTTCATTAATTAATTCAGTTAAAACTTTTTCTGCAGAGCCTGTTCTAAAAATAACCTCTACGCCATATTTTTTATATTGGTTAGCAAGATATTCTAATCCCAGACCAAGTCTCCATTTAGGAGCACTACCAAGGTTATCGACAAACTCATCTTTTATAAAAATTGGTATTATAGGCTGCTTAGACTCTACAGCGAACTTAAGGGCAGGATTACTATGAATCCTAAAGTCGCGTCGTATCCAGTAAATTATAGGTTTTTTCATAGTATGGGAGAATATAGTTTAGCAAATCATTTCAGCCAGTTTAAAGAAATTAAAAAACCTCATCTAAGGCTTGAATTACAGCTTTCACTTCTTCCTGTTTTGTGTAATGAACAAAACTTAATCGCAAAGCACCATGTTTCAAATCAACATCCAATGCTTCTAAAAGCCTGACTGCATAGAAATCATCGCCTCCGGCTAATATATTTAAATCTGATAGTTTTTTAGCTACTTCAAACGAATTAGATTTCAAATCTAGCGCTACCGTAGGAGCTCTTTTAGAGGCATCAGAGGGGCCCAAAAGTCTTACGGAGTTCTTTGTTTTCACAAAATCTAGTAATGGTTGAAGAATTTTTTTCTCATAGTTCCTAAATAGTTTATGCACCGCAGATGGAGCATCTGAAAACTTTATACCATGATGAGATGCTAAGGCATCAAAGTATTCAACAATACCCGCACATGCGGCTATTTGAGCATGATCTGGCCCAGCAGGAGTGAATTTTTTAGTTAAAAATTTTTCATTAAAATAATGACCTTGGTTAGGCAGTAATTCGGCAAGCATCTCTTTGATAATCATGATACCTTGATGAGGTCCATAAGTCTTATAGCTTGAGAAAAGATAGATATCTGCACCTAATTCTTCGACATTTGGCAAGCCATGTGGAGCATAACTAACTCCATCAACGCAGACATAAGCGCCAGCAGAGTGCACTCGTGATACAATTTCTTTAACCGGATTAATGTGTGCAACTATATTTGAGCAATGTGGAAAGCAAACTAATTTTACATTTCCGTCTAGCAAGTTTTCCAAATCTTCTAAATTTAACTCACCAGTTTCTTTATTAACTTGCCATTCTCTAACATGCACTCCTCGATTAGAAAGTCTTCGCCAAGAGCCAGTATTTGCTTCATGATCCTGATTTGTAACAATTATCGCGTTACCTGGCGCTAACCACTCCGCAAAAGCTTGCGCCAGCACATATGTATTTTGAGTTGTAGATGGCCCAAAGCTCACTTCGCACTCTTTAACACCCAAATAGCGCGCAAGCCCAACCCTAGCTTCATCCATTTCATTACCGCCAGAAATACTGGCCTCAAAAGCGCCATAAGGCTGTACTTTTTTTTCATTATAGAAACGATTAAGGCGATTAATTACTTGCCCACAAGCATATGATCCTCCAGCATTTTCAAAAAACGCTTTATTTTTTAAGCTGTCTTCCGAAAATGCTGGGAACTGATTGCGAACAAAATTAATATCTAGGTCCATACTTGGCCTCATTTATACAAGTTTTCAGTTTATAAGCCCGGTTTTGTAGATCATATTTATTTTTACGATCTATCTTAAGTATTTTATCATCAAATTGAAATAACTAACTGGTTAAAACATAATAACCTATTTTAGTAATAAAGGCCCCCATGGGCCTTTATTAAAAAGCATCAAAATTTACTTTGTTGCACCCTGTCCAGTTTCTGTAGCATTCACCAAACAAGCCATATTTCCATAAGGGTGTTTATTTTCATACATCAGTTGATGAGCATGACCTATTTCGTCAAAACTATAAGTTCCTGATAAACATGGGTCAACTTTCCCTGCCAAGAGCAACTCGTTCACAGCTTCGGACTGTTCATCGTTTGCTAAATGAGACCCTTGAAAACGTTTTTGCATCATCCAATGATAGCGCAAGTCCATGGTTATATTATATCCCGTGGTACCCGCACAAATAACTACCATCCCACCTGTATCACATATAAACCCAGATGTCGGCAAGGTAGCCTCTCCAGGGTGTTCAAATACAATTTTAGGATTTTTTCGTTCTCCTAGTATATCCCAGATTGCTTTACCAAAAGCACGTGCTCCTTTAATAAAGTTAATATATTCTGGAGATGCAGTATCTGGCATAGCCCCCCAATGATCAAAATCGTTACGGTTTATAACTCCAACAGCGCCCTTATCCATGCAGAACTGGCGTTTGTCTTCATCTGAAATTACAGCAATAGGTTTACCTCCTAAAGCAGATACAATTTGCAAAGCCATAGCACCTAGTCCACCGGCAGCGCCCCAAACCAAGACAACGTCGTCTTTTTCAACGGTATGTGGCGCCCAACCCATTAATTGCCTATATGCTGTTGACGCACAAAGCATATAACAGCCAGCTTCTTCCCAAGTTAAATGTTTAGGTTTTTTCTTAATTTGATGAGATTGAGCCTTTGCAAACTGACAATAAGAGCCATAGTTCGTTTGATAACCCCAGATACGAACGCTAGGCGCAAGCATTGGATCTTTTCCCGAAAGCACCCAAGCGTCATCTGGCTCCCACCAACCAGAATGAACTACAACTTCATCTCCTATTTTCACATCAGAAACTTCCTCACCAACAGCCCACACAATCCCAGAGGCGTCGGAACCGCCAGCATGAAAATCCTCTGGCTCTCCTTTTTTCTGGCGCTCCTTTATAACATCTATAGGAAACCCTAGCGCCGCCCAAACGTTGTTATAGTTTACACCTGTAGCCATCACATAAACCAAAACGTCCTTGGGCCCAACTGTTGGCGTGTCGATGACCTCTCTTTGCCATGCTTTAATCGGCTCTCCAAAACGGTCCTGTCGAACTAAAAAAGCATGCATCTTTTCGGGAACCTCCCCCAAGGGCGGCATATCACCGAGATCGTAAAGCTGTTTGGTAGCCATTTTTCTTCTCCTTTGACTTAAATCCAAAATTTTTCTTGTACTTCCGCTGATCTAATATCAGCGCCAGTATCTACGTTGAGAACAGTTCCTGCGTCCCAGTGGTCCCTCTCAATCATTCCAATTGAAACATTGGTCTGAAAATCAGGAGACCATGCAGCTGAAGCAATTAAGCCGACCTGATTATTTTTGGAAAGAACCTTCCATCCAGTTGCATTGTAAGGCAAGTCATCATCACCACTAATGGAAATCGGGCAAATTATACGGTCTGGCCCATCTCTTTTTTGTTTTTCAATTGTTGCTTTTCCAAGATAGTCATCAGGAGAATTGCAAAATTTTGCAAGTCCAGCCTCTACAGGCGTGTTTTGCCGTGTCATATCTGAGCCAAAAGATAATAACCCACCTTCAATTCGTTCAATCAAATTTGGACAACCAGCCCTGACATTTAAGTCTTTTCCAGCTTCAAAAAAGGCCTCCCAAAGTGGCATACCATATTCCGTGCCATCAACATAAATTTCAAAACCACCCTGCTTAGACCAACCTGAACGAGCCACCACAAATTGTGTATCTAAAAACTGCAACTTTTTGTAACGAAAAAATTTGATATCCCGGACAATATCGCCTAAAACTCGTGCGGTTAATTCTTCCGCCTTTGGACCTTGGATCGCCAACGGAGAAACATCTGGTTCAGAAATCTCAACTTCGAAATTTGACCCTATTGCGAGACCAAGAAGAAACTGAAGTAAATCACCGTCTGCAATGGATAACCAATAATGATCTTCCGCTAATTTTATAGCGACCGGGTCATTTAACATTCCTCCATTATCATCACAAATAGGCATATAGTAACATTGATCTTCGGCCATCTTGTTCATATCACGCGGGCTAATTATTTTCATTAATTTAGCTGCATCTGGGCCCTGAATACTCACCTGTCTTTCGACAGATACATCCCAAACCTGAACATAACTCTTTAGATGCAAATAATCTGCCTTGTAGTTTTCAAAATAACTAGGAAGCAGCATATGGTTATATACTGTGTACGCCTTAGCTCCAGCAGCTTGGACACCAGCAGAAAATGGCGTGCCGCGAACTCTTCTTGAAGGAACAATGCCAGCCATTTAGGCTGAGCCTTTCCAATCAATGGGGCAAACTTCCGCAGATTTTCCACCGAAATCCCAAACTCTCCCATAATCACGAACCTTAGATTTAATACCTTTAGCTGCGATTATATCAGGGCCCATCCAATACTTTGTATTGCTTATTACTACGGGTTGGTCTTTTTCTTTACCTTCGATAAGCTCAATTTCGCCCTGTATTTTGCGTCCAATCATAAGTGAACGTTTTTTACCGTCTCTAACGATATCAACTTTTGTTTTTTCAGCACCAATGATCTCACTCACAAGCATCGTAAATAATCCAGTGGTTCCTCCAGCCTGACCACTTAATATACGGAGCAAACCATTATACGCCTTGCCACTAGCACTACTGTCTATGTATGCCGCGACTTTCCAATCACCCTCACCCATACGGCCAGGTATATCTACTAAAAGGCCAACATCAATGCCCGCCAAGCTCTCTTCTTCATAGTGGCCCTCATCAATAGCTATTGCCATCCATGCGTGACAGTGACCTTCCGTAGGAGGATGAGCACCCAAACTAACAACACAGGGGCAAAAAACCGTACAAGAACAATTTAAGAATAGTTCACCTTTAATGGCCCAATCTGTAGGAGTAGCCTGACGTCTTTTGGGATTTTCCATCCTCTGATTAATCCGTTGGCTTATTGGTAATTTGTCTGCCTCAGGTTTTCTGCTTATTGCCATAAAAACCGTTCCTTAAGTTAGATTAAAAATATTATGCTAAGCCCACCAAGAATCAGCAGTATGCCAAGCGGTTTTACAAGAAAGTGGCCTAATTGTGGTAATTTTTCTAGTACCATTATAAGTGTCGCGAGTCCCATCCAGAGAAAATTCATGACACCACCTGCAAAGCCTAGAACCATAAATAGCCAACAGCAACCAACACAATAAGCTCCAAGGCTCAACCCCATACGTAATCCACCACTAAAACCAGCTCGCCAATAGCCCACAAAATATGACATTGGACTATGGCAGACGTGGTGACAGACTTCCTTGGCGCGGGTAAATTGGAATACTCCAGCAATAACTAAAAGAGCACCAGATAGCCACAAAGATTTCGCTTTGCCCATCGTATCGACAACATTCAGAAAAAGTAATGCTAATTGAGTACTGCTGATTATTAACGAGAATAGCACCCACACAATTGAATAACCTAAAAGAACGCCTAACCAACCAATCCTAGTTCCGTTGGCACTCACCATCAAATCTTCGTAACTTCTTAAAGTCGGAACCATTGTCGGGAGCATCATCGCTGCCATCATTATTGCCCACATTCCAGCGAGTGGTAAAAAACGTGTTATGGAATTATCCATTGTCATGTTACCCACCATTTGCCCCATCGATATCATTTCTTTAGGCATACCCATATTAGACGTGGGCTCTTTGGACATATCCATACTAGACATTGCAGAACTCATAGACATACGTCCTAGTAAATCCATATTCATCGACAGGCTCATAGAATAAAGCCACCACCAAGATGTTAATATAGAAGCAAAAAACGCTATCCAAAAAATGTTACGTGAAATAGCCACTTACAATACAAACCATCCAAACAAACCAATTTAAACACGCATTGGAGATACACTGTTTTGTTTTCCAAACAAGAGAAAACGTTTAATTGACGCACCGTAAAAATATTTTAATTTTTCTGATTTAAATCTTTAAATTTCGTAGTTTTTTGCTTAAACAAAAGATGTTCTTTTGAACTATGGACATAAACGCGCTCATAATAAGCGGATCGGACCAGGGGGCGGTACCCTGCGGCTCCACCAAAATTTATCTTTGGGGCCGAAATAGGATCGACGGACGTCTAAAAGGGTTAGCTTTGTTTCGGCGGGAAGCCACCGTTATCGGCGCAAAATGTACAATTGCAAATGACAATCGTGCTCCAGTAGCGATGGCTGCGTAAGCAGTCGGAGATACTGAAATCTAAGTCCAAACCTCTTGCTTGGTTTGGCGGGGTTCGTAGGCACCTGGCAACAGAAGCCTACACTTAAAAAATTTATTTAGGTAAGCCCCTTAAAACTCTATAAGTTTTACTGATGGTTAAGAGGAGTTAAACGTGGCACACGAAATCGATTACGGCAATTTAATGCACAATGCCATGAGATCACTTATTCAAGATGTGCTAGCAGAAGTGAAAAATAATGGCTTGCCTGGCGAGCATCACTTTTTTATAACTTTTGATACAAATCATTCAGAAGTTGAAATGGCCCCTTGGCTAAAGGAAAGATATCCAACAGAAATAACAGTTGTGATGCAACACTGGTATGATGATCTGGAAGTAAAAGATGATCGTTTCTCAGTCACCTTAAACTTTGGAGATACTCCCGAGCATCTAGTTATACCTTATGAAGCTATACTTACTTTTGTAGACCCTTCAGTTGAATTTGGCTTGAGATTTGAGTCCAGTGAAGATGAAGATAATTCAGAGGAATCAGCTGTCTTTAACTCTGACGAGGCCAATACCGCTAAAACAGAAAAAAAGACTGGGCAAATTGTAAGTCTTGATAGTTTTCGCAAGTAAAAACTTATGTTTTAAATAGGGTCATTAACAAAATAAATGTCTACAAAACCTAAAAAACGTTCTGTTACTCTAAAAGGCCATCGGACCTCAGTCAGTATAGAGGATAAATTCTGGGAGGAGTTTTGCAAAATAGCTTACAGGAAAAGGGTTAGCGTCAACGAGCTGGCTTCTCAATTGGACGCAACTCGCGAATTAAACTCGGTAAGCCTAGCATCTTCAATCAGGAACCTCGTGTTGGCTGATTTGCTCAAAAGAGTTGAGAATATATAATATTATCCAAGAACACCAAGGCTGGGAAATGTTTCTAATAGCCAAAATGAGATAGAAGAAAAGCCTCCTGTTAACATCAATAATCCTACTGTCCAAAGTAATAAACCCATTATGCGTTCAATTATTTCAAAGTATCGCTTTAATACCTTAAATAATCCCTCTACCCTTCTGATAAAAATAGCAAAAATTATAAAAGGTACTCCAAGTCCAATCGCATAAAAGGCTAACAAAAATGTACCTTTTGCAATTGAACCATTGGAAGCCGCCAAACTCAAAATAGCTCCCAACTGTGGGCCTATGCAAGGCGTCCAACCGAAGGCAAAAGCAAGTCCTAGAACATAAGAACCAAAAGCAGTGCCTTGATAGTTTACAACCTCAAATCTAGCCTCTCTGTCCAAAAATTTAAGACGCAGAATATCTAAAAAATGCAACCCAAACAACATTATCACAAGGCCAGCAATTATATTTAATAAACTTTGATATTCAAAAAAAACTGTACCTATAGCTGATGCTGAAAATCCAAGAAAAATAAATACGGTTGATAGTCCTAAAACAAAAAAAAGTGCCGTAAAAACAATTTTTTGACGTCCTTTTTTATTATCCACATCATTCAAAGCAACGCCACTCATATAGGCTAGGTAGGGTGGGACAATAGGGAGAACGCATGGGCTTAAAAAAGAAATTAAACCAGCAAAAAGAGCAACAAAAAGCGCTGGTAATAAATTTGCATCAATAATTTCGATTCCGAACATTGTGCCTTCTTAATTTAGAATTTATAAAAGGTCACGTTTTACATATCTATTAAGCCTAAATAGGGTGAATTTAGTTTCGTTATTTTTTTGGGGAGAAGCACTTTGATAGAGCTAGATACTAGAGGATTACTTTGTCCTCTCCCGGTTTTGAAATTACGAAAACTAATTAACTGTACTAAGCAAAAAGATAAAATTAAGCTAATGACCGATGATCCTGCCGCGGTTGTAGATGTACCGCACTTTTGTAATGAACAAGGGTACAAAATAATAGAAAGCTTCAAAGAAAATGGTTATAACTTGTTTATAATAGAAAGTTTTACGAACTAACCTTTTAAAGACCACCATCCCTGACGCTTTTGATTTGAACTTTCTTCGTTATCTTCTTTGTCTTTAGTGTCAGTGTTTTCTACAGCTTTCTTTTGCGTTCGTTTTTTAGGTAACCTTTTCTTTTCTTTTTTAATATTTCTTGGTTCGGCATCGTTGCTCTCATTATCAGTAGCGTCTTGCTTTTTCAATTTACCATCTTCCAGCCCTAATATTTCTTCAGATGAAGTTGTGGAATTAGTTTCTCGATTATCAGCCTTTTTACTACGTCTCCTTTGATTTTCTCTTTTTGAAGTGTCACTCTTCTCGTTTGAAACGTTTTCGTTTAAAGAAAAATTTTCGGTTAAATTGCTTTCTAAAGCAGCCTGTTCGTCCATATTTTCAATGTTAGAACTTACATCTTCTTCATTTGAAAAAGGCTTCCTTTTACGTCGACGCTTCCGACGCTTTTTTGGCTTTTCATCTTCATCTTTCAAATCCTCAATTATATCTTCTTCTGATATTTCCATTAACCCATCAGCTGTAACAAGAGCAGGTTCACTTTCAGGCAATATGCGAGTTGCAGACTTTAATTTCTCAATTGAATATTCAGGAGTAACTAAATTTAGATCCCCTTCGACTCTAACAGATAAGCCATAATTCTTTTCGATAGATGCTACATAATCACGCTTTTGGTTCATGATAAAATTGGCGATGCCTACTGGGCATTTAACCAGCACTTCTTCTGAGCGTTTTCGAACACCCTCTTCTTCAATTTGGCGTAGAATCGATAAAGCTAAATTATCGTCCGACCGAATTAATCCTGTTCCATGACATGACGGACAGCTTTGGGTTGTAGTCTCTAACATCCCAGGCCTCAAACGTTGCCTACTCATTTCAAGTAATCCAAATCCTGAAATGCGCCCCACTTGGATCCTGGCTCTGTCAGTTTTTAATCTATCCTTAATTCTTTTCTCAACACTTGCGTTATTTTTCCGCTCATCCATATCGATAAAATCAATAACAATTAGCCCAGCTAAATCTCTTAATCTTAGTTGGCGAGATATTTCATCAGAAGCTTCTAGATTTGTTTTAAGCGCAGTATCCTCTATAGAACCTTCCTTAGTTGCGCGACCAGAATTCACATCAATAGCAACAAGGGCTTCGGTTATACCAATTACAATGTATCCTCCAGACCTGAGCTGAACGACAGGGTTAAACATTGCACTTAAAAAACTCTCAACCTGATATCTTGCAAAAAGAGGCAAACCGTCGTTGTAGTGTTTAACATTCTTGGAATGACTAGGCATTATCATTTTCATGAAGTCGTTTGCGATTTTGTAGCCACGCTCACCTTCGACAAGAACTTCATCAATATCACGATTATAAAGATCCCTAATGGATCTTTTTATAAGATCTCCTTCTTCGTATATTTTACTCGGAGCTATCGACTTTAGTGTTAATTCTCTAATTTGCTCCCAAAGACGTTGTAAATATTCATAATCTCTTTTTATCTCAGTTTTAGTTCTCTTTGCGCCCGCAGTTCTAACAATTAATCCTGCACCCAAAGGAACATCTATTTCATTTGCAATTTCTTTTAATTTTTTTCTGTCAGATAAATTTGTAATTTTTCTACTTATTCCGCCACCACGAGCGGTATTTGGCATCAAGACACAGTACCGGCCTGCAAGAGATAAATAGGTTGTGAGTGCGGCACCTTTATTTCCTCGCTCCTCTTTGACAACTTGAACCAACATTATTTGTCGGACTTTAATTACTTCTTGAATTTTATATCTACGCTGGCGAGGCTTTCGAATGCGGCGAATATCTTGTTCATCATCAATTTCAGAAACAGCCTCTATTTCCTTTTTTGGATCATCTTCCAGTGCAAGCTCATTATTTGAAGGATTCAAATCATGTTTTTCATCTAAAGAGTGCGAACTATTTGTCGACTTATCCTCAATTTTTTTGCGAGAACGCTTTCTATATCGACGCCTTTTATTATCTAGATCGTCACTTTCATAAACTTCTGAGTTAGATTTAACTTCGCTATCTGCGCTATCTAAATCATCTGATTGTACTACTTCATCGTTTGAATTGGTGGCGATATTTGCAGCAATTGGCTTGGAAACCTTCTTTGGACGGCCACGAGGTTTTTTTTCAACTTTTTCTTCGTTAGAACCAATATCTTCACTACTCAAGTTTTCTTGTTTAGTCTTATTTTTACCTTTAGATTTGTCTTTATACCCAACAGTTTTAGATTTGCCCTTTGAAGGTTTCTTTTTGCTTTTTTTACCCTCTTCTATGTTTACTTTACTATCGTCTGTTGTTTCATTTTCAAAAGTTTTTGATTCTATTGCATTAGAATTTTTACTCTCTTCAGTTAGTAAATCACTTTCAACAACTTCATCCGATTCTTCCTCGTCATCTTTCCTACGCATAGCTTCAGAATAAACTCGTTCTTCTTCCATTAAAGCTTCACGGTCAGCGACTGGTATTTGATAGTAATCAGGATGAATTTCCGAAAATGCCAAGAAACCGTGCCGGTTTCCACCATAATCAATAAACGCGGCTTGTAAGGACGGTTCAATTCGTGTTACTTTTGCTAAGTAAATATTACCCGCAAGTTGACGTCTATTTTCTGACTCAAAGTCAAATTCCTCGACCTTATTTCCTTCAACAACAACAACGCGAGTTTCCTCTGCGTGTGTCGCATCAATAAGCATTTTTTTTGCCATAATTTCCATATACCAACAAACTTATAGAGGGCCTTTGGATGCCACTCTGCTAAGTCCAGTTGTCCTGATTGGGCGTTGTCTAGTCCAGAATTGACTCTTTTCAATTCTATATTTTGATAAAATTTTAATTTTAAATTCTTAGACACCGCAATTTCTCTCCAGCAGCTTCACCTGCCAACTTTTCCCTTAATTTACAAAGGGATTAAAAGCCTCAAAGGCCTCATCAACTAGTTCAACCAGGCCCTATAAATAAAAGGACAACCTAGGAAAACTCTTTAATTCTTCAATAACAGCACAGCAAAAACTTTGCCAGCTTGTTAACAATAACGAAGATCCATAACTAAATACAACAGTAAAATTGCTAATTATTATGGACATCTATTTTTCTAACCTGCGGAGTCTAGCTATTAGTGAAGATGTATCCCAACGACCTCCACCCATTTTTTGTACATCCTCATAAAATTCATTAACTAATGCTGTTACAGGAAGACTGGCTCCTATATGATCCGAAGCTTCCAAGCAAATTTTTAAATCTTTGCGCATCCAGTCAACTGCAAAACCATGATTAAAGTGGTTATCAAGCATCGTTTCATATCTATTTTCCATTTGCCAACTACCGGCAGCACCTTGGGAAATTACTTCAACAACATCCCGGCCGTTGAGACCAGCTTTCTCCGCAAAATGCAGTGACTCGGACAAACCTTGAACCAAACCAGCAATGGCAATTTGGTTACACATTTTTGTCTGTTGTCCGGCCCCACTTTCTCCAATTCTCTTACATATTTTTGAATATGTTTCTAAGATAGGTTTAGCCTTATCAAATGCCTGTTGGTCTCCACCACACATAATGGAAAGCATTCCATTTTCTGCTCCTGCTTGGCCACCGGAAATTGGGGCATCAATAAAATCAAAACCCATCTTTTTACTAAAATCAAAGAGCTCATTTGTTACTCGGGTCGAAACGGTAGTGTGATCCACAAAGATTGAACCTTCACCAATTGTTGAAAATGCACCACCCGCGCCAATTGTAACTTCGCGTAAGTCATCATCGTTTCCAACACAACACATGACAAAGTCTGCACCTTTTGCAGCATCCGCAGGAGTTACTGCAATTTGTCCTTTGTATTCAGAACACCACTTTTTGGTTTTATCAGAGCTTCGATTATATACCGTTACACTGTGCCCGGCTTCCGACAAGTGTCCTGCCATTGGGAAACCCATGACCCCCAAACCAATAAAAGCTAAATTACTCATATTATTACCCTAACATTTTACTTTTCTAATTCTGTCTCTTAAGTACAGATGTTGCAAGGAGATAACTTTTGCTCAGGATTATCAATGTCGATTTTACTTAAGTGGTTAAGCCGAGTTTTAATTGGCTTTTTTTTATTAGCATCTGCGGGTGCTATAATTAGTTATCATTTAGCAGCACGCTCCCTTCCCGAATACAATAAAATCTTAGTTTCTGATAAGATTATAAATAATGTTGAACTAATCAGAGATTCTTCCAATATTCCTCACATTTTTTCTGATAAAGACGATGATGCTTTTTTTGCTTTAGGCTATGCCCATGCACAAGATCGCTTCTGGCAATTAAATATTTTGAGGAGATCGGCACAAGGACGCCTATCAGAATTGTTTGGCCAAAAAACCTTGGATTTGGATGAATTCGTAAGGAGGCTTGATATTTATAATTTGTCGAGAACTTCCGTAAAGCATCAATCTGAACAAACCATAAATATTCTAAAAGCCTATTCAAATGGAATAAACGCTAGACTGAAGGAAATTAATACAAAAGCTCTCGGTCGAGGTGCGCCAGAAATGTTTCTGTATCCCAACGAATTTTCCCTCTGGCAGCCTGCTGATAGTATTGCTATTTTTAAATTGTTATCACTTAAAATGACTGGTCAGATTGATGCAGAGGTAACATACGCCAAAGCGCTCTTATCGATTGACAATCAAAAAATGATATCTGCCTTATTGCCAGTTTCCCCTGGGAAACCAATAACTAAACTTCAGAACTTGAAGCAAATCTCTTCAAATTCTTTTTCCAATATAAATTCAAAAGAAAAATCAGAAACTTTGTTTAAATTTCCAAGTTTTGAATTCGCGGGTGCTTCAAATGTCTTTGGTGCTACTAAAGAAAGATCTGCAGCTGGCGGATCTTTAATAGCAAATGATCCTCATTTCGAGTTATCTGCGCCAACGATATTCTATTTAGCTAGATTACAGTTGCAATCTGGTGGCGTAATTGGAGCTTCCATTCCTGGAACTCCGGTAATATTGAGTGGCAGAAATGAGATGTTAGCTTGGGGAATAACGTCTTCATATCTTGATGACCAAGATATTTTTATTGAAGAGCAAAATTATTCAAATCCTAATCTCTACAAAACTGAAAACGGATGGAACAGTTTCAAAATCGACAAGCAGTATATTAAAGTTAAAAACTCGCCCGACATTGAAATTGAAAGAAAATGGACAAAAAATGGTCCTGTATTACCTCAAAGTGCCTTTGACTTATCCAGCATTACACCAAAGCGACATGTTGCCACACTTTCTTGGTCAGGTCTAACAGACAACGATACAACAATTTCATCAGCAATTAATTTGATGCTTAGTAAAAATGTCAATGAAGGATTAATTGCTTTGGAAGATTTTCACTCTCCATCTTTAAATTTTCTTTTAGTAGATAGTGATAAAATAGCACTTAAATCAGCAGGTTTAATGCCAAGACGGTCCCCGTTAAACCAAACCCAAGGTCGAATGCCATCTTTAGGCTGGAAGGCTGAAAATAAGTGGCGAGGATATTGGGGTAATGAGGTTAATCCAGTGATCATTAGTTCACCAGGTGACATAATAGGTAACACAAATAATAAAATATTAAATTCAAAATTTCCAAAACACTTTTCACATTTTTGGGGTGACACTCAAAGAATATTGCGATGGCAAAAGCTTATGCAAAACAGAGAGGTTCATACCAGAGAAAGTTTTATAGAAGCACAATTAGATATAATATCTCCGACTGCTAGAGCACTTTTACCAATTATTGGTTCTGAGCTTTGGTATTCTCAAAATATGGGTGAAAGGGGAAGTATAGAAAGATCGCGCTTCGATGCTGTTTCTATGCTGGCCTCATGGAACGGCGAAATGGGAGAACATCTACCGGAACCTTTGATATATTCTACATGGATGAAATTTTTACAAAAAAAGTTAATTGAAGATGAACTTGGACTAGTGTCCAAACGCTTCAATCACGTTAATCCAATTTTTATTGAAAAAGTTTTTCGTAATATAGATGGTGCGTCTATTTGGTGTGATGTAAAGCATAGCAGCTATAAGGAGACATGCGAAGAAATTGCTTTAAGAGCATTAGATGAAGCACTGCTATGGCTACGTGAAAAATATGGTAAAAATTTAAATGCTCTGCGATGGGGCGAAGCTCACGAAGCCTTTCATAGAAATGAGACATTAGGTGACATCCCTATTCTAAAATATCTTGTTAATATTCGCCAATCCACCTCTGGTGGCGATAATACGCTCATGCGAGGGAAGACTTCAGGAAAAGGGAGCCAACCTTTTTTAAATATCCACGCCGCTGCTTACAGAGGGGTTTATGATTTTGCTGATCCAGATAGTTCAGTCTTTATAATTTCAACCGGACAATCTGGGCATTTTCTATCCAGACACTACGATGACTTGGGTAATTTATGGCGGCGAGGTGAATACGTACCTATGTCTTTGGATCCTAATTTGGCTAGAGGAGCATCTTTAGGTATAACAACTATTATTTCACACAAAGATGTTAATCAGTAAAGGATTTATATTTTGCTTTTTGCCGAGCAGACCATATCACATCAAATTCAAACCCAGCATCGTTATAGACTTCATTTACAACGACACCATTCTCATGAAGCCAAGCCTTCTTTTTGCCAAACTCAAAAGGAACAAATAAAGTTTCGGAGAATTTTTCTGGTTCGATTAGGTTTCTAACTTTCTCAATTAAGATTGAAACACCATCTCCATTAAAAGCAGATAAACAACATACTCCTACTTTTCTGTCAGAGATATTTTTCAAGCTTTCTCGCATTTCGGGTTCGAGTAGATCAATTTTATTCCATATTTCTAAAATTGGCGTTGCATCAGATACGCCAAGACTTTGCAAAACTTTTTCTACCTCCAAACAATGCACTTCTGAATTATCATGAGAGATATCGCGCACATGAAGAATTACATCAGCAGCTAAAACTTCTTCCAACGTTGCCCTAAACGCGGCTATAAGCTCCGTTGGAAGATTAGAAATAAACCCAACTGTATCTGAAATAATAATTTTGGTTTTACTACTTAAGTTTATCGCTCGCATTTTTGGATCCAGCGTAGCGAAAAGCATATTCTCTGAAAATTCATTAGCCCCGGTTAACAAGTTAAATAAGGAAGATTTACCAGCGTTAGTGTAACCAACTAATGCAATTGTTGGAAAAGGAACCCTTGCTCGAGATGTTCTATGAAGGTCTCTTGTTTTTTTTATTTTATCAAGTTTACGTCTTAATCGGACCAATTGATGGTCTATTGCTCTTTTATCAGCCTCAATTTGCGTTTCTCCAGGACCGCCTACAAAACCAAGACCGCCCCTTTGCCTTTCTAAATGTGTCCAAGCTCTAACAAGTCTGGACCGTTGATAAGTAAGTGCAGCCATCTCAACTTGTAAAACGCCTTCCTTAGTTACAGCTCTATTGGAAAAAATTTCTAATATTAAAGCAGTTCTATCTAATATCTTAACTTTCCATTTTTTTTCTAAGTTTCGCTGTTGCACGGGAGATAATTGGCTGTTTATTATTACCAAATCAATTTTTTCTAAGTCAAACATCTTAGCTAATTGATTCACCTTACCGCTACCAAAAAATTCTTTTGGACTAAGTGTTTCAATAGAAACAAGTGTTGATCCAATCATGGTGATACCGGGCAAAGCTTTTGAAAGAGCAACTGCCTCATCAAATGAGGCATCAATAGTTCTGTTGATTAAATCATTTTTTATTTTTGGTTGAATAACCCAAACAGCCGTGATGTCGTTTTTGACGTCCCTCAACTCTCCTCTTCACCGTCGTAGAGCGAAATATTTTGGGTTGGCATAATAGTTGAGATAGCATGTTTATAAACTAGTTGAGATTGCCCATCTCGACGCAGTAATATACAAAAATTGTCAAACCAGGTAATTGCACCTTGTAACTTAACTCCATTTATTAAAAAGACCGTTACCGGTATTTTTGTTTTGCGCACTTGATTGAGAAACGCGTCTTGCAAATTTTGACGATCAGAAGCCATCTATGGAGCCTTACCTTTTATTATTATTTGACTAACATTAAAATACTCGAAAAAGAAATCAAATCAACTAAAAGAAGGAACAAAATTCGTTCAAGCCCTCTTAAAGCCAAATGCTATCAAAGATAACACAACTAAAATTTCTAAACGTCCTAGCACCATTCCAACTGCTAAAGTTAATTTTGGAATAAACGAAAGATCAGATATTAAAAGTTTATCATGGCCAATCACTTCTATAATCGGCCCAGTGGTAGTCAAACAAGCTACTGCTAAGACAATTGCATCTTCAAATAGGATCTCAAATATAGCAAGAATAATTGTTAGGCCTGCTAAACTTACTATAAATAACATAAAAAAGATCCATGCCATAAAAACAGAAATTTCCAAACTTTTCATATGGTTATTTGCTCGAGAAACTGAAGATGGATGAAGTAATTTACCAGTTTCATTAGAAAAAGCTGAAAATAATATTGATATTCTGAGTAATTTAATTCCACCAGCAGTAGTGGCTACTCCACCACCAAACAAACACAAGCCGATAAGAATAATTGTAGTATGTGAAATATCATTCGCGGATGAAAAAACATTCCAGAACGAGCTAACGTAACCAGTTGTCGTAATAAATGAAAATATAGTAAAAAAATTTCCCCAAATTAATTCAAAAAAATCGCCATATTTATCATTTAACTCACTGTAGAAATTATCTTGAATTAATTGCTTTAAAGAAAGCAATACTGTCATAGTTAATATTATAAACAAACCTAGTCGAACCTCTATATCGGATACGATTGTTTTCACTCGAACTTGTTTGATTAGGAATTTAAGAATATTGTGTGATAGTGCAATAAACAAAAATAATACGATTGCCAATTCACCAAAAAACCCTGTTCCATCCAGCCCTAATTTTTCAGGACCAGAAATGCCAGATGTGGAAATTACGGAGAGAGCCCTTATCAAACTTGTATAACCGTCCGTACCAAATGCAGCAAGCAAGCCCCATAGAGCAATCGTCAAACCGAAATATAAAGGTATTAACCTTTGACTTACCTTGACCAAAGTAGTGGACCTTTCATCTAGTGTGAGTTTTCTACTGGAAAGTACCGAACCTTTTTTATTTGAAAAATCTTCAGATCCTCCAAAATTAGCAGGCAATAAAATCACAAAGGCGGCAATCCAAATCAAACCGCCTCCAAACCATGCAGTTAACGCCCGCCAAAGGTGAATAGGCTTTGTCAAAAATTCTTTTTCAAATACCGGCAAACCCGTAGTCGTAAAAACGCTTACCATATCAAGATACGCATCGATACAATTGGTACTAGGTAAAATAATCAAAGTTGGAACTGCTAAAAATATGGGCAATAATAAAAACGACGAAATAAGAGAAAAAAGTTGTGATAACCCGGTTTCTGTCAAATTCCTATTAGAAACAGACAAAACAACTAATGACAAAACAAGAAAACCGGTCAAACCAGTATAAAAAAATATTCGTGCTTCTCTAAAAAGAGAAATGGCCAAGGCATAAATAGCAATAAAAATCATTAAACTGCATGCGATTCCAAAAACTTGAAAAAACAAAGGCAAACTTCTGAAGTTTCGACCTATTTTCAAATATGATAACATAAGGTTTTTAAGACTTTTGTGATTTAGAAATAATCTATTGTCACTTGTAGAAGTCTTTCAACCTCTGGGATATCTTTCGACAGTGCAAACACGGCAATAATATCTCCTTCTTCAATTTTCGAATTACTATCAGGTTTTACCATATCGCCATTTTTCAATAAACCACCTACAATTACGCCCTCTGGAAAGTCTATATCACCTATCCGACTTCCAGAAATTGGAGATGTTGACATAACTTGCGCCTCTATTATTTCCGCTTCTGCATCTCCAATAGAATATACATTTTTAACTTTACCGTGACGGATATGGCGCAAGATCGAACTTACTGTTGTAGATCTTGGATTAATATATGCATCAATACCTAGTGGTTCTGTCAATGGAGACATCGTCGGATCATTTATTAGAGCGATTGCTTTTTTACAGCCTCTTGATTTAGCACGAACAGCAGCAAGCATATTAGTTTTATCATCGTCAGTAACAGCAAGAATAGTATCTGTTTTTGCCACGCTAGCTTCCTCTAATAGTCCCGAATCTAATCCGTCACCATGTAAGACGATTGTTCTCTCCAAAGAACCGGCGGAAAATTCGGCCCTTGATCTATTCTTTTCTATAATTTTTGTCCTAACACGGTTTTCACTTTCCTCCAAAGTTTTAGCAATTCTCAGACCTACATTCCCACCACCTATCAGTATTATTCGGTTCTGCTCGCCTTGAGACTTTCCAAAAACATCCATTGTTCTGCTTGCATCACTTGAATGACACATTAAATACACGTCATCAGAGCAAAATAGCTGATCGCCTGCATCGGGAGCAAAAAGAATTCCTTGCCTTCGCACACCGACTACTATCACTCTTAAAGTTGAGAATAAATCGGTGAGTTGTCTTAATGGAGTGTTAACCACAGGGCAACTTTCATCAATATGAAGGCCTAAAAGCTGGGCCTGATTATTCAAAAAACTTTCTGATTCAAAAGCATTAGGAAAAGACAGCCTCTTCAAAGCAGCCTCAGCCACCTCTAATTCAGGGCTTATAACAACGTCTATTGGAAGATGATCTCGCCGATATAAGTCAGCATAAATGGCATCAAGATAAGACTGGCTTCGCAATCTGGCAATTTTTCTTGGTATATCAAATATCGAATGTGCAACCTGGCAGGTCACCATATTTACTTCATCAGAGTGCGTAGCAGCAATTATCATATCGGCATCTTCTGCACCGGCACTACTAAGAACATCTGGGTAGGAGGCAAAACCACTTACGCCCTTAACATCTAGCGTATCAGTTGCCCTGCTAACTAAATCTTGATCACTGTCGATTATTGTTACATCATTTTTCTCACTAGCAAGATGACGCGCAATCTGCCAACCCACCTGACCTGCTCCGCATATGATAACTTTCATTGAGACTTACCTCGCTAACAACGAAATCATAGACTAATTAACTCAACTAAAAAACAAATATGATATGATTAAAACAATTTAAATTTTTTGACCTGAATTAATACCTAGGGATTTTAACTTTCTGTGCAATGCACTTCTTTCCATTTCAACAAAAGTAGCTGTTTTTGAGATATTTCCTCCGAACCGGTTTATTTGTAGTAAAAGATAATTTCGTTCAAAAGCTTCTCGTGCTTCTCGTAAAGACATATTGGTTAATTCAGGTGATATTGAGTCAATACTATCGTCATTATCTTGAAGTTTTACTTCGGGTATTATTAGCTCATCACTACTTATTTGCTCGGACGGGTTACCCAAAATTAAGACGCGCTCAATAATATTTTTCAATTGCCTAATATTTCCAGGCCATTTCAATCCTTGCAAAAAAGTCAGAGCTTCATCGGAAAATTCCCGATATGCTAAACCATTAATCGATGACAATTTCCCGACAAAGTATTTTGCCAAAACTGGGATATCATCGATTCTATCACTTAAATTGGGTATTTTTATTGGAACAACACTCAATCTGTGAAATAAATCTTCTCTAAATTTTTTATCGTCTATTTTTTGCAAAAGATCAGTGTTTGTCCCACTTATAAATCTTAAATTGACATCTACCTTTTTATCGCTTCCTAGACGGTTTAATCTATTATCCACTAAAACTTTTAACAATTTACCCTGTAAATCCATAGGCAGTTCTGAAATCTCATCGAGATAAATAGTACCACCTTCTGCCTTTTCCAAGGCTCCAACTTGTTGTATGCCGTCATGATTTTCAAAACCAAATAAAGTTCTTTCAAGGTCTTCTTCGTCAAAAGTTGAGCAATTTATCAAAACAAAATCGCCAACTGCTTGCTTTGAATTAGAATGAATATATCTAGCGGCAGTCTCTTTACCTGAACCAGAACTACCACTGATGAGAACCCTGCTGTTCGCCCTAGAAACTTTATCTAGATTAGACATTAAATTTCGAAATATACTGCTCTCTCCTTTTAATTCAAAATCAACCATGTCTTTCTGCTTGAGTTTTTTATTTTCCTGTCTGAGAGACGATGTTTCCATAGCACGCCTAACAACGACTAAAAGTTGCTCTAAATTAAATGGTTTTTCTATAAAGTCATAAGCACCTTGTTTTATAGCAGAGACTGCTATCTCTATGTTACCATGCCCAGAAATAATCACTACTGGAACTTGAGGATAATCAATTTTGACTTTTTTTAAGATATCGATTCCATCCATACCACTATCCTTTAGCCAAATATCTAAAATCAGCAAATCGGGTGGTGCATTAGATACTTGATTCAAACAATCGGCGGAATTACTAGAAGAACGTGTTGAATATCCCTCATCAGTTAAAATTTCTGATATTAACTCACGAATGTCTTTTTCATCATCAACAATTAAAATATCACTCATTTAATTTATACTCCGGCTCATATTCATAATTTCTTTGACTTTGGTAGCTCGATGGATATTAGAGCTCCAATTATTCCACTTTCTTTTGAGGGAGTTGAGTCCTCTAACTGCAAAATGCCGCCATGCTCTTCGACAATTTTTTTTACTATTGCTAACCCGAGACCTGTCCCTTTTTCACGTGTAGTTACGTAGGGCTCGAATAATCTCGACCGATCTTGTGGTAAACCAATTCCATTATCTGATATTTTCAATACAACATTGTCGTTACCATCTTCCAATAAAACGCTAATTATGCCTTCCTCATACTCGCCTGTCTGTTTTCGGGTTTCTATAGCCTCCCCGGCATTTTTCAAAATATTTGTTATGGCTTGATTGATTAATGTTGCGTCAATTGATATTTCGATTGGATAGTCACATTTCGAAAAATTTATGGAAACATTTGGCTGACCAGCTTTCTGTAGAGAAACCGCTGATCCCACTAGAGCGTTAATGTCTTCGTTTCTTCGCCTTAGCTCTGGCATCCTCGCGAACTTAGAGAACTCATCAACAATGCGACGTAAATCATCAGTTTGCCTTGTTATCACGTCAACCATTTGTGTAAGTCCTTCAGAATTATCTCCAAGAAGCGGACTAAATTTTTTTCTAATTCTCTCTGCAGATAATTGTATTGGGGTAAGTGGGTTCTTAATTTCATGAGCAATTCGTCTTGCAACATCTCCCCATGCTGCTGATCTTTGTGCTGAAACAAGCTGGGTTACATCATCAAAAGCAACAACATAACCTTTTATTTTTCCATCCTCATTCATAGGTGCCATGCGAACTAAGAAATTTTCTAATCGACCTGACCGAACAAGTTTCATTTCAACTTGCAAATTATCTGCTCCAGTATTTTTTAGTTGCTGAAATAAAGAATTTAATTCAGGAAAATTATCAACAAGTTTACTTTGCGTAATTTGTTTTCCTTTATTAATTAAAATATTTGCTGAATTATTGGTGAAATTCACATTTCCATTTGGACTAAGAACAATCACCCCAGAAGTGACGGAAGAGAGTACGCTATCAAACAATTGCCGTCTCTCTTCAATTTGTTCAGTATTTTCTACTAAAGTGTCACGCTGATGCTTCAGCTGTTTTGTCATTTGATTGAAATAACGGCCAAGTTGGGCAATTTCATCATCACCGACATCTTCAATAACTTGTGTGGTCAACTCGCCGGCTCCAACTCTTTTCGCAGCAGCAGCTAATCTCCCTATAGGCTTAGATAGCCGTTCAGCAAACCAAAGAGCAAACAAGACAGAAGAAACGATAAGCAAAAGGGCTAGAGCAAAATAAAGTACTGCAAAATTTAGAAGGTAGGCAGTTCTATCATTTTCCATCTGTTGATATAAAACTGCCGTCTTTTGTGTTTCATCTAGTAGATTAAATAGAGTTCCATCGACTTCCCTTGTCACATATAAATATCGATCACCAAACCCATTTAGATAAACCAAAGCTCTTAGTTCATTGTTGTTAAAATCATCAATTAAAACAACATCTCGAATAGATTCTTTTATTTTTTGATCACTAGGTTTTTCAAAATCAAAAAGATAAGACCGTTCTCCTCGAAACTCTATATTACCGGATCCATTTATAATAAACGCTTCTTTTAGACCTCGCTGTAAATTTATCTGTCGCAAGGCTAGTTCATTTCTCAACTCATCGCCTTCAATAAAAGTTCTATTTTTTCGAAATTTTTGCAAATCCTCTGCTACAGAAAGCGTATCCTCAACTAAAGCATTTTGCTGTTCATTAGCATAAGAACGAGCTGCAGATAAAGACGTGCCCACGACACTTTGAACTCGTTCTGAAAACCAAGCTTCTAAACCCAAGTTTATTGAAACGGTAGCAAAAATAGCAACTGTTATTGTAGGCAACAGCGACATAGTCGTGAATACACCAGCAAGTCTAAAATGAAGTTTTGAGCCTGCTAGCCTAGACCTGCGCTGAGACAGAACAAATAAAATTCTGACCAACACAATGCTAACAATTAATAGGACATAAACTAAGTCAAATAAAAGAAAGAAGCGTAACCATATAGACTGTCCCGCTACATTAAACGGCCCTAAAAAAAGGTAAGTAGCGACTGCTAATATTGGTCCCAATAATATTAGTATTATATTTATAGATGATTGAAAAGGTTTCAAACTCGCATAATTCAAAAGCCATTTAGAAAAAGACTTTTTTCTACTTGCTGTTATAGAAAAACCCCTGAACATATTTCCAATCCAACGTGTGTTGCAATTTTACATCACCACACAACAACTTTACTAGTATTTGTCAAGAGATATGTTGCTTATTTACATCAATTTACGACGCCTGGAGACTTTTATATCGAGTTCATTGATTTTTTTCCGCAAAGTATTCCGATTAATTCCCAATAAATCAGAGCACTTGGCCTGATTGCCGCCTGTTGCTTCTAGCGCTACACCTATTAAGGGAATTTCTAGCTCCCTTAAAATACGATGATATAACCCAACAGGTGGCAAAATATTTCCATGCAAATCAAAATACCTCCGAAGGTGCCTCTCTATATCACTAGACAGTTTTTCTGTTCCGCCTTGTACAAAAGATCCTTCCATTTCCGGTTGATTTTCGAGAGATTGCTCGACCTCAGAAAGAGAAATCTCAAGTTCTCTAGCCGTTAAACATAATCGTTTTACCACATTTTGTAATTGCCTTACGTTGCCAGGCCAACTGTAACCATGAAATAAATCTTTTGCCTTTTTTTCCAAATGCCTCTTTGGACCACCGTTTTTTTCAAACATATTCAGAAAATGATCCGTTAAAATGGATATATCATCAACGCATTCCCTTAAACTTGGCAATTCAATCGTTGCCCCTCCTAATCTATAAAATAAGTCTTTTCTAATCATACCATTATCTACAGCGTCCATCATACTTCCTTGTATTGTTGCTATAAATCTTGGCGAATACTCACCTGGATTATCAATCATTTGGACCAATCTCGCTTGGGTCTCCAATGAAAAATCAGAAATTTCCTCTATTACAAGCGACCCTCCCTTTGCCTTGGCCAGAATCTTTGCAGGTCCGTCAAGTTCAACCAAATCTGTAGAAGAAATAGAAAAAAACGGTGAATTTCGTCTATCAGAAAAACTATGCAGAACTTTTGCGATCAAACTCTTTCCAGTACCAGATTCACCAGAAACCAGAACAGGTAAGTCTGCATTCATGAGCCGAGCTACCAATCTGTAAACACCTTGCATTGGAACTGATTTACCAACAAGCGGTAACCCAGTTTCAGAATTAGAATCATCATCATTCTTTTTATTTGCGCGATAGGTGATTTTTTTTTGCTCAAGCGCTTTTGCTACTCTTTTCATTAAATCAGGAAGGTCAAAAGGTTTTGGTAAATAATCAAAAGCCTTTGCATCAGCTGCTTGGATCGCCGTCATAATTGTATTTTGGGCAGAAATGACTATCACCGGTAAACCTGGCCGATCAGAAGCAATCTTTGGTAGCATTTCTAAACCGTTACCATCTGGCATCATTACATCAGTAATAATTGTATCTCCCTTTCCTTCTGCGACCCATCTCATTAAGGTAGTAAGACTTGAAGTTGCATGAACTCTGCAACCCGCTCTATTCAAAGCCTGCGTCAAAACGGTCCTTATTGTTCGATCATCATCTGCAACCAGTACTGTACCATCCATTTAAGAAACCTCACCTGTAAGAGAATTATTTTTAACATTGATTGTAGCTAAAGAAATCGTAAAAACTGTATTTCCTGGAACACTATCAACAGAAATCCAACCGTCATGATCTGAAATTATTTTACTAGCTAAAGCTAATCCTAGTCCCGTTCCGTTTTCCCTGCCCGATACGAAAGGATCAAATACTTCATCCTTTATA
>CACAPQ010000005.1:2500-76915 GCA_902534325.1 Paracoccaceae bacterium | reverse complement strand
TTTTTCGAAAATTTACGATACCTCTTGCACCGGAGGTAATGTCCACTATAACCCATGGCAATTTGCTCAAGCATGATCCAGCAATACTGCTAAGATCTAGAAAAAGAAGAATGCCTAAGAGAACAGATATCAAATCTATAATGATTATTGGTGCCGGCCCTATTGTAATTGGGCAAGCCTGTGAATTTGATTATTCTGGAGCGCAAGCATGCAAGGCACTCAGAGAAGAGGGTTATCGGGTAATACTTGTTAACTCTAATCCAGCTACAATAATGACAGACCCAGAATTAGCCGATGCTACTTATATCGAACCTATTACCGCAGAAGTCGTTGCCAAAATCATTGAAAAGGAAAGGCCCGACGCTCTGTTGCCTACCATGGGTGGTCAAACAGGCCTTAATACAGCACTTGAGTTAGAGTCTATGGGCGTTTTGGACAAATTTAATGTCGAGATGATTGGGGCAAAACGCGACGCTATAGAAATGGCTGAGGATAGAAAATTATTCCGTGAAGCCATGGATAGATTGGGGCTCGAAAACCCAAAAGCTACTATCGTTACTGCCCCAAAAAATTCAGACGGAACGGCGAACCTAAACGAAGGCGTTCAAATTGCTCTAAACTCACTAGATATGATTGGGCTGCCCGCAATTATCAGACCAGCTTTTACGTTAGGTGGTACAGGAGGCGGCGTGGCATACAATCGGGCGGACTATGAGCACTTCTGTCGAACTGGAATGGACGCATCGCCAGTGAATCAAATTCTAGTTGATGAATCCTTACTTGGTTGGAAAGAGTTTGAGATGGAAGTTGTTCGTGACAAAGCGGACAATGCAATTATCGTTTGTGCAATCGAAAACGTTGACCCTATGGGCGTTCATACAGGAGATTCAATTACCGTTGCACCGGCGCTAACGCTAACCGATAAAGAATATCAAATTATGCGAAACGGCTCCATCGCTGTTTTAAGGGAAATTGGCGTTGAAACTGGCGGATCTAATGTTCAGTGGGCAGTGAACCCAAAAGACGGCCGGATGGTCGTGATTGAAATGAATCCAAGAGTTTCTAGATCCTCAGCACTTGCCTCAAAAGCAACCGGCTTTCCCATTGCAAAAATTGCCGCAAAATTGGCCGTTGGGTATACTTTAGACGAGTTAGACAACGATATAACGAAAGTAACGCCTGCTTCTTTTGAGCCAACAATTGACTATGTCGTAACTAAAATTCCAAGATTTGCATTCGAAAAATTTCCGGGGTCTGAACCTTACCTTACAACTGCTATGAAATCTGTTGGCGAAGTGATGTCAATTGGCAGAACCTTCCATGAAAGTTTGCAAAAAGCTTTAGCATCTATGGAAACAGGCCTTACCGGTTTGGATGAAATAGAAATACCGGGTTCTGACGATACATCGTCAATCATAAACGCTTTGAGCAAGCAAACTCCCGATAGAATATTAACGATCGCCCAGGCAATGCGCTTAGGGATTGGAAACGATGATATTCAAGCCGTTACGATGTATGATCCCTGGTTTATTGAACGCATCAGAGAAATTGTTGATACAGAAGAGAGCGTCCGAAAAACAGGATTACCATCTTCAGCAGAAGATCTTAGGAACTTAAAAATGCAAGGGTTTACCGACGCCCGCTTAGCTAAAATTACTCGTTCATCTGAATTAGACGTTAGAAAAAAACGTCATGATCTTGGAATAACTGCCGTCTTTAAAAGAATTGATACTTGTTCTGCAGAGTTTGAAGCGCAAACCCCATACATGTATTCAACATATGAAGCTCCTATGCTCGGTGATGTGGAATGCGAAGCACGACCATCAGCAGAAAAAAAGGTGGTAATACTTGGTGGTGGGCCTAACCGAATTGGCCAGGGAATAGAGTTTGATTATTGCTGTTGTCACGCATGTTTTGCTCTGACTGACGTTGGCTATGAGACTATAATGATTAATTGCAATCCAGAGACCGTATCAACAGACTACGATACATCAGACCGCCTATATTTCGAGCCGCTGACTTTTGAGCATGTTATGGAAATACTTAATGTAGAGCAGCGGAGCGGCATTCTTCAGGGCGTAATAGTCCAATTCGGAGGGCAGACGCCACTTAAGCTTGCAAAAGCTTTGGAAGAGCAAGGTATTCCTATTCTGGGAACATCACCTGATGCTATTGACTTAGCCGAAGACAGGGAACGTTTCCAAGCGTTAGTGAATAAACTCCAACTTAAACAACCAAACAATGGAATTGCTTCAACTGGCAGCGAAGCCATGCAAATTGCTGATCAAATTGGTTTCCCGCTAGTCATTCGTCCTTCATACGTACTCGGCGGCAGAGCCATGGAGATTGTTCATAACCAAGACCAACTTGAAAAGTACATTAATAATGCAGTTGTTGTATCTGGTTCAAGTCCAGTTCTGCTGGACGGCTATCTTTCTGGAGCCGTGGAATGCGATGTAGATGCCCTGTGTGATGGGGAAGAAGTTCATATAGCTGGGATAATGCAACATATAGAAGAAGCTGGCGTGCATTCTGGAGACAGTGCTTGTTCATTACCTCCTTATTCTCTTTCTCAAAAAGTAATTGAAGAGCTAGAAGTGCAGACCAAAGCTCTCGCAATTGGACTTAACGTTGTAGGTTTAATGAATGTACAATTTGCAGTAAAAGATGAAGAAGTTTTTTTAATAGAAGTAAATCCTAGAGCTTCCAGAACAGTGCCTTTTGTTGCTAAAGCAACTGATAGTGCAATTGCTTCTATCGCAGCAAGGCTCATGGCTGGCGAAAAATTGTCAGATTTTTCCGAAAGAGAACCTTACAAGCAGGTTGGTTTCCACGAAAAATTACCAAAAACAGATCCTATGACACTAGCCGACCCTAATATGCCATGGTTTAGTGTCAAAGAAGCCGTCATGCCGTTTGCACGATTTCCCGGAGTTGATACAATATTAGGTCCAGAAATGCGTTCAACCGGTGAGGTTATGGGATGGGACAGAAACTTTGCAAGAGCATTTTTAAAAGCTCAGCTTGGTGCTGGAATGAACCTTCCAACATCAGGAAAAGTTTTCTTCTCCATTAAAGATAATGACAAAACGCCACTTCTTTTAGAAACGGCCAGGCTTCTAACAGAAATTGGTTTTGATTTAGTTGCAACAAGAGGAACAGCAGAATTTATACAAAAAGATGGGATAAATTGTGACATAGTAAATAAAGTTCACGAAGGCCGTCCCAACATCGTAGATCGTATGAAAAATAACGAAATTTCATTAGTTATGAATACTACTGAAGGCGTGCAGTCTATCAGAGACAGCCGAGATATCAGATCCGTAGCCCTGTTTGACAAAATACCTTATTTTACGACGGCCGCAGCCGCAAACGCAGCCGCATTAGCTATTCAATCTTATGCCGATGGCGAAATAGAAGTTAAACCTCTGCAAAATTAGCGATTTGAACAATAAACTTATAAAACTTATCGATATTGCTAATTGAGATATCCCAAATAATCATTCTGAAGTTCTATCATAGTATCAAGTAGCTTCTCAGCTGATCTTGCGTCGTCTACAACTGGATCCGCAAGTAGTGCAAAATAAGCATCGCTTTTCGACTGATTTAAAACAGCTTCAGTTGTCATACGAATACAGCCAACCTGACTGTTTAAAAGAGAACAAAATGCCCTTGGATAATTATTGAGCCTTATTCCATGAATTCCTGATGAATTAATTTTTGCGGGAACTTCAACAACTATATCTTCTGGTAAATCATTTATAGAACCGTTGTTGGGAATATTGACGGCCGCTTCTTCCGAATTCTCATCTTCCAAAATCGCTTCTAAAATCGGTATTATTCGTTCGTGTGATCTCTTTTCTAGATTGAAAAACTTCGCGTATTGACTTTCTGCTTCTGAAAAACTCATGCACTTCTTTTTATAATTTGTGTAGAATTCGTTAATTCCATCGTGATCTGCAACACTATGACCCCAACTCAGGTACTCTCCCAAATGACTATCAACTGTTATCGGTAAAAAACCATACTTTTGGTAAAGCTGGAAAAATACACCCCTTTCACCGCCGGGCTTAGAGTGATGATAATTATCATAGATGTTTTCATACTTTGAATAAAATTTCTCAAATTTTTGATGAATTATTGGATATGCATCCTTACCAGTATCCTTGAAATTTGCATGAACAAGTATGCTTAAATGATTGAGGCCTCCTGCTCGAAAATTTATATTTGATCGATCAGTATTTAGGAGCAAAGGCAATTGCACTTCCATGGAGTAAATTTCATGACATAAACCCACAAATTTAAGTTTAGGAAACTTAGTTGTAACGGAGTGACAAATACGTTGCATAGGATTTGAATAATTGAATACAAATGCTTCTGGGCAAATTTCTTGTATATCCGCACAAATCGCAAGTATCGGCGGAATTATACGTAGAGAGTGAAATAAACCTCCTGGCCCACCATTCTCTCCATAGATTTGCTTGAAGCCGAATTGCAGTGGTATTTTCCAATCCATATCCCAGAGGTCAAATCTATGACCGACTTCAATGGAAATTACACAAAAATCAGCGTCCTTTAACGCCTCACGTCGATCTGAGACGGCCCTGATAACAAAGTTCAAATTATGCTCAGCCCGAAATTTTTCAGCAGCGTCAGCTATTTTTTTAAGTGAATTTTCGTTTATGTCATGAAGTACAATCGTTGATCCTACCAAACTCTCTGACTGGAAAATATCATTGATTGTTCCCAACCCAAATACTGCACTGCCTGCACCTATTAGCACTATTTTTTTCACTTTCAAAACCTACTCTTCTAGGTCAATTTGACTTTTTAAAATAGCTTTAAATAACAGCTACACACTTTAACGAACCCTGTCTCCATGTAACCTATGCCCTAGAAGGGCTAATAGAATAATCAAACCATTAAAAAATTGGCGCCAAACACCACTCATTCCCACTGCTATAACTCCGACTTCCATATAGGCAATTACCCCTACTCCAAACACTGCTCCTGCTATCGTTCCAAGACCACCCCAATAAGGCGTTCCCCCGACAAACACTGCTGCTAGAGCTAATAACAAATATCCAAATCCTTGAGTTGGGAAAAAAGAATAGGTTATTAGAGTGGTAAAAATACCAGCTATGCCTGCCCCCAATCCAACAAACATAAATGCTTTTATTTTCACGGCTTTAACATTAATGCCCATTTGCTCAGCACTTACATAATTATCGCCGACGTGATGGATATGAATACCAAAGACATGTTTGTTGAATAAATAATAGCTAAATATTACGAATGCTAGTGCCCAGAGCATTTGCATTGGGAAGCCATAAAAATTTCCAACTAAAAGATGATAGACCCAATGGTTTTCTAACTCATTCATCATAGTAATTGAGCGGCTCTGCGTTAATACTAAAATAAGACCTCTTAGAAGAAATAAAACTCCTAATGAAGCGACCAACGAAGATAAGCGTCCATAAACTATTAGCGCGCCAACCAGAGCACCAACTACAGCCCCGCTAATAACCCCAGCTAAAATTGCGAGAGCTGGGTCTATTCCTGACTTTACTAGAATAGCAAAAATATATGCTGCCAAGGCATAGGTAGAAGCAAAAGAAAGGTCAATTTCCCCAGAGGCTACTAGAAAGACTAGTGGAATTACCAAAAATATAAGCGTTGGCATCATTACAAAAACAGATTGATGTAAATTTGGCCTTAACCAAGCTTCTGGAGCACCAATAAGGAAAATCAGCATTAAAATTATGAAGTAGCCCATACTGCCAAATGCCCTACCATTTTTATGAAAAATTTTATTTATTACGGATGATTCTTTATTCATAACTGACCTTAATGTTGTACTATTGTATCTCGCATTATTTTCATTAGCTCCTCAGGACTAGCAACGTCATTTTTTGTCAACTGATGAACTACCTCACCACGATCAAGGACTACAAATCTATCCGAAATATCGTAAACATGGTAAATATTGTGGCCTATAAACAACACGGATCTATTTGATTTTTTAACGTTTTTGACAAAGTCAAAAACTTTTTGAGTTTCATTTAATGACAATGCATTTGTTGGCTCATCAAGTATTATCAATTCAGCATTATTGTATATGGCTCTGGCAATTGCTACACCCTGTCTTTCTCCACCTGATAAATTGCCTACAGGGGAATCAGCATTAATTAATTTTGAGGTGAACCCGATTTCTCTGATCAATCTATTAGCTTCATTTATCTGTTCTTTCTCTCGTACAAAACCAAAGGGATAAGTCAGCTCTTTTCCCATAAAAATATTCCAAACTATAGATTGTTGAGGGCATAAGGCTCTATCTTGAAACACAGTTTCTATTCCCGCTTCCCGTGCTTTTAACGCAGTCCAGTTTGAAACCTTCCGATCCCTAATTAATATTTCTCCTTCATCAGGTGAATAAACTCCCACAAGGGTCTTTATAAGAGTGGATTTCCCGGCCCCATTATCACCTATCAGACCAACTATTTCCCCTGCCCCAACATGCAAGGAAGCTTTGTTTAGTGCGGTGATGCCACCGAATTTCTTTGTGACATTTTTTAATTCTATAATGTTACCCATAATACCTCGAAAATACTGACCCACTTAATTAAATGGGTCAGTAAAAATTTAATTTTATCTTAACCCTGCGTCCGCAAGAGCTTTAACTGCCTTGTAGTTGTTTGTATCAACAAAACCGGCCCCAGTATCTTGATTGATCGCACCTGTTCCAAGAACAGCAGTTTGACAAAGAGACAGAACAGGTAAATAGCCTTGCAAGAAAGGTTGCTGATCTGAAGTTAGGTGAACATAACCTTTTTCAAAAGCAGTCATGATTTGTGGACTTGTATCAAATCCTATCTGCAAGATTTCATTTGGACCATAACCCGCTGCCTTGGCAATACCCTCGGCAACATTCATAATATCACTGCCTGGGTGAACGATTATTTTTGTTTCAGGGTTGGCGCTGAGAGCAGCCGTGAAAATTGGTATCACAGTATTGGGATCTGATGCATATGCTGGGTTACCATCTACAACTGTTACGGTCATCCCATGCTCTTCAAAAACAATTCTCGCACCATCCTCTCGCTGAGCTCTTGCATAATCGCCAATTGGAACCATTACAATAGCATGATCACCGGCTTTAAGGCCAAATTGTCTAATGGCTTCTCTAGCTAAGGCTTTACCTTGAGTTGCTAAATTAGCACCAACATAACCGCCACCAAATCTTGCTCTAACTCCGGCTGGGTCAACATTCTGATAAGTCATAAGAATACCTTTTCCAGCAGCTTGCTTAGCTAGCGGCATTAAAGCATCATCTCCAGGGTGTCCCATCATTCCAATGGCATCAACGCCCAAACCAATAGATTCTCTAAGTTGCCTAACCATTTTTTCAAAGTCCCACTCTGAATAAATGATCTCAGCGTCCGCTCCAGTATCCCTAATAGCATTCATTGCTCCTGCAGCCACTATTCCTGCAAAGCCTCCAGCTTCAGGTCCACCTGCATAGAAATGCATTTTTACATCAGAACACCAGTTTGCTCCTAAATCTTGTCCAGTTGGCGCAGCTACAGCTGTCGTAGCGAGCTGCAACGAAAATAGCGCCGCTAATCCATACTTAATTAATTTCATTTTTCCCTCCCAATTTGTTTTTTTGAGTATCGATTCGATAGCTCATAGCTAGAACGATATATCAAGAATTATGATTTGCCTAAATTTTAAACCAAACGATTAAAATTTAGTAAATATTCTTTGATTGCAATAGAACGAAAAAATACTCGATATTTTTTGATTGAATTTAGTCAGTTGTTATTTTTAACAAATTCAGAGAATTGATTAAGCTCTTCACCAGCAATACTGATATCATGTTCTGATGAAGGATATTTTAAATCCCTGACATCATTTGCAAATTTAGAATATGCTTTTACGGCCTTATTTTGCAAAGCATCAAAATCCTTGTGTAGATCGGAATAAACTTTTGCATGTCTAGGAATATGTCCCTTGTTGTAACCCAAAACATCCTCGGAAAATAAATATTGCGCATCACAATCAACACCACTTCCCATTCCGATCAGGAAGATTTCAACTGCTTTTGATATCTCAGTTGCCACTTGTGATGGGACAATTTCCAACTCCACTGCAAAAGCCCCTGCTTCTTTTATTCTGATAATTTCGGAAAGAATTTTTTTTGCTTCTACATTAGTCTTACCAACCGCCTTAAATCCACCATAGTGTGTTGATTTATATGGTATAAAACCAGAATGACCTATGACGGGGATCCCCTCATCTGCGATAGCTTTAATAAACCTTGTACTCTGGGGGCAGTAAATCGCATCGGCCCCTTTGTTCATTAAATAGAAAGATCTCTTTAAAATTGAATGCTCATCTAAATGAGCTCCATAACTTAATCCAACTGTGAAAAAAGTATTTGGCGCTGCTGAACGTATTCTCTCGTAGTCGTTTAGTTCCGAAGTAATAATCATATCAATGCCAGCTGCCTCACAAGCTTCAGCTTCTAGCACCGAATGAGTATAAATTTCGGTAAGTTTCCTTTTCCCACGGGAGCCTAATATATCTTTTACAGTCAACTTTTTTTGCATATTTTTGGCTCCCTATATGAATCTCCAACAGCTATCGTTTACAATCAAGCAGAATTAACTGTTTGAGGCCCCGCATCGGGTAACTCAACCCTAATATGATAGTCGGGGTCTTTAGTTTGTTTCAAAACTGCTGGAATAATTTCTTTATAGGCATGGTAAAGAGACTTCGGCTTGGGAAGCTGCTCTTTTATAACCTCATGTAATTTAGGAAGCCTATGCGATGGAACCATCGGAAACATATGGTGCTCAATATGATATTCCATTTTCCAGTAAATAAAACTGAAGATAGGGTTTAAACGCACTGACCGGGTAGACAAACGGTGATCCTTAACATCCTCTTTCAATCCAACATGTTGGGTTATGCCCCAAACGATATTCAGCGTCGCAAAAAACTTGGGAATAAGAAGCAGAAAAATTGGAAGCCAAGAACCAATAGCTGCAGCAAGCAAAATAATTCCTATCCATAAGCCAACGTAGATACGGGAGTTTCTCACGCAAGACGCTTTCTTGTCCTGTGGAATACATTCACGCATAACGCGCGTATTAACACCAAGAGCGTGCTGTAAAATTTCGTAATGTAATGACTTGTGCAAATTCAAAAGTCCAAATCCTGGTACGAAAATAATTAAAAACTCTACCAATGTTTTTGGTTTCCAAAAAATGCTACCCTCTACCTCAAAATCATGAGGGTCAACCGATGCTGTATAACTGTGATGAAGTGAATGACTCCAATGGAATCGAACTGACTCAAAATTATTCATGAAACTTGCTATTTCATAGAAGAAGTCATTTAAACCACGGGTCTTGAAAGCTGTTCTATGACCACACTCATGCCATATGGCGTCTGCACCCCCCCACCAAGTGCAGTAAGCAAGATATATTGGAATAAACCACCAGGTGCCCCAAGAGCTGTAACAAAGCAAGCCTAATACCAACAATGACACAAAATAAATGATTATATGTTTCCAACCTTCGGAATCACTACGCCTCGAAAGCTCTTTTAAGGTTTTACGATCAATTTTAATCTTAAACCAATCACCAGATGTACTATTAATCCCGATTTGTGGTTTTTGTATTTCCATTTTTCTTTGCCACCCTACTATTTACCTCTTATAAAATTAGCTCAAACCAAAATTTAAACAACAAGGACGAAATAGATAATGGCGGACTGGACATTTGTTTGCAATACCTCAGATGTTGATTTTGAAGACCAATACAGATTTGATCACAATGATCGAACATATTGCATTTATCATCTAGAAGACGGGTTTTATGCTACTGACGGTCTTTGTACACATGAAGACATTCATCTCGTAGATGGCTTAATTGACGGCGAAGAAATAGAATGCCCTATGCATCTAGGAGTATTTAATATTAAGACTGGTAAAGTCGTACTGGACCCACCTTGCGAAGACCTAAAAACATATAATTTAAAAGTTGAAGACGAACAAATTTTTATAGAACTGTAAATATTAAAAAATAAAATAAATTAATGAGGATTCAATTAAAATTGATTGGATAAATTTTTTAAGTTAGCCTGATTTAACACGAACCAAAAATATCTTTTCAAAGTAGAGTTTTTTATGAATTACCATACGCCTTCAAGTTTCTCAGACGCCTCTGCCATAGCGGCTAGTTCAAAAGGGGAAACCCGTTTTCTAGCTGGAGGTACAGATGTGCTCGTTCAACTGCGCTCCGACATCATTACCCCAGATGACTTAATTGACGTAAAAAAAATTCAGGGTGTAAAAGACATCACCAAAAATAAAGATAGTAGCTGGACTTTAGGAATTGGCGTTTCAGGCGCTGAGATGTCAGAGCATGCAGAGTTTAAGAAAGCTTGGCCAGGCTTGGTGGAGGCCACAGATTTAATTGGATCAACGCAAATTCAAGGAAGAGCCACGATAGTTGGAAATCTATGTAATGGGTCACCTGCAGCAGATAGTGTACCTGCTCAAATTGCCGCTGGGGCTACTGTTTCAGTGATAGGTCCCTCTGGCGAAAGAATAGAAAAAGTCGAAAATATTCCAACTGGTCCAAGCAAAACATCACTTAAAAAAGGTGAACTGATCTCAGCTGTTCATATACCAGCAAGAGGAAAGAATGCAGGTGATGCTTACTTAAGGTTCATACCAAGAACAGAAATGGATATCGCAGTTGTTGGCTGCGCGGTTAGTTTGCGCTCAGATAATGGGGTAATTACTGAAGCACGTGTAGCTCTAGGGGCGGTAGCACCCACCGTGCTATTAGTTGACAAATGTGCTGAGGCTATAATCGGAACTAAATTAGATGACTCAGCGATGAAAAAACTAGCCCAAGCGGCGGAGAAAGCATGTAATCCAATTGATGATAAAAGAGGAACGATAGAGTTTAGAACAGACATCGCTGGTGTTCTAGCCGTGCGCACTGCAAAAAAAGCTTATGATCGAGCCCAAGGAAAATAATGATGAGTAATATTCATGTAACTGCCAAAGTAAATGGCGACGAAACTGAATTTCTGTGTGATCCCCGGGAAACTCTATTAGACGTTTTGCGAGACCGTCTTAATTTAACTGGAACGAAGGAAGGCTGCGGAACAGGCGATTGTGGCGCCTGCACGGTAACAATTGACGACCGTCTGGTTTGCTCATGCCTGATTTTAGGTGTGGAAGCCAGCGGCAAGAGTATCGAAACAATTGAGGGTATGGCGGCAGGTGACAAACTGCACCCCCTTCAGAAAAAATTTGTTGAGCATGCCGCTTTGCAGTGCGGGATTTGCACACCAGGTATTCTGGTAGCAGCAAAAAATTTATTGGAAAAAAATCCTGACCCAAATGAAGAACAGGTGCGATATTGGTTAGCCGGTAATCTCTGTCGATGTACCGGGTATGATAAGATTATAAGGGCTGTGCTAGATGCAGCAAAAGAAATGAGGGAAGTATCCTAATGGCAAAAGATGAACTCATTAATAAATTTAACTATATAGGAACACGTCCAAATCGACCTGACGGTCTAGACAAAGTAACAGGGCGGGCAAAATATGGAGCTGACTTTAATGCACCAAACATGCTTCACGCCGCTGTGCTCAGATCCCCTCATGCACATGCTCGCATCATTAAAATTGATACCTCCAAAGCAGAAGCCTTGTCGGGTGTAAAAACTTTTGTGACACGAGCTGATTTTCCTACTGGCCTCAAAGGCGAAGATTTTTACCTGCAAGAAAATACGATTGCTGGTGATAGAGTTTTATATGACGGGCATGCAGTTGCTGCCATCGCTGCAACGTCTGCATTGGTGGCAAAAGACGCCATTAAGCTTATTGAAGTTGAATATGAAATTCTACCCCACGTAACGGATGTAGATGAAGCAATGAGGCCTGATGCACCAGTCATCAGGGAAGGAGCACAAGACCATACTGTACCAGAAGGATCACCATCTAATATTGTTTCGTACATGGACTTTGGCCATGGAGATCTCGAAACAGGGTTCTCTGATGCCGATCTCATCATGGAAAATACCTATAAAACAGAAGCCGCCCATCAGGGGTATATTGAACCACATGCTTGCGTTGGTCAGCTTGGCCAAGATGGAAAAGGTGAAATGTGGATCTGCACACAAGGTCAGTGGTTTATCAGAAAAATGTGCACAGCAGTTCTTGGGCTGGAAGCCTCTCAGCTTCGGGTTACACCATCAGAGATAGGTGGTGGCTTTGGTGGAAAAACTACAATTTTTTCTGAAGCCCTTTCTCTAGCTCTTTCCCGAAAGGCAGGTGGGCGGCCCGTAAAATTAGTTATGACGCGATCAGAAGTTTTGCGTGCCACTGGTCCAACTGCGTCCGCTTCAATGGACGTTAAAATAGGCATGAAGAAAAACGGGAAAATGACAGCCGCTTCAGCAGTTTTCCGGATGCAAGGCGGAGCGTTCCCAGGAATGGCGCCGACTGGCATGGCACTGGAGTGCGCATTTGCTAATTATCAACTTCCTGCTGTACATCACATCGGTTACGACGTGCTCTCTAACCGTCCCAAGTCAGCAGCATACAGAGCGCCAGGGTCTCCTATGGCAGCGTTCGCAGTAGAAAGTCTTGTGGACGAAATGTGCCGTGAATTAAACCTCGACCCAATTGAGGTGAGACTTTTGAACGGATCTAAAGAAGGCACCAAATCAAGTTTCGGACCAACCTTCAGAAAAATAGGCCTAATCGAAACTCTTGAAGCTGCAAAATCACATCCAAATTTAGAGGTAGAGCTTGGCCCTAATCAGGGGAGAGGAATTGCTTCAGGATTTTGGATGAACCATGGGGGAGAGACATCTATTTCTATGGCTTTGGGAGAAGACGGAACAGTTACCTTATCAATAGGCACGCCAGATATTGGAGGCAGCAGAGCAGCGATGGCCCTTATGGTCTCCGAAACTTTGGGAATCCCGTATGAGGATGTTCGAGTAAATGTCGTTGAAACAGGTTCTCTGGGTGTCAATGAACCAACCCATGGAAGTCGCGCGACTTTTGCTACTGGAAAAGCAGCTGTTGAAGCATGTAATGAAGCTATTAAAGAAATGTGTCGTCGCGCTGCCGATAAATGGGGAATTGATCCAGAGGCAATCGATTGGTTTGATGGAGCCGCACATCCATCGGGACCAAATGCTGGTGACTTCCCACCTATGACGATTAAAGAAATTGGTCGCCGAATGGGTCGTACTGGAGGGCCAATCTCCGGTCACCATGCAACTACCTATGGAGGCGCAGGAGAAAGCTTTGGCACGCACGTCGTTGATCTTGAAGTTGATCCAGAAACGGGACGAGCTACTATCTTGCGTTATCTTGTTGTTCAAGACGCGGGTAGAGCTATTCATCCCTCATATGTTGAAGGTCAGTTCCAAGGTGGTGCTGCTCAGGGAATAGGCTGGGCTTTAAACGAAGAATATATCTACGGAGATGACGGCAAGTTGCAAAACGCCGGGTTCTTAGATTATCGAGTACCTGTGGCCTCAGACCTACCTATGATAGATACAGTCATTGTTGAAGTACCAAGCGATAGCCACCCATTTGGTGTGCGCGGAGTCGGGGAAACAGGAATAGCGCCACCACTTCCCGCAATTGCTAACGCAATCGCAGATGCTACTGGAAAACGCCTCCGTCATTTGCCAATCTCTCCCCCAAAGGTATTAAAAGCGATCAAGGAAGATAGCTAATGGCAGAAGTAAATCTGTGGTCAGGTTTGCGCAAATTCACCGACGGAGAGCTAGTAGTTAAAGTAAAAGCAGATACTGTTGGTAAAATGCTCGATGAGCTTATTTCTATTTACCCAAACTTGGAGCCCATAATAGAAGCAGGTGTTTCAGTTGCAGTTGATGGGGAAATGGTAGCTGGAGCAGACCACACCCCTATTAAGCCAGATAGTGAAATATTTCTACTTCAGCAATTCAAGGGTGGCTGAATAAATATTTGGTAAGGTTTAAATTTTTGGATCTGGGTTTTCCGTATGTCCATCAACAGCAATTACTTGACCAGATATTCGACTTGCCTGATCTGAGGCCAAAAATAAAGCCATTGATGCGATATCCTCGACCTTCACAAAAGTCTTAAGTGAAGTGCCCGATTTATAAGCTTCTCTAATAACATCTGGTGTTGTCTTTTTCTTTGCAGCTTCTCTCTCAATTACTCCATCAATACGAGCACCTTCAACACAGCCTGGGGCAATAGCGTTTGCCCTTATTCCAAATGGACCCGCCTCCATGGCTAATGTTTTCATAAAGCCGTGTATTCCCCACTTACTTGCGGAGTAAGGAGAGCGATATGGAAACCCATTAAGACCCGCAGTAGACGAAGTGAAAATAATGGTGCCTTTCTTTTGTTGTTTCATAATCGGCAAACTGCCTTTAACGGACAGAAAAGCACCTGTTAAATTTACATCTAAACACTTTCGAAATGCTTCAGCATCTTGATCCTCGATCAACGCTGTTGAACCAGCTGTCCCAGCATTAGCACAAAGGACATCTAATCCAGCCCATTTGTCATTAATTTTTTTAAAAAGAGACGACATTGCATTTTCATCACAAACATCAAGATTACTGCGCTCCCAATCTTTAGGACAATTTTTTAAAGCCTCTTTTGAAATGTCTATAATCCAAATCTGATAACCTGCATCGCTGAAATGTTCTGCCAGAGCATAACCAATGCCTCTAGCTCCCGCTGTGATCAAAACTCTCTGCATTTCAAGCTTGCCTTTCTTGTACCCGGAAGAAAAAAACGTTCAGGAGTCAGGATTAACTAATGGGCTGATAATTGCTACTTATTTTTTAAATTACCAATGTCGGGTAAAGACAGTTTTTGACGCAAATTTCATTATGATATCTATTTTATAAACCACAACGTCGCATTAGCATAATAAAGCTTTTAATGTTGGATCTAAAAATATAGAGATCAAAAGCTGAAGTTTGAAATAGATTCGAATTTTAAAAAATTAACGGAGAAAAATTAATGGAACAGTTAAACTTTTATATTAATGGTTCTTGGGTAAAGCCAAACGGTGTTGAAACACTTGATGTTATAAATCCCGCATCGGAAGAAAAAGTCACAAAAATATCTCTGGGAACGGCTAATCACGTTAATGAAGCTGTAGCAGCAGCACGCACAGCGTTCGAAACTTATTCTCAAACCCCTGTTCAACAGCGAATTGATTTACTTACAACTATTAGAGAAATTTATAAGCGTCGGCTAGATGATGTTGCGGATGCAATCCAAACCGAAATGGGCGCCCCAACCCACCTCGCCAAGGGTGCCCAGGCTATGGTGGGATTAGGACACTTAAAAGCCGCTATCCGCTCTTTAACCAATCATAATTTTGAGTATGAACATGGAAGTTTTATTATCAGACATGAGCCTATAGGCGTATGCGGATTAATAACGCCGTGGAATTGGCCCGTTAATCAAGTGGTATCCAAACTGGCACCATGCCTTGCCGCAGGATGTACAGCTATATTAAAACCTTCCGAAATTGCCCCCCTTTCATCAATGGTTATCGCTGAGATATTAGATGAGGCAAAAGTGCCAGCTGGGGTTTTTAATCTAATAAACGGAATGGGGCCAGTTGTAGGTGAAGCAATGTCAGCCCATCCTGATATTGACATGATGTCTTTCACTGGTTCAACGAGGGGAGGCGTCGCAGTTGCAAAGGCATCTGCTGATAGTGTCAAACGAGTAAGTCAGGAACTAGGCGGAAAGTCAGCTAATATTATTTTGGACGACGCTAATTTTGAAGGATCAATTCGTGCTGGGGTCGACTCCTGTATGAGTAACACAGGCCAATCATGTAATGCACCTACACGAATGTTGGTTCCAGCCTCTCGAAAAGATGACGCATATTCCATTGCAAAAGACGCAGCTGAAAAAGTAATTGCCGGCGATCCAAAAAAGGAAGAAACAACCATTGGTCCTCTTGTCAGCGACGTACAGTATAAAAAAGTTCAAAATTTAATCCAAAAAGGTATTGATGAGGGTGCTGAACTATTGATTGGTGGCACTGGAAAACCAGATGGATTAGAAAAAGGTTATTACGCAAAGCCTACGGTTTTTGGTAATGTCGAAAATGATATGGCAATTTCAAAAGAAGAAATATTTGGCCCGGTTCTTTCAATGCTCACCTATGAGAACATTGATGATGCTGTGGCGATTGCAAACGATACTGAATATGGCCTTGCAGCTTATGTTTCAGGAGAAGACAAAGAAACGCTCACTTCAATTGCAAGACGTCTGAGGGCTGGCCAAATTCATGTGAACTATGGGTCCGGTGGCGCAGACGCGCCATTTGGAGGCTATAAACAGTCGGGCAACGGTCGTGAGAAAGCAGAATGGGGCTTAGAAGAGTTTCTTGAAGTTAAAGCAATAATGGGGGCATAAATTGAGGTTCGGATTTAACCTGAACTAAGGTCTCCATATAGGATTTGACCAAGCCCTTTTCCCATTATGGTCGATAACAGTAACCCTTAACCATGGGCTTTTTTTAAGACGTTCTAGTGACAACTGTGTGGAAACTAACGCTTCACCATGTTGGGCAACGTAAGCCGAGCCTTGTCCTTGAATAATAACAGTACTGACTGGTGTCGAATGAACCGCCACTGAACCAGTTTCTACTTCAATATCTTCTAAATCAGGACCCTGTGATGAGTAAAAAGCTCCCTCTTTAAGAGATTCCAAAATAGAGTCAGGACTGTTTTCATTAGACTTCACCATCACCCAGCCCCCAAAGTAATCAGGATCAGTAAAATGTGCATCATCCGTCGCCACAAGGTTCAACTTACGGCCCTCAGCTAAGAGAAGGTCTAATGTGTGGAACCCGTCAGGACGATCGGTGCTTACAGCACAACCATGATTATAAACTTCAACGGCATGGGCTGACTTGATAGATCTGGCATCCGGCAAAGTAAGCCCAGACCACTGAGGATGCGCAATTGTCACAAAAGCACCAGCTTCAACACACCTCTTGGCAATTTCTGGACCAGTCTCTTGATTATCATTAGGAATAAAATTGGGCGAATTAGTAGGTGAAAAATCTTTTGGCAATCCTACAGCGAGTATATGCCAAATTTCTCCATTCTCTGTAGATCCTGAATGAAGTTCAGCACCAAAAATAGTAATAAATTCCGGATCATTAAAATCTAAAGGCTCAGTAACTGGATAATTATACAAACCTACAAAATGATCTGAAATTACTAAAAAATTGTATCCTTCATCTTTATATCTTTGACATAGATCATCAGGCGAAAGCAGTCCATCTGAGCAGTTGGAGTGAGTATGCAGGTTCCCTCTCCAGAATTTTCCAGACTTAGAAAAAGCTAGTGGTTTCATGAGTATCCCTCCAAATCGTCCAGATTACTTACTAGTGCAGTTTTTATTTCTTAAATAAAGTAAAAATCTCTGTTTGATACCTGTTCAAGTGTGTACACTGTTTATTCTGATGCCAAACGTTTCTGTTATAATTCCAACCTTTAATCGGGCACACTTGATCAAAGAAAGTGTCTCATCCGTACTAGCGCAAACGTTTAAACCAAAAGAAGTTATTGTTGTTGATGATGGATCGAGTGATAAAACTTGGGATGTACTGAAAAATTTAGGGTTTTCATTATCTGAATCCCAAAAAAGATCCCTGCGATATATCTATAAAGAAAATGGCGGTGTTAGTTCTGCTAGAAATGTTGGAATAGAATTGTCGTCCTCAGAATATGTAGCCTTGTTGGACTCCGATGATCAGTGGAAGCCTACTAAATTAGAAGTACAATTATCGTCTCTAAAGAAAGAAGGCTTCTCTTGTAGAGTCAGCCATACCAACGAAATCTGGATAAGAAATGGGATCAGAGTAAACCAGCATAAAAAGCACGGCAAAAATGGAGGTGACCTTTTTGAAAAATGTCTGAAAATGTGCTGCATATCGCCAAGCTCAGCTTTAATTCACAGATCTGTTTTTAATGACCTGGGAGGTTTTGATGAAAGCTTAAAAGCATGCGAAGACTATGATTTTTGGTTAAGGTATTGTGCTTTTGAACAGACCCATTTTGTAAATGAACAACTAACTATTAAAAATGGTGGGCATTCAGATCAATTATCACAAATGTACTGGGGAATGGACAGATTTAGGATCTTCAGTCTAGAAAAACTTTTAAAAAATAAAAAATTAAGTCGATCTAAATACAAACTTGCTCTAACAGAACTTATCTTAAAGCTTAAAATATTGATGAATGGCTCCATGAAACGCGGCAAAAAAGATTTTACAGATGAACTCAATAAAAAAATAATTCACTTTGAGAGCTTATTGGACAATGAGTGAATTTACTGATGTTGAGAATAATACGGAGCTTCAGTTTAAATTTTGCTGGGTAACTGCACTTCGAGCAGAAGCCACACCATTAATAGATGCCTTCAATATGAAAATTGTGGAAAATAAATCTCTTTTCCCAATTTACGCTAATGAAGAGAAAGGGCATGCTCTTGTTATATCCGGTATTGGATCGATAAAATCAGCAGCCGCCGCAACATTTTTAAAGAACCATTTAAAAATTAATGACCACTCAGCTTGGATTAATTTTGGAATAGCTGGGTTTTTCAAGGGCCCAATAGGAGATATATATCAAGCTAATAAAGTAGTCTCAAAAGAAAGTGGAGCCGCCTTTTTTCCAGGATTAAGACTTTCCAAACTAATACCGGCAGCAATTTTATTTACAGTCAGCAAGCCAGAAAATGGATACAAGGAGAAAGTATTGTATGATATGGAAGCTGCTGGTTTCTGTGAAATGGCTCCATCTTTTTCGTGCAATGAGCTTACCTACGTGATTAAGATTGTTTCTGATACACCAAGTGCCTCTTCATCTTTGATTACAAAGCATTTAGTTCGAGAATTGATAGAAAAACAATTATCAAAAATCTCAGATATTTTAGCCGAAATTGAGATATTGGTAGAGGAAGAAAAGAAACGTCTTTCAATCCCAAATGAAGTTATAGAGTTTGAAAAAAGATTTAAATTCACCGAGACCAACAAGTATAAATTTCGAGAAATCTATAGAAAGTGGAAAATTGCTTTCCCTTCAAAAAGGTTGGACTTATCTGAGTTTTTAAATTCTCAGCCAAAAGAGATAATATTAAGGTTAGAGAAAGAAGTTTTGCTCAATGCAGAGGATTGGAATGCGCTTTGATTGAAACAATTTTTTTCGAGGAAGAAATTTATGAGCACCCAACAACGGAGCGCATCCGGAGAGCTCTACCCAGAGCGGGTTGGGTTCCAATAGATCGTTATCAAGAGTTATTTAACAAAAGGCATCAAAACTTTAAATTGCAGAAGAAAAATCCAGCCCTCATCTTGGCAAAAAAACATGACAATTTTGTCTTGCCAGTGCCTTCAGGCTTTGGCATGGACTCCCACAAAAGTTTTTATTTTTCTCACATGTACAACTGTCTTTATGATTGTAAATATTGCTTTTTACAAGGAATGTATTCCTCAGCAAATTTTGTTTTATTTGTAAATTATGAAGACTTCTTCACTTCAATTTCTGAAAAAATTGATAAATATAATGGCAAAACCCTCACATTCTTTTCTGGATATGACTGTGACTCTTTAGCCTTCGATAAGTTGAGCGGATTTGCTGACGAAGCTTTGAATTTTTTCAGTGACTTTCCTAATACTGAGCTCGAACTGCGGACTAAGAGTATTGCCATAAGTTCACTTCTTCAGAGAAGAGCACTATCAAACTGTATCGTAGCCTTTAGTTTATCACCAGCTGAAATTGCAAAATCACTGGACAGCAAAGCGCCAAGTATAAGTAGGCGAATTAGTGCTATTAAACAGTTGGCAGGCGCAGGATGGAAAATAGGCCTCAGATTTGATCCACTCATATATACCTCTGATTGGAAAGAACTCTATTCCGCTCTTTTTGCTGATATAATGAATGGCCTAGATCCAGAAAGGATACATTCAATAAGTTATGGCCCACTTAGATTCCCAAAAAAAATGTATAAAAAAGCAGCTAGTCTTCATACAGAACACAAACTTTTTGCTTTTCCGATGGAAGAAACAAACGGGGTGGTGTCTTATGGGACAAAGATTGAAACACAAATGCATGATTTCTTAAAATCTGAATTAAATAATTACATATCAGAAAATAAAATTTTTCAGTGCACCATATAAACAACCTAGAAAGAAACAAATATGAAAGCCGCATTAATATCTGGAAGTTCCAGTGGGATTGGCAGGGCAATATCAGAAAAGTTTTTGGAAAGTGGAATTAAGGTAATTGGTCTAGCCAGAGACCATAGTAAATTCAAGCCAGATGAAAAAAAATATACCCCGATAGAAGCCGACTTATCTAAAGTCAAAAGACTGCCAGAATTAATGAAATCTATCCTTAAGGAAAATCCCGATATTGACGTCTTTGTAAGTGGAGCTGGTTACGGTGACTTCAAATCATTAGAAAACTTTTCAAGTCCTCAGATTGAGAACTTTATAAATCTTAATCTAGTATCACATATCATCTTATGTCGAGCAATTGTGGCTCATATGAAATCGCAAGGGAATGGAGACATTTTTATACTCGGATCAGAGGCTGGGGTTATAGGGAAAAAGAAAGCAACACTGTATTCCGCGGCTAAATTTGGTTTGAGGGGATTTGCGCAAGCACTTAGAAATGAAGCAGGACCTGCGGGAGTTCGTGTTTGCTTAATAAACCCTGGAATGGTCAGAAGTCCATTCTTTGATACATTGGGATTCGAACCAGATGGACTTGAAACCAATGCCATCGAAACAGAAGATATTGCAAAGATTGTATTTGATTTTTTAGGAACCCGGCAGGGAACGATAATCGATGAAATAAACTTATCGCCAGCATCTAAATCATTTAAATTTAAGAAAGCCAGTAAATAAATTAGTTAACTATCTAAAGGTTTTTTTGCTCGGATATGATGTGGGCAATGTTCTCCACTTTTTAGAACTCCAACTAGTTTCATCCAGATTTCAATTTGGTGATCAATAAACTCTTTCCCATGGCGTTTCGATAACCCTTGTCTGTCTGAACCTTTTAACCATTCCAGTTCTTTAGCAGCTATCTTAGAATACCATGGGTTTCTATTTACTAGCTCTATTTCAACAAATCCTGCTGTAACCAATGCTTCCTGGTATGCGCCCGGTGAAGCCATAGCAAAGTCAAGACCTTCAGCTTTTATATATTCAGACATTTCAGGCGATGGCTTTCCATCATGGCTTATCAACCAGTCTGATGCCGCAAACTGACCACCCGGTTTCAAAACTCTAAAAACATCTGAGGCTAAAGCAGACTTATCTGGAATGTGGATAATTGAGTCCTTAGAAAATACAACTTCAAAAGAACCTTCTTCAAAAGGCAATTGCCCCGGAGAAACAAGTTCAATACTAATTTTTTCTGATAAACCTGCTGCTAACACATGGTTTCGGGCAGCGTCACAAACAGGTGGCTCAACATCAATTCCCACTACCTGCTTCGCCAAATAATTCTTTGCCAATAGAACTGCACAAGCCCCGGATCCCGAACCAATATCCAAAACTCGTTGATCTTTGATTTTTATACCTTCAAGCACTTTCTTAACTTCATCGGAACCTCCAGGTGATAAAAATCCGTCTCCCCATAGCTCTTCCAAAAAAGAGATTACTTGATTGTTATACAATACTTCATTCGACATTTTTATTAGTGGCCCTCTTTAAACACTTGAGTTTATTTTTCCTGATTCAATTTCAAAGTGATTTTTCAAATTCTTTTGGCATGACTTAGGTAAATAAATACCAGATATGCAAGTAAACCACCAATAATTTGCGCCATAATAAATGGAATAGTATCACCATGTTGGATACCAGAGAAAGTATCAGTTAGTGTTCTTGCAATAGTAACAGCCGGATTGGCAAAGCTAGTTGAAGAAGTAAACCAGTAGGCTGCAGTAATATAAAATGCGACCAAAGTAGCGACGGAACCTGTTTTTTGTTTCGACCCAAGTAAAATAGTTAGCAGTAATCCAAAAGCAGCTATGACTTCTGAAAAATATTGAGAAGACCCTGTGCGAACGTTTGTCGAAAACTGAATAATTGATATCTCAAACATGAAATGGGCTAAAAACGTGCCTAGTACTCCCCCAATTATTTGAACAGATACATATGCCAAAAACTCAGAAAAGCTGAGCTTTTTCATAGCAAACATTATTAAACTAACAACCGGGTTAAAGTGAGCGCCAGATATCTCATTAAATATTGTAATCAAAACATACAGAATAGCACCTGTGGCAATGGCATTAGCCAAAAGCGCCAAAGCCTGATTTCCCATTGAAAGGTTTTCAGCCATAATTCCAGAACCGACTACCGTAGCAACAAGAAAAAGCGTACCCAAAAATTCAGAAACAAAAGCTCTCATAATGTTTAAATACTAGAACAATAAAAAGAGGCAAACCCTGTTTAGAGTATTTTCATTGAAAATTCATAATTTGGCTATTGCGGCTTAAGACGCCAGGCAGCGATCATTAAAACTAAAGAAAAAGCGGGCAACAGCAACGCCACAAATATTACTAGATCATAGCTACCCAGCTGCCAAACTAATGATCCAAATAAAGGAGCTAAAGCAGATCCTAGAACAAACCCAACGGCTAACAGCCCAGAGATAATTCCGAAGTCATTGCGACCAAGAAGACCTGAGATCACAGTAGGGCGAATAATACTCAAAACGCCATAGCTGGCTCCTTGAAAAACAACAAACGCTATTATTAATCCAAGTGAAAGGTTTCCTAAAAAGATTGACCAACCAGCAACGAACATTGAAATAAAAGACACACAACAAAGCGATAATACAGAAACTTTTTTCTCCGATGCAAGCATCATCAAACGACCTATAACTTGCATTGGCCCAATGCAGGAGGCCGCTAGAACAGCCGTTTTGGCATCAAGGCCCCTGTCATAAAAAATTGGCAGAAGATGACTTATTATCATCCCGTGATTGAATGACATGAACGCAAATGTGCCGCCAATAAGCCAAAAAATTGGTTTTTTCATCACAGATAGGGCATCTTTTAAATTTCTAGAAGACTGTTTAACAAACCCCTTAGAAAATTTGTTCAACATTTTTGTTGCGCTCCATACTAGGGGCAAATTTACGATCAAAAGTACTAAAGAAAAAACTAGTATTGCTGATCTCCAACCAAAAAACTGAGTCAAAAAATGAGCGCTCGAAAAAGAAATTGTGCCCCCCAAAGCCAGCAGCCAGCGTTACAAAAGTTATCGCTCTTCTTGCATTATTCGCCATAGTGGTCGTTAAAAAAGCAAAGCATGCTTCATAAAGAGAGCAAGACATCGCTATACCCATGAAAAACCATAGAAAATAAAAATGCCAAATCTCAGTTGCTTTAGACAGTGAGAAGAGACAAGAGAAGGCTAGAATAGTGCCAAAAGAAAATACTAAGCTTCCAGAACCTTTGTCGATAAATCGCCCCACAAAAGGAGCAAAAATTGCTGCTACAATAAGAGATAAAGTATATGCTCCGGTCAGTGAGGTTTTAGAAAAACCTAATTGGGTTTCCCATATTGGCAAAAAGGCCGGGAACGAATAAAAGCATGTTGCCCAAGCAAGTGTTTGGGAAATCGCAAAAGGCAATACGTACATTGTAAATCGGATACCAGAAATTTCTGAACCCTCTTCGTTTGCTTTTTGCATAAAATCCTACCAAAAAATCTAGCCATCAAAGTGACCTAAAATTTCTTAATAGATAAATTGCGGGTGGGAAAGCCCCACACGGTACTTGAGAATCGATAGTACTGGATTGAGGCTTTTCCCTGCGCGCAGTGCTGTTAAAAAATGAGTTTGTAACGTTTTTATGAATTTAAAGAATTATTGCCGTTTTTAGAAAAGCCATACTGGATAAACTTTTGCATAGTTTATGTAATACAGAATGGTTTTCATAATTAGGTTGTCAGATAAATTTAAACTAGGAAATAGCTATGGATGAACACGTAGATTTTACTGCAATGAAAGACGGGACCCAAGAGGAATACGAGTTACTAGCTCGCTTAGAGAAACCTTATCTTGCTCTGACTTCAGACAGAGTGATTGAAGAATTACGAAGAGCCGGCGAAGCCACTCTAGAAGGTTACAAGATCACTCGACTGCAGCATGGTTTGCAATCTGGAACTCGCGCTCTCCGCGATGGCGCAGATTTAGATTGGGTTGTTGGCGCACTACTACATGATATTGGAGATGGCTTAGCCCCACAAAATCACGATAAGATGTCTGCTGAAGTTATAAGACCATTTGTCAGGTGGGATGTTGCGTGGACTGTCGAGCATCATGGTATCTTCCAAATGCTTTATTATGGCCATCATTACGGTTGGGATCGAAACGCCCGAGAGCAATTCAGACATCACCCTGTATTTGATACATGTGCAGAATTTTGCGAACGATGGGATCAATCTAGCTTTGATCCAGATTACCCTATGGAACCATTAGACACATTTGAACCAATGGTTAGAGAAGTTTTTGGCCGAAAAGCTTACTTACCAGAAATAATTAGGGAAGGTTTTGTTTCATCCCTAACTGGAACTAACTAGGCTTCTAATCTTTTTTATTTTCTTTATTACCAATCAACTGAATTATTATAAGCAGGCCCGATGATATAACAATTAATATTGTCGATATTGCAGCAATTGTTGGATCTATTTGGTCTCTAAGCGCCAGAAACATACTCCGTGTAATCGTAGAGTTATCTCCACCAGCAACAAAAAGCGAAATGATTATCTCATCAAAAGACGTCAAAAATGCAATCAAAGAAGCAGATATAATAGAAAACTTAATTTGAGGTAAGGTTATTTCCCTAAAGGCTCGAAAACGAGTTGCGCCCAATGACCGGGCAACTTTTTCTTGGTTCATATCGTAATTTTTTAGAGCGCTAAATACTATAATCAATACGAGGGGCATTGCCACCAGTGAGTGACCCAATACCAGTCCAATGATACTCCCAACTAATTTAAACTGAACAAAGAAGTAAAAGAGACCAATGGCTACCAGTATGATTGGAACCATCATCGGCGAAATGAATATTGGAAATAGAATCTTTCCGAGTCTGGAATTACTATTTACTAAACCATAAGCTGCCATTGTCCCAATGGGCGTTGCCACAAATATTGTCAGTATTGCAACCTTTAATGAAGTCCAGGTGGCTTGCATCCAATCATTAAAACCATTTTCAACTTTCCAAGCAAAAAAGTAATTCTCGTACCACCTGAGAGACCATTCTTTAGGTGGAAATTCAAGATACTGGCTGGCCGAAAATGACATTGGGATCACAACTAACGACGGCACTATCAACAAAAATAATATCAAATAGGAAAAGATATAAAGCCATAACCTGTCTTTAAGTCGAATTTGTGTTTCTGAAACATTTTTATTTAGAAAGCTCATAATCTTTACCTATTTCCAAGCTGATCCATTGAAACCAACTTTGATGCAATAAAGAGGATGATCCCTGTTACAACAAGCAATACAACGCCAAGGGCGCTCGCAGCTCCCCAACTAAAATAAAGCTCAATATTGCTCGATATTTTCATAGCGGCCATTATGACCCTTCCACCACCTAGTATTGCAGGCGTTACATAAAAACCAAGGCATAGCACAAAAACGATCAAAAGCCCTGCAAGTAAACCTGGCAAAGAAAGGGGAAAAAATACTGTCCAAAATGCTCTGGTTGGTGTTGCACCCAAGCTCGAAGCGGCCTTCAAAGTATCTTTATCTATGGCGCGCATATTTGCATACAAAGGCAAAATTAAGAACGGTAGCATAATGTGCACCATCCCAATAAGCGTCCCGGTTGTATTATGAACAATTTTGATAGGCTCTGAAATCAACCCCATTTCAATAGCCATGTTATTCAGGAGGCCTTTTTTCTGCAGTAGTACCAGCCAGGCGTAAGTACGCACCAAAAGACTTGTCCAGAATGGAATTAGAACTCCAATCATACATATGTTGGCCCATTTTCGAGAAAGCTGTGACATAAAATATGCAAGAGGGTAACCTATTGCAGCACAGATTATTGTTGTCAGTATACTAATTTTAAACGTGGTTAAAAAAATACGGATGTAGGCTTTGCTTTTCATCATACGTTCGTAGTTTTCAAACGAAAGGCTACCATCTCGACCGATAAACGAGAGATAAAACAACCAACCTACTGGTATTACAATCAAAGCTGTTACCATTAATAGATATGGCAACGTTAAACCAAAAAATGTTAACCTTTCGTTTGCTGCAACCTTCTGCAAACCTCTTTCATTTGGTTTTTCCATTTCAGCTATTGTCATTTTTAGCTTACCACATAGCTATCGGCCACCTTAAGGCCGATGGTTACATTTTCACCAACCAATGGAAGAGCTTTCTGTGTCACACTCTCGTTTGGCACACGAACACGCACTTCGTGCCCATCATCACGAGAGCTTAGTTTTACAACTAAGAGCTGGCTTTCGCCTTGAAAAATAGAGTCGATTAACTTGCCCACAAAATAGTTTGAACCTTTGACTTTCTTATCAGCTAAAAATGCTTTTTCTGGTCGCACAACCAGAAGAAAATCACCACTTCTTTCAGCTCCCTCAGCAAGGGTAACCTCTTCACCATTCAAGCTCGCTTTTCCATTCCGAACGGTAACAGGAAGAAGGCTGGATTCTCCGATAAAATCAGCAATAAAGTGATTATTAGGGTGTTCATAAATTTCGTTTGGCCTCCCAAGCTGCATAAGCTCGCCATCATTTATTACTGTGATCCTATCCGACATAGTCAGAGCTTCTTTCTGATCATGTGTCACATAAACTGTCGTCATATTCAGGGTATCATGCAGTTGCCTTAATTCTATCTGCATTTCCTCACGAAGTTTTTTATCAAGAGCTGAAAGTGGCTCATCCATCAACAAGATTTTGGGCTTAAATACGATAGCACGAGCAAGCGCAACGCGCTGCCGTTGACCTCCTGAAAGTTCATTTATCCCTCTGTGCCCAAGACCTTCAAGTTTTACGGTGCTTAGGGCTTCCTCGACACTTCGCTTTGTTTCTGCTGTACTCACACCACGTAATTTTTGAGGATAACCAACATTCTGTTCTACAGTCATATGTGGAAAAAGAGCGTAGTTTTGGAAAACCATGCCAATGCCGCGAAGATGTGGGGGTTTTAAAATAACCTCTTCATCACCGAACTTAACGCTTCCGTAATCTGGGTTTGTAAAACCTGCCAATACCATCAATAATGTCGTCTTACCTGAGCCTGACGGCCCTAAAAGTGTCATGAATTCACCTGAGTTTATCTCAAGGCTAACATCTTTCAGTGCGTAGAATTGATCGTATTTTTTCGTGACCTCACGAATAGATATATTTAGAGAAGTTTCATTCATTAACTTATAATCGCTATATAAAGTCGCCCGAAGGGTAAACCCTTCGAGCGCTTAGATTTAATTTCGATGAAAAATTACTCAGTCATCATTTCTGTATACATCTCAGCAGCTATTGTTCGCCACTTAGAATACCATTCAGTGCTTAAAGTAAGCTGATGCTTTGCATTATCAGGATGGCTAGGCATCATTTTTGCTCTTTCATCTGTCATGAGGCCAAGCTCATAAACTTTTTTGTTTGTTGGGCCGTATGTGATGTATTTAGCAAATTCCGCCATGTACTCTGGCTTCATCATTTCAGCAATATACTTCATGGCGAGGTCTTTATTTTTGGCTCCTTTTGGAATCCCATAACCTTCCCAATCCATAATGCCTGACTGCCAGTCATATGCTACTTTTGCACCATCTTCTTTAGCAACATCAAAACGACCGTTCCAACCAGTGGTCATATCAACTTCACCATCCTTCATTAACTGAGCATGCTGAGCGCCAGAAGACCACCATACGGCAATGTGAGGTTTGATTGTTCTAATCTTATTTAGTGCTCTTTCTATTCCCTCTTCACTGTCGAGTACCTTATATACTTGATCCATGGGAACGCCGTCGGCTAGCAAAGCTGTTTCAAGCTGAGCATCAACCTTGCTTCTCATAGCGCGAGTACCAGGGAACTTTTCAACATCATAGAAATCTGCCCAAGTTTTTGGCCCTTTTCCTTCCCCATAGGTATCGGTGTTGTACGCCGCGACCACTGAGAAAATATCAGCACCCGCACAGTAATCACTATACATTCCTGGCAAGTGATTGCTTACATCAATTACTGAGTAATCTAGTTTTTCTAGCACGCCTTCCGCAGCGCCTGAAGCACAACTACCAGCTCCACTTGAAAAAATATCAAATTTATCAGCACCAGATTTAACCATAAGCTTCACATCAGAAATACCACCGTAAGTATCTTCTTTTACAGTAATGCCCATCGCCTTAGCAGCTGGCTGAAAAATTCCTAGTGATTGGCCTTTTTGATAAGCACCACCCCAAGAGACAATTCTCAATGTATCTTCCGCATAACTGGCTGTGGCAGAAAACAAAAAGCCGGTTGCTGTTAGGCAACCAATAGCTGACTTCAAAATATTTATTTTCATAATATTCCTCCCAAAAAATTTATCTGTACTGCAGATTGCACTGAATCGCACCGTGTACGCAACAAAAGTTTTAAGAAGTTGGTTTTACCTAGCGTTAACAATTTGCCTTTTATCACGCCAGCGATACCAAGAAACAACCGCGGGAAGAAACCATGGGTTGCCAGTATACAGAGGTTTGGTTGGGAATGGCAGGTCATCAAAGGCTGTTTCACCTTGAGATAAACCTAAAACTTTCTGCCCTAATCTCATACCCAAGTAACTTGCCATCGAAACACCAGAGCCACAATAACCCATAGAGTAATATATTCCATCATGACATCCAGTATGTGCAAGTTCGTCGAAAGTATAGGCCACGGTACCAAACCACGAGTGAGTAACCTTAGTATCGCTTAATTCTGGAAATATCCGTACTAGGTCATTGTGTAGTTTTGGGCCACTTGACGCCGTATTAGTCTCTTTTGCTGAAACGCGGCCACCAAATAAAATCCGCTTACGATCCGGAGAGGGGCGGTAATAATAAACGACCCTACAAGTATCTGTTATGTTTCTATTTGTTGGAAATAATTTGTCCATCAAGCCCTTTTCTATTGGCTCAGTGGCAATAATATAGCTGCCTATAGGGATTACTCTTTTGCGAAGCCAAGGGGTTATAGTAGTAGTATAACCATTCGTTGCAACGACAAGGTCTTGGCAAACCACATCACCTTTTGAAGTTCGAACTTCAAAGCCTTTTTCCAGCTTATTTACAGCCTTAGCTTCACAGTAACTAATAACAGTAGCACCGGCTTCGGTAACACGCGATAAAAGCCCATGGTGATATTTTGCTGGATGTACTGAAGCGTGCCTGGGAAAAACAACGCCTCCATAATACATATCTGTTCCTAGCTCTCTACGTTGCTCAGCTTTAGGCACAATTTCCGTTGGAATGTTTTCAAACTTGGTAAGCTTTTCAGCGTCTCTCGCCAAGTCATCATACTGATCTCTAGAATGAGCGGCATGAAATCGGCCGGCTCTTAAAAAATTACATTCAAGTTTTTCATTATTAACGAGTTCCTCTATCCAATCTAAAGCATTTATACCTTCTTGTCTCATTGCGCTTGCTCTAGACGCGCCAACTTTTTGAGTTAGTTTTTCAAGCGACGGCTTAACGTGAGTGCTTATTTGACCCCCATTTCGAGTGCTACACCCATATCCAGGGTAGCCACTTTCAATGACCATCACATCACGACCGCCTCTTGCGATTTCTAGTGCAGCATTCAAGCCCGTGTAGCCAGAACCTATAATTAATACATCTACTTTCCGTTTAAGATCGCTAGAAACGCCTGAGACCTGAGGCATATCATCAAGCCAGTAGGATGTATTTTTCCAGTCTTCAGACCACATTTTTTGTGTTCCCTAAGTTTTAAATGTTTAATTGTTTAGACAATTTAATGAATACCCAGATTTAACTTTACCTTGCTTTGTAAAAATTTCAAAAGTTTATATTTTATTCAAAATTGCTGATCTGATAATCTGACTTAGAAAGCCAATCATCATCAATTTCAAACCCCCATCCAGGGTCACTTTTTATGAAAACACATCCGTCCTCTATATCAAATAAACTATTTTTGAATAAGTCCTGTTGCCATGGATAGTAGTCAGCACCCTCAATCGAAAACTCTAAATATTTTCCTGCATTTGGTATCGCTTTTAATAAATGCATCGTAAAAAGCGTAACTAGGGATAGATTTGCGCAATGCGGTGTTACTGGAAGTCCAGCACTTTTTGCAAGTTCAACAATTCTCATTGTTCGAGATATGCCACCCAGATATAAAATATCTGGCTGAACAATATCGACAGCTCGCATATCGATCATTCTTTTCCAAGTCGGGATATCACAATCCTGCTCCCCACCCGTGACATCAATATCAAGGGCATCAGTAACAATTTTGGTTTGTTCAAGCTCCCAATAAGGGCACGGTTCTTCAAAGTGACAAAACCCGTTGTCTTCAAGTATCCGGCCAACTTCAATTGCTCTATCTGGTGAATAACAGCTGTTTGCATCGATTAGGAGAGAGGCATCTTGACCAAGGTATTTACGCATAGTTGGAATAATTTCTTCAGTTCTGCCTGGCCACTCATCTTCATTGCGACCAACCTCAGCTCCAGCCCTTACTTTGAAAGCATCATATCCAAATTCTCCCTGAAGTCTTACAAGTCTCTCCGCCTCTTCCTTTGGTGTAATATCGCGTTTCATTGAAGAGGCATATGCTCTTAATTTACCAGGTTCTCCACCTAAAAGCTCAACAACAGGTTTTTGACTTTGTTTGCCCCTTAAATCCCAAATAGCTGTGTCAAAACCACCTATTGCCCTTCTTAAATAAGACCCCGGAAATTTATGTTCGCGTTCGGTAACTAAATCGAGCAAGTCATCCAAGTCAGAAATTTGAGCGCCCAAAACCCATGGCGCTACCTGTCGATGCAAAACCTGACAGGTAATATCTGAGTGATAAGTGGAGACCTGACCCCAGCCCTGAAGACCTGTCTCATCGGTAATGCGCACAAATCCAACAAATTCGTTACAAAAAGTCTCTATCGAATTAATTCTTAGCATTTCTGCACTCCTATAACTTTCGATCCGCTAATATAATATCAGCAGCTTTCTCTCCAACCATTATGGCAGGAGCGTTAGTATTACCGGTCGTAATTCTTGGAAAAATTGAAGCATCCACAACTCGGAGGCCTTGAGTTCCATGGACATTAAGACTTTCATCTACAACCGAAGAAGAACCATCTGTTCCCATTCGGCAAGTACCACATTGATGAAAAACCGTCCCACCTTCATCCCGAGCAAAATCCATAAAACTTTCGTCGTCTTTTAAATCTGGTCCAGGAGAAATTTCTTCATCAACGATATTTTTCATTGCCTTTGTTTGTAAAAATTTTCGCATTAAATGCATTCCAGATATCATAACTTTTTTATCTTCTTCGGTAGATAAATAATTTCCTACAAATTTAGGGCTTTTAAGAGGATCTGAAGATCCAAGTGATATCCAGCCTTGACTGGTAGGTTTGGTCGGGTTGAAGCCCAGCCTGACTGCAGGATAAGGGTCTGGACTCATTAACGGACGCTTACCTTGTGGTGCTGTCGAATAACTCAAAGGCGAAAAGTAAAGTTGTAAATCAGGCGATCCCAAAGAAGGTTCAGATTTCACAAATCCTCCCGCTTGGTTCAGGCTCATTGCAAGAGGGCCAGACCTAAAAAAAAGGTATTCTAAACCCACCATAAGTTTTCCCAAAACAGGACGAAGCTTTTGATTAAGAGAGGGACGATTAACCGCCAAAGTGAAGTCAACTCCGATATGATCTTGTAGATGACGACCAACGTGGGGCATGTCCTGTAAAACGGAAATACCATGCGATTTTAGTTCATTAGCAGGGCCCAATCCAGAAAGGTATAAAAGCTGTGGGGAATTAAGAGCGCCAGCACTCAAAATAACTTCTCCACGTGTAAGTACTTTCGTCTCTTTATTTCCCTGGAAAAACGATACCCCTATTACTCGCTTACCTTCAAAAATCAATTTGGTTACATGAGCATTTGATATCACTTTCAAATTTCTACTGCGTTTTTTTTTCGCTATGTAAGCGCTAGCAGAAGACACTCGTAATCCATTAGAGGTCGTTGTTTGATAAACAGCAACGCCTTCCATATGATTGCCATTATAGTCTCTATTATAGGAAAAACCTAATTCCTCACCCGCTTCTAAATACTTATTTGTTAAGGGATGAACATCGTTTTCAACATTTGAGACATCAACCGGACCAGACTTGCCTCTAACCGGAGACCCCTCGCCTTTCCAAGATTCTATTTTTTTGAAATAGGGTTCTACATTGCTCCAATTCCAACTGGGTGCAACATCTGCCCATTCCTCATAATCGTTTGGATGTCCTCGAACATAAACCATTGCATTAATAGCACTAGATCCACCCAACACTTTTCCTCTAGGCCAATACATTCTGCGCCCCTTTAACTCGGGTTCAGGTTCAGTTTCATATTTCCAGTTAAACTTTTCATCATAAAATAAAGAACCATAGCCTAATGGTACTTTTATTTTCAAAGATCCGTCAGAAGGGCCAGCTTCAAGCAGAAGTACTTTCACAGACGGATCGGCAGTCAGTCGGCCAGCCAGAGTAGCGCCCGATGATCCACCACCAACAATGATATAATCAAAATCGCCCAATCTTTCCTCTTTATAAGCCCAATGCTTTTAGTGGATACCACCTTAATCTCACTAAAATATCAATTCGAAAATAAACTTATTTCTTTAACTAAAAACTTTCAGGGCGAAGTGATCGGCGGTGGCTTTCTGCGAGCCCCAGAAATTGCATTACCGGCAATTGCTAATAACAGAACCAACCCACCAAAGAGCGTGTTCAACGTGGCAACCTCATTTAGAAATAGATAAACCCAAAGAGGCCCTAGAAGAACTTCAGCTAAAGATAATAATGTTAATTCTGCGGCGGGTAAAGTTTTAGAGCCAAGCGTGTATAAGACCAAACCTGCTCCAACTTGAAATACGCCCATGCCCATAGAAATACTAGTATCATTTACAGAAATTTGAAATGGCAAGCCGCTGAACAGGCAAATACTTGAAGTTATGAAAATTGCAAAGATACCAGACAAAAATACGGCTGGAAGCATATCGCCTGATCGACCCCAACGAAGTGCAACTGTAAAAACTGCGAACCCAAATGCAGACCCTAAAGCTGCCAAATTTCCCAAAAGCGCCGCCCCTCCCTGGGTTTTATCTTGAACCATTATACCAATACCCAAGATGGCAAATAATATAGCAATCCAGGTTGCTTTTCGTACTTTTTCACGCAAAAAGATCCAACTAAGTATTGCTGCCATGAACGGCGCAGAAGCAAATAAGAGCATTGCATTTGCAACTGACGTAGATTGTATCCCATAAATTCCACCTGAGTAGGCCCCAACCAGAGCTAAACCCGCAATGCAACCCGGGAGGCCAGCAGCCTTAACTACTTTAAAAAGATTTCCCCGCGATCGAAGATAAATAACCATTGCTAGAAAAAGGCTCAAGCTGATCGATCTATATAATAGAATTTGCCAAACTGTTGCTTCATCAATCATCCTGATGCCAAGTCCGACGGTGGACCACAAAACACCTGCCATGAATACAAAAATTAAGCCTCTGCGCTGCTCAATTGAATTACCTAGATCATGTGTTTCGCTCATTTAAAATCCACTCAAACAATGCTTTCAACAATAGCGGGAATTAATTTAATAGACGTCTAATTCGCGACATTCAGAAAAGTCGTTTTCATAAGATAAATTAAGACTTAAGATAAAGATATTCATCCATAAGGATGTTCGATAATAATAAGTTGGATACTTCAAATTAACAAAAGGCTTTAACCATGGAGAGTTTTTGATGTCAAAAACCTTCCCTAGGAATATGAAAACTCTGCCACCAACTGCGGTAACCGCGCAGGGATGTTATATCTATGATAAGTCAGGCAAGCCCTACTTAGATGGTTCTGGCGGGGCAGCCGTTTCATGCCTGGGCCACGGGGATCCAGACATTATAGCAGCTATTAAGGAGCAAGCTGATCAATTATCTTTTGCGCATACAGGCTTTTTTACATCTCAGCCTGCAGAAGAACTCACAGCATTACTCATTAAGCACGCACCTGGTGAATTGGATCGCGTTTATCTTGTTTCCGGGGGATCTGAAGCAGCCGAGGCTGCAATAAAACTTGCTCGACAATTTCATATTGAAAATGGTCACCCCAAAAGGAGACACCTGATTGCACGGAAACAAAGCTACCACGGGAATACTCTTGGAGCGCTCGCTGCTGGTGGCAATGAATGGCGGCGCAAACAGTTTTCACCTTTGTTAATAAATGTAAGCCACATATCACCCTGTTATGAGTATATCCTTAGAGAAGAAACAGAAACAGCTTACGAATATGGACAGCGCATGGCTCAAGAGCTTGAGGATGAAATTCTTCGTCTTGGTCCTGAAACTGTAATGGCATTCATGGCTGAACCAGTTGTCGGAGCAACTCTGGGGGCAGTTCCAGCTGTTGAAGGATATTTTCAAAAAATCCGAAAAATTTGTGATCGGTATGGTGTACTGTTAATCTTGGATGAGGTCATGTGTGGCATGGGCAGAACAGGATATTTATATGCCTGTGACGCTGAGCAAATTAGCCCAGATATACTTTGTATCGCAAAGGGATTAGGAGCAGGCTACCAGCCTATTGGTGCAATGCTTTGTACTTCTGAAATTTATGAATGCATAGAAACTGGAAGTGGCCTATTTCAACATGGGCATACTTATCTTGGTCATCCAGTTGCAGCAGCTGCAGCCCGTGCAGTCGTTGAAAAACTTGTAACAGATGATTTAGTGGGCCGCGCGGCTGAAAAAGGAAAAAAACTTTCAAAGGTTCTTGAAGAAAAATTTTCGCAACATCCAAACGTTGGTGATATCCGTGGCCGTGGCTTATTCCAGGGACTTGAGTTTGTAGAAGACCGAGAAGCAAAGCAGCCGTTTAATTCAGGTCACAAATTTGCAGCGCGATTAAAGGCAAATGCATTTGAGGCTGGTTTAATCTGCTATCCGATGTCTGGAACAAGAGATGGGAAAAACGGGGACCACGTCCTTCTTGCCCCACCATTTATTATTGAAGATACTCAGTTAGACGAGCTTGTTGAAAAATTGGATACGGCAATAACAGAAACTTTAGGACAGCCTGTATGAAAAAAGTTATTTTTGAAAAAGATGGCCGCATAGGTCGGATTACCCTCAACCGTCCCGAAAAATTAAATGCCATAGACGACGATGTCCCCGGCCAACTGCAAGATGCTGTCCTCGAAGCGGAGGGTGACTCTGATATTCACGTGATTATTCTTTCAGGTAAAGGGAAGGGTTTCTGTGGAGGTTATGACCTTGGTACTTACGCTGAAAACCAGGGGGAGAATAATGTTTATCAAGGGGAGAAATGGGATCCTCTCATCGACTATAAATTTATGTGGGATAATACACAGAAATTTATGTCACTCTGGCGATGTCCAAAGCCAGTCATTTGCAAAATCCATGGGTTTGCACTTGGTGGAGGTTCAGACATCGCCCTATGTAGCGATATGATTTTCATGGAGGAGGAAGCCAAAATTGGCTATATGTCCACGCGTGTTTGGGGTTGCCCATCTACCGCAATGTGGGTCTACAGGATCGGAGCGGAACGGGCAAAAAGAGTGTTATTTACTGGTGACCAAATAAGTGGAACTGAAGCCGCCAGTATGGGGTTAGTATTGAAAGCTGTGCCCAAAAATATTCTTGATGATGAAGTTGAGGCTATGGCACAGCGCCTAACTAGTGTGCCGATCAACCAGTTGGCTATGCAAAAGATGGTTATCAATCAGGCAGTAGAGGCAACCGGTCTCTCTGGAACCCAACAGTTGGCAACCCTTCTGGATGGCATTTCCCGCCATACACCAGAAGGACATAATTTTAAAAAACGCGTAGAGGAGAAAGGCTGGAAGCAGGCGGTTAAAGAACGCGATGATGGTACTTTTGATTGGACTCAAAACAAGCCTTTCAGCAAATGAATTTACTGGATTTTTTCCAGGTCATTGATAATCTAAATACACAATTCAAAGGAGGGTCAAATGTCCAAAAAATTAAGTATTATACGTTTTAAACCAAAGCCAGAGCATTATGATGATTTTCTAAAGGACGTCATCGAAAACGGGAAAGAGAGAGATCCAGGCACTCATTTTGTAATGAAGAAAGATGATGAAGTTATTGCTATTGTTATCCGTGATTCAGAAGGTTTTGAAGAAAACGCTCAGGATGGTGTAGTGAATTGGTTAGATGAGCGCAGACCAATGTTACAAGAATTTGATCCCGTAAATAGGCACACAATACCAATGACTGGTGACTTGATCGAGTAGCTTGAAGCAAAAACTTTTTGATATTGGTACTTAACTAAATATAGCGGGCTATTTGATTTTGGCCTGCTATTTGAATTTTTCAGACCCTAGCTGTAACATTCGTTTTTTGAGTTCTTTTTCAAGAATATTTGCCTCGTAAGGTTTCATTTTTTTCCACCTTTGGCACTCATGACGTGTGCGCCCACAGCCCAAACACCAACCGTTTGTTCCTGAAAATTCGCAAATTTCAACACAAGGGCTTTTACGTCGTTTCACAATAAAGCTTTCGAGATCTCTTCAATAATTTTTATTAAATCTATCAGTATTAACCACTTAAAGATTCAATATCTTTTTTTTCAATTTCATCAACAGGCTTAGTAAGCCTCCAATCTTGGATCGAACCGTCTGAATGACGCGCTGTAATAACAGTTTCTATCGGCGGGCAATCTTCATCGTGACACCGCAGTTCTGCTACCGTAAGAACAGTAGTTTCAGGGAAGTCAAAGTAAGTAATGACAAGATCTTTAATCCCACGAACTTTGGCTCCATCGGGGCGTTTTCGATCAAATAGATTTTGCATTCATTTCTCCTGCCCAAAGCGTGGACCATAAAACATTGCCTTCTTCATCACCAACCAAGACATGTGATAAAGATGAGGTTAGCGATATTCCAGTAATTGCAGAGCCTGAAGAACCTTTTATGACAATAGGCTCCTTACTCTCATCAATTTCAGCCAAAAGAACAGAGCCATCACGAAACCCTGCGAAAACTGCACTTTCAGTGGTAAGGGCTTGAACGCAAGTCGCTATTTGTTTTTTTGAAGGAGCCACGCAAACTGGCGCACGGCCCATGGGACCATCTTTTCCATCAAATGGCCAGCAAATAGCTTCATTGGCACCAGATGTCACAAGATAGGGCGTGTTGCCCACCCAAGCAAAACTTTTTACTTTTGCTGGGTAGCCTGACATCGCAAGATCGCCCTTATCACGAAGTCGCCAACCATGCAGAGCGTTTTCTTGCATAGCCGTAACAACATATTTTCCATCTGGGCTAAAACATACATCACCGTGGAAGCCCTTCCATATTAGCTTAGATGATTTCCATCTTCGCTCTTTTGCTTCCCAGATTGTTACACCACCATAGTGCGCGACTGCTAAACGCTTGCCTTTTGCATCAAAAGCCATTCCACCAACAGTACTGGAGTGCTCTAGAACGCTAGGTTTCTTTTGACCTTTAGACCAAACATGGGCCTTTCCACCTGAAGAGCAGGCATACTTACCGTCAATAACAGCAACACAGTCAACCCATTTTGTTCCAAATGAAGCAATTTCTTCCACAGTATTGTCGGATGAGATCCTGAGAAATTGCCCGTCATCACTTCCTGTAAAAATATCTTCACCATCAGTAGCCATACAAAGTACAACGCCGGCGTGCGCCTTGGTAGTTGAATAACCAACGCCTTCTCGGAATATTCGAACGTTGCCATCTCCAAAACCAACAGCAATGCTGTCACCTACAGTAACTGACCCAGTAACAGGTGCGCCAAAATTGAATTTAGTTGCGCGTCTTTCCAACTCTGTTTCTTCAAAGCTAGGACGCCGCCGTTGGTTTAAGGTTGGCTCAGAAGTCAAGCTATCTTGCAAGCTTCAAACCCTTCTTTTAAACCCATATTTTCAATATCACGACCAATAAATACCACGCGAGAACTCTTGGGTTTGTCTTTTGGCCAATCGCCCATAGGAGAACCATCCATAAGCATATGAACCCCTTGAAAAACGTAACGTTCATCAAGACCATCAAAATCAAGAATGCCCTTTGATCTTAAGATATCTTGCCCCCTAGTTTGAAGAACCTTGCCAAACCAAGATTGAAACTTTTCAAAATCGAGAGGAGTTTCAGACACAAATGATACGCTTGTAATATCATCATCATGCTCGTGGTCATGATCTGACTCTAAAAAATCTGGCTCGACTTCTAGCACCCGATCCAAACTAAAAGCATTTAGACCCACAACTTCTTCAAGTGGCGCATCACATCGAGCTGTTCTAATTATTTTGGCGTAAGGATTTATTTTCCGGATGCGAGTTTCAACGCTTTCCAAATTTTCATTCTGAATAAGATCCGTTTTGTTAAGCAATACTACATCTGCAAATGCAATTTGTTCTTCTGCCTCGTGATGTTCACCGAGCTGCGCATCTAAATGCACGGCGTCAGCAACAGTAACGATAGCATCCAATTTTGTGCGATCAGCCACGTCTTCATCAACGAAAAAAGTTTGGGCTACAGGTGCTGGGTCTGCTAAACCTGTTGTTTCAACAATAATTGCATCAAGTTGATCAGCCCGCTTCATCAAACCGCTAAGGATGCGAATTAGGTCACCACGCACGGTGCAACAGATGCAACCATTATTCATTTCAAAAACTTCTTCGTCAGCATCTACTACTAAATCATTATCAATACCTTCTTCACCAAATTCATTGACAACTACAGCATATTTCTTTCCATGCTTCTCCGTTAAAATCCGATTTAGTAAGGTTGTTTTACCAGCACCTAAAAAACCGGTTAATACTGTTACTGGGACTTGTGAAGTTTGCATTATTTTTCTCCTTCGTTTTATTCATCAAACCAAAAGATTCAAAATACTTTAGAATTTTTGATCTACAGAAAGTTTCTGTTGCTGTAATTTTTCCAGTTGCCTTAAGGCCAAACCAGGGTCGCCCGTTTGACGTAGAGCTTTATTATAAGCTCGGCATACTGACTTAGGAGCCCAGGGTAATGCTGCTCCAGTAAGCCATTCTCTTAATAACTTCGGCATGCGATCAAACTCTTTCATCGGATCAGAAGTCCGTCGGTGTTTGCGCAGCTTTGTCTCGCCCAAATTTTTTTTACCCACAGTCATTTCTCTAAAATTTGTTCAAAATTAAAGTTCAAAACTTAAAATGATAGGAGCCCGTTTTTCTCAATTTAAAAACAAGCCGGCCGTTTGATAGGCCGGCTAATTTTCCAGCTTAAACTTACAGACACCCAGCTAAAGATTTAGCCATATTGCGAATAAGATTACGGTAAAGATTGGAACCGGGTTCTAAACTTGCACCCAGTGGATCTATAACGCCAGTCTTAGCATCTGTGCCAGACAGCACAGTTGCAACAATGCTTGGGTTATACTGTGGTTCAGAAAGAACACAGTTTATTCCTTGATCTTTAACACGATCTTGAATCTCAGCTATACGCGCTGCACTTGGGTCAGAAGCGTCGCCCAAAGAAATTGCACCAGCTGCGGGAAAATCAAAACTGGTTTCAAAATACTGGTAAGCATCGTGAAAGACGACAAAATTTCGACCCCGCACTGGCTCTAAAATACTATTGACTTCCTTAACAAGCGCATCAATTTCTGCTCGGGCTTCAGCAGCATTTGCAAAATAAACACCAGCATTTTCTGGGTCCGCAGCAGAAAGCTTTCCGGCAACTAAATTTAGCCAAGTTTGTGCATTTTCGATTGATAGCCATGCGTGAGGATCATGCTCACCGTGTGCGTGCTCGTCGTGGTCATCATGATCGTCATGATCATCGTGGTCTTTGTCATGGTCATCATGATCGTCGTGATCATCGTGGTCTTTATCATGGTCATCATGATCGTCGTGATCATCATGGTCTTTGTCATGGTCATCATGATCGTCGTGATCATCATGGTCTTTGTCATGGTCATCATGATCGTCGTGATCATCATGGTCATCATGATCGTCGTGATCATCATGGTCATCATGATCGTCGTGATCTCCGTGATCATGCTCCTCAAAAAGAGCTCCTTCTCTAAAATCTAAAAGTTTCGTTTCACTTTCTTCGAGAAGAGTTATGACATCCGCATTCTTTGATAATGTTTCAATCGAGTTTTCCATCCATGGCGCTAAATCCTCACCCATCCAAATTACCATATCAGCATCTTGGAGAGATTTTGCTTCAGATGGACGTAAACTGTATCCATGTGGTGATGCTCCTGCCGGTATCACAAGGTTGGGTGTGCCCACGCCTTCCATCACTCGAGAAACGAGAGAATGCACTGGTGCTATATCAACTGCAACTTTTGGAACATCAGCAAAAGCCGTATTACCTAAAATTAAACCTAGGGCAGTGTAAGAGAGAAGTTTTCTAGACATATGGTCCTCCATGATATAACATAACATTTGCGCAACATAGAGAATTTTTTTTCTTCTGCAACAGCTAATTGAAATGAATTAAAAATTAAAATAGATATAAAAGTGAAGGAACCGAATAAGTTGGGGATCGCAGTGGGAAAAAGCATTAAAGAAGCAGAAAAATTTTGCAAAGAAAACGATCTTAAATTTACTCCTGTGCGTCGTAAAGTTTTGGAAATATTACTCCAGAAAAATAAAGCATTGGGAGCCTACGAGATTCTAGATTTATTGCGTGAAGCAGGATTTAAAAACCAACCGCCTGTCGCCTACAGGGCACTTGATTTTCTGGTAAAAAATGGGTTTGCACACAAAATAGAGCAACTGAACAGTTTTGTTGGATGCATGCATCCCGGAAAGGATCACTCACCAGCATTTATGATTTGCAGAAATTGCGACTTTGTTTCTGAAGAAGAAGCTATTAACCCTAATTTTTCAGTTTCAAAAATTGCATCAAAGGCAGGTTTCAAAGTTGAAAAAGCTGTAATTGAAGCTCGAGGCCTTTGTCACTCCTGCGCAAGCATGGCGTAGTAACGACATGAGCTTAATAACCATCGAAGGCCTTACCGTAACTTATGGCAGTGTTACCGCATTGAAAAATGTAAGTTTAGGTGTAAATGCCGGTGAAATCGTCACTATCGTTGGGCCCAATGGATCTGGTAAAACGAGCTTATTAAAAGCAATAATAGGCGCTGTGACCCCACTGGAAGGCAGCATTAGAATTAAGCAAGGTTTGAAAATTGGCTACGTGCCACAGCGATTAAATTTAGATCCAACTCTCCCAATAAGCGTGGGAAAGTTTATGCGCCTCACAAATAAAATTAATAAAAAGTTGTGCGCAATAGCCCTACAGCAGGCTGGCGTAACAGAGCTGGCGGAAAAACAAATGTCTGAACTCTCCGGCGGCCAATTACAGCGCGTACTTCTTGCTCGTGCACTATTAGGCACTCCAGAAATTTTAGTTTTAGATGAGGCCACACAAGGTCTTGACCAACCTGGGTCAGCTGACTTTTACCGACAGATAGAAAAAGTAAGGAAAGAAACTGGCTGTGCAGTTTTGATGATCAGCCATGATTTGCATGTTGTAATGAGTACTTCTGATCGTGTGATTTGTTTAAACGGTCATATCTGTTGTTCTGGAGCACCAGAAACAGTTGTGGCAACTCCTGAGTACCAAGAGTTATTTGGAACTGAAACAAACGGAGCCCTGGCACTTTACCGACATAGTCATGATCATAAACATGATCATTCTTCTTCTGAAAACTCCGAGGCCATTAATTAATGCTAGACGATTTTATGACCCGAGCTTTTATTGCTGGGCTAGGTTTAGCTCTTGTTTCTGCACCTTTAGGGTGCTTTGTAGTTTGGCGACGCATGGCTTATTTTGGCGATGCTACTGCACATGCTGCAATGCTCGGAGTAGCACTGTCGCTCGCTGTGCAAACAGACGTATTTTATGGTGCGCTAATATTTGCCATCATAATGGCTTGGGCGACAACTCAATTATCCGGTCGAAACTACGCAATGGATACATTATTAGGTGTCTTTGCTCACTCATTTTTAGCAGTTGGGCTTGTTATTGTTTCATTCTTAAGTGGTGTACGCATCGATCTTATGGCCTATCTATTTGGTGATATTCTTGCGGTTTCGGCATCTGATTTAGGCATTATTTGGGCGGGCACCTTAATAGTTCTCGGTCTTATAGCATCGCGCTGGAAACCATTGTTTCTTTCAACCTTAAATGAAGAGCTATCCTATGCCAGTGGCTTTAACCCAAAACGGGAGCAACTATTTTTAACCATCGCGTTAGGCATAACTGTTGCGGTGTCCATTAAGGTCGTCGGTGTACTTCTTATTACGGCCATGCTAATTATCCCGGCAGCTGCAGCAAGAAATCTAGCCCGTAACCCAGAATTAATGGTATTTGTAGCCGGGTTAGTTAGTTGCATATCAGTAATTGCTGGACTTAGATCTTCATACATATTTGATACTCCCCCCGGCCCAACAATCGTATGCGTTGCCCTTTTTATTTTCATCGTTCTTAATCTATTTAAAACTTTGAGAAGGCTGGCCCATTAATTAATAAAAATTGCAGGGTAATTACTCATGAACGATCAACGCATCCCTCTAACTTTACTCACCGGATTCCTCGGGGCAGGAAAAACAACTTTACTAAACGAAGTTTTAACTGACGCGAGTGCTGGCCGCGTCGCTGTAATTGTAAATGAGTTTGGTGAGGCTGGTCTTGATCATGACCTAATGGAGCAAAGCAGTGAAGAAGTAATTTTAATGCAATCTGGATGCCTGTGCTGTTCTATAAGAGGAGATTTATCAAATACGATATCAAGTCTAGTGGGTCGCAAAAACAGAAAAGAAATCGAGTTCGATCGTTTATTAATTGAAACAACTGGTTTAGCCGATCCTGGCCCCATTACTCAAACGCTTCTGGTAGACGCTATATTAGCAAGAACGACTGTCTTAGACGGAATTGTTACTGTTGCCGACGCCGCAAATGGTCCTAAAACTCTCGATGCTCAGTTCGAAGCAGTTTCACAAGTGGCCATGGCTGACTTAATTATAGTCAGCAAAACAGATCTCATTACAGCAGCTGAGGCAGAAAGTTTTCAAAGTCGGCTTCGTACCATAAACCCGAGTGCAAAGCTTATTCAGTCACATAAAGGAAAAGGAACAAGTAAGCATCTTTGGAACCTTAATGCACTTAAGCCAAAATCAACAAAACCAGATGTGGTAAAATGGACTTTAGGTGAAGCCCCTAAACTCGACCCACTAGAAAATATCTCCGGTTTCGCACCAGCACAGAAACTGTCTCTTCAAACTTCCAATCACGATAATCGAATTGGATCAGCCTCAATTGTTTTGGATAGCCCAATTAAAGATACGACTTTTGATTTGTGGCTAGACACACTCATCGCAATGAGAGGCAAAGATATTTTGAGAGTAAAGGGTGTTGTATTTATTGAAGGTGTTGAGAAACCTTTTGTTTTTCACGGTGTTCAAGATATCTTTGACCCTCCAGTACTGTTAGAGGATTGGCCTAAAACTGACTCTCAATCACGGATTGTAATTATAGGACGTGATTTGTCAGATTCTCAGTTGCAAAGCACTCTCGACATGCTGAGAGCTCCACCTGACGACAAAGCGCCAAATTTTAAATTCATAAATCCTTAAAACTCTTGTATTTAACGCTAAGAGATATGAACAAAATTATGGTCCAACATAGTTCTTAAGCGTTCCTATTCTGTCTACAGAAACTTCGACACAGTCACCGGAATTAAGAAAAGCCGTAGGGTTGCGACTGCCTCCCGTACCATCTGGTGAACCCGTAGCAATTATATCTCCTGGATTAAGCGGGAGTAAGTTCGAGATATAGGCAATTAATTCCGAAAGACTAAAAATCATTTCCTCAGCCAAGGCAGATTGCATCAAGTTGCCGTTCACATGAGTTTCCAGCTTTAAAGAGGAAAAATCATCAATCTCATCAACTGTAGCAATCCAAGGCCCCCAGCTTCCAGAGGCATGAAAATTCTTACCAGCATGCACTGAATGCTTCATCCAACCACGAACGGAACCTTCGTTCATAATAGAATACCCAATAACGTGTTTTAGAGCATCATCCTTGGAAATAAATCTCCCTGATTTTCCAATCACAGCAACAATCTCACCTTCAAAATCGTAAGTCTCAGTTGCTTTTCCTGAAGGGAGTTCCAAATCTGCGCCATGCCCAACCAGAGTTTCGGTATGCCGAGCAAAAATCACTACGTTACCGGGATCAGGGGCTGCCACCCCATCAACTGGATAAGGCTTTCGATAATTCATACCCGCACAGATAATTTTACCAGGGTTGGGAATAGGAGGTAGTAAAGAAACCTTGGATAGTGGTATTGGGTTATTTTCACAAAAAGTCTCAAAATCCTCGATTTTTTGTGAACCTATAACTGCTCTTAGATTAGGAAACTCTTTCTTGAACTTTTCAAGCACTGGATAAATTCCAGATTGACTAAAAATACCAAAGCCCTCTTGGCCATTGTTTGAAAAAGAAACAAGTTTCATGGTTTTCCATTTCATAAACACGATTTGAAAATCAGTTTAACACCGATACTTTTTCCAACATCACAAGGCAAGTGGTTCAAATGTTAGGCTGTTAAAAACTTTACTGATAATATATGGAATTTCACAATCTAACTAAAAAATGAAGCCAGCTAAAATGGATGGTAAATATACAGGTTCTAAAAAGCCAAAATCATGCAAGAAATCATACTAAACTCAAGGCCAGACGGCATCCCAAACGCTAATTCTTTTAAACTCGTGGATTGGAAACCTAAAGAACTTTCCATTGGCGAAGTTCTGGTCGAAGTGCAAAGCTTTTCTCTTGACCCTTACATGCGGGGTCGAATGGATGATGCAAAATCCTACTCTGCTCCTGTGGAACTAGGTACTCGGATGGAGGCAGGCGGAGTTGGTCGTGTTATAGAAAGCGCCTCTGCCGATTTTACAGAGGGAGACTACATATTTGGAATGACGGGATGGGCAACGCATGCAATTCTTAATGAAAAAGTTGTGCGCAAACTGAGTCTTGAACCACGACATTTAACACGCGCACTTGGCGTATTGGGCATGCCTGGATTTACTGGCTGGTTTGGCCTAAATCAGCACGGACAGCCCAAAAGTGGGGAAACGTTGGTTGTCGCTGCCGCCACCGGCCCTGTTGGATCGATAGTTGGTCAATTAGCGAAATGCGCAGGGCTTCAAGTAATTGGACTAGCAGGCACAGATGAAAAATGCCGTATTGCAATTGAAGATTTTGGTTTCGACCAATGCCTCAACCATCGCAAGTATAAAACATCCAGAGAGTTACGAACCGCACTAGCCAACTTTTGCCCAAACGGAATTGACATATATTTTGAAAATGTAGCGGGCCCTATTCTGGAAGCAATTCTCCCAATGATGAATGTCCATGGGCGCATCCCATTATGTGGAATGATTAGCTGGTATAATGCAGGCCGTTTAGGTGCAGATGCACTATTTGATACATTGAGTGTACCCAAAATATGGCGAACGATCTTAGTCAAACGGCTATCAATAAATGGATTTATTATCTCTGACCACTGGAAGCAATTTCCCAACTTTCTTCAGGAAATAGAGCCATTAGTAAATGAAGGCGTCATAAAATATATCGAGGATATCACTCAGGGCTTAGAAAACGCCCCCAAAAAATTCATTGGATTGCTTGATGGGAAGAACCATGGGAAAACAGTAATCCAACCTTTCGGGTAAAAACTAATCGCCAAGTATCACATAGTCGGACTAAATGTTAAATTTTCTGTGAAGATTGCTTTTACGTTTTAAAGAGACGATCATATGAAAATGAAAATAAATAAAATTCATCTACATCATGTCGCCATGCCGCTTATTGAACCCTGGGTGACCGCCTATGGAAATCAGGCTAATATTGAGAGCCTTTTTGTTGGCATCGAGACCGATGGTCTTATTGGTTGGGGAGAATGTGCGCCTGCTCCGTTGCCATTTTACAATAGCGAATATACGGCTGGAGCTTTTTGCTTAGCACGGGACGGCTTGGGCCCAAAAATTATTAACCAAACTATCGCCTCAGCGGATCAACTCACCAGTCTATTTTCTCAGTTTAAAGGAAACGAGTTTGCAAAATCAGCATTTGATACCGCCTGGTGGGATCTTTATGCCAAGGAAATGAAAACACCACTTTGGAAGCTTATTGGAGGTAACAACCCAGAGATAGAGGTTGGCGCAGACATCCCAGTTCAAACCGATTTGAAAAAATTAATAGATCGCACCGCCGAAGCAATTGAACAAGGTTACAAAAGGGTAAAGTTCAAATTTAACCGGCAGTGTAGTTTTGAGATGATGGCAGAAGTGCGTAATTCATTCCCTGATCTCACAATGCATATTGATTGCAATAGTGGCTTTACACTCGATGACTTAGGCCTGTTTCGGAAATTAGATGAGTTAAACCTGAAAATGATTGAGCAACCACTGGCATATGATGACCTTGTTGATCATGCAAAACTTCAAAAGGAATTATCGACACCCATTTGCCTTGATGAGAGTATCAGTTCACCTGCTCGAGCAAAAAAAGCTATCGAGATTAAAGCCTGTAGATGGATAAATATTAAGACAAGCAGGGTTGGGGGTTTGACCAACGCATTAAAAATACAAAAGTTGTGCAGTGATAACAAAATTCCAGTTTGGGTTGGCGGGATGTTAGAGTCTGCCACCGGCCAAGCCCCTTCCATCGCTTTAGCTACAAAGGGAAGCATGGCTTATCCTTGTGATATTTTTCCTAGCAATAGGTTCTACACAGAAGATTTCTCTGAGCCCGAAATTGTTCATAGTGGACCGGGAAAAATTAGCGCTCCAATGGAACCAGGAGCAGGCTTTACTCCAAAGCTTAGTCTATTGAAAAAGCATGCAAGTAGGTCAGCTACCCTTTGATTAGGATTTTGGGCCAACCATATTCTCAGGTCGGACCACTTCATCAAAAGTCTTTTCATCCACAAAGCCCAAGGAGATGGCCTCTTCTTTAAGGGTTGTGCCATTCTTGTGCGCTGTTTTTGCCACTTTTGTGGCGTTATCATACCCTATTTTTGGCGCAAGCGCCGTAACAAGCATTAAGCTTTCTCGCATTAACTTATCAATACGGGTATCATCGGCTTTTAAACCATCGACTAAGTTATCCGTAAAAGCCGAACAGGCGTCGCCCAAAAGCTGTATGGACTGTAAGACATTATAGGCGATCATTGGCTTATAAACATTGAGCTCAAAATGGCCCTGGCTACCTGCGAAGCCAACCGCTGTATCATTTCCAATCACGTGAGCACAAACTTGCGTCATAGATTCACACTGGGTTGGATTTACCTTGCCAGGCATGATTGAGCTTCCAGGTTCATTTTCGGGTAGGATTAACTCTCCCAATCCGCAACGTGGCCCGGAGCCCAAAAGCCGAATGTCATTTGCAATCTTAAATAAACTGGCCGCTACGGTTTTAAGACTACCAGAAATTTCAACCATTGCATCGTGAGCTGCCAAGGCTTCAAATTTATTTGGTGCGGTTACGAAAGGTAATCCTGTTATCCTTGAGATATTTTTTGCAACTGTCGTGTCCCACCCCTCAAAAGTATTAAGCCCAGTTCCAACGGCGGTGCCGCCTTGCGCCAGTTCATATATATCCTCAAGTGATTTTTTTATACGCCTGATGCCCATATGCACTTGATGAGCATAGCCTGAGAATTCCTGCGAAAGCGTAATCGGTGTTGCGTCCTGCGTATGAGTTCGTCCAATTTTGATAATACCATCAAATTCTTCTATCTTGCTTCGCAAAGCTTTCTCTAGCTTTTCTAGTCCAGGTATAAGCACATCGCTGGAAGCCATTGCCGTCGCAATATGCATGGCAGTGGGGAAGGTGTCATTTGAAGATTGAGCCATATTGCAATGGTCATTTGGATGAACTGGATCTTTCGAACCAATGGTGCCTCCAAGTATTTCTATAGCGCGGTTTGCAATTACCTCATTAGCGTTCATGTTTGACTGAGTACCAGAACCAGTTTGCCAAACTACGAGAGGAAAATTGTCGTCAAATTGACCTTCAACAACTTCGGCTGCTGCTTTGATAATAGCATCAGCAATTTTTTCATCCAAATTACCAGCAGATTTATTTGCTTCGGCACAAGCCTGTTTAATAACACCCAACGCACGGATAATAGCCACTGGCTGCTTTTCCCACCCTATGGGAAAGTTTATAATTGATCGCTGAGTTTGTGCCCCCCAGTATTTTTCGGAAGGTACCTCTAAAGGGCCAAAACTATCAGTCTCTGTCCGCGTTTGCGACATAATTAACTCCGCCGTTGTAATTCACAAAACAGACTATAGAGCGACTAGAAGTTTGAGTAAACAAGGGGCTAAGTAATTGTTAATTAACCTGCGCTAAATAATATCACCGAATAGATTACACCAGATATAACTGCGGCAGATGGAACCGTAATTATCCATGCCGCAATAATCGACATAAAGTGTGACCTACGAACCAGTTTTCGACGAGCTCTTTCTTCCTTGGCCACAACTAACTGGTTTTTATCACTTGAAAGTTTTGCAAGTTTCATACGTCGGGCACTATCCCATTCCCGAAAAAAACCAACACCAAAAACAGAACCCACTGCGATGTGAGTTGAGCTCACGGGCAAACCAAGCCAACTAGCAACTATCACTGTGATAGCAGCAGATAGCGCGACACAATAAGCACGCATTTGGTTTAACTTTGTAATTTGACTTCCAACTACTCGAACAAGTTTGGGGCCGAATAAAAATAAGCCAAATGATATTCCTGCAGCGCCAATAACCATTACCCATAAGGGTATTGAAATAGCAGTAATGTATTCGCCTGAAGATGAAGCTTGAACAATTGCAGCAAGTGGCCCAACGGCGTTCGCCACGTCGTTTGCACCATGTGCAAAACTAAGTAGTGCTGCAGAAACTATCAGTGGAATATTAAAAAGTTGCTTTAGAGATTTATTACGGTTTTCCATACCAACTGATTGCTTTGCAATTATTGGCTTAGTGATTGCCCAGGTAGCCACACCAATCAGAAAACCTATTATAATGGCCGTCTGGATATCAATTTTAATAATCTTCTTTATGCCTTTAAGCGCAAGATAGCTAGCGAATGCGCCTGACATAATTGCAATAAGAATAGGAACCCACCTTCTTGCAGCAGCTATTTTGTCCGGCTGATAAATTATCCGAGACTTAATTAACCAAAGGAACAGCGCTGCTATAACGCCTCCAAGTACAGGTGAAATAACCCAACTGGCCGCAATTTTACTCATAGTCATCCAATTGACCGCACTAAAACCCGCCGCGGCAATTCCAGCGCCCATTACGCCTCCCACAATCGAATGTGTGGTCGACACAGGTGCTCCCACCCAAGTAGCTAAATTTATCCATAAGGCAGCTGAAAGCAATGCGGCCATCATAGCCCAAATAAACTCATCAACTGACTGCATGCTTGTTGGAGCGATGATCCCTTTGGCAATAGTCGAAACCACGTCGCCACCAGCAATTAGTGCTCCAGCACTTTCAAATATAGCGGCAATTAATATAGCTCCCGCCATAGTCAGTGCATTAGCACCTACGGCAGGGCCCATGTTGTTGGCCACATCATTTGCGCCAATGTTTAAAGCCATATAAGCGCCGAGTACTGCTGCAATGACAATTATAATAGTGTTGCTAACCCCGCTCAAAGTTGTGGCAGCCAAAATTCCTACTATGATGATAAAAATTAGCGCCAGAGCTGGCGCCACCAATGGTTTTGCTATGTACGACGTTGCCTTTTCAAGAGAGGAGAAACGTCCCAAATCTCGATCAAGCGTTTCTAAATGTTTAGTCTCTAAATCATTACTTGCCATGAAACACCCCGATTTTTTCGGCCCAAATATTTGAGATTTTCATAATACGCAAGAGGTTTTTTTTTGAGAGTATTTCTGTGGCTATTTAATCTTATTGGTAGCCCGTCATCTCGAGATAACCACGCCCAAAATGACTACCCGAAATACCAACTGGTCCCTCCCAATAAGGGATAGACACATCCATCCAAGCCTTTGGCGTCAAAGCTAATACTTCAGCATCTAAATCTCTATCAGGCAGACGTACCCGCCAACGTATTGGGATATCACGCCCTGCTACTCTTGTCTCTTCTAGAGGCTCAGCCATGAATGCGCCATCTGGATAGCTTTGTGTCTCGCCATTAACGTCAATCCACGTAGCAGATGTATAGTAGCTACCGTCTGACTGTCTTAGTTGAAAACCCATCATCTTCTCTCCATCTTCAAAAGATAGTGAAAACCAGTCCCAACCTTTTTGATCATCGGATAATGGCTGTGAAGACCACTCGCGGTCTAACCAGGCGGACCCAGTAACCGGTATATCTCCTTCTGGTAAATTTAAGGTTCCAGAAATCTTATAAAATGGCTGAGAGTAGTAATAGCTGGCTTGCCCCTCTGCTGATTTTTGAGAAAAGCCATTCTCACCATGAAAAACCAACGGCCCAGTTGCAAGCAAGTCCATGTCAAAAGCAAAATCTGGGCTCGCAGCCTGAACCGAAAGGCTATTCATGTCTGGACCTTCTAATCTCCATTCATCAATCCAGGCGCGAAAAGGCTCCACCGTGACACCGGCTTGACCTATTCCACCGCGTGCAAAGCGCTCAGTCGAAAAATGTGCCTCAGGCGTAGTCACCGCTGCATGGGCAAACCAAACTTGAGGCGATGACCAACCCTCTTCTTCTCCAGGTGCAACAGCGGTTCGAAATAATGTCCACTGCAATCCATATTGCACTCCTGCTGGATCTTCTAAATTTGCAGTAATATACCACCATTCAATCCGGTAATCTGGATGAGCGCCGTGGTCAGTTGGAAAATCAAACACGAAATTTCGTTGAGGCGTCGCAAACTCGTCGGCAGCTTTTGAACCCAGACCACCAAAGCTCTGCGCCCAGACGATAACGGGCAAAAAGCAAGCAAGAAGAAATATTCTACCGTTCATTTGAGAATACTTTAAGTAGAGCTGCGGGCGGCTTGCGAACCATTTGCACTGCTGGCCAAGCGGCCGCTATCAGCGTTGCCAATATCGCCAAACCACCTAAAAATGCGTAGTCAGCAGGAAATAAAAACATCGGCAACTGCCAGCCAAAGGCTTCAACATTTACAAAGTTTAAAAGTGCCCAGGCCAACGCTAGACCGAGGGGTATTGCGCATATAAAAACGATGACACTCAACCCTAAAGCACGGGCCAATTCCAAGGCCCCAAGCCGAGTGCGCGTCAGTCCCAAGGCCCAAACGGGTGCAAGCTGAGGTGTTCGCATACCCGCAAGGGTCAACAGGCTCATTAGCATAGCAAACCCGGCAACCCCAAGCGTAAGTATGTTCAGTGCGGCAGTAACAGCAAAAGTTCTCTCAAAAACTTCTAGTGACATACTTTTAATAGACGCTTGATTGATAATCCCGCTGTCGGGCACTTCTAAATCCGCCTGGATCGCTTTACGCAAATTCGCTGTATCCGTAGTTCTAATACCGAAAGAAGTCGCAACTGCGTTAGGATGTAATTGACGAAAAAGTATTTCGCCCATAACCACTTGCCCTTGCGGGTTACCGTAATCTCCAACGACAGCAGCAATGGGAATATTGAGCCCTGGCGCTATATCAACCTCATCGCTAACCCATAAATTGTTCCGGCGCGCAAGTTGCTCGTTCACAATGACCGCTTCACCTTTAGCAACTTGATCCCATACATCTGGATCAGCACCTAAAAACTGCCAACTTTCCCTATAAGTTCGACCAACACGCACTCCATAAAGTTTGGCAGGTTGACCAACTACAGGGCGCTCCACTGTCAAAAGCGGTAGCACTTCAAGCTCGCGCTCCAGCAGATATTTTTCCAAAGCGGATGCAGTCTTCTCTTCTTCTACTCTTACAAATAGTTCTGGAGCTAGCCGCTGATCTAAAAAAGATACAAAAGTAACTCTAAAAGATGAAACCATCGTAGAAACACCAATGTTTGCACTGACCGCCAGAAGCAACGCAATAAGTGCTAGACTAAGTCCAGGCATTTGCTGACGGGTATCGGCCCAGAACCAGGAAGTGATCACTCCCTTACCTGGCGCAAAGTCTAATAGCTTTATAGTTAACCAGGGTAGCACAAGAGCTGAACCAATAAGAAGAAAACCTATTAATGCAAAGGCCTGCCCTAGACCGGTCCCAATTATAGCTAAAAGACCAGAAAACCCAAGCAAAACCATACCAAGAATTGCAATGCCACGGATCCGCTGAGCGTTAGCGATAGCCCAGGCTCGCGGCTGGACTGCAGAAAGCAAAGGCATCTGCATAATTTGCCAAATACGCACAGCAAGTGCCATCCCTGCTCCCAAAAAGGCAAGTCCAATTCCAGACAGCCACCACTCTGGTCGCAAGCTTAAAGTTCCCGATACACGTGCACCATAAAGTCCTTCAACCGTCGCCGCTACATCAGGAAGTAGCATGGCTGCTATGGTATACCCCATTAAGATACCCAAAACGGCTCCAACAAATACCAGCAAACCCATCTCAACTATTATTAATGAGAGTAAATTGCTTAATGGAACGCCAAGTGATCGGAGGGTCCGGATCATTCCACGCCTTTGCTCAAAGGCCAAACCAATTGTCGAGTGTACAATAAAAAGACCCACAGCAAAGCTCAGAAAGCCAAAAGCTGTGAGGTTTAAGTGAAAACTATCAGTCAGAGCGGCCACATCTGCAATTTGCTGACTTGGTTGCACCACCAATTCAGGGGCTATCTTAACCAGATCAGGACGCCGGATTGGCTGCTCTGGCAACACCATAAGACGGCTCAGGTCATTACGTTTAAACAATCTTTGGACGACGCCGATATCGGCAATCGCAATCCCAGGAGGAATAGATTTATCTATAGTAACCTCAACAAAGCCTTCCAATACTGAAGCCACTTCAGCATTACCAAAAATTAAATCTGTGTCTTCGAGAGAGAAACCTGAATCGGAGGAAAAACTCATCTGAGTAGGCGTCGTTAGCGGGTCAATTCCTACAAACCGCACCCCTTTAAAAGTAACATCCAATATCGGCGAAGCTAACCAACCAGCCCGGCGCAAATCAACATAAACGGACTGAGGTATACGATCCCCAACCCGCGGCACGAGCTGATCAAATTGTCCTTCTCCTAGGGTAGCCGCTGCCGCATCGTAACTTGCTCGGGCCTCAGAATTTATAGCTTGGACCCCAGACCACAGCCCAGTAGCCAACGCCAATCCCATTAAAAAGGTGAATAATTGTAATGGACTGCGCCACCAGTAGCTCAACAGAGCCCGCAAAATCGTATTTGTCACAGGAGAACTCCACCCTTCAATCGTACTCGCCGATCCATTTTCTCAGCTAAAGCAGCAGAGTGCGTCACGACCATAAGTGCTGCTCCAGTGCGACCAACTAAGTCCAGCATAGCAGTTAGAACCGCAGACGCCGTGCTTTCATCTAGGTTGCCAGTTGGCTCATCCGCTAATAGTAACTTTGGGCGCACGGCAAGTGCCCGTGCAATCGCAACTCTCTGTTGCTGACCACCAGACAAGGACTCAGGGTATTGTTTAAGTTGATCAGAAAGCCCTAATTCTTCTACTAACTCACTTTCAAATGTCTTATCGCGCCGCCCAGCTAAGGACGCCTGAAACCCAATATTTGCTTCTACCGTAAGTGACGGAATTAGATTGAATTGTTGAAAAACAATCCCTACCTCGGACCGGCGTAAGTTGGCTCTTTCAGCCTCGCCAAGCCCATTAATCTCAACACCCTCCAGGTGAAGACTGCCGCCATCAGGAACTTCTAACCCAGCAGATATATGTAAAATTGTACTTTTACCACTTCCACTCTCACCAGTTAAAGCTAAAGTCTGACCCGCATCTAGTCCAAGTGAAACACCGCGCAGAACTTCCACGTCTCCATCTACACCGGAAAATGACTTTGTTATATCTTTTAACTCGAGCAGCAATTATGCGCCTCCACTTAGATGGATATAGGTCGGTCTCAACAGGGCACAAGGTCATGAACCTTCCCACGAAGTGTAGTTTAATTCTTGAGTATTTATTTAGTTTTTTAAGAAAATTACTATTACTTTATCTTATTGATGAGTGGGGCTCCATTTATCGAGAGCTTCTAAAAACTTATCTTTCTCTCCATCATGCATTGAGATGTTCGTCTGGGGATATGGAAAGTTTCCCTTAGTGACTTCACTGTGAAATTTTCCTAGTGCAGCTACACGCTCTTCATGGATCTGCTTGAACAAACGTCCTACATTGCCAAAGGCGTAAGCGTGTTTAGGTGGTTTCTCTTCTTCACTGTCCTCCCCACATATATCCGCAACAAAAGACATAATTACATCACCTGCCATACCTGATCCTAGTGAGAAGGTTACAATTGATGTTTTTTTATTGACAGCTTCCAGTACTTCTTCAGCAATACATTCTGCTTCTACGGCGACAACACCAACATCTTCCATCCTTTTGAGGTTTTCATATATTTTTATGGCTTCATCAGCTTTGCGACCCCACCCTCGAAGTCCCCCACAATACTGACTGAAAGTAGGTATAAGTCCGATATGGCTCTGCACCGGTATGCCTTCACATGTCATCTTTTCGACCGCGTCGAGTGATCTCAATGTGTAATACATATCTGCACCGCGGCGCATTGCTTCAAAGGCATCAGCCATAAGTTCTTCATTTGAGTCAAACTGTGCCCACTTTGAACCCACCCGGCAGAAATGAGTTGGCGCAATTTCACGAACATCGTCTATCTGATCCATGCCACATACAAATAAATCAATGCCTGCATCTCTACAGGCTCTGATTTCACCAGCATTAAGAGGATTTGCCATGGATAGTTTTTGGCCTGTTATTTTAAGATCCTGAAGGTCCGAGATTGTGTAATTTCGTTTTGCTGGTTTTCTCGAGAAATCATATATACGTTTCATTTTTGGATTACTCCTCTTGGCAATTTTTATAAAGTTTCTCCCACTTTAAGAATGAGAACCGAGACTTTAATCTTTCCTTAAGCCTAATCACATAAATGCGCTTTTAGCTCCTCCAGACTTTTGGGTCTGAAATATGGATGAGGCATCTTTTGCAGGCGGTAAGGGCATACGGACAGGTACATTTTCAACACGCGGTTCAACGCACGGCGTGCCAATAATGGTGCGGTCTTGCAAATCATCCCAAAATTTACTTTGCCCTAAAGCATGATAGTACGAAGTCGCTCCCAAAATTGGCCAAGCATCTGCCTTAGCAATTTCATAGAATAGAATTAATCGAGGCCGATCACTTTGGTTTGGCGCTGATCCATGCAAAGTGCGGGCATGATGCACCGTCATACTCCCCGCCTTGCCCGTAAGTGTCACTATTTTTTCACGTTGGAAATCTGGATCGTCGGGATTAATCGCACCACAGAAAATGCCATTATGATGGTGACTTAAAACTGGGCCCTTATGCGATCCTGGTATCACTTGAAGAGGTCCATTTTCTAGATTTACATCTTCCAACATTAAACCGAACGCCAGCAAGCTATCGTTTGTGTGAGGGTAAAATGCCCAGTCTTGATGCCACTCAACTGCCATACCGCCGCCTGGAGCCTTGGTATTCAATTTGGAAGTTAATAACGTCGCATGATCACCTAAGAGATCTCTTAAAACTTCAGTTACGCCAGATTTTTTAAGAATGTCGTCGAAATACTTATTTTGTTTATGGGGTAACTTAATGCGCGTAAGACGAGGAGTTTCCGCACTGTGTCCTTCATCTAAATCAAAAACATCATCGTTCTCTGTAACTTGCCGAGAACTTTCAATGAAATCATAAGTGATGTCCTGAAGTTTATTTAGCTGGTCTTTGGTAATAACGTCCTCAACCATCAGATAGCCATTCTGTTCATAAAAATCCGTCTGTTCTACCGTCAGCATGACAATTCTCCTAAAATTTATCTGATGGTATCGAAAATCGTTCATTTCTAAAAGAAAAAACTCGCGCAAATCTATGTACTTTGCTCCAGAATCTTGGCTCTAAAAAAGACAATTAGCCAGATTAGTATTTAGTTTCCGAGTATGCCAGGCAATCTCAGTCCGTGGTCCTTAGCGCAACGCACGGCGTCTTCATAACCAGCATCCGCATGGCGCCAGACGCCCGAAGCTGGATCATTCCACAGCACGCGCTCCAGCCGCTTTGCTGCTTCCGGCGTACCGTCAGCCACTATTACCAAGCCAGCGTGTTGGGAAAATCCTATCCCAACGCCACCTCCGTGGTGCAGACTTACCCAGGTCGCCCCACTGGCAGTATTGATCAAGGCATTGAGTAGAGGCCAATCACTGACCGCATCAGAGCCATCCTTCATTGCCTCAGTTTCACGGTTGGGGCTGGCTACCGATCCACTGTCCAAATGGTCCCGGCCGATCACCACCGGGGCTTTTAATTCACCACTGGCAACCATCTCGTTGAAATTCAGTCCAGCACGATGACGGTCCCCTAGCCCGATCCAGCATATGCGTGCTGGTAGGCCTTGGAAGCTAATGCGCTCTCGGGCCATATCTAACCATTTGTGAAGGTGAGTATTTTCGGGGAAAAGCTCCTTCATCGCCTCATCGGTCTTGTAGATATCTTCAGGATCGCCTGACAAAGCACACCAGCGAAATGGCCCAATTCCCCTACAAAATAGTGGTCTGATGTAGGCGGGTACGAAACCAGGGAAGGCAAAGGCGTTTTCTAACCCTTCGTCCAAAGCCACCTGGCGGATATTGTTGCCATAGTCCAGAGTTGGCACTCCATCATTCCAGAAATCCACCATTGCTCGGACGTGCACTTTCATGCTGGCGCGTGCTGCCTTTTCGACTGCCTTCGGATCACTCTCGCGCTTTTCACGCCACTCTGCCAGTTTCCAGCCCTGAGGCAGGTAACCATTGATCGGATCGTGAGCGCTTGTCTGGTCGGTAACGATGTCGGGGCGCACGCCTCTTCGGTAAATTTCAGGAAAAACATCGGCAGCGTTGCCAAGAAGCCCCACCGACTTTGCTTCGCCCGCCTTGGTCCATCGGTCGATCATCTCAAGTGCCTCATCGAGGCTATCTGTCTTTTCATCAAGGTATTTGGTGCGTAGGCGGAAGTCGATGCTATCAGAATTGCATTCAACTGCTAGGCAGCAAGCCCCAGCAAAAACTGCAGCCAAAGGTTGCGCTCCTCCCATACCGCCCAGGCCGCCAGTTAGGATCCACTTGCCATTTAAATTACCGCCAAAATGCTGACGTCCAGCCTCTGCAAAGGTTTCATAAGTGCCCTGTACTATTCCCTGAGTACCAATATAAATCCATGACCCAGCGGTCATCTGACCATACATCATCAAGCCCTTCTTATCGAGCTCATTGAAGTGATCCCAGTGCGCCCAATGAGGCACAATATTGGAATTAGCAATCAGCACTCGTGGAGCATCCACATGAGTTCGGACAATGGCCACTGGCTTGCCCGACTGAACCACCAGAGTTTCGTCAGCCTCGAGGTCCTTTAAGCCCGCAATGATGCGATCGAAATCCTCCCACGTACGGGCAGCACGGCCAATACCTCCATAGACGACAAGTTCATGCGGGTTTTCCGCCACGTCTGGATGCAGATTGTTCATCAACATGCGCATGGGGGCCTCGGTCAGCCAGCTCTTAGTGGTAATCTCCGTACCAGTAGGTGGATAAATGTCGCGAAGGTTGTGGCGTGTATTAGTCATGACTGTCCCTTTAAGTCGAATGCAATGTTTTGTAATGATTCAAGAACCTGGCGCAGATGGCGTCGCAGACTTTCAGCTTTCTCCAGGTCATAGGAAAAAGGCGGTTTTTCCGTTTTTAGATGCGTGCTCTGGGCCAATTCCATTTGTATTGCGTGCAAGCCCTTAGACGGATGGCCATAGTTGCGGGTGCTCCAACCACCCTTGAAACGGCCATTAAGAATACTGGTGTATCCTTCCGCACCGTGACAAATTTCAAACACGCCGGTCTCAATCTCAGGATTGCAAGTTATCCCTATATTCGTTCCAATGTTGAAATCTGGCAAAATCCCTTCGAACAGAAATGGAATTTTGGATCTAATTGAATGACAGTCATAAAGGATTGCCACACCATGCAGCGCACGAATGCGTTCTAGTTCGACCGAAAGAGCATCGTGATACGGAACGTGATAATTACGTCGACGCGCTTCGATTTCTGCATCATTCGGTGGTGCATACCAAAGCGCTTCTCCGTCAAAATTTGTCATAGGCACCAGCCCCGTCGTATTTTGACCTGGATAAAGAGAAGTGCCCTTGGGATCTCTATTTGCATCGATTACATATCTGTGGAACGTAGCCCTCACGACAGTGGCCCCAGGCAATAGCCCATCATACAGCCTTTGAATATGCCAGTCCGTATCGCCCAGAGTCTGACCTATTGGTGTCAGTTGGTCAAAGATTCTAACGGGCATATCAGTGCCTGTATGAGGCATTCCAAGAACAACTGGGCTGTCCCCCCTAATGACTTCGACCGGCACTATTCCACACTCTCAAGCAGTGTTCCAACAATCCCACAAACATCGACAAGCTCACCAGATTTAACTAGTTCTGCGGCGCTTGTGAGATCCCCAGACAAGAACCTGTCATCTTCAAGGGCGGGGATGCGATCGCGAAGCACAGCAATAGCGTTTTGAAGGGTCCGACTTGTGCGTAACGGCGCACGGAATTCCACACCCTGCACTGCACATAGCATCTCAACTCCCAGAATGACATTTAGGTTATCATTCATACGGGCCAAACGAAGCGCGCCATGCGCAGCCATTGAAACATGATCTTCCTGATTGGCTGAGGTGGGGGTCGAATCCGTTGAGCACGGGTTCGCGAGATGCTTGTTCTCACTCATTAGTGCGGCTGTGGTGACTTCAGCAATCATCAATCCCGAGTTTATACCTGGTTCAGGAGTTAGAAACGGCGGCAAATCAAAGCTAAGTGTTGGGTCAACCATAAGAGCAACCCGGCGTTGGGCAATGGCGCCTATCTCCGAAACGGCTAGCGCAATTTGGTCTGCCGCAAAAGCCACAGGCTCAGCATGGAAATTCCCACCTGAGACAATTTTATCTTCTTCGACCAACACCAATGGGTTATCTGAAACTGCGTTCGCTTCAATTTCTAATGTCCGTCCAGCAAAACGTAGAAGATCCAACGCCGCACCAGTAACTTGCGGCTGACATCGTATGCAATAGGGATCTTGTACGCGCGTATCGCCATCGCGGTGACTTTCACGGATTTCCGATCCTGTCATTATACTGCGCATTGCACTAGCAACGTCAATCTGCCCGGCATGACCCCTTAATTTATGCATGGCGGGCTCAAGGGGTGCTGTAGACCCCATGATTGCATCCGTAGACAGGCAGGAAATTACTACAGCATTTTCTGCATTGCGGATCGCTTCGAATAATCCCACTAACGCACAAGCTGTAGAAAACTGGGTACCGTTTATAAGACCTAGTCCTTCCTTTGGGCCTAGAACCACCGGTTGCAGCCCAGCCAACTCAAGCGCTTTTGCCGATTTCATGCGTTGGCTTTCAAATGAAGCCTCTCCTTCTCCAATCAGGGTCGCTGCCATATGGGCAAGCGGAGCTAGATCACCAGAGGCTCCAACTGAACCTTGGGTTGGTATCAATGGAGTAATTCCGCCAGCCAAAAGGTTCTGTAACAGCTCGATAGTTTCCCAACGGATACCGGATGCACCACGCCCGACGGACAAGAGCTTCAGTACCATCATGAGCCGCGTTGTTTTTACGTCCAGAGGTTCACCCACACCACAACAGTGACTTAGAATTAGATTGCGTTGAAGCTTAGCGGTATCCGCTGGCTTGATCCGAACCGAGGCGAGCTTCCCAAAGCCGGTGTTTACACCGTAGACTGCAGCATCACCAGCAGCGGCTTTTTTCACCGCATGCGCGGCCGCATCAATAGCCGTACGGGCATCTTCCCCTAGACTAACTACCAGCCCTTCCCGCCAAATGCGCTCCAATTTTTCTAAAGTTGCTGAACCTGGAGTGAGTTGAAATGTCAAAGCCTTCCTCCAAAAATACGCCTATGTAATGGATTTACGCCAAAACGATAACTAAGTTCCGCAGGTTCAAGCACATCCCATATTGCCAGATCGGCACGTTTTCCTGGGGCGACAATGCCACAATCTTTAAGTCCAAGCGCTCGTGCCGCATTGCGGGTTGTTCCCGCGAGGGCTTCTACCGGGGTCAAGCCAAACAGCGTGCAGGACATGTTCATGGCCAGGAGTAAGGACCCCATTGGGGAAGAGCCCGGATTCCAGTCAGTGGCTACAGCCATTGGCACGCTCTCAGAGCGAAAAGCCTCAACTAAGGGTTTTTGCGTTTCGTGCAAGGTATAGAATGCACCAGGCAATAAAACAGCGACGCTACCCGCCTTTGCCATGGCGGCAATATCCGTTTTGTCTGCATACTCAACGTGATCTACAGATAGCGCATTGTAACTTGCCGCCAGCTTTGTACCACCAATATTGGAAAGCTGCTCAGCGTGTAGTTTGACGGGAATATCAAGCTGCCGCGCTCTCTCAAAAAGACGCCCCATTTGGACAGTATCGAAGGCTATGCCTTCACAGAACCCATCCACTGCATCTACTAGACCTTCTTTATGAGCTGCCTCCAATGCGGGGATACAAACTTTGTCAATATAGAAATCAGCATCTGCGCCCTTAGGCACGGCATGTGCACCGAGAAATGAAGTCACAACCCGCACCGAGCGTTCCCGTTCGATGGTTCGCGCAACGCGCAGCATTTTAAGTTCTGTTTCCACATCGAGCCCATAACCAGACTTGATTTCGATCAAACTAACACCTTCGTCAATCAGAGAATCTGCTCGTTTAAGAGCATCTTGGAGCAATGCGGCTTCATCGGTTTCACGCGTTGCAGTGACCGTTGAGATAATACCACCCCCAGCGCGTGCAATTTCTTCATAGCTGGCACCCTCAAGTCGCATCTCAAATTCGCGTGCGCGGTTGCCACCGTGAACGATGTGTGTATGACAATCAATCAAGGCTGGAGTCAGCAAACGCCCGCAAGCATCAAGTTCTTCGGAGTCTCCCAGGCCAGCAGGAATATCCGAAACAGAGCCAAGCCACTCAATTTTACCATCCTGAATCAAGAGCGCTGCATGCGTTATAAGTCCATATCCGTCATCCGGTTCATCCATTTTAGCGATAGATACATTTGTGATGAGCAGACGGTTCGGCATTCACTCCTCCTTGTGAATTAACCTACTTAACGGTAATATGTAGCTACTTAAAATGTCAATGGAGAAGACCCGTGCAAAAAATCCATGCGCACCTTGCCCTTACGCCCAAAGGTTGGGTCAGAGATCTCTGTATCGAAATCAAAGACAGTCGCATAGCCCAGGTTTCTAACGGATTGCCAAAGGATCACTACTCTGTAGATTTACTTCTACCTGCCCCAGTCAACCTGCACAGTCATGCCTTCCAACGTGCTCTGGCAGGGCTAACCGAAACCCGCGGTCCCGATCCGCAAGACAGTTTCTGGACATGGCGAAAGCTTATGTTCCGATTTTTGGACCGCCTTACACCGGATCAGGTGCAGGCAATAGCGGAATTAGTTTTCATGGAGATGCTCGAGGCAGGCTACGGCGCAGTGGCGGAGTTTCACTACCTGCACCATGATATCGGTGGGCAGAAATATTCCAATCTACCCGAGATGGCCGAAAGGATCACGGCAGCAGCTCAGAACACAGGGCTTGGGCTAACACTTCTTCCGGTCTTGTACATGCAGGGTGGTTGCGACGGCCGCGCTTTAAAGGGTGGGCAGAAGCGGTTTGGCTGCGATCTTGACCTGTTTGCAAGGCTTCACGAAGAAAGTGCCAAACTCATGATGGGAGCCCCTAAAGATTATGCCATTGGGATCGCACCACATTCGCTGCGCGCCGTCAAACCAGAAGCACTTACTCGCATTCTCGAAATCTGTCCCCATGGCCCAATTCAAATGCACCTTGCCGAGCAACTAGCCGAGGTCGATGAAATCGAAGCACATTTCGGAGCACGGCCCACTGAGTGGCTAATCGATAACGCAGACGTTAACGGTACCTGGTCACTTATCCATTGCACTCAAATGACAGAAAAGGAAACCAGGGATCTAGCTTCGACAAACGCCGTAGTGGGGCTTTGCCCCATCACCGAGTCAAGCCTAGGTGATGGGATCTTTAATGGAACGGATTTTCACGATGCCGGAGGGCAGTTTGGTATTGGATCAGATAGCAACATCCATATTGCCCTCTGGGAAGAACTGGCTACGCTTGAGTATTCGCAACGTCTGCGCGACCGAAGCCGAGCCGCCATGGCAACACCAGATCGCTCAGCTGGTCGTAATCTATTCGAAGCGGCGACGCAGGCAGGGGCACAAGCGGCTGGTCGCCAATCGGGTTCCATAAGTGAGGGCCAATTTGCTGACCTCATCGCTATTTCAACCGACAATGAATTTTTGTGCAATCGCTTGGGTGACAAGCTTCTGGATAGTCTCATATTTTCTGGACGGGGGCGTACTTGTATCAGCGACGTGTGGAGCGCCGGACGTCATATGGTGCAAGATGGGTTACATGTTGAGCACGAACGCATCACTAAACAATTTGTCAAAGTATCTAAACAACTCGGACAAGAGATATGAAGATAACCAACCGCTTGTCATGGAAATATGTGCGAGATGAGATCCACCATGAGATCCTGAGCGGGCGCTATGGACCCGGTGATCGTCTCCCACGTGACGCCGATATTGCCAACCAGCTGAATTGCGCACGGTCGACTGTACAACGCGCAATGCAGGATCTATCCGACATTGGCCTTGTAGAACGCCGCCGCAAGGGTGGAACCCGAGTGCACCCCGAACCAGTCACTCGCGCTACCCTCGATATACCAATCACTCGCCATGAAGTGGAAAAAAAAGGTGCTCGATACGGTTATCAACTGATTAGGCAAGAAGAAATGTCTGCGCCGCGTACTGTTCTTGCCGCATTTGAATTAACCTCACCAGTTTCAATGTTAAGGATCGAGGCACTACATTTATCGGATAACCGTCCCTACATGCTCGAAGATAGGTGGGTTTGCATTAATACCGTACCAGAAATTCGTGATGTAGACTTGAAAATACAAAGTGCAAATGAATGGTTGGTTCTAAACAGGCCTTACAGCAGATGCGATCTTCGGTTTTATGCCATATCAGCCGACCAAAAAATGTCTGAAATGCTTGGAGCAAAGATTGGTGATGCCCTGCTATTAATTGAACGGTCAACTTGGATTGATGGTGCCCCTATCACAACGGTGAAGACCATAACAACGCCGGGATATCAACTTTTGACAAGCAGTTAAGCAGAACAATAAGTTATAAAATGAAAAGGCCGGCAAAACCGGCCTTTCAAACTTTCAACGCTTCAAGAATTTAATCAAAGACCCCACTTCGAAGCCGTTGCTTCAAAAAACCCTTTTGCTTTCTTTAGCTCGATCCAGCTATTCACGTAATTTATCCAAACTTGGTCACGCTGCGGAAGTAGCATTGCAATAGGCGTCGGCGCTCTGGCTGCACCCACTGGAATCTGACGCACATTTGGAAACTTTTCAACAAGGGTAGAACCTTCAATATTTGATGTGATAAATACATCGGCACGGCCTGCCAGTACTTCCTGATATCCACGTGCAGGAGCCTCTACCACGTTTATAGTAGCGTCGGGAAACCACTGACGTACAAGTTTTTCAAATGTTGTTCCTAAGGTCGTAGAAACTTTCACTGAACTTTTATTCACAGATTCCCAGCTATCAAATTGACCGATTTTATCGGCTGTAGTGAAAGGGAGAATTTCGACTGATATATAACTATCAGAATATCCAGCGGCTTTCAGCCGTGGTGGACTGATCGATGCAGATCCTGTCATATGATACTTCCCAGCGACAACACCATTCACAAGCGTTTTCCAATCGGTAGGCACCAATTCAAGCTCTACACCCAAATCCTTCGCTAACTCTGTCATGATATCAATATCGTAGCCAACATACTTATTAGTGGCGGTATCTCGCACGCTCATGGGGTTCCAGTCACCCGTCGTACCAACTTTGAGAATCCCATCACTTAATATTTCATCAAGTGCGGATTGAGCAATAGCCTGACCAGCAATCAACGAAGTGACTAAAGCAGCGGCAAGGCCAAGTTTTTTAAATAATTTCATCTGTGTTCCTCTCTGAGTAGACATCTTTGGTTGTCAACGTACTCTAGATGTTGTTATGGCGAGCATCTTTCAGTCTATCTCGCACAAAAGCAAGCTTAATTATTAGAGTTGACAAACCTCAAAAATAATCACGACACTGAGCTTGGTGGCAAGGTTAATTAAAGCAAAATATGGCAAAAGCAATTGAAATAAAGCGCCTTAACAAATGGTTTGGGGCATACCAGGCACTCAAAGACATAGACCTGAATGTTTCCCACGGGGAGCGAATTGTGATTTGCGGCCCATCTGGATCAGGAAAGTCAACTTTGATTCGATGTATTAACTCACTTGAACACCATGATTCGGGTGAGATAACTGTTGACGACATAGAGCTTAACCAGAATAAGGCATCCATCGCAGCGATCGGTGCTGAAGTGGGCATGGTATTTCAGCAGTTTAATCTCTTTCCCCACCTAAGTGTTTTGCAGAACCTCACGTTAGGCCCAACTAAAGTTAGAGGATTATCTAGATCTGAAGCAGAAGAACGTGCAATGCGCATTTTAGAGCGTGTTCAAATTCCTGAGCAAGCGCATAAGCAACCCAGTGAGCTATCCGGTGGCCAACAGCAGCGCGTTGCGATTGCCCGATCATTGTGCATGGAACCCAAGATTATGTTGTTTGACGAACCTACATCTGCATTAGACCCTGAGATGATTGCGGAAGTTCTTGATGTAATAGTTGATTTAGCTGAAGACGGAATGACCATGATTGTTGTAACTCATGAGATGGGCTTTGCCCGACGTGCAGCAGATCGTATGGTTTTTATGGACAAAGGAGAAATCATCGAGATGGGTGCGCCAAAAGATTTCTTTGAGGCCCCTAAAACAAAACGATGCAAAACCTTTCTTAATCAGATTCTGCAACATTAGGAGTTTTGATTATGACCATACGCACCTTTTCAATTCTTTTTTTGTGCCTACTTCTGGCAGGGTGCTCTTCTAGTGGAACATGGGGCTGGTACGTTATCGACCCAACAACCAAGCAAGGCTACAATAATATCCGGTTTTTATTAAATGGCTTTGGTGCCACGATTTTGCTTTCAATCATTGCTGCTGTTCTATCTATGTGCATTGGATTAATCGTTGCTTTGCCTGGCATGTCACACAACCGATGGCTCCGTATGCCCTCACGTATTTACATCGAATTTATTAGGGCCATTCCTTTACTACCAATGTTATTTTGGGTCTTTTACGGGTTGCCAGTCGTTTTAAAATCAATGGGTATAAATGCAAATATTGATGCATTCTGGGGAGCAATTATCACGCTGGCTATTTCAGATAGCGCTTTTACTGCTGAGATTTATCGTTCAGGAATTCAGTCGATAAATAAGGGGCAGACCGAGGCTGCTAAAACAATTGGATTGAACTATTCACAGACAATGCGATACGTAATCCTTCCTCAAGCTATCAAACGCATTCTCCCGCCACTTGCCAATCAATTTATATACATCGTGAAAATGTCTGCTTTTGCTTCTGTTATAGGAATGCAAGAACTCACAAGACGTGCAAACGAATTAGTTGTGACAGAATACCGACCATTGGAAATATATACGCTTCTTATTCTCGAGTATCTTGTTTTAGTGTTGATCATCAGTTTTGGCGTACGCTGGTTGGAACGTAAAATGGGCGCCGATGAAAGCAAATGATCATTCAAAGAAGCTTAGATAATCCTCTGCAACAGCATGGGCAGCCGCCTTCAAAAGTTTTTTGCCATGTTCAGCCTTGGCAAGACCTGAGTGTGATCCAACACGTCCATCAGGAAAACTCTCACGATGAGCATCAGGCGGGCCATGTTTATCGCCGGCGTGAGCAGCTATGTAGTCTGGAGAAAGTTTTTCTGGTGGAGCAAGATCATCTATCCTTACTATGCGATGCGTATCTTGTGTAATAGCAATTTCAGATGGGGTCGCGTGCATGCCCTCCCAGTCACCATAAAATTGGTCCCGCAATATGTTAACCGGTTTAAAATCCCACCAGCTTTTTACCCTTACCATTTGTTGAAAACTTTCTTCCAAATCTCTCAGAATGCTAAGGTTTGCACCATGGCCATTAAGAATATAAATGCGCTCAAACCCATGATGGGCCAAGCTCGTCAAAACGCCTCTGACTACACTCTCAAAAACCGCAGGTGTAAGCGACACAGTTCCTGGAAAACTCATGTTAAAAGGTGCTGGAGAATAGCTAATTTCTGGAGCTACAATCGCGCTACAGCGTTCAGCCGCAGCCCAAGCAATTTCCCGAGCGCAGATGGAATCTGTTCCAATCAATCCCAGTGGTCCATGCTGCTCAACGGATCCAGTTGGCAGTATTATACCTCTAGACTTCTGGAGATATGTCTGCACTTCATACCACGTCATTTCTTCAAGTTTCATGAAAATGTTATGACGCTCAAATTAAAGAAAAGGAAGGTACAATATGAACTGGCATGCATTGCTTGATGAAGCGATAGAAACTACTGGCAAATATCAGAGCGTCGCACCTGATGTTTTTGCAGGTTTTGGCCTTATGGGTAAGGCTGCAAAAAAAAATGGGGCGCTTAGTGAAAAATCCAAGGAGCTTATTGCGCTTGGAATTGCTATTTCAACTCGTTGCGAAATTTGCATAGCTTATCATGTAAACTCGCTTGTCCGACTTGAAACAACCCGCAATGAATTTTGTGAAGCTCTGGAGATGATAAGTTATATGGGAGGCGGGCCCTCTATTTCATACAGCGCCAAAGCACTTGAAGCTTTCGATCAATTCTCTGCTTAGACCTATAATTTACAAGTCTAGCAAAACGCAGCTTATTAAATTTTTAAATCTAGGTTAACAATCGAAGCTAGAACTAGAGGACAAATTTCATGGATCAGTTTGACAAAAAAGCAAGAGCAGCTGTTGAAAACCTACTATTTCAATGTGCGGAGGGTAAGACTGGCGATACTCTTCTAATTGTTCATGAAACAACGGGCAACGATTACTATGACGCAAACCTACACTGTCTAATTTCAGACCATGCGAAAGCACTTGGGTTTCTGGTTGAGTTATTCCCGATTGAGTTTGATCCAGACGTAAAAGCTCCAACCGCAGATTTGATTGAAGCGACTTCATCGGCAGATCATACTCTTTTTGTAGCACGCTTAGGGGATCAAATTAGGTTTCGTACGGATACACAAAATAACAATAAGATCATAAGCTACGCCATAGATAGCGATACACTTTCATCAGAATTTGGAACGGCTGATTACAAAGGTTTTGAAGCATTAAAGGTAGCGATCAATAATTTGATGATGAAAGCCGATGCTATTCACGTGACCTGTCCTGCAGGAAGCGAATTTGCAGGATACGTTAAAAATTTTGACGAAGAACCTGTTGACGTGACAATGAAGCGTTTCCCAATGTCAATTTTTTCTCCTTTACCGGCTGTAAATTTTGACGGTTGCATAGCTCAGAATGGGTTTTTGGTAGGAACCGGTTCACAGTATTACGAACCTTATGCTTGCGAATTTAAGAAAACTTTGTTTGTTGAGTTTTCCGGAAATAAAATAACAGATTTTCGTGGCGATGCAGCAGATATAACTACAGCAAAAAATCATTATAATTTTGTTGCCGAAAAATATGGAATTAATCCTAATTATGTGCACTCATGGCATGCTGGCATGCACCCATCATGCTCATTTAAATTTCCAGCATCAAAGAGTTTCGAGAGGTGGAGTGGAGCAGCTTTTGGCAATCCACGGCTTTTACACTTTCATACATGCGGTGAAAATCCACCCGGTGAAATTTCACTAAATATCGTTGACCCTACCATTTCAGTGGATGGCAAAAAGATTTGGGATGCTGGCAAGTTGCACCCTGAACGCTTACCAAACGGAAAAGATCTACTTGCTGAATATCCATCACTTGCAAGCGCTTTTTTAAATCCTGCTCAGGAAATAGGGCTGAGTAAAAATGGGCTTTTGTCTTTCAATTGACATCTTACTTGAGGACTGAGAAACCTTCTTTTTTCGCTATACCCAATCACATAAATCTTTATTGCAATGTGCCCTCAAACATCACTAGACAGCTATAGACTAAAACCAACTGTCGTATTAGTCTTTCATGCATCACACTAAAGACGGCTCTACAAAACATAAATGGAATTAGGCGATGTTTTTAAAAAATTGCTGGTACGTTGCTGGCTGGAGCGACAACTATAAAAATGAATTAAAGGCACAAAAAATCTTAGGCGAAGATATTGTCTTCTATCGCCAAAGAAATGGTCAAGCAGTAGCACTGGAAGATGCATGTCCTCATCGAAAGCTTCCCCTATCTTTAGGGCAATTGAATGAAGACAAGGTCATTTGTGGCTACCATGGTCTAACTTTTGATGGCTCCGGCTCCTGCGTTGCAGCTCCAACTCAACAAAAAAATATTCCAAAGCGCGCAGTAGTGAAATCCTACCCAGTTATTGATCGCTATCGCCTTCTTTGGATTTGGATGGGCGACCCAGATAAAGCAGACCCGAATGATATATTTAAGATCGAGAATTTTGATAATCCTGATTGGGGCTACACAGATGGTGGAATACTCCCCATAGAATGTAATTATCTCTGGGTAGTTGATAACCTATTAGATCCTAGCCATGTTGCATGGGTTCATGTAACCTCCTTTGCTGGAGGAGGAACTGACGACCAACCGCTTGATTTAGAAAAGACAGACGATGGTGTGATTGTTTCCAGATGGATTTATGATCAACCTCCATCACCCTACTATAAAGATTTACTTAAATTTGAAGGTAACTGTGATCGCAAGCAGCACTATGAAATGTGTATTCCCGGTATAGCTTTAAATAAGTCAGTTTACACACCTCCTGGCACCGGGGGTCCGGATAGACCTGAGGTGGATAAAACCTATGTAAATATTTCATACAATTTCATGACCCCAGTCGATGAACACAATACACTATATATCTGGTTCCAACATCGAAATACAGATCCTGGAGATAAATCAATATCAGAGAAGATGAATGCTGGCGCTCGGATGGCATTTTTGGAGGATAAAACTATCCTGGAAGCTGTCCAAAAAGGTATGGCTGAGATGGAAACACCTAACATTGATCTTGGGCTAGACGCGGGCGCTAAGCTGTTTCGCTTGAAATTACAGCGATTGATCGATGAAGAGAATAGTAATTAGTTCAGTAACTAGATACTGAACTAAAGTCAGACCATTTAATCGACGAGGAGAATGTCATGTCTGCATGGATAGAAATGATTTCAGATGAGGATGCGGATGAAACGCTAACAAAAGCACTAGACTTTGCAAGAACACCACACGGAACTGTTGATAATGTCATGCGAGTGCATTCTTTACGACCCAGCACCATGCACGGTCATGTTGTTCTATACAGGGCATGCCTTCATGATGATCAAAATACTATTCCAATGTGGTTTCAAGAAGTCATCAGTTCTTATGTATCGACACTAAATAATTGTCCCTATTCTTATGCAAATCATTGGGCGAATGCCTGTCACCTTATGGCAGATCCCCAAAAAGCCAAACAAATTGAAGCCGCATTTAAAATTCGTGCTCCAGAGAAAGTTTTTAGTGGATCACAACTTGCCTTCCTACGTTATGCAGAAAAACTGACCCTTTCGCCTAGCGAGATGTGTAGGGCGGATGTGGATATGCTTAAAGAAGAAGGAATTAGTGACGGAGAGATTTTAGAAGCTAATCAGATCATTGGTTATTTCAATTATGTAAACAGACTGTTAAATGGCTTAGGCGTATCAACAGACGGCGACGTTGTAGGATATTACAAGTCTGAATAAGCTACTAGAAATTTTATCAAATTCAAAAAAGCGCCCTGAAAATCTAATGCACCAATCTTTTGATTGCTTAGACATCAAATAAACTGAATATTTTCATAGACCAATTAGGAATTTCAAAAGGGGAACTCTGTAAGAGAATGAAGATATATCCACCAGAACGTATCGTCTGTCTTACCGAAGAAACAGTAGAGACCCTCTATTTATTGGGTGAACAAGATAGGATTGTGGGGGTATCGGGCTACGCAGTGCGTCCAAAGCAAGTTCGCAAGGAAAAACCACGTGTGTCTGCCTTTACATCGGCAGATATTCCCAAGATACTTGACTTGAATCCTGATATTGTGCTGGCATTTTCCGATTTACAGGCAGAGATTGCCTCTTCATTAATCCAAGCCGGTGTAGCAGTAATGACTTATAATCAGCGCGATATTGCCGGCACATTCGCGATGATTCAACATCTTGGAGCTACGGTTGGCCAAGAGCAGCGTGCACTAAAACTTGTAAAACAATACAAATCTAGATTGGCTAACGTGAGTGCCCAAGTAGAGGGCAGACCGCCTCTTAAAGTTTATTTCGAGGAGTGGGACGATCCTATGATCTCCGGTATTAAATGGGTCTCTGAACTTATAGAAATTGCTGGCGGTACGGATATTTTTCCAAATTACGCCAATCAAGCCGCAGCAAAAGATCGATTTGTCAAATCAAGTGAAGTTATCTTAGCTGCGCCAGATGTAATACTGGCATCATGGTGTGGCAAGAAAGTTCGGCCAGAAAAAATTGCAAACCGTCCGGGATGGGACACTATTCCAGCTGTTCAAAACGGGCGTATCATAGAAATTAAATCTCCCCTTATTCTACAGCCTGGCCCAGCAGCGTTGACTGATGGACTTAAATCCATTCTCGCCGCACTTTATCCATCCAAATAAAAGTAAATTCTTGAGGATCGTCAGAAACTGGAAATGAATGCGACAAATATTTTTGAAACGTTGAATATAATATGAACCTGATAAGGTTCTATATCATTGTGATTATTGGGTAGTTTTTGGTTGCGGGAGTAGGATTTGAACCTACGACCTTCAGGTTATGAGCCTGACGAGCTACCGGGCTGCTCCATCCCGCGCCATTTGGTATATCGTTCAGAGAGATCTTATCTATTTATTAGGTTTGGCAGTGACTTACTCTCCCACACCTTAAGATGCAGTACCATCAGCGCTTCGGTGCTTAACGGCCGGGTTCGGGAAGGGACCGGGTGTTTCACTCGTGCTATGGCCACCAAACCGAATAAATAGATAAGTATCAACACTGCCTTTATTCAAGGCAGACTGTCCAAATTTTGTTAGTGTATGACTTTTGGATATGACTAGTAATCTGATTATTACTGGATCAAACCAAGCCTATCGAGCCATTAGTACCGGTCAACTGAACATGTTACCATGCTTACATCTCCGGCCTATCGACGTGGTGGTCTTCCACGGCTCTCAGGGATACCTTGTTTTGAGGGGGGCTTCCCGCTTAGATGCCTTCAGCGGTTATCCTGTCCGATCATAGCTACCCTGCACTGCTGCTGGCGCAACAACAGGTCCACCAGTGGATCGTTCACCCCGGTCCTCTCGTACTAGGGGCAACTCCTCTCAAGTATCCTACACCCACGGCAGATAGGGACCGAACTGTCTCACGACGTTCTAAACCCAGCTCACGTACCTCTTTAAACGGCGAACAGCCGTACCCTTGGGACCTGCTCCAGCCCCAGGATGAGATGAGCCGACATCGAGGTGCCAAACACTGCCGTCGATATGGACTCTTGGGCAGTATCAGCCTGTTATCCCCGGCGTACCTTTTATCCGTTGAGCGATGGCCCTTCCACGCGGGACCACCGGATCACTATGGCCGTCTTTCGACTCTGCTCGACTTGTCAGTCTCGCAGTCAGGCTGGCTTCTGCCATTGCACTCAACGAGCGATGTCCGACCGCTCTGAGCCAACCTTCGCGCGCCTCCGTTACTCTTTAGGAGGCGACCGCCCCAGTCAAACTACCCACCACGCAGGGTCCTGGATCCAGATAATGGACCGCAGTTAGACATCAAGCAGAACAAGGGTGGTATCTCAAGGGAGGCTCCACAATAACTGGCGTTACTGCTTCAAAGCCCACCACCTATCCTGCACATGTTGTGCCTGATGCCAGTGCGAAGTTGTAGTAAAGGTGCACGGGGTCTTTCCGTCTAACCGCGGGAAGCCTGCATCTTGACAGGCAATTCAATTTCGCTGAGTCTATGTTGGAGACAGTGGGGAAGTCGTTACGCCATTCGTGCAGGTCGGAACTTACCCGACAAGGAATTTCGCTACCTTAGGACCGTTATAGTTACGGCCGCCGTTTACCTGGGCTTCAATTCGATGCTCTCACATCTCCTTTTAACCTTCAGGCACCGGGCAGGCGTCAGACCCTATACGTCGTCTTGCGACTTCGCAGAGCCCTGTGTTTTTAGTAAACAGTCGCCACCCCCTAGTTTGTGCCCCCAGTCAATACTTGCGTAGAAACTGGGCCTCCTTCTCGCGAACTTACGGAGGTATTTTGCCGAGTTCCTTCAACATAGTTCTCTCAAGCGCCTTGGTATTCTCTACCAGTCCACCTGTGTCGGTTTAGGGTACGATCTTATGGAAGGCTATTTCCAGGAACCGATTAGCGGCCCACCCAATCCAATAAGGGTGAACAACCTTCACGATCCGTCACATCTTCCTGGCCCAGGAATATTAACCTGGTTCCCATCGTCTACGCCTTTCGGCCTCGACTTAGGGGTCGGCTTACCCTGCTCAGATTAGCTTTAAGCAGGAACCCTTGGACTTTCGGCGAGAGTGTCTCTCACACTCTTTGTCGCTACTCATGTCATCATTCTCACTAGTGATCTCTCCACCGGATGCCTTACAGCCCGGCTTCACAGAAAGATTCTCGATCCTCCAAGGCCGTCAAAGACGACTAAAGAGGATAGAATCTATGTCACACTACGCTCCGCTACCACATCTTACGATGTCCTCAGCTTCGGCTCATGGCTTGAGCCCCGTTACATCTTCGCCGCAAGACAGCTTATTTAGACCAGTGAGCTGTTACGCTATCTTTAAAGGATGGCTGCTTCTAAGCCAACCTCCTGGTTGTTTTGGCCGTCTCACCTGCTTTCCCACTTAGCCATGAATTAGGGGCCTTAGCTGGAGGTCAGGGTTGTTTCCCTCTCCACTACGGGCGTTAGCACCCGCAGTGTGTCTGCCATCTAGTACTCCCGGGTATTCGGAGTTTGGTTAGGATCAGTAAGCCTGTGGGGCCCCATTACCCATCCAGTGCTCTACCCCCCGGGGTATTCGGATGACGCTCTACCTAAATAGATTTCGCGGAGAACCAGCTATCTCCGAGTTTGATTGGCCTTTCACCCCTAGGCACAACTCATCCCGACCTTTTTCAACAGGTGTGGGTTCGGACCTCCAGTAAGTGTTACCTTACCTTCATCCTGGTCATGCCTAGATCACTCGGTTTCGGGTCTGATCCATCTAACTCAACGCCCTATTAAGACTCGCTTTCGCTGCGCATACACCTAACGGCTTAAGCTTGCTAGATAGACCAAGTCGATGACCCATTATACAAAAGGTACGCTGTCAGGGCTTATGCCCCTCCAACTGATTGTAGGCGTTCGGTTTCAGGTACTGTTTCACTCCCCTCGTCGGGGTGCTTTTCACCTTTCCCTCACGGTACTGGTTCGCTATCGGTCAGTAAGGAGTACTTAGCCTTCGGGGGTGGTCCCCCGATCTTCAAACAGGATTTCACGTGTCCCGCCCTACTTAATACGTCCAATCATGCTTCCTATACGGGGCTGTCACCCACTCTGGCCATCCTTTCCAGGATGTTCTAGTCACAATCTCGGCTCGGCTGGTTCGCGTTCGCTCGCCGCTACTAACGAAGTATCTATTGATTTC
>CACAPQ010000004.1 GCA_902534325.1 Paracoccaceae bacterium | reverse complement strand
AAATTGCTCTCCGGGTTATCCGCGCCTGCCGCGAGATGGGTATAAAATCTGTTGCAGTTCATTCTACAGCCGATAGTGACGCTATGCACGTTCGGATGGCAGATGAAAGCGTGTGCATTGGTCCGGCAGCAGGAACTTCAAGTTATTTATCTATGCCCGCAATTATCGCCGCATGTGAAATTACTGGAGCGGAAGCAATTCATCCTGGGTACGGATTTTTGTCTGAAAATGCCAAATTTGTTCAAATAGTCGAGGATCATGGTATAAAGTTTATTGGTCCAACAGCAGAGCACATTCGCATAATGGGTGATAAAATTACAGCTAAAGACACAATGAGAGAACTAGGTGTTCCATGTGTCCCAGGATCAGATGGCGGTGTTCCTGATGTAGCTACAGCAAAAAAGATTGGAGCCAATATTGGTTATCCTGTGATTATCAAAGCTACGGCGGGAGGTGGCGGCAGAGGAATGAAGGTCGCAAACTCCGATGCAGATATTGAACAAGCTTTCATGACTGCACGAGCTGAAGGAAAAGCAGCGTTTGGAAACGATGAAGTTTACATTGAGAAATATTTAACCACACCTAGACACATAGAGATCCAAGTTTTTGGGGACGGCAAAGGCCAAGCTGTTCATTTGGGCGAAAGAGATTGCTCGCTTCAACGACGCCACCAAAAAGTCTTTGAAGAGGCCCCGGGCCCTTGCATCTCCTCCACGGAACGAGAAAGAATAGGTGTAACATGCGCAGAAGCCGTGGCAAAAATCAATTATATTGGCGCAGGTACAATTGAGTTTTTATATGAAAACGGTGAATTTTATTTTATTGAGATGAATACAAGACTTCAGGTGGAACATCCGATTACCGAAAGTATTTTTGGTGTTGACATAGTGCGTGAACAAATCCGCGTAGCAGCCGGATTAGAGATGAACTTTAGGCAAGAAGATTTATCGATAAAGGGTCACTCTATTGAAGTCCGTATAAATGCTGAAAAAATCCCAAGCTTTGCTCCGTGTCCAGGAAAGATAACAGCTTATCATGCACCTGGCGGCTTGGGTGTAAGAACTGACAGCGCTATTTACGTGGGCTACACAATACCTCCTTATTACGATAGCTTGATTGGAAAACTTATTGTACGCGGCAGAGATAGATCAGAGGCCTTAGCAAGATTGAGCGGGGCTCTATCTGAAATAATTATTGACGGTATAGATACCACAATACCCCTTTTTCGATCTCTCTTGGAAGAAGACGACATCCAAAATGGCGAATATAATATACATTGGTTAGAAAAATGGCTTGATAAAAATTTTGGACAAAATACATAAGCTCAAGCTCGACTTTGCTCCCATCATTTATTAATTGAGGCTTAAGGTGATTAAATACCTATCTCCAGAAGTTCTTTTGTTCGCTTATCAGCAGGGTTTATTTCCAATGGCTGAAAGCCGAAATGCTAAACAAGTTCAATGGATTCAACCAAAAAAGCGTGGGATATTTAGGTTAGGAAATTTTCATATCTCACGCTCGCTAAAGCGGGTTATACTTAAAAAAGATTACTCTATAACGGTAAATTCGTGTTTTCCCAAAGTTGTGGAAAAATGTGCTGATAGAAATGAAACTTGGATCAATGGCGATATATATAGTTGCTATTGCAAATTACACGATGACGGATTTGCTCATTCAGTTGAAGTTTGGAGAGGCAGTCACCTAATTGGGGGTGTTTATGGCGTAGCTATTGGCGCGGCTTTTTTCGGCGAAAGTATGTTTTCTGAAGTATCCAATGGGTCAAAAATCGCCTTAACCTATTTACATGATAGGCTCCTGAAAGCTGGGTTTATATTATTTGATACCCAATTTTTGACCGAACATTTAGCTAGTTTAGGTGCAATTGAAATTACACAAGCTCAATATTTAATTAAACTAGAAAAAGCATTAAAGAAAAATGCTCAGTTTTTAGATAGTAACTATTCGGCAGATGTTGAGACCATAGCACACCGGAGCACCCAAACATCATAGCGTGCATGTTCCAAGGGGTTAAGCGCCGGTGATGATGCTATCATCCATCCACGAAACAAATCACTTTCAGATTTATCTTGCGAAATAGTAAGATGCGCAAAGGCATCACCCACGGGATTACTTATCGGATAACGACACTCAGAAAGCTTTATATCAAGTTTCCAAAGTAAATATGTATCACCTGATTTTAGTCCAAAATCAATGACTTCTCCGCTTACTTTGTCTAGTCCCCTTAGTAAAGCGCCATCTGCTAAACTAATTTGTTCCTGTGCATTAATGCTGGCCAAAGGATAAAGAAAAATAGTTATAAAGAATATCAGCTTCTTCAATTATCGCTTCCTGAAACAAATTTCAGTAACAAAGAAATAAGACTTACAGAGCCCTGTGTATCGAGAAACTCGTCTCCCGGCTGCATATACTCATACGAAGCGCCTGGTATAATTTCTATAAAATTTCCACCCAATAAACCTTCGGAACTTACCGTCAAAGCGCTGTCATCTGGGATATCAATTTTATTTTCAATAGCAAGTGCGGCTTCGGCTCTATAAGTTTCTACGTTAAGGTCCAAATTACTCACAGTACCAACTTTAACGCCTGCTAAACGAATATCGGTCCCCACATGAATTCCATCGGCTGATCTAAAATCCGCCTTTAGCTCGTAATGTCCAGAATTCGAAACTGAAAGACCAGTTGTTTGATAAAGAAAAACAACGAACCCTAAGGCAACTGCAAGCACAAAAGCTCCAATAATAACCTCAAGTTTATTTTCTTTCATCCTTTCACTCCGGGCTCCAAGCCTCGTAATCACGACGCTCTTCTATATCCCGCCGCTTTAAGGACCCTGATGGTTTATAGGACGCCAAACTACCAGTAACATTAGGTTTATGATCAATTTCCCAAGATTTTTTAGGAAGAGGCTTTTCCGTTGGTGGCTCATCCCAAGTTCGATGCAACCAACCATGCCATTCAGCACTTACTCGGCTAGCCTCAACTTCTCCATTGAAAATAACCCACCGACGACGGTCGTCCTTATCTCTAAAAAAAATATTACCGGCGCTATCCTCTCCTACCTTAACGCCCTTGCGCCAAGTATACAGCTGAGTTCCTAAAGTTTCTCTATTCCACCATGTTGTGGCTCTTGAGAGGAAGCCAAATACACTCATATTATACTCCGATATTTCCAACTCTTTTATGCAATAGAAATTTCACAACGTCCATACGCCCAGACTAGCACATTAAGCGGATTGGTCTTCTTTTTGATTTTCAGCGTAGATCATCAGTGGGTTGGATTCTGAAGATACCGCCTCTTCATTGACAACGACCTCAGTTACCTCATCAAGTCCAGGCAAATCGAACATGGTATCAAGTAATATCTCTTCCAGAATAGATCGTAACCCGCGAGCTCCTGTTTTTCTCTCAATGGCTCTTTTTGCAATTGCATTTAAAGCATCATCTGTAAAATTTAATTTAGTATCCTCTAACTCAAATAGTCGTTGGTATTGCTTAACCAGAGCATTTTTAGGCTCTGTTAGAATTGTTACCAAGGCGTCTTGATCCAAATCTTCCAACGTCGCAAGTACTGGGAGCCTTCCAACAAATTCTGGGATCAATCCGAACTTAAGTAGATCTTCAGGCTCAATATCTTTGAATATTTCTCCTATACCACGCTCATCATCATTTCGAACGTCTGCTCCAAAACCCATGGCGCTACCTTTACCACGCTGAGCAATAATTTTATCGAGACCCGCAAATGCCCCACCGCAGATAAATAAAATATTAGTAGTATCTACTTGCAGAAACTCTTGCTGCGGATGCTTTCTTCCACCTTGTGGGGGCACACTAGCTACTGTACCTTCCATTAGTTTTAACAAAGCCTGCTGAACACCTTCGCCAGACACGTCGCGTGTAATTGAAGGGTTTTCGGACTTCCGAGTTATTTTATCAACCTCATCAATATAAACTATTCCGCGTTGGGCACGCTCAACATTATATTCCGAGGCTTGTAAGAGTTTTAAAATTATATTTTCAACATCCTCGCCTACATAACCCGCCTCAGTTAGAGTAGTTGCGTCAGCCATAGTAAAAGGTACGTCGAGAATACGAGCCAAAGTTTGGGCTAAAAGTGTTTTCCCACAGCCTGTAGGGCCAATTAGTAATATATTAGACTTAGAAAGCTCTATATCACCTGATTTTGCAGAATGTTCTAGCCGCTTGTAGTGATTATGTACGGCTACGGAAAGCACACGCTTTGCTATTGCCTGGCCAATGACATAGTCATCTAAAACACCACAAATTTCCCTAGGGGTTGGCACTCCGTCTGAAGATTTAAAACCAGTTGATTTGGTCTCTTCACGGATGATGTCCATGCAGAGTTCAACGCACTCATCGCATATGAATACTGTGGGGCCAGCAATGAGTTTTCTTACTTCGTGCTGGCTTTTACCACAAAAACTGCAGTAGAGAGTGTTTTTACTATCAGAGCCAGAATTCGTTGACATTAAACTCAGTCCTTTGTCCTACTCGGTGCCGATATTTATCCACAGCTTAAGTCAGGCGTTCGCTGTCTACAATGGCAAAATTCATATTTTATTTTAAAAAAGCAAATGTGATGCCAATTTACTCATCATCAGTGCTTGTACGCTGAGTAACAATTTCGTCAATCAATCCCCATTTCTTAGCATCTTCTGCTGCCATGAAATTATCTCGTTCAAGGGCCGCCTCAACTGTTTTCAAAGACTGGCCAGTGTGCTTTACGTATATTTCATTCAATCGCTTTTTCAATTTAAGCGTTTCTTCCGCATGTATCATTATATCCGTTGCCTGTCCCTGATAGCCGCCAGACGGTTGATGAACCATTATTCGACTATTTGGTAAGGAGTATCGCATGCCTGGCTCTCCTGCAGTCAGCAATAATGAGCCCATCGAGGCCGCCTGCCCAATTACTAATGTTGAGACCTTTGGTTTGATGTACTGCATAGTATCATAAATTGATAAGCCAGAGGTAACTACGCCACCCGGACTATTTATATACATACTGATATCTTTGGATGGGTTTTCAGCCTCTAGATGTAGCAGCTGGGCTACAACTAAACTGGACATGCCATCATGCACTGCACCATTGAGGAAAATAATTCGCTCTTTTAAAAGGCGCGAAAATATGTCGTAAGCACGTTCTCCTCGGCTGGTTTGCTCAACTACCATAGGTACTAGTGTGTTCATGTAAAATTCTGCTGGATCATTCATAGGGCCTGCCTTTTCTGAAGCGAATTAAAATTAGTATAGTTGTAATGTTAGTAGCGCCATGCCAAAGCTTCAAGAGCCCATAAACAGTTGGCACAAATTTAAAATTACAAAAGTTTATTTTTCGTAATAAAAGCTTGATCTACGCTCCTTCTCCACTACCTAGCTGTGATGGTAGAAAATGCACCTCTATATCACAAACCCAGTCGATCGCTAGCGCTCGAAAAGCTTACAGATTTTATACCAAAAGCCAGTCTTAATTACAGAAATAAAAGAAATTATGACTTTGGGCCCTCCAACCATAATTATGTTTCACAATTATCTCCCTTTATAAGGCGAAGAGTTCTTACTGAAGCGGAAGTTTTGAAGGCTATTTTAAATAAATATAGCCTGTCATCTTCGGAAAAATTTGTTCAAGAAGTATTTTGGCGGACCTACTGGAAAGGTTGGCTAGAAATGAGACCGTCAGTTTGGCTAGATTACCAAAACGATTTGAGCCGATTAGAAAATCAGATCATGACACAAGCGGGCTTACGTAAGTCGTGGGAAACAGCCTGTGAGGGCAAAACAGAAATAGATTGCTTTGATTTTTGGGCATGCGAACTCAAAGAGACTGGATATCTTCATAATCACGCTCGCATGTGGTTTGCATCAATATGGATTTTTACATTAAATTTACCCTGGCAACTGGGTGCTGATTTCTTTCTACGTCATTTGCTGGACGGAGATCCAGCTTCTAATACGTTAAGTTGGAGATGGGTTGCAGGCCTTCAAACACAAGGGAAAACTTACCTGGCGCGCAGAGATAATATTTCTAAATTTACAGACGATAGATTTGATCCCGTGGGGCTTTCAAGCTCAGCTAAAGCATTAAAAGGACAACCTCATCCAAATATATCAATGTTAAACCTCAGTAACTTACCTAACTCAAATTTAAGAACTGGGCTTTTGATACACAATGACGACTTAGAGCTTTCACCCGTTGTAAATGGTTTAAAAATTGAAAGTACTATTGCCGTAAACAATTTGGATGAAATAAGCCCCTGGTCATGTGCAAATTCGGTACACACATTTGTAAACTCATTAATCGAAGATGTCTCGATAAGGTACAAAGATAAAATTGGTTCAGTTAAAATAATCTCAACCCCTGATGAAGTTGAGCACTGGTGTCATGAAAATAAAATAGAACAGATTGTTGTTGCTTATGCCACAACGGGACCAAACGCATCATTTATCAGAAATCTAAACAAGCGCGGTTTAAATGTTGTTGAAATTTCAAAACAATATGATCAGTTAGCATGGCCTAATGCTACACATGGTTTTTTTCGATTTAAGGAAAAAATCCCAGCTCTTATTAATGAGCTGGGATTAATTTCTTAGCCAAACATATCGGCTGTAATGCCAGCATACCAACCGAGTGATTCCTCGTAAGTAGCTTTGCGAACGTCAGCCGTTTCACCAGTTTTGGAAATAAATCCATCAACTTTTGCTATCTTTTCATCTGTCGCTTTATATGTGGCACCTACTTTGACGCCATCATTTGTATCAACTAAAGACCAACATGTATTTGAGAACTTAGCCGGGAATACTTTGGAGCCAGTTAATGCTCCTCTAATAGCCATAGATGCAACCTTAGCTTGCGAATTAGCTGAGAAACCTGATTTTGGCATATCACCTTGAGCCGAAGCGTCACCAAGTACGTGGATATTGCTATCAACTTTAGACGACATATCGTGCGCACTTACTGGTGCCCAATTCCCGTCTGTTATGCCAGCCATCTCACAAATACGCCCAGCTTTCATTGCTGGAATGACATTACATGCATCAACCTTTGTCTCTTCGCCATCGATTGATACTGTCATAGCTTCAGGATTAACTGATACATTTCCTCCACCAAACTCTGATCCAATCCAATCGATCATACCATCATAGTGGTTGGCCCAACCTTCCTGGAAAAGTCCCATTTTAGAAAACTTTGGTTTTGGATCCGCTACTATAATTTTAGCAGTTGGGTTTGATTTTTTTAGCATATGAGCAATCATCGAAATGCGTTCATATGGCCCAGGAGGGCACCGGTAAGGGTTCGGTGGAGCGACCATTGCAAATACGCCACCAGCGGGCATAGAAGCCAGTTGAGCTTTTAATAACTCTGTTTGACTGCCAGCTTTATAAGCATGCGGCATTTTATTTTGAGCATTTAAATCCCAGCCTTCAACTGCACCATCAACAAAATCAATACCTGGTGAAAGAACGAGACGATCATAATAGAGCGTTCCGCCTCCAGCTAAAGAAACTGTTTTACCTCCTCGGTCAATATCTACAGCCCAGTCATGAACGACGTTAATCCCATACTCTGAAGCGAGATTGCCATAACTGTGCGCAATACTGCCCAAGTCTCTAAAACCTCCTAAATAGAGATTAGAAAAAAAGCATGTATAGTAAGTGCGAGACGGCTCTACTAAAGTTACGTCAATTGCACCTTTGCTGTCTTTAGCAATATACCTGGCTGCGGTAGCACCACCAGCACCACCTCCAATAACAACAACTCTCGGTTTTCCCCCATTCGCCATTACCATTGGTGCCGACAAACTAGCGGTGACAGCAGCCGCAGTTTGTATAAATGAACGTCTATTTATCGACATTTTTTTCCCTCCACTGTTTATCTGGGATAAGCCCAGAGCCTTCTAAAAGGCTTTTCCCCATACCATTTAGGTACGAGTATTTACTGCAACGACGCAAAGTAACTTGCCAAAGCTGCAATCTCTTCATCGCCTAAACCCCCAGCCATCATTTGCATGACTTCGTTTTTGCGATATTTATTCTTGTATTCATGTAGAGCATACACGATTTCTGTAATTTCCCTACCATTTATTCCAGGAATGCCCTCATTCTTGTTATCTGAACGGTGACACGTTTGGCAATCACTGGCTAAATACTCTCCGTATGCCAGATCACCTTCAATTTCCAAGACAGAAGAAGGCAAAACAAATTCCTCCTTAGCTTGGTCTGCGCTTAAATTAGTGCCCAAAAATAATGCTGATGAGACCAAAATAGACCTAAAGCACATAAATCACCCCTTAACTTACCTAACGGTAACCCAAAAAAAAGCAAACTGTCAAAAAACACCATACGTAACTTCAATTAAAAGACTCAAATGACTTCAAATATTCAATTGTTGAAACAATATCCTCTTCTTTTTTGAAACCTGAAAAAGACATTTTAGTACCTTTTGCATATTGCTTGGGTGCAGCTAGAAATGCCGCCATTGATTCTTCGTCCCAGACGCGACCATCATCCCGCATCGACTTAAAAATCTTGGAATACTTAAAGCCCTCAAGACCACCTATCTTTCGACCAAAAATCGCATTTAAATGAGGCCCAGTTTTATTTTTTGCTCCATCACCAATTTGATGACAAGACTTACATTTCTTAAAGGCCTTCTCTCCAGATTTCACAAGCTGGGGATTTAAGGCAGCTACCTCAATCACTGATTCAGCCTGTACTTCAGATTGATTTGACATAGTTTCCGTAGCAGACGAAACTGCAGCCTCTTCATTTGCATCATCCTCTGGAGTTACATCAAGTACGGCTGCGCGCATCGTAATTTCAACATCACTTTTACAGTCAGACATGCAAACTTTTTTATTCCAGAAATGTGACTCTGATGTCAAACGATCATCAATTATAAAACCATTTACATTTGGCATTTTCACATCAAGAAAGGTTTCATTTGATAATACAAACTCCTCATCAATAATATCATTAGAATAAAGTATATAAGCAACGATTGCGTAGACATCATCATCACTCAAACTCTGAGCATAACCAAAAGGCATTGAGCGTTTCACATAATCCCATGCTGTCGATAAATAGGGCCAATATGAACCTACTGTTTTTACTGGATCTTCGTCTGCAAGTGTATCTAAACCACCAGCTAACTCGGGCCAGTTATCCACACCTTCGGCAAAGTCTCCATGGCATATGGCACAATGTTCAGAAAAAATTTCTTCTCCGTCTATTGCATCGCCGGAGCCAACCGGTAAGCCAGTACCATCCGGACTTATATCTCCGTTCCAAGCCGCAACTTCGTTTTGTGTGGCACCTCGCCCTAACCCAAACTTTCCGTCTCTTGGCCCGACAGCAGAGGCTGAGGCTGCAGCAATCATTTTAAAATCAAAATCAAACTCTGCTGCCACTACGTCAGCACCTTCTGGAAGTTGTGTTACAAAGCGATCAGCAAAGTTACTCGCGATCAATAGAACGCCAAAAACACATATCCCTAAAGCAATGAATAAATCACGAGATTTCGACATTTTCGGCCTCTCCATTTGATTTAATCCACCAGGTTTGGATACAATTATTATGATAGATAGAGTTCAGACCACGCACTTCTCTGAGCTCTTCTTTGGTAGGCTGAACATAACCTGTTTCGTCATGAGCTCTTGACTGTAGGAACATTTCTTCACCATCCCACTCCATATCAAGATAAAATCTTGTAAGCGCCATTTTCGTTCCAGGCTGAGCCAATCTAGCCTCATGCCAGTTTTTTCCTCCATCTATTGTCACATCCACTCTCGTTACGACACCGCGCCCAGACCATGCTAAACCAGAAATAACCAATGGACCTTTTCCATGTAAAATTGGAGACTGCGGGCTAGGCGATGTTACAACAGACTTTGCGTCCATAGCCCAAGTCCACTTTCTGCTTATTCCGTCGGCTAAAGTATCAGTATATTTGGAGGTTTCCTCCCTACTTTCGACAGGTCTATCCAGAACCTCAACCCGCCGAAGCCATTTTACCCACATATTTCCTTCCCAACCTGGCACAACCAGTCGAACAGGGTAACCGTGCTCTTTTCTGAGCGCCTCACCATTGGCTTTAAAAGCGACAAGAACATCATCTAAAGCTTTCTCCATGGGGATGGATCGACCATTAGAAGAAGCATCGGCTCCCTCTACAAAAATCCATTTTTCTTTTAAATCACCAGCCGCATTCAAACCAGCTTCATTGAGTAGCGTTCTCAGAGAAACGCCCGTGTATTCCATGTTATGAATCATTCCATGGGTGAACTGAACGCCATTCAACTGCGCACCTGCCCACTCCATTCCTGTATTGGCCGCACATTCACAGAAGTACACATGTTGTTCCCTGGGAAATCTTTCAAGATCTTCATAAGTGAAAACTAATTCTTTGTCGACCAGACCGTTTATCATCAGTCGATAGTCCTCTTTTCGTAGTTCAATTGCTCCCGAATGATGTCGTTCAAAAGCACATCCTTGCGGCGTGATTGTTCCATCCAAAGCGTGGATAGGACTAAAATTTATAGAACTTATTGTATCAGCGGTTAACCAACCAACATTCCTCCGAACCACGTCCTTTTCAAATTCAATTGGAAGTCCATAGGGAGTAGCGTCGACACCGTCACCAGTTATTTGGGCCCATTCTTGAACCTCAGTTATAAGCGGATCATCACCACTAGCTGATAAAGAGCCTGCAGCAGAAGAGCCTGCGCCTAAAGCAGCAGCACCAGCTAAAAATTGTCGTCGAGAAGGTTTTTTATCAGAAAAATTGTCCGTCATAATTTATTTTTCCTTTAACAAGTCCACTAAATACCGACAACTTTTACATTACTGCTAGGTTCAATAGAGATGGTTTCGTTCCTTCGAATATAATTTTCAACCACATCCCAGATCTGTGGTCCTTCAGTGTTTTCATTCACTGAAGCCCAACCAGAAACAATATACGTTTTTGAAGGATCAATTTTTTCACCAGTCTTCAAAAGTGTCATATCCGTTATGCGACTACCTTGGGATTTATTTATATCAATTTTATAGCTCATACCACCTATGCGTACCATATCACCACCCTGTTGATAGTAGGGATCAGCATTAAATAGATTATCCGCCACATCTTCCAAAATAATGTTAATAAATTCTCCTGTAAATTCTGTTCTGTAGACTTTACCGTACGTCATTGAAGTCACGTTCCATATATCTTCACGGGTTATATCTTGACCTGGAACAATTGAGGGGCCCCATCTAACACCTGGAGACATAGAAATATCTGCTTCGCGTTCTTCAATAAGCGCTTCACATATTAAATCATCCCAAGTTCCATTAAAATTGCCCCTCCGATATAAAAGGCTTTCTGACTTTCCAATAACTTCATTTAACTCATTTATGTAGGGAGCGCGTTGTTGGTCTATTAAATTTTCTACCGCTTTATCAGGCGATATAACATCAGAAAAAATTGGAATTAATTTGTGCTTATAACCCATCATGCGTCCGTTTTGGACATCTAAATCGACTCGGCTGACAAATTTTCCATTTGAACCAGAAGCAATAATAATTGTTTTCCCTATCAAGACAGGCTCTGGCAAAGCATCATGTGTATGTCCCGATAAAATCACATCAATTCCAGAAACGCGGCCAGCCATTTTCTTATCCACATCAAATCCATTATGAGATAGCACAACAACCAATTCCGCACCTAAAGAGCGTACTTCATCAACCATATCCTGCATATTGGAATCTCGTATACCAAAACTATATTCCGGAAACATCCAGCCAGGGTTGGCAATCGGCATATATGGAAATGCTTGACCGATCACTGCTATTTTTGAGCCCCCGCGTTCAAACATTTTATAAGGTGGAAAAAGTTCGGCAGGCTCATCCCATTCAGCATCAAAAATATTCTGACCCAGAGCAGCAAAAGGTAGATTTTCAACAATCTCTGAAACACGATCAGAACCCAGTGTGAATTCCCAATGGAATGTCATTGCATCTGGCTTTAAAGCATTCATAACGTTTACCATATCCTGACCCTGAGTATGATAACATGTATATGAACCATGCCATGTATCTCCACCGTCGAGTAAGAGTGCGTCAGGTCTGTCAGCGCGAATGGAATTTATTACAGTAGCGACACGATCTAACCCACCAACACGCCCATAACCATCGGCCATAGCAATAAAATCATCATGAGTTAATGCATAGTGAGCTGGAGAACCATCATCAATTCCGTACAGCCTCCGGAAGTCCGAACCTGTAATATGGGGCACCTGTCCAAAAGCCTCCCCGACCCCTAAGTTTACCTCTGGTTCGCGAAAATAAATCGGCTTTAATTGCGCATGTATGTCAGTAACATGAATAAGCGATACATTTCCAAATTTTTCAAATTCTAAAAGTTGGTTTTGGTTTAGCTTTTGTTGAGCCGCTAACTTAGCCCAGTTCCCAAACCCAGATGCACCATAAAGTGAAGACGCAGCCATAGATACTTGTAAAAAATCGCGACGTGATAACATATTATTCTTTTCCATTAAGCAAACACATGCAATTTTTTGCATAAGTTAAGTAACTAAAATCCCCACACCGTCTGATGCGAGGATTATAAAACTTAGTTTCGAACTGAAGGCGTCTCGACGGATAACCCATTCGCACGGGACGCAACATAAAGTTCCAGTGCTTTAAATTCATCACTACCCTCTTTGAAAGGCGTAGCTCTGATATTTTTCATACAGCCTTTGAAACGTCCGTGGATTGTGTTCAATTTAGCATTTTTTAATCGATAAGTCGGAAAGCCATTTATTTGTCCCTGTGACAAATGATCTGCACGGATCATGTTTCCATAGTTATCCTCATGACAACTTGAGCATGCCATATCTAGTTGACCTACCCGCATATAATAAAGTTCTTTGCCTTTTTCCCAGAACGAAGCGGCTGGCCCATCTATAGCAACTTCTACAGGCATACCTCGAGACTGTAGGCCAATTAGACCCAACATTGCCGACATTTGCCCACCTGACCATTTCCATTTTTCAGCACCCATTCTCTCGGTTCGACAGTTATTTATTAACTCTGGAATAGTCTCAAGCTCACCAGCTGAATTAACTCGCGGCATGCTCGCGCGTAAACCCGAGAAAACCTCAGCAGAGTCATGACACGAAGAACAGGCCTTACCAGCAGAACCTTCAACCATTTCAAATTGATCTAACGCCTGATCTACAAAGACAAACGCGGGGTTATCAAAATCATCCATTTGAAGCGCTTGCGTTTCATCTAGCCTAAAAGTCCATCCAGAAAATATCTCATCTACGTTTTCAAGATGGGCTGGAGCGGCAGCTTTTGTAACAAAAACTTCCCCTTCAATCGTTAATGTTGAGTCTTCCCCTGCAGTTACAAAACCAGCAACTGTCGCAATACTGAATGCCAGTGGTAAAAGCGACGTGATTTTCATATTCTTTTCCTCCCAAAAAGGCGTCTCCGCTCTAAACGAAAACAATTTACCCTAAGCTATTTTTATTGACTTTTTCTTTTCGTAAACTGAACCGTCATCGTCATACCATGTAAATACGAACTCACCTGCTTCAGGCACAGTAGCTTCAAATTGAAAATACGGATTGACAGATATTGCTGGCTCCATATTCACATCAACCACATTTTCCCCATTAAATTCACAGGTAAACCTATTAATTATTGAACGCGGGATTACATTTCCGTCTCCATCTTTGCGACGCCCAGTTTCCATTTTATGACTAATTAAAGTCTTTATTGTTATCGTCTCCCCTGCTGCTGCAGTTTTGGGAACCTTTACGCGTGGTTTTACACCTTTTGCCATTTTTTATCTCCCTAATACCTAGCCGCCGCAGCCGCCAATTGTGACCTTAACAGTCTGATGGGCAGCAGAAAAAGAACCATCCGCCATTTCAGCAACAGCGATAACATCTTGTGTTCCAGCTAACCTAATACGGGTTGTGCAGCTTTGAGAGCCTGAACCCGCTCCAAAATTAAATTTCGCAACGCCAGGTGTTGGGTTGCCTGCCGCCAAAACCGTGATTGCGACTGCTCCGGGCGCATCGATTGAAATAGGTACGGTATTACCATTTTCCGCAATTTCTGGCGCTGTCAGATTTATTCCATCACCAGAAGCTTCTTTGCCGCCTGTGATGCCTGAAATAAGATCAGTCGTAGACGCCATTAATTTAATAGGCAGCACGCTAGCTACTAGAGCCGCTCCGCTTACCGCCATTGTTTCACGTCGTGTGAAATTCATAACAATCTCCTAATTATTAAACTTCAATGCTTTCGCTATTCTTTCAAAGTAATAACATAAGCCAAAAGGTCTTCGACTTCCTGCGCGGATAGAATGGTTGTCCCATCAAACTTTTTCAAAATCCGATTATAACCGCTATCCCTATAAAACGCTGGCATTATAGTGCCCTCAAACATATTTTTTGAGTTAACTAAAATACCTCGAAGTTCTGCTGCATCCCATCTATCTGCAACTCCGTCCAATTCTGGACCTACTTCACCATGAAAAGTTTGTTCTGCCATATCACTATTTACATGACATGCTAAGCAATTGCCCTTTTTTCGGTTCATAAAAAGTTTTCTTCCGCTTGCTGCATCACCCGCAACACCTGTGAGGGCAAGTTCCACTTCACCGTTTTCTCCAAACTTTATGTTTCCGGGCGCTGTTGGTTCGGCAAACGCAGTGCTGCTTAAAGCCACCGCCGCTGCCGCTGCCAATGTAATTATTGTAAGCCTCATAGCTCCTCCCATAGTAATCAAGACTAGAAATCCTGATATCCTGATCACACCGTAGGCTACTCAAATTATAAAAATCAAGATCAAACTCATAAAAACGAAAAAATTAATCCACTAGTTTGATTTTGCAGCTCTTCTCTCGTTTATCCGTCTTGCATGATAGCGTTGGAAATCTTCCCCATTATCTAGAAGATAGCGCTCCTCCTTTACCCAAGTTAACATATCAAGAGTGGTGCCTGTTGACCAAGCACCTGGCATGAAAGAAACGGAAGCTTCCGGGGCAGTTAAACCATCATCAACTTCTTGGGGTAAATATAAAACTGTCGGCGTAAAAAGTATATTCCACTTTCTAGCCATTGCTTTTTCCGACAGCACCTCACCATCAAAATCCGTAACCTCTAAATCACCGTGGAGATTAAGTTGTACAACGAAAAAATTTTCTTCGATATAATTTGAAACCTTATCACGAGAGTAAACATCTTTATGCATTTTTGAGCAGTATATGCATCCCCGTTGCTCAAACATTAAAACTAATCTTTTTCCTTCCATATTGGCTTCATCTAGATCTTCCCTAAGATCTTTAAAAGTATCGCGCATCCAGGTTTGCTTGTGGAGGCCATCATCTCCCATTTCCGCAGAAAATGTGGATACTGGTGCAACAAGGTATAGAAAAATCAGTATGATCAAATTCTTATAAAATTTCATATTTTCCTCCAGTTTTTTATAAAAACCCGTTTATTTAAAATTATGCCGTTCCAAAAACCTGATTAATCCAGTTGCCCATTTCCAACATCCAAAAAGCAATCGAATTAACCGAGTTTGAAAGTAACAAAACCGCGAATGTTATAAGTAATAGGCCCATTGCTTTCTCAACCTTATTCAAATGCGCTTTAAAACGTAAAGAAACTAGCAGGAAAGGTTTAATAAAGGCAGCAGCAAGCACGAAAGGTACCGTCAAACCTGCACCAAAAACTAGAAGAAGACCCACACCTTTTAGAGCTGTCTCCTCAAAGGACGCGGTAAATAAAACTGCCGCCAGAACACCTCCGACACACGGGGTCCATCCTGCAGCAAATGCCAATCCCACAATATAAGAACTTAATATTGACATATTTGATGTATCACCTGCCTGTAAACTAAATTGCCTATTTAAAAATGCTATACGAACAATACCCAGGAAATGCAGCCCAATTACCAAAATTATTGCAGATGCTAAATATCGAAACTCATCAATATACGATTGAAAAGTCTTAGATATAGAAAAAGCAGCTGCGCCTAATAGTACAAAAACAGTTATAATTCCTAATGAAAATGCAACTGAGGAAATAATAGCTCTATATCGAATATCGGCTGGAAGTTTTCCGTCTTCACTAAATGAAGCCATTCCGACACCAGCCATATAACTTAAATAAAAGGGAACAATGGGTAAAATACATGGCGAAAAGAATACTAGAACTCCCCCGAAAAACGCCCCTAAAATTGAAACGTCTAACATAACGAATCCTTGCAAAGCCTCATATTCAATTTATGTAATATAACGATAAACTCGTCAATTGGGGTCAAAATGAACCAATTAAGAAGGATCGGCCTTTTAATTTATGCTATGCCTATTCTTTCTGGAAATTTAATGGCGGCAGAACTGATAATGGTGGAACAGCAAGGCTGTTACTACTGTTTAGAGTGGAAAGATCAATTAGGTAACATTTATCCTAAAACCCCAGAAGGTAAGTATGCCCCATTAATAACTATTGATATTACCGAGGTTGACGAACTTGAGGGATTACAAAGAGACATTATCTTCACGCCCACATTTGTTTTAATGGAAAACGACAAGGAATTAGGCCGGCTAGAGGGATATTCTAGTGAAGACTTCTTCTGGGAATTACTGGAAGTTATCCTGGAAAAGGAAACGGAGTATACTGCTCCAAAAGTAGTAAAAACAATTAATTGAAAAAGATTAAGATAATTAAAATTTAAATAAAAAGGCGAGACTTTATGCCACTGCCAGTCATTATTAAAGATACAACTCCAACAGAATTAGACGAGATAGTTGAAAAAGCAAAGTCAGCATCCAGTTTTTTAAAAGCTATCAGCCATGAGGGCCGATTAATGATTCTTTGTCATCTTGTATCCGGAGAAAAATCAGTAACTGAACTTGAAGACCTAATTTCAGCTCGACAGGCTGCAGTATCACAACAACTGTCAAGACTACGACTAGAAGGGCTCGTTATACCAAGGCGAGATGGAAAAACGATATTTTATCGTTTAGCCGACGATAAACCTAAACGGGTTTTAGAAATCATTTACGATTTATTTTGCCAAGAAAATTAATATTATTTGTAAATAAGGTAAATAAATATTGGTTCTCATTTGGACTTTAAGCAAATCCACGCCAACAACTTTTTTTGGTTTAAAGTAGCTTAGTGAAAAACTTCATAGTAATTAAATTCTATTGATATTCCGCTAAGCGCGCGACGTATCTCGCTAAGGTATCAATTTCCAAATTTATAGGATCTCCTACCTTTGTCTTACCCCATGAAGTTACTTTTTTTGTATGTGGAACCAAATTTATTCCAAATGTATTATCTTTTACCTCATTAACAGTCAAAGAAGTGCCGTTTAGAGCAACAGAACCTTTTGGGGCAATAAAACGGGCTAATTCTTCAGGTACTTCAAACATAAATCTAGTGCTATCGCCTTCGTCTTTGATAGAAGAAACTTTTGCAATGCCGTCTACATGACCAGAAACAATATGCCCCCCAAGTTCATCCCCAACTTTTAATGAACGTTCTAAATTCACCTGGTGGTTAATTTTCCAAAGACCAGATCCTATTACAGTTTTAGAGACAGTCTCCGCACTGATCTCAACATCAAACCAGTTGTCCCCAAAATCTACTGCTGTGAGACAAATCCCATCACAAGCTATAGATGCACCAAATGCAATTCCGTTTGCATCATAATTAGTTTTTATTCGGGCACGAAGGTCACCCCTCTTTTCCAGTTCTATAATCTCACCCACATCTGTAATTATTCCTGTAAACATTTGAGATTAAGCTCCAAACATTATTTAAAATCCTTAACTAAGGTAACCTATAAAAGTTTCCAGCAAAAGTGTGTCAGTTAAGAAATAGTCTAATTTTCTGTATATTTATCGGTTGGATGCCAGATATTTAAAACTTCAGCACCAAAAGATAGTGTGCGATCTAGTCGCCAACGTTTTGCCTCATTCAACGAACAAATCCCCAAATTCCCAATACTGGGAAATCCATCAGCACCAATAGTCAAACCTCCATGAAATGTAACCATTTCATCAACCAATTCTGAGCGAATAAGCGAAGCTGCAAGTTTGCCACCTCCTTCGCAAAGTAGTCTAGTTATTCCTTTTTCTGATAATTTTTTCATAATATCTTTTATCGAAAGACCAAAATTATCAACTTGGCATTCGAACAAGTTAGCACCTAACTCTAACCACTCACTCTTACGCTCCTCAGATGCTTCATTTGAATGAAATATCCAAACTGGCTGTTCACGAATTGTTTTGGTCAAATTACTTTTTACTGGAATTTTTAAATTAGAACTAAGCACAATCCTATATGGCTGTATACAAGCTCCCAAATCTCTCACATTCAAGCTAGGATCGTCGGATATTACCGTCCCACTGCCAACCATGATCGCATCGTGTTTCCTCCTCATATTGTGAACAAAATGACGGGCAGAGGAGCCTGTTATCCACTTACTATCTCCTCTGGTGGTAGCAATTTTTCCATCGATGCTTGCCGCTAGTTTTAAAGTAATCCAAGGCCTACACTCACTCTGAGAATAGAAAAAACCAGCATGATCCAGGGATGCCTGGTCAGATAAAACACCAACTTTAACCTCTATCCCAGCAGCCTCAAGAACAGATATTCCTTTACCATTTACTCTCATGTCAGGATCAATGACCGCGATAACAACACGCTTAATACCCGCTTTAACGAGTGCATGCGCACATGGTGGAGTTTCCCCCTCGTGGGAGCATGGTTCCAAAGTTACATAAGCAGTAGCACCTTTAGCTGCTGAACCAGCTTGCTTTAGCGCTTGTGTTTCAGCATGTGGCCTTCCATTTGTTCCCGTGTAACCTCTACCAACAATTACATTATTTTTTAAAAGTACACATCCAACACTTGGGTTTGGCGAAGTCTGACCTAAATTACGACGTCCAATAGAAATCGCTAATGCCATATAGCGTTCGTCTGACACTGAAACTAGGCTTCGTCTTCTGTATCTGGTGGCCTCAATTCGGATACGAACTTATCAAAATCATCAGCTGCCTGAAAATTTTTGTAAACACTGGCAAATCGAACATAAGCTACTGTGTCAATTCGCGCCAACGCTTCCATAACGATTTCACCAATTTTATTTGAATTGATGTCAGTTTCTCCTGAACTTTCAAGACGACGCACTATGCCAGAAATCATCTGCTCCATTCTTTCATATTCAACAGGCCTTTTTTGCAGCGCTATGCGAATAGACCTCTCTAGTTTATCTCTATCAAAATCTTCGCGCCTTCCGCTCGATTTTATGACTACCAAGTCTCTAAGTTGAACGCGCTCATATGTTGTGAAACGACCACCGCAAGCAACACAAAATCTGCGCCGTCTTATCGAGACATGATCTTCTGCAGGTCTTGAGTCTTTTACCTGCGTGTCAATATTACCACAAAACGGACAACGCATCACTATACCTCTTGCTGTAATCTCTCAGTATGGATCTTGAGCACACTTATCCACAGTTAGAATAAAAAATAAACAATAAATTGTGTAGTATGATTTTTCCTGCCTATATAAAGTACATCAAGCCAATAGAAGAGATGCCACAATTTCCCTCCTGCGTGGACTTAATCGATGCTCAACAAGGTAAATCCCCTGCCAAGTACCAAGCGTCATTTGACCATTTTCTACTGGGATAGATAATGTTGTGGGCATTAATCCAGATTTGATATGAGCAGGCATATCGTCAGGCCCTTCATAAGTATGGGTTAAATAAGACATGTCTGGCGATGAGCTGTGGGGCACTAATCTCTCAAGAAATTGAATGAAGTCGAATTTTACCTCTGGATCAGCATTTTCCTGAATTAAAAGACTAGCTGAAGTATGCTTAACCAAAAGCGTCAAAAGCCCGTCGCCCTCGACCCACTGTACTATTTGGTTTGTTACTTCATAAAGACCAGGGCCATTTGTTGACACAAAAAAAGTTTTTAGTTTCATGTTCAATAAGACCCAAAGAGCAGTTTGTAGGCTACAACGGATATTCTTATTGATCGAGGAAACTGCGTAGTTTCCTGCTCCTGCTAGGATGTTTCAGTTTCCTTAGAGCCTTAGCTTCAATTTGCCTAATTCTTTCTCGGGTAACGCTAAACTGTTGTCCTACCTCTTCCAGAGTGTGATCAGTATTCATCCCAATACCAAATCGCATTCTTAAAACTCGTTCTTCTCTAGGTGTAAGCGAAGAGAGAACACGGGTAGTTGTTTCTTTAAGATTTTCCTGGATTGCACTGTCTAATGGAAGCACAGCATTTTTATCTTCAATAAAATCACCTAACTGTGAATCTTCTTCATCTCCAATAGGGGTTTCCAAAGAAATTGGCTCCTTGGCAATCTTCATAACCTTACGAACTTTTTCGAGAGGCATTTGGAGTTTAGCAGCTAACTCTTCAGGAGTAGGCTCTCTTCCAATTTCATGAAGCATCTGTCTACCAGTACGAACCAATTTGTTAATTGTTTCAATCATATGAACTGGAATTCTGATAGTCCTGGCTTGATCTGCTATCGAACGCGTTATCGCCTGACGTATCCACCAGGTCGCGTAAGTCGAAAATTTATAACCGCGGCGATATTCAAATTTATCAACCGCTTTCATGAGCCCGATATTACCCTCCTGGATCAAATCTAAAAACTGCAATCCACGATTAGTATATTTTTTGGCTATTGAGATCACTAATCGTAAATTAGCTTCCACCATTTCCTTTTTAGCCTGTCGGGCCTCTTTTTCACCCTTCTGTACTTGAGAAACAATTCTTCTAAATTCAGAGATGTCTAAACCAACATACTGTCCAACTTGCGCCATATCAGATCTTAAATCTTCAGCCTTTTCTCGTGACTTCTCAATGAACATTTGCCAACCGCGGCCAGTTTTTTCCGCCATACGGTCAAGCCAATTAGGATCTAATTCATATCCACGATACTCTTCGATAAAATCTCTGCGGTTGATGCGAGCTTGGTCCGCTAATTTAACAAGCGATCCATCAATCTGCATTATTCTTCTATTTATACCATATAATTGGTCTATTAGTGCTTCAATCCTGTTATTGTGAAGATGCAGCTCATTAACCAATTCAACAATTTCTGATCGTAAAGATTGATAGTGTGTTTCTTGGGATTCAGAAAAATCACTTCCATCATTTAACGTTGCAGATAATCTGTCATCCTGGATTTCCGATAACTGTGAATAATCTGATGCTATTCGATCTAAAATTTCCAGAACACGTGGTTTTAATTCTGCTTCCATTGCTGCTAGCGACATGTTTGATTGATCGTCATCTTCATCATCGTCGTCACTAATAATAGGATTGCCATCAGCGTCTAACTCTTCTCCAGCTTGTTTTATTGGTGAATCATTGACATTGGAGGTTTTCATTACCTTTTGCTCATCAACCTCTTCACCAATTTGATTACCAAATGTTGTTTCAAGATCGATTACATCTCTCAGCAAAATATCCTCATTTAAAAGTTCATCGCGCCAGATTGTGATGGCTTGAAATGTCAATGGGCTTTCGCATAAACCCAGTATCATTGTGTTTCGGCCAGCCTCGATCCGCTTTGCAATTGCGATTTCACCTTCTCTGCTCAGCAACTCAACAGAGCCCATTTCCCGAAGGTACATGCGAACCGGATCATCAGTCCGGTCTAATTTTTCCGTATCTCCCCCGGAAATTGCAACATCTTTTGTTTGGTTAACTGCAACTAAATCTGTAACGCGCCCTTCCTCTTCTTCAACCTCTTCATCTTCAATGATATTGATGCCCATTTCAGACAGCATAGACATAACATCCTCAATCTGTTCAGAAGAAACCTGATCTGGTGGCAAAACATTATTCAATTGATCATAAGTTATGTAACCACGCTCTCTTGCCTCAGCGATCATCTTCTTAACCGCTGCCTGGCTCATATCTAGAGACAAGTCAGCATCTTGCTCATCATTTTTTCGATCTTCAGTATCTTTTGCAGCCATAATTAGCTCCCAAGGCATAGCGTGTGATTCGTGTTCCCGAATCAATAGCGTGAACTTTTGATTCGCACACCCATATAACTAAATAATTACGTTTAATTTTCACGATTTTTAGATTTATTAAAGGTATCTTGGGAAATTTCTTCCAAAAGTGCGTCAAACTGACTTTTCTCTTCTCTATCTAATTTTACTCCATTAGGAGCAATTTCGAAATTCACATGGTCATCTTTTTCAGAATTATTAGTACTCTGTCTTACTTTGCTGGCCTGGCCAAGTCTCCAAAATGCTGTTTCATCTAACTCCTTATCTGAAGAATTAACAACTTCCTCTAGTTCAGCATCCAAGCCTCGCTGGATTTCTAATTTGCTTATCTCATCAGATAAAATTGACTGAGCTTGTTGAGGATCATGTTTTGTCCCAAGACAAGGTATAATATTTACATGGTTTTGTTTAAAGAGTTTCCCAAGAGCTTTATCACCAAATTTATTTTGTAAATTTTCCATGAGGTCTTTGTAACCTAAGTGTCCCATATTCAAAATTTCGCCTAAAAGCAAAACGTGATGCTTGGAGTTCCACTCCATTGTTGTTAATTTTTCTTTATTAGTTTCAATTAAACTTGGATATCTCACCAGAATGGCAAGGATAACTGTCTCTTTAAGAGAAATAAAATTTTTCTTATCTGAATTTGCAATAAACGAACCCTTTACGGCTTTGCCTGCATTTGCGTTATTTTGTGAACCAGAAAAGTTTTTCCCAGACTTTTTTATAAATGCGGTCCATTTTAAGTCTTTAAAGTGCTGCTGATAATGATATTTGAGCTGTCTATCTCTAATATTTGATAATGCTTGATCTAATTTTTTATCAAGAGCTGCTCTTGCTTCGGGGTTATCAAAGGAGAGCCCTTCTGTTTCCCTTCTCCAAAGAAGATCAGCCAACGAAATTGCCTCATCAACTAAATTCTGCATGGCATCCCTACCCCGCTCTTTTATTAGATCGTCGGGATCATATCCTTCCGGCATAAGCGCAAATTTAATAGTTTTACCAGTCTCAATTAACGGAAGCGCCAGATCTATAAGTCTGTAAGCAGCGTTAACACCTGCTCTGTCTCCATCAAGAGCGACCACAGGACTAGGACTTATTCGCCATATCAAAGCTAGCTGATCTTTTGTTATAGCTGTTCCCAATGGAGCAACCGAAGCTTTAAAACTCGCCTGGGAAAGCGCAATAACGTCCATGTAACCTTCAGCAACAATCAATGATGATTGTGTTCTTAGGGCAGATCTAGCAGTACTGAAATTATAAAGACTTCTACCTTTTTCGAATAATTTAGTTTCCGGGGAATTAAGATATTTAGCATTAGCATTTTGTGACATTGCTCGACCGCCAAAGGCTATGCAACGTCCTCGAGAGTCTCGAATTGGATACATTATCCGGTCTCTAAACCGATCATATACCGCTCCGCCATCATCGGGACGCAGACACATTCCAGTATCAATTATCTGCTGCTCTGGAATATTTTTATCCAAGAGATAATCAAACAGTTCAGTCCTACTATTAGGTGCAAATCCAAGTTCAAATTCGTCTATAATTTTCGAAGTTAATTTTCTACTATTGATGTACTCACGAGCTCTCACACCTTTTGCCGAACTTAGTGAACGCTGATAAAATCTCACCGATAAGTCCATAATTTTAAAAAGTTCATCTCTATAGCTAGACTTTTCTTTTGCTTGTGGATCTTGCTCGGGCATTTGAAGACCAGCCTCTTTAGCCAGTATTTCAACAGCCTCGATAAAATTTACATTTTCAGTTTCCTTGACAAAAGAGATAGCATCCCCTTTTGCATGGCATCCAAAGCAATAATAAAATCCTTTTTGATCATCTACATGAAATGACGCAGTTTTTTCCTTATGGAAAGGGCAAGGAGCCCACATATCACCCTTACTCTGGTTTGATTTTTTCAAGTCCCATGACACTTTGCGACCAACAACTTGGGTTACACTTACTCGTGCACGCAACTCTTCAAGGAAACCAGGTGGCAAACTCATAATCTAAATATCGGTTTAGATTTACTTAGAGTCCAGTCTATATTGACTTTTGACTAACTTAATATTTCTTAATCGCGAGCAGCCACTGAGGAAAGTGCTTGGGTCAATTCATGACAAAGTGTTTTTGCCATTGAACGAAAACCATATACGTCAATTGTGTTTGCTCCTATCCGATGCAGTGTAACATTAACATGAAGAAGACCAGTGCGAACAACACTACCAACTTTAAATGTTTTCAATCTGACATCAACAGGACTTAACCGCATGAGTACATCTTCTATCAAATCACCACTCATACGCAAAATAACCCAAGCATCACTTTGATCTGTTAAAATCGCAAACTTATTTAATTTCTCATCACATTTTGGACCTACTAAAAGTGTGTGCTGTCCAAACCACAAGGCTCTTGCTCCTTCTCTACCACTTGCACGTCCGCTGTGGGGAAGAGACATTCCATGCGATTTTTTTAAGTGTTCAGATAACTTTTCAGACTTTCCTTTATTCGCAGAAATTGAGGTAAGTGTTAGCGTATCAATTTCTATTATTGTAGTATTTGAAATTTTTATAGGCGTCAGCCCAGCAGCAGCTGTTTTGGGTAATAACTTAATCACGAAGCCTGTCTCCTTTTGGATCAAAGGAGACAGTATTTACAATCTCACACTCAGTCTCAATACCTCTGAGGTGATCCACCATTTTTATTTGCTCACCTAATCTAGCTTGGCCACCCTTAAAAAAGCCTAATCCTATGAAATGTCCAAAAGTTGGAGAGAAACCAACCGACGTTACATAGCCTCTATCATTTTCCCGTACAGGTTCATCATTAAGATCAAAAAGATGTGCACCTGCAACAATTTGTTTAACCGAGCCAACGGGTTTAAGTGCAATAAGTTGCTCTCTTTCACTGTCAAGCAAACCTGGGCGAGAAGCCGAAGTCTTTCCAATACAGTCCTTTTTTTCGGAGATCATACGTTGCATACCTAAATCAAAAGCGGTTATCCTTCCATGAATTTCAGCGTGCGTTATAAAGCCTTTTTCTATTCGAAGAATATTGAGCGCTTCCATACCATATGGCCCACCACCTATTTCCTCTGCACGTGAGACTAATAAACGAAAAAGACTTTCGCCAAATCTGGCCGGCACTGCAATCTCATAGCCATGCTCTCCACTAAAAGAGATCCTGAATAGGCGACCTGCTTCTCCCAAAATACCAACAGACGCACAAGACATGAAGGGAAAAGTTTCTGAAGAGATCGGCTTATCCAATACAGCATTAATCAATTCTTGTGATTTTGGTCCAGCTATTGAGAATTGGGCCCATTGCTCAGTAACTGAAATAAAACCTAAATCCCATTCGGGATGCAGACATTGGTGAACAAAATCTAAATGACGCATTACCTGCCCCGCTGCAGCGGTAGTAGTGGTCATCACATAGTGGTTCTCAGCCAAATGTGCCGTTGTTCCATCATCCATCACGTGTCCATCTTCGCGAAGCATCAAACCATATCGAACTTTTCCAACTTTGAGCGTGCTAAACATATTTGTATAAACAAAGTCTAATAGCCTATGCGCATCGGGACCCTGAATATCTATTTTTCCCAGCGTTGAAACATCACAGACGCCTACATTAGTGCGAACCATTTCGATTTCTCGGTCACATGACTGACGCCAATTAGTTTCACCAACTTCTGGGAAGTAGCTTGGACGGTACCAAAGCCCCGCTTCTACCATTGGAGCCCCACGATCAACAGAGGCAACATGAGAAGTCGTATAACGCTGGGGAGCAAATCCTATTCCCTGCGCATTTTTACCCATGGCGGCAATTGAGACAGGTACAAAAGGGGGTCGGAAGGTAGTTGTACCAGTTTCAGGAATACCTCGACCTGTCGCATCTGCCAAAATCGCCAAAGAAGCAACATTTGAGTTCTTACCTTGATCAATTGCCATACCTTGAGTTGTGTAACGTTTCATATGCTCAACTGATTTAAAGTTTTCTTGAACAGATTGCTGGATATCTTTAACTGTGACGTCGTTTTGATAATCAAGCCACGCCCTACCTTTTCCATCTACCGACCATTTTGGTGAGATTTCATATTTTGTAATTTCGGTTTTTGGCAATCTTTTCGTTTTTGCAGTTTTTCCAGAAGCTTTTATTATAAGGCCGACCTCTTTTTGCGCGGATGCAAAACAACTGTGGGTATCCATAAGACCATTAGCTGCACCTACAACAGCCATATTCGGAATTACTCCATTTTCTGGAACAAAGCTTAGGATCTTTTCATCCCAGGTTGGTCGACCATTCATATGGCAAGTTAAATGCAAAGTTGGATTCCATCCCCCTGAGACAGCTAAACAGTCAACTTCTATTTTACTCTCAGTATTGTTTTTTTTCACAATAATTGAATTAAGCCCTTGGCGGCCAAAGGTATTTGAAACTTCAGCTCCATTATAAAAGGGGACATCTAAATCAGTTTTACTATCCTCACGACTATCAATTATCGCCGCGATATTTATGCCACTTTCCAATAAGTCCTTGGCCGTGTTGTGAGCTGTATTGTTATTGCAGAATAGAGCTATAGATCTGCCCGGCGAAACTCCAAAACGATTAAGATACGTCCGGACTGCGCTAGCGGCCATAATTCCAGGACGATCATTATTAGGAAACGCTATAGCTCTTTCGATCGCCCCCGCTGCTAGAATACTATTTTTCGCTACAAATCTCCAAAAGCACTCAAGTGGCCGATCATTCCCTCTATCGGGAAGATGATGTCCCACGCGCTCAACTGCAGCAAAAGTTCCCTGATCGTAAACGCCTGTCACGGTGGTTCGCAAAAATAAGCGTACGTTGTCCAGTTCCTTCAATTCTTCAATGATTTTAGCAACCCAATCACTACCTAGAATACCATCAACCTTTTCCGTTTCACTATTTAGTCGCCCGCCAAAAATAGGCTCTTGTTCAGCGAGAATAACATCTAATCCAGCTTCAGCAGCAATTTTGGCAGCCATTAACCCCGATGGTCCTCCGCCTATAATCAGTAAGTCACAAAAAGCGTAAGCTTTCTCGTAGGTGTCTGAATTATGCAAGCCACTCAGCGCACCTAAACCCGCTGCACGCCGAATAAAAGGTTCATATATTTTTTCCCAAAAACTTTTTGGCCACATAAACGTTTTATAATAAAATCCCGCACCTAAAAAATTTGAAAATAGATCATTTACGGATAGAATATCATATTGTAAATTTGGCCAATTATTTTGGCTTCTCGTAATTAAACCTTCAAAAATTTCCTGGGTTGTTGCTCTAACATTTGGATCCTGAAAGGCGCCCTGCCCAACAGTAATAAGAGCATTTGGCTCTTCGCTACCAGCAGTTAGAACTCCCCTTGGCCGATGATATTTAAATGAACGGCCAAATACTTTCTCTCCTGAAGCTAAAAGTGCTGAAGCAACTGTATCGCCCTCAAACCCTTTATAACTCCGCCCATCAAATTTAAAATTTAAAGTCTTTTCACGATTTATAAGACCTTTTCCTGCAACCCTCACGACAAATCACCCTTTATATCAACTGTCAATTCGGCCGACTCAACCTCATGTGTTACAGTATTACGGGTTACTATTAACCAGGAGTTACATCCACTTTCATGATACCACAAATCTTTCGTGACACCTGCTGGATTTTCGCGATTGTGTAGATAATCATTCCATAAATCTTCTGAAGCGTCAGGAGATGGTCTATTAACTATTTCTGCATCACCTACATAATAAAATTCTCGTCGATCTCTTTCTCCACATATAGGGCACGGGATTCTCATAACATTTTTTCCTCTAATGCAGATTGTGTTGAGAGCCAGTGCCCTCTTCATCAATCAAACCGTAACCCGTTTTGAACCTGTTCAACCGAAAACCACTTGCTACTTCATGATGTTGGTCAGTAGCAATTAAATGAGCAAAGCAATAACCAGAGGCAGGAACTGCTTTAAATCCACCATAGCACCAGCCACAATCAATATATAAACCATCTATTTCGGTTTTATCGATTATCGGAGAACCATCTGGCGTCATATCCATAATCCCCCCCCAGGATCGTAAAACACGAGCTTTTCCAATCATAGGCATTAAGGTCATGCCGGCTTCCATAACGTGCTCTTTCATTGGTAAGTTTCCTCGCTGAGCATAAGAAGCGTAAAAATCAAGATCTCCACCAAATACTAATCCACCCTTATCTGACTGACTAATATAAAAATGGCCCATTCCAAAACTAACAACATGATCTATACATGGCTTTAAACCCTCAGTAACAAAAGCCTGCAGAATATGGCTCTCTATAGGTAATCTCATTCCTGCCATAGCAGCCAATTGCCCAGAGCGCCCTGCAACCACAATACCAACTTTTTTGGCATTAATAGTGCCGCGAGTTGTTTGCACACTAGTAACGCGACCTTGCTCTATATCTATACCTGTAACCTCGCAGTTTTGGATCAAATCCACACCACGAGTATCCGCGCCCCGAGCATATCCCCATGCAACAGCATCATGTCGGGCAGAACCGCCTCTAGGATGATATAAACCTCCATAGATAGGGAACCGTGTCTGTTCGAAGTCTAAGTAAGGTAATAGATCTCGAACACCATCTCTATCCAATAAGATAGCATCGTCACCCTGATTTATCATTGCATTGCCACGCCTTGCAAAAGCATCTCTCTGCCCATCCGAATGAAACAAATTTATCAATCCTCTTTGAGAATGCATAACATTATAATTCAAATCATGTTCCAGGCCTTCCCAAAGTTTAAGAGAGTGAGAATAAAACTCCGAATTGCCTGGCAAAAAGTAATTTGCTCTAACAATTGTTGTATTCCGTCCCACATTACCTCCTCCTAGGTAACCTTTTTCTAGAACAGCTATATTCTTTAAACCGTGATTTTTTGCTAGATAATATGCAGTGGACAGGCCATGCCCACCGCCGCCAATTATTAGAATATCATACTCCTGTTTAGGCTCTGGATCCCGCCAATGATTAGTCCAACCTTTATTTCCAGTTAAACCTTCTTTCAATATTTTTAATCCAGAAAATCGCATATTTAACCTCGGTGACGCAGATCATCAGTTGATCAATTTTTATAAATAAAATCAAGTCTGACAAACGACAAAAATACAGATCTTTTCGACTAGTTTTTGTTATTCGTTTAACTTAAATATAATCCTTGCTGATGAATAAAAAGACAAAAATCTAATGGGCTTTTACTTCGACAAATATCTGCTACTACAAGTAAGATGAGAACTAATCCTTCATTAAAAAGGCCTGACCAAGCGAGAGTATCTTTAAAAAGTGAGAGAAGCTCTGAACAACCAAACATCGGGATGGTTTCATTAGGATGCCCTAAAGCACTTGTTGATAGTGAAAGAATCCTTACCAGGCTACGTGCGGAAGGGTATGGCATCTCACCTGATTACACGGGAGCCGACGCTGTAATAGTAAACACTTGTGGGTTTTTAGACAGTGCAAAAGCTGAAAGTTTAGATGCAATTGGTGAAGCAATTAATGAGAATGGACGAGTTATCGTTACGGGGTGTTTGGGAGCCGAACCAGAATTTATAACTGGAACCCATCCTCGTGTTCTAGCTGTAACTGGGCCGCATCAATATGAAAATGTTTTGGATGCAGTTCATCAGATAGTACCACCGAAACCTGATCCCTTTATAGATTTACTTCCTGAAACTGGAGTTAAATTAACTCCTCGCCACTTTAGCTATTTAAAGATTTCAGAAGGATGCAATCATAAGTGCAAGTTTTGCATAATCCCAGACATGAGAGGCAGTTTAAAGTCACGACCAGCACACGCAATAGTTCACGAAGCCACAAAACTAGTTGATAATGGAGTGAAAGAGCTTCTCGTAATATCGCAAGACACAAGTGCTTTTGGGTTAGATTTAAAATATTCACGCGAGAAAGGTCATAGGTCTCATATTAAAGACTTGGCTAATGACTTGGGAAAACTTGGAGCTTGGGTGCGTCTACATTATGTTTATCCATACCCGCATGTTCGTGAACTCATCCCACTGATGGCAGATGGCTTGATACTACCTTACCTGGATATTCCTTTCCAACATGCCCATCCAGCAGTTTTAAAGCGAATGGCAAGACCTGCTGCTTCGGTAAGCACTTTAGAAGAAATAAAAAGATGGCGGTCGATCTGCCCAGAAATCACCCTTAGATCAACATTTATAGTAGGTTATCCAGGCGAAACTGAGGATGAATTTAACACGCTTATCGATTGGCTGGATGAAGCTCAACTAGATCGCGTAGGATGTTTTAAGTATGAAAATGTTGAAGGGGCTAGGTCTAATGCCTTGGCACATCAAATATCTGAGGAAGTTAAACAACATCGGTGGGAAGTTTTTATGGAAAAGGCATTGGAAATATCTACTAAAAAGCTTGCCAAAAAAATTGGTAAAGAGATTGATGTAATTGTTGATGAAATCGATGAGGAAGGCGCAATCTGCAGAACAAAAGCTGATGCGCCAGAAATTGATGGAAACCTTTTTATTGAGGACAATTTTGAAAAAATTCACGTGGGTGACATTGTCAAAGTCAATGTGACAGCATCAGGTGATTATGACCTTTGGGGGACTATTTCAGATGATCAAAAATCTTAGCAGTTTGAAAATCTAATCCCAAAACTTGCTATATGACTGTCTAAATCTACCTACTCCTCATGAGTATCAGAATTTTATTTAATGAAGACTGTCCAATTTGCAACGCGGAAATCTGCCACTACAGAAAGTATGCGGAGAAAAAAGGTATTGAACTTTATTTTGATAAATTAGGTGAGACTGATTTATCACTTTATGGCGTCAGCAAAGATCAAGGTGCAAAGCGCCTACATGTAATATCAGATGGACAAGTTATCCATGGCTTGCCAGCTTTCCGAAAACTTTGGGAAGAAATGCCCAGATATAAAATTTTGGCGATTTTGACCAATTTTCCTATAGTAAGGGAAATAGCGGCATTTATTTATGACAAAATTCTGGCACCAATACTTTATAAGTCCCATTTAAAGCGTTTACAAAATAATTCTGAACAAAGCTAAAATTTTAAACAGCAAAACTTAAAATGTCAGGTTCATTTCTTAGTCTCATTAGTTGGATACAAAAATCACTCCTGGATTTAATATACCCTTTGGATCCATAACTGCTTTAATTGACTTATTAAGCTTTAGTTTAATTGGGTCAGAATACTTTACTAAATCATTTATCTTTAATCGCCCTATTCCATGTTCTGCACTTACAGAACCTCGATGTAGATGAACAAGGTCATGGATGGTCGTCTTAATTTCTGGCCTTATATGATTATAGTCTTCTCGTTTTTCCCCTTTGTTTGGGAAAATATTAAAGTGAAGGTTTCCGTCTCCTAAGTGGCCAAAACAATTTATTCTAAAGTTACCAAGTTTTGAAATTTCAATCCTAGCCTCATCAATAAATGTACTTACTGTTGATAATGGCAAAGAAATATCATGACTTGATATAGACCCAATTCGTCGATTGGCTTCTGGAATATTTTCACGAAGTGCCCATAAATCATTTTGCTGACCAACGTTTTCTGCAAGCACGCCATCTACTGCAAGCCCACCACTCAAAATATTTTCAAAATAATCATTTGTGTTTTTCTCTGCACTATTTCGTCCAGGGTGCCCAATATCCAATAGCACCATCCACTCCGGAATTTTAGAGAAGGGAACTTTAACTTCCACTTTTGTTTCATTAAAAAAATCGATGCCCATTTTATTAATCAACTCAAAAGCAGAAATTGTTTCACCAAAATAATCTTTTGTCACAGAAAGTAACCTTAGAGCATCCTTAGGAGACTTAACCGCAATTAGAGCCACGGTATGCTCTAGTGGTTTTGGAAATAGCTTCATCGTTGCTGCAGTAATAATTCCTAGGGTTCCCTCTGAGCCTATGATTAAATTTTTAAGGTCATAACCAGTATTATCTTTATGGAGCCGTGACAATCCATTCCAAATCGAGCCATCTGCAAAAACCACTTCTAGACCGAGGCATAAATTTCTGGTGCTTCCATATCTCAGCACATTAACACCACCTGCATTTGTTGCTAGATTTCCACCTATTTGGGCTGTTCCCTCAGAAGCCAGGGAAAGGGGAAATATTCTTTTCACTTCTTCTGCTGCGTCTCTTAAATTTGACAAAATCACACCAGCTTCCACAGTAATTACATTTTCATCTAAATTCAGAGACGTTATCTTATTCATTCGTTCCAAAGATAATAGAATGCCTGAAGGTCCTTTATCTTGTATCTGCCCACCGACTAACCCTGTACCACCACCGTAAGGAATAATTGGGATATTTTGCGCGTTAGCCAAACTAACTATGTCTGAAACTTCTTTAACATTCTGGGGTAAAACAATAATTGAACTAATCCCTCGCCACCTAGAGCGAGGTTCTGATAAATAGTTATCAGGAACAGCCAACACTGCCCCAGGAGATAAACCTAATTTCAGCTCATTAATAAATTCTTCCGTTACCGGTTTTAAAGCCACGTTTTTTCCTCAATAATTTTTCACTCAACTCCCGCAGAGGTTTTACCCCTTCGATCATAGCGGAGTGCAGAATATAAAACATGCGTTCGCCAGCGCCCATTGATCTGGATATAGGCCTGAGCGACACCTTCATATTTAAAGCCACATTTCTCAAGAACACCCCTAGACGGTTTGTTATCAGCCAAACAAGCGCTCTCGATCCGACTCAGGTCAAGATCCATAAAGGCATATTGTACAATTGCATTAATTGCCTCTGTCATGTAACCGCGACGAGCGTATTTTTCACCAATCCAGTATCCCAAGGTTCCACTTTGCGTCGGGCCCCGTCGAATATTATCAAGTGTAATAGCTCCATATAATTCATCTGTGGCACTATCAAAAAGAAATAATGGCAATCCAGTACCTTGATTAATCGCCTTCTTTGACCAATAAACTCTGTTTGAAAATGATTTCCGTGTTAAATGATCCGAATTCCATTTAGGTTCCCAAGGCGTTAAAAACTCTTTGCTCGAATAACGAACTTCTTTCCATTTCTTAAAATCAAAATGCATGGGCGGCCTGAGTATCAACCGACTTGTCTTGATTTTAATTGTTTGCCTAAATGAAAACATTAAGCCGCTCTAAGTGCATCCAATTCTTGCAGCGCCGGTGCCGATGAGATGGGACCGTAAAGAGCCATTGCAAACTTAGCTCGTGTTATCACATGTTCAGCATAGGTCCTCACTTTTTCTAAGTTTACTGAATCGATCTTTTCAATTGTCTCATCTAAACTGGGAACTTTACCCCAAATTTGAATCATTCTCGCGAGCCTTTCAGCCCTGCTCGAGGGACTTTCCAAGCCCATTAATAAACCAGCCTTCATTTGCGATCTAGCTCTAGTAACTTCAGCTTCTGAAAGATCCAAAGCTACTCTTTTGAGCTCATTAACTGTCAAATTTGCCAAATCAGGTATTTGCTCTGCCGACGTACCTGCGTAAATAGTAGTAAAGCCTGTATCAGAAAAGGCCCCCGCTTGTGCAAAAATCGAGTAGCAAAGCCCACGCTTTTCTCTAATCTGTTGAAATAATCTTGAGGACATACCACCACCAAGCGCTATCGAATAAACCTGGGCGGTGTAGATATCACGGCTTCTATAACTTGGGCTTTCAAACGCTAAAGCGAAATGAGCTTGCTCGAGTTTTTTATCCCTCCTGAATTCTCCACCTGAAAAAGCTGCAGCCATAGGTTGATGGAATAATTTCGGCTTTTGCAGATCACCGAAAGCTTTCTCAGCAAGCTTGCAAAGCGTATCATGATCAATCCCACCAGCCGCAGAAAGAATCATTCTATCGGGACTATAATGCTCGCTTACAAAGGCGGACAAATCTTCTCTAGAGAACCTTGAAATATTCTCACTAGGCCCAAGAATAGATCGTCCTAAAGACTGCTCAGGATAAGCGGTTTCTTGCAACCAATCAAATACTATATCATCTGGTGTATCTAAAGTTTGACCAATTTCTTGCAATATAACCCCGCGCTCGACGTCGACTTCACGTTTGTCAAACACAGAATTCCTCAAAATGTCAGCCAGTATATTAGCTGCCATTTCAACATCCTCATTTAAAACTCTAACAAAGTATGCTGTTGTTTCTCTTGAAGTGTAGGCATTTATGTACCCTCCTACATTCTCAATCGCTTCTGCTATATCCAAGGCTGACTTTGTTTTTGTTCCCTTGAAAGCCATATGTTCCAGAAAATGGGCAATACCGTTTTGCTCAAGCCGCTCGTGCCGACCTCCAGCAGAAATCCAAATTCCAAGAGAAGCGGATTTAAGACCGGGCATATTTTCCGTGATTACTTGGAACCCGTTATTTAGTGTATGATGATTTACGCTCATATTTATATCCGTTCCTTTACAAAAGCTTGGATGGATTGAAGATTATTTTCAACGTTTGTTATTCTCTCATCAAGATCAAATAGATTAGCCATGCGAGACGGCAACTCAGGAAATACTGATGTTGCATTTTTAACAGCTGTTGGAAATTTAGCTGGATGGGCAGTAGCAAGTGTAACCATAGGAGTACCAATTTTACGCTGTTTTCTTGCAGCCAGCACACCTATGGCGGAATGAGGACACAGCAATTCAGAATGCTTTTGGTAATTATAAGCGATCTCAGAATGAGTTTCATCTTCAGAAGCCCTCCCACTATCAAAATTTTCTCGCACTATTTCTAAAACACTTCCAGAAATAGTGAATTGACCGGTGCTTTTGAGTTGCTCCATCAAATTCGAAACTTCACTACCATTACAATCCGTGGCATAAAAAAGCGCTCGCTCAAAGTTGGAACTCACTTGGATATCCATAGATGGGCTTATGCTTGGTAAAACTCTATCTGTTTTATAAACACCAGAACTTAGGCATCTGTGCAGAATATCGTTTTGGTTAGTAGCTATCACAAGGCGATCAATTGAGAGGCCCATTTTTTTTGCAATAAAACCAGCAAAAATATCTCCAAAATTTCCAGTAGGCACGCTAAAACTAATTTTTTTATTTGGAGCTCCCAGCTTAACCGCTGAGGAAAAGTAATAAACGACTTGGGCTAAAACCCGTGCCCAGTTTATTGAATTAACACCAGCTAAATTCACTCCATCTCGAAACTCAAAATCATTGAACATGTCCTTCAAACGGGCCTGGCAGTCATCAAAATGACCATTGATTGCAATTGCATGAACATTATTTTCAGAAGGCGTTGTCATCTGCCTTCTCTGGACATCTGAAACACGCCCATCAGGGTATAAAATAAAAACGTCTACGGCATCTAAGCCACGAAAGGCTTCAATTGCAGCACTACCAGTATCCCCACTGGTTGCACCAACAATGGTTACTCTTGATTTTTTACGTTCTAATGCAACTTGAAAAAACTGACCAATTAGTTGCATAGCAAAATCTTTAAAGGCCAGAGTTGGACCATGAAATAATTCTAGAAGGAAATGGTTACTTTCTAATTCAACAAGAGGAGCACGCTCTATATGCCCAAATTCGGTATAGGCTTTTTTTATGATTTTGATTAATTCATCGTCAGAAAAACAATCTCCAACAAAGGGCGATATAACTTTAAAGGCTATCTCCTCATAACTTAAATCTGACATCGATGATATATCATCTGGAGAAAAGTTTGGGATTGATTGAGGAACGTACAGACCGCCGTCTCTTGCGAGGCCAGTTAACATTGCTTCCTCAAAATTTAAAACTGGAGCTTTCCCACGAGTAGATATGTACTTCATATTTTTCGGCCTCTATTGACGCTCGTTCTATAAATGAAAAATACTCCCATCCCAAGCCAAATAAATGCAAGCGAAAACCAAGTGACTGCATACTGTTTGTGATTATTAGGGATATTTTCTGTATTAATAGGAAGCGGATCAAGATAGGTAATTGATGGACTGAAGCTTTTAGCAACCACTAAAATCGGCTCAGTTTGCAGCTCTTTTGATAACTCATTTACATCACGGGCAAACCAAATATTATTTTTTGTATCTGGGTTCGGTGTAAAAAAATCAACTTCTTGTGGCCAATGTAAATTCCCAATTATGCTTAGATTATCATCTAAGCTAATATCCGAAGCAAATTCATGGCGTATAAATCCCAAATCTACTAAGATTGTGCTACCGGTTTCCAATTCGAATGGCACAATTATTCGGTAACCAGCCCCAATAAATTTTTGGCTGGCCATTACTTTTATAAAACTTCCTTTTATTTTTCCAGAAAGCTGTATTGGCATATATTTGTGAACAGTTTCCTTAACATCAGACGGTAAAGACTGCGGCAATCCAGAAATTTTACTTTCAATCTCTACTAAAATAGATTGTTTCCAAACAAGCCTATCTAACTGCCACTGCCCGAGGAAGAGCAGAATAATTGTCCCAGAACATATAAATAACCATGTAAATAATTTATGTGGCATAAATTTAAATCCAAAAAAAAGCACGCGAATTGCTGCGCGCTTTCCTATTAATATTCATTTAGATTAGTAAACCAAAATACCTTTACGAAATTTTAGTGAATTGTCGCACCAACGCTTCCCCAGACATAAATTGCTGCAAACAAGAATAGCCATACGACGTCCACAAAATGCCAGTACCAAGCTGCAGCTTCAAAGCCAAGGTGCTGATCCTTAGTAAAGTGTCCACGCATTGCTCGTAGCATACAAATCGCAAGGAAAATTGTGCCTACTATCACATGAAAACCATGAAAACCTGTGGCCATAAAAAAGTTTGCTCCGTATATGTTTCCTGAAAAACCAAACGCTGCGTGCTGGTATTCATAAGCCTGAAAAATTGTGAACAAAACACCCAAGCCAACCGCAATAACAAGACCCTGCACCATAGATTTTCTATCTTCGTCATGAGCAATTGCATGGTGCGCCCAGGTTGCAGCTGCTCCGGAACACAGCAAAATTAGAGTATTAATCAGTGGTAGATGCCAAGGGTCAAAAACCTCTATGCCAGCAGGAGGGAATTGACCATCCTGCAATGGGCTCAGATCACCCATTGGATACATAGCATGCTTAAAAAAACTCCAGAACCACGCGAGAAAGAACATAACTTCCGACATTATAAAAAGAATGAAGCCGTATCTTAAACCAATCAAAACTACTGGCGTATGATCACCAACTTGATTTTCTTTTACTGTGTCTGACCACCAGACATACATCACAAACAATACACCGATAAAACCTGCAATAAACATCCAAGGATTTTCGCTATGAAAGAAAACTACAGCCCCAAAAAGCATCACAAAAGCTGCGATCGAACCAATGAAGGGCCATATAGAAGGATTTAATATATGATAATCGTGATTTTTTTCATGCGCCATTTTGTTTCCCCTCACTTAGGAGCTGATTAAATTTACTTATTGTATTTACACTAACCTGAGCCGGTTCCAGTGTTATGTCTTTTTCATAGAACGTGTAAGACAGCGTGATTACCTTGGTGTGCTTGGCATCGCGATCCTCAACTATCTCAGGATCAACAAAAAATGTCACAGGCATTTGAACACGCTCACCAGGCATTAAAACCTGCTCTTCAAAACAGAAACAATCTATTTTGCTAAAAAACCCCCCAGCTTCGTAAGGAGTTACGTTGTAACTAGCCGTTCCGGCAACAGGTTTATCAGTAGGATTGTACGCCTCATAAAAAGCCAAACCAGTAGCTCCGATTTGAAGTTCAATTTCCCGTTGAACCGGTTTAAATTCCCAAGGCATATCTCGCTCTAGCGATGCGTCAAATCTAATTTTGACTGTTTCGCTCAACACAATTTCAGAACCACTATCTGCCACCTGAGTAATTCCACCAAATCCAGTGACCCGACAAAACCAATCATAAAATGGAACAGACGCCCAAGCCATAGCTCCCATAAAAACTACCACACCAACCATTTGAGCGGCTGTCTTTTTCTTCGCTCTATCATTCACTGCGCGACACCCCAGCTAAAGCTTCAGCAAACTGACCCTCAGTGACTTTAACTACTGTAAGGCCAAACATAATTCCAACAAACCCAATGAGAACCAGACCAAGACCTAAATTTCTACCCTTGCGCCTCTTGTGTAAATCATGTTCCCTTCCAAAGCTCATGCTAAACTCCTGGCCAGACTATGTTAGTTTTAGTCTCCACCATGATAGCTCCAAAATGGAAAAACAAATAAAGCAAAGAAAATTTAAAAAACTTTCGTTCTACAAGAGAATTATCATCTACGCTGTCATTTTCAGATCTAGCCCATAATCTAAATGCTGAAACTACAAGCTGTATGTTGAGAACTAGTGCAACTAACAAATAAACTGGCCCACTCAAAGAAGATAAACCAATCGATAAAGCCACGAAAGCTAGGATTAATGAATATACGAAAATATGGTTTCTTGTTGATCTTCTACCATTAGTAACAGTCAACATTGGCACCTTAGCTGAATCATAATCATTCTTCATAAAGAGTGCTAAAGACCAAAAATGAGGAGGCGTCCATACGAATATTAAAGCAAACATTAAAATGCTTTCAAAACCGATGTTTCCCGCAACAACCGCCCATCCAATAATTGGCGGAAATGCTCCAGCAGCACCACCAATAACGATATTCTGCGGCGTAGCCCGCTTCAACCAGATAGTATAGACAATAACGTAAAAGAATATCGTGAACGCCAGTAAAAAAGCTGCCAACCAATTAGAGGCAAGGCCAAGCATAACAACTGATATGGTCGAAAGTACAATTCCAATATACTTTGCGTCATTGGCAGAAATTTTTCCAGCAGGAACTGGCCGCGATTTAGTTCGTGACATTATGCTATCTATATCTGCGTCATACCACATGTTTAGGGCCCCAGAAGCTCCGCCACCTAACGCAATAAACACAATCGATACAAAAGCCACAAATGGGTGAATGTTTCCCGGAGCGGCTAACAATCCAGCTATAGCAGTGAATACTACTAGCGACATAACCCGAGGTTTCAGCAAGGAAAAAAAGTCACCAAACTCAGGCTCGTCTGAGTAAAGTTTATGTAAGCTAACTTCTGACATTTTTAACCTATTGTGTTCCAAACATAAAGTTGAATAAAAAATTAAACTATTATTTGGCAACCTCTGCTATGTTATAAGACTGAGCGGTTCCAGCATATTCCGATTTAGCTGCAGATAACCAAGCGTTGTAAGCATCCTGGCTCACAACCTTTACTGTGATAGGCATGAAGGCATGATCTTTTCCACATAGTTCAGAGCACTGACCAAAATATATTCCCTCTTTCTCAGCTTTAAACCACAATTGTCCTAGCCTACCAGGAACTGCATCCTGTTTTACGCCAAAGGCGGGAATAGTCCAGCTATGTATAACGTCAGCTCCAGTAACTTGCATTACAACTGTTTTATCGACAGGAACGACCACTGCCGTGTCAGTAGCAAGTAAAAATTGATCACGAGTGTAGCCTGCTTCTTGTAATTCAAGCTCAACCTCCGGCGTTAAAACTTTTCCTTCGCCAATTAGAAAACTTTCAAACTCGAAACCTTCATCTACGTACTCATAACCCCAATACCACTGATATCCGGTCACCTTTATATTTACTTCACCTTCAGGAATTTTCTGCTGATCAAAAAGCACTGGTAAGGAAAACGCACCGATGAATACAAGTATAACTATGGGTATAATGGTCCAAGCTACTTCCACTGGGGAATTATGAGTAAAAGTTTCTGGTACCGGATTTGCTTTTCGGTTGTACCGTATAATAACGAAAGCCAACAAACCAAGCACAAAAACCGTAATTGCAGTGATAATTATTAAAACCAGTCCGTCTAGCCATTGCAGATCCCGCGCCAACTTAGTTGCAGCCGGTTGAAACCCTATACCATCTGCTATAGGTTGCCCGATTATTTCGAGTCCATCTTCAGCACCTACTGGCAAAGCTAATAGGCCAGAACTTAATCCGGTTAATATTGATTTTAGTCGCATTTTTCACCCTGATTTTTCAGTGTTCGTGTAAATTTTATAACAGTTTATTAAGTGGTAAACACTCTTGTTCTCTTCAAGGTAGTGTAAAACCATATTTTGACAAAGAGATAAAGAAGTATAATTGCGGCAAACGGACGCTTTTTTTTGATTTAAAAGTGTAATAATTCAAAGTTATATGGGAATAAAGATGAAAACGTGCGATTTTGATCCTTTTGGAAAACACTTAACCTGGGAAGATGCCGTTAAGTCTTTACAACTGGCAACCAAAAATTCCGATGACGGAGAGTTGTTTTTCGAACAACGACAAACTGAAACAATAACTTTAGATGACAAAAGAGTAAGATCTGCAAACTTCGATGCTTCAGAAGGAATGGGATTACGATCAGTTTGCGGCGAAATAACAGGATATGCTCATTCAACTGATTTGTCCCACTCCGCACTTTTAAAAATGGTTCCAACTGTTCAAAAGGCCTCCCAAGGGCAAATGGGCAAGTTTGCTAATTCACCTTCAGAAACAGAAAAAAATATATATGAACCTTTCAACCCAATAATGGAGTTAACTTTCTCGAAAAAAGTTAAAATCCTTCAAGAAATTGATGATTTCAGTAGAAGTCTTGACCCAAATATCAAACAAGTAACAGCAACAATCTCTTCATCAGCTCAGAAAGTTTTTATACTGCGCCCTGATGGTTCCTCATCTCACGATATAAGACCCATGGTACGACTAAACATATCCATTTTATTAGAAGATAACGGTCGAAGGGAAAATGGATACACCGGTATTGGTGGGCGAAGTAACTTGCTCAACTATTTAAAGCCAGAAATTTGGAAAAATGCTGCCTCCGAAGCATTAAGAATTGCAAGAGTAAATCTCAAGGCCAAGCCAGCTCCAGCAGGTGTAATGGATTTAGTTTTAGGTCCAGGCTGGCCAGGGATTTTACTCCATGAAGCAATTGGACATGGTCTTGAAGCAGACTTTAATAGAAAAAAAACAAGTGCGTTCAGTGACTTGATGGGAAAAAGGATCGCCGCTCCAGGAGTAACAGTTTTTGATGACGGTACAATTCCTGATCGCAGGGGCTCAATTAAAATTGACGATGAGGGCACACCAAGCCAAAAAACAAAACTGATAGATAACGGCGTTCTAGTCGGTTACATGCATGACCGACAAAATTCTAGATTGATGGGATTAAAATCTACGGGTAATGGTCGCAGGCAAAGTTATGCACATGCTCCAATGCCCCGAATGACCAACACTTACATGCAGGAAGGAAATGAAGATCCACAAAATTTAATTCAAGATTTAAAAGACGGTCTTTATGCTGTGGGCTTTGGCGGAGGGCAAGTAGATATCACAAATGGGAAGTTTGTTTTTTCTTGTACGGAAGCATATCGCGTTAAGAATGGTAAAATCCAAGAAGCTGTCAGCGGCGCAACGCTAATCGGAGATGGAGCATCTGCCCTTAAAAAGATTAAAACTATTGGAAACGATCTTCGACTGGACCCTGGGATAGGCAATTGTGGAAAGGCTGGGCAATGGGTTCCTGTTGGAGTTGGACAACCAAGTTTGTATATCAGTGGCCTTACCGTTGGGGGTGTTTCAAATTGAAGCTTGGACTCCCTAAATTGGAAAAAACCATTAATTAAGCTATGTCTTAAAAGTCAATCGAAGTAGTTTTATGTTAATTTTGTTTAAGCAGGATTGACAAACCTTCCCAGCTGGAGCCATGTTCCCGCGCGAAGTCGCAATCGTGAGTCGAAAGGATATTTAATGCCAGTAGTGGTTGTAGAGTCACCAGCAAAAGCAAAAACGATCAATAAATATCTGGGCTCCGATTATACCGTTTTAGCGTCATTTGGTCATGTTAGAGATTTACCAGCGAAAGACGGATCTGTGGACCCGGATAAGGGTTTTGATATGAAATGGGAAATTGGTGCTGACAGTAAAAAACATGTCAAAGCCATAGCCGATGCTCTGAAAAAAGATAATGAGTTGATATTAGCTACAGATCCAGATCGTGAGGGTGAAGCTATAAGTTGGCACCTCGAAGAAACATTACGAAATAAGCGGGTTATAAATAGTGACACACCAGTAAGCAGAGTTGTTTTTAACGCGATTACTAAATCAGCTGTTTCAGAAGCGATGGCCAATCCTCGAGAAATAGACGCACCGTTAGTACATGCTTATCTTGCACGAAGAGCTCTCGATTATCTTGTCGGTTTCAATCTATCTCCAGTGTTATGGCGTAAATTGCCCGGGGCTAGATCAGCTGGAAGGGTACAGTCAGTTTGCTTGCGATTAATCGTAGAAAGAGAAATGGAAATAGAAGCTTTCAAACCAAAAGAATACTGGTCTGTGAAAGCATCTTTAAAAACTCCTAGAGGGCAAGTATTTGATGGGAAACTAATAAACTTTGCCGGAACGAAACTAGATAAATATGATTTGAAAAGTAGCTCGGAAGCGGAGTTGGCTGCACAGGCAATCACGACACGTGATCTTATCGTTGCCTCAGTTGAAAGTAAGCCAACTAGTAGAAACCCCTTCGCTCCTTTCATGACATCTACTCTTCAACAAGAGGCTGGAAGAAAATATGGAATGGGTGCCAGACAAACAATGCAAGCAGCTCAAAGGTTATACGAGGCAGGTCATATCACATATATGCGAACCGATGGGATTGATATGGCGCCAGAAGCTGTTACCTCTACGAGAGAAGCCGTAAGGCAAAGATATGGTGATCAATTTTTACCAGCATCTCCAAGGTTCTACAAAAATAAAGCGAAAAATGCTCAAGAAGCTCATGAATGCATTCGACCTACTTCCATTTCAAAAGATGCAAAGCAATTAAAACTTTCCGATGCTGACCAGTTTAAACTATATGATTTAATCTGGAAAAGAACGATATCGTGTCAAATGGAGTCCGCAAAGTTAGAGAGAACTTCAGTAGATATACAAAGCCCAGACAAGGAAGTTACTCTTAGAGCTAACGGGCAAGTTGTGTTGTTCGAAGGATTTCTCAAAGTTTACGAAGAAAGCCGCGATGACGTGGAGCAATCAGACGATGAAAATCGTCTTCCACAAATGTCTAAGGGAGAAAAAATTGAAAAGCTCAGTATTGATCCCGAGCAACACTTCACTCAGCCGCCACCAAGATATACAGAAGCTAGTCTCGTCAAAAAAATGGAAGAATTGGGAATAGGCAGACCTTCAACTTATGCTAATATTGTGACGACAATTCAGGATAGAGAATACGTTAAAAAAGAGAAAAATAGGTTATTTCCAGAAGATAAGGGACGCATAGTTACAATTTTTCTATTGAATTTTTTCAAACGGTACGTTGAGTTTGATTTTACGGCAGGTTTAGAAAACCAACTTGATTCTGTGAGTGCTGGAAAAGGGAACTATAAAGAACTTCTAGGTCAATTTTGGAATGATTTTTCAGAAGCAATCTCTGAAACATCAGAGCTTAGAATTACTGAAGTTTTAGACGTTTTAGATGATGCATTAGCGCCCCAACTTTATCCCTCTAAAGAAGATGGTAGCGACCCAAGGAGGTGTCCGAAATGCGGAAATGGTCAGCTCCACTTGAAATCATCGCGAACTGGCGGGTTTGTTGGATGTGGAAACTATCCAGAGTGTAATTTTACCCGTCCTATATCCGGTGAACCAGATGAAACAGCAGAGCGTTTACTTGGTGAAGATAATGGAGATAAAATATTTCTTAGGAGTGGCAGGTACGGTCCCTATATTCAACGTGGCGAAGCCACAGAGGAGAATAAAAAACCGCCAAGAGCTAGCCTGCCAAAAGGGTGGTTACCGTCAGATATAGAACTCGAAAAAGCGCTAAAACTTCTTAGTTTGCCAAGAGAAATAGGGCCTCATCCAGAAGATGGGCAGATAATAGAAGCAGGGATTGGGAGATATGGCCCTTTCGTACGTCACGGGCGGACTTACGCAAATTTACAAGATCCTGATGATGTATTTAACGTTGGGATGAATAGAGCTGTTGAAGAGTTATCAAAAAAGGCTGCCGCCGGAAGTGGACGTGGCACAGCCTCCAAAACAATTAAAGAACTTGGCGAACACCCTGATGGGGGCGGGCCTTTAAATGTGATGGATGGAAAATATGGCCCTTATGTAAAGTTCGCAAAAATCAACGCCACAATACCAAAAGGAAAAGACCCCGAAGAAATTACACTTGAAGAAGCTGTAAAGCTTATAACCGAAAAGGCGGCAAAAGGAAAAAAAAGAGGCAAGAAAAAATAAATCTTTTTTAATTTAATTTTTTTTGAATTTTTATTTAGGACAATTGTCAAAATTTAAGAAAGGTAATCATTCAATGCAAAAAGTTTATGGTACTGCCGGCGAGGCTCTAAAGGGTTTACTGTTCGATGGAATGTTCATTGCCTCAGGAGGGTTTGGACTATGTGGCATCCCAGAAATATTACTGCAAGCTATTAAAGATGCGGGGGCAAAAAATTTAACTTTTGCATCGAATAATGCTGGTGTTGATGATTTTGGAATAGGTATATTACTTGAATCTCGCCAAGTAAAAAAGATGATATCTTCATACGTTGGAGAAAACGCTGAATTTATGAGGCAGTATCTATCAGGTGAGCTTGAATTAGAGTTTAATCCCCAAGGTACTTTAGCAGAAAGAATGCGTGCTGCAGGGTGCGGGATACCGGGTTTCTATACGAAAACCGGAGTGGGCACCATAATAGCTGATGGAAAGGAACATAAAGATTTCAATGGAGAAACCTATATTTTAGAGGAAAGTCTGTTTGCGGACCTTTCAATTATAAAAGCGTGGAAAGCGGACGAAACGGGAAATTTAATATTCAGAAAAACGGCTAGGAATTTTAATCCTCCAGCTGCAATGTGTGGAAAAGTTTGCGTTGTGGAAGTAGAGGAAATTGTACCTACAGGCTCGCTAGATCCAGATTTGATACACCTCCCTGGGATCTATGTTCACAGGATTATTCAAGGTGAGCATGAAAAACGAATTGAACAGCGCACAACGCGCCCTGCTGCTTAAAGGACAAAAAATGTGGGATCGAGATCAAATGGCTGCCAGAGCAGCAAAAGAACTTGAAGATGGAATGTATGTAAATCTTGGTATTGGAATTCCAACTTTAGTATCAAATTATATTCCAGAAGGAATAAACGTTACTCTTCAATCAGAGAATGGTATGCTTGGCATGGGGCCATTCCCACTCGAGGGTGAGGAAGACTCGGATTTGATTAATGCTGGCAAGCAAACGATAACAGAACTACCCCAAACTGCATATTTTGATAGTGCCACCTCCTTTGGAATGATCCGAGGAGGTAAGATAGCAATGGCTATATTAGGTGCTATGGAAGTTGCTGAAAACGGTGACCTAGCTAATTGGATGATACCGGGTAAACTAGTGAAAGGAATGGGCGGTGCTATGGATTTAGTTTCTGGTGTTGGTCGTGTAATCGTTGTTATGGATCATACTAATAAACACGGTGAGTCCAAATTATTGAAGGAGTGCACTCTTCCGCTTACTGGGAAAAGTGTTGTGGACAGGATAATAACAAATTTAGGTGTTTTGGATGTCGTTTCAGGAGGTCTGGAGATCATCGAGTGTGCAGATGAAATATCGGAGCAAGAAATACGCAGTGCCACAGAAGCCAAAATAGTAAATTGATCTTTCGCGCTTAAAATTCACTTAATGCTAAATTATGAATTACCTCAAAAGTTTGAAAATTGGATTGAAACAAAAAACTGGGTCTTGCGACCCCATCAGATTGAAGTACTCAATAACTCAAAAAGAAAATCTCAGCTCCTTATTGCGCCAACTGGTTCCGGCAAAACATTATCAGGATTTTTGCCGACCTTAATCGAACTTGATTCTTCAGAATTCTCTGGGCTACATACAATTTATGTTTCTCCTTTAAAAGCACTAGCATCAGACATTAAACGAAATTTAATGATCCCTATTGAAGAAATAGGGCTGAATATAAGAGTGGAAGATCGAACTGGCGATACCAAAGCAGCAATAAAGCGACGCCAACGAGTTGATCCGCCACATATTTTACTTACCACCCCTGAAAGTTTGGCACTACTCATCTCGTTTCCAGAGTCTAAAACCCTTTTCGCCAACTTAAAAAGAATAGTGATTGATGAAATACACGCACTCGTTGAAAACAAACGTGGCCATCAATTAGTATTAGCAATATCTCGATTACAATCCTTGTGTACAAACCTTCGGAAAATAGGACTTTCTGCAACAGTTGATCGTCCCGAGGAAATAGCAAATTTTATTTCGGAAAATAAAGCTAATTGTCCAATAATATTTGCTAAATCTGGGATTGATCCAGACATTTCCATGCTTCAAACAAAGACCCCACCTCCTTGGGCAGGAGCTGGAGCCACCTACTCTATCCCAGATGTTTTAGAAAAAATATCTAATCATAAAACTACACTGATTTTTCATAATACACGTGCTCAAGCAGAAATTTTTTTTCACGATTTATGGTTAAATAATAAAAATAATCTCCCCATCGCGATTCATCACGGCAGTCTCGACCTTGATCAACGACAGCGAGTTGAGGCAGCTATAATCAGAGGTGAATTGAGAGCTATTGTCTGTACAGGAACCCTAGATCTAGGCATAGATTGGAATGACGTAGACCTTGTCATTCAAGTTGGTGCCCCAAAAAATATAAAACGGCTAGTACAGAGAATTGGAAGGGCTAACCATAGCTATAATGCTCCTTCCAAAGCAATAATGGTTCCCGCTAATAAATTTGAAATTATTGAGTGCCAAGCTGCCCTAGAAGCTGTCAAAGATAGCGATCTAGATGGCGAACCAGTAAACTCAGGATCATTGGATGTTTTGTGCCAACATATTTTGCTTGTGGCTTGTGCGGGGGCAATTTGTCCTCATCATTTATTTAAAGAAATAAAAAAAATAGGCGCTTACGAAAACTTAACACAGAGTGATTTTAATGAGTGTTTAAGATTTTGTATAGATGGAGGATATGCACTTAATCGATATGAGCAGTGGCACCGATTGAAGATTGATAATAGTGGAAATATCGTTCTGCGGGATCCAAGAACGGCAAATAGAATAAGAATGAACGTAGGAACTATACAAGATACGGAAACGCTAAAAGTTCGGACGCATCGTCGAAGTGGAGGAAAACCCCTTGGAGAAATTGAAGAAACTTTTGCAGCATCGCTGACAAAAGGTGATACTTTTTTAATTGGTGGTAAAATAGTGCGCTTCGAAAGCTTACGGGAAATGGTTGTCGAAGTATCACAGAACGCCAACAAACAGCCTAAAATCGCTACGTTTATGGGAACTAAATTTGCAACAAGTACAAAACTCAGTGATAGAATTTTAGATAGTTTCAAAAATGAAAACTGGGAAGATTTACCGGCAGATACAGTTAACTGGTTAAATAAACAAAAAGAGTTTTCGGAATTACCAGTTAAAGATAGTTTATTAGTTGAAACTTTTGTAAGAAAATCTCGTCATCATATGGCTGTTTACAGCTTTGCAGGGAGAAATGCGAACCAGACTTTAGGATTGATTTTGTCAAAGAGGTTAGAGGAGCTTAACCTTGCTCCATTGGGCTTTGTGGCAAATGATTATGCCACTCTTCTTTGGGGGCTTAAAAAGGTGGAAAATCCAATCGAATTATTTAATTCCAGTGCGATTGAATTAGGCCTTGATAAATGGCTTTCAGGCAACGCCTTAATGAAAAGAACTTTTAAATCAGTAGCTACAGTTGCGGGACTAATTGACCGTAATTTGCCAGGCCTTAGAAAATCAGGGCGCCAGACAACTTTTTCCTCAGACATTTTGTACGATACTTTAGTCAAATATGATCCAAGTCACCTTCTTTTAAAGATTACCAGAGATGAAGCAATGAAAGGGTTAATTGACTTTAATCGCATAAAGGAAATGTTCGATAGAGTAGACGATAATATAACCCACAGAAATCTTCCACATGTATCACCTCTAGCCGCCCCAATGTTGCTCGAAGTGGGTACGGTACCTATTGAGGGCCAAGCAAGGGAGCTAATATTACAAAATGAGGTAGGCTCGCTTATGAGAGAAGCAGGATTAGATTAAATATTATGGCACTAGTATTAATTTATAAGAAATTAAATGGACTGTTTTAAGTTTTTCATCTCAGAAAACGAACTTGTGGCTATGCCATCAGGCGCTCTCTGGTGGCCAGCTCAATCCATCCTGTGTGTCTCCGATTTACACTTTGGAAAGTCAAATAGATTAGCCAGAATGGGTCAATCGTGGATCCCACCTTATGAAAATCAGGATACTTTATTAAGGTTAGAAAAAGACTTAGACTCTACAAATGCCAAAAAAATAATATGCCTTGGGGATAGTTTTGACGATAATGAAGCAAGTCAATCACTACCATCAGATGAGCTTCTTTGGATTACGAAAATGCAAGCAGGTCGAGAATGGATATGGGTTTCTGGTAATCATGATCCATCCCCTAAAAATTTGGGTGGTAGCTTTTTACATACTCTCGAAATTGAAAAACTTAACTTCCAGCATATTGCAAGTGCAGAAGATCGCTTTGAAATATCTGGCCATTATCATCCTAAAATAAGGTTAATTATTAAAGGCCAATCCTTCACAAAGCGTTGTTTTTTAGTAGACGAAAATCGCGTAATATTGCCAGCATATGGAACCTATACTGGGGGCCTTTATTGTAATCGTGATCCACTTCGCTCAATTATGCAGCAAAAAGCTATTGCCTTAATGACGGGAAAAGAAATTTACCCAATTCCAATTTCTAAAGCCAATTAATTTGGAATAATATCTGGCTCGGAAAACTTATGTTTACGACAACAAGCGACTAAAGTATTTACTAATAGGCATGCAATTGTCATCGGTCCAACACCACCAGGAACAGGAGTTATAGCGCCCGCAATTTCTGAACAACTTGAGAACTCTGCATCACCGACTAAACGCTTCCCACCATCATTTCCTTCTACTCTATTGATCCCTACGTCAATAAGCGTGGCGCCCGGCTTTATCCAGTCCCCTTTGACCATTTCTGGTCTTCCTACCGCAGCTATAATAATGTCAGCGCGTCCAACCATTTCTTCCAAGTTTTTTGTTTTTGAATGGGTTATCGTAACTGTGCAACTTTCGCTCAATAAGAGCTGGGCCATTGGTTTTCCAACTATGTTCGACCTTCCAATAATAACAGCATCCATGCCAGATAAAGATCCATGGAAATCTTTTAGCATAAGTAAACATCCCAAGGGTGTACAAGGAACCATAGATTTTTGACCTGTAGCCAGTAAGCCAACATTGGAAATATGAAATCCGTCAACGTCTTTTACCGGATCGATGGCATTTATTACAGCATCTTCATTTATATGTTCTGGTAACGGCAGTTGAACTAAAATTCCATGCACTTCATTATCATCATTCAAACGGTTTACCAGTTCTAAAAGATCTTCTTCAGAGGTATCCTCACTTAATTTATGCTCATACGAATTCATTCCAGCTTCTATAGTTTGTTTACCTTTTGATCGAACGTAAACTTGGCTTGCCGGATCCTCACCAACTAAAACCACAGCCAGGCCTGGGGTAACATTATTTTCTTTTTTCAAAGCATTCACATGCTCAGCAACTTGGTCCCGTAGCTTCCTAGAAAAAAGCTTCCCGTCTATTATTTGCGCTACCATTTTTGGTAATCCTTTAAATTTGAGAAAATTAAGCTCACTCTTCGCGAATAATTTCTGCTTCCCTTTGAATGGACCAATCGATTAAAATTCGCCAAATTTTTTCAACAAGATCTGCGTCTAGATCTAGCTCTTCAGCCGCATTTCGCGCGTTGGAAACGACACTTTCAATTCGTTCAGGAATTCTAGCAGGCATTCCATTTAATTTCTTCAACTCAGTTGCTCTATCTATAAATTCTGAACGATTTGCCAAAAGCTCAACTACTTGGACATCCAACTTATCAATTTGATGACGTAATTCATCCATATTATTACAATCACCTGGTTTTGTAAGTTCTGTCATTACGGTCTCCTGAACTTAAAGCTTAACAATGTAAAACATTAAATTTAAGTCTAGAACAACCCTTCTATTTCGCCAAACTTGTTGAGATATATAGATTCCGCGGCAGGAACCCGAGGCAGACCCGGCATTGTCATAATTTCTCCGCATACAACGACTATAAAACCGGCACCTGCACTTATTCTCACTTCCCGAACAGGCACAGTGTGTCCCTTTGGAGCTCCACGCAAGTTAGGGTCTGTTGAGAAACTATACTGTGTTTTTGCCATGCAAATTGGCAAATCGCCATATCCCTGTTCCTCCCATTGCTTTAATTGATCGTAAATTTTCTTATCCATAAGAGCTTCATCAGCTCTATAAATTCTTTTACAAATCGTCTGTATCTTTTCAGCAAGTGGCATTTCATCAGGATAAATTGGAGCAAAATCAGAAACTTCTGAGTCTGCTATTTCTGAGACGCGTCTGGCTAAATCCACTGAACCTTCTGATCCAAGTTCCCAATGTTTTGAAACAATAGCCTCCGAACCCTGACTTGTGACAAACTGTATCACTGCATCAATTTCGTTCTGAGTATCTTTTACAAAATGATTGATTGCTACGATTACCGGTACGCCAAAACTTTTCAAATTCTCTATATGACAACCTAAATTTGCACAGCCAGACTTTACAGCACTGACATTTTCTTGCCCTAAATCTTCTTTTGCGACTCCGCCGTTCATTTTCATAGCACGAATAGTAGCAACGAGTACAATAACCGCTGGCGATAAACCCGCCTTACGACATTTAATATTCAAAAACTTCTCAGCGCCTAAGTCGGCTCCAAATCCTGCCTCAGTTACAACATAGTCAGATAACTTAAGCGCTGTTTGAGTTGCTATTAAAGAATTGCATCCATGCGCAATATTAGCAAAAGGCCCTCCATGCACAAAAGCTGGATTATTTTCTAAAGTCTGCACCAAATTAGGTTTGATGGCATCTTTAAGCAATACTGTCATCGCTCCGTCCGCTTTTATATCACGGCAAAAAACAGGAGAACGATCACGCCTGTAGGCAACTATCATATTGCCCAATTTTGTCTGCAAATCATTCAGATCCTTGGCTAAACAAAGAATTGCCATAACTTCTGAAGCAACTGTGATGTCAAAGCCTGCCTCGCGAGGGAAGCCATTTGAAATACCTCCGAGAGAAGCTGTAATCTGACGGAGTGCTCTGTCATTCATGTCTACCACTCTCCGCCATACAACTCTTCGAGTATCAATACCAAGGTCATTACCCCAGTAAATATGGTTATCAATCATAGCTGAAAGTAATGAGTGAGCAGAAGTTATTGCGTGGAAGTCGCCCGTAAAATGTAAGTTCATATCTTCCATTGGGATAACTTGGGCATATCCGCCTCCAGCCGCACCGCCTTTCATACCAAAATTTGGACCTAACGAAGCTTCTCTTATACAAATCATGGCATTTTTGCCGATTTTTTTAAGTCCATCGCCAAGACCAACTGTTGTTGTTGTTTTGCCTTCACCAGCAGGTGTGGGATTAATGGCAGTTACAAGAATTAATTTTCCATTTTCCTTATCTTGAACACCATTTATAAATTCTTGGCTTACTTTGGCTTTATCATGACCGTACGGTAACAAATGTTCTGCAGGAATTCCAAGGTGAGCACCAACTTCTTGAATTGGTTTTTTTTCTGCGCTTCGAGCAATTTCAATATCACTTTTATAGCTCATCCAGGTTTCCTTTATCCAATGATAAACATCTTTAAATCGTATAAACCTTGAGTAAAAATGTAACTTTGCATTTCCGACATTTACCAGACCACTTACGTCCAGATTTCGAAAAAAAGTATTTTACAGAAACCTAAAGTGCTGATGGTGCCTATAAATTTGGTTTTTATTTATACTTTTACTTCGGCAATTAACTGATTTGTTCTTTTTTCTATAGAATTTTCAAGTTCAGACATAAGTTCTGAGTTCTCTAATCCTGCTGGTATTACAGGCAAACATTCAACGACTGCCACTCCAGGTTTACGCATGATGCCATATTTAGGCCAGAAAACCCCTACATTGCACGCTACTGGCAAACAGGCTTGACCAGTCTGTTGATAGAGTGCAGCTACACCGATTTTATATGGCTTAAAATCGCCAGGCGATACTCTCGTTCCCTGTGGATAAATAATTAGTTGACCAGGAGGGGTTGCACCCGAGGCAACAGCAGACATCATTCTTTGTATGGCTTCAGATCTTTTCCCACGCTCAACGGGAACACATCCTATTTTTTTTGCATACCACCCCAAAACCGGAGCCCATCGTAACGATGACTTCATTATAAATTTTGGCCTTGGCGTTTCACTAACAATCAAAATTATATCGAAGAAACTTTGATGTTTCGCCGCGATAATTAGCTCATGATCTGGAATAACACCCCTAACCTCAGATTTTAATCCAACCATCCAAGCAGCTGTCCAGCGGACCCATCTACACCAAACATGAACAGCCAAATACGAATACTTTCTATTGAGCATTACAAATGGACAAAACACCAAGCCAAAAACCACCATCATTAAATACATCTGAATAAGAAACAGAAAAGAACGTATATATTGAACCGCGTAGAGCATTAAGTCAGAGATCTCAGAATACTGAGAGAGGCTATTCGTGCAGTTAAAAATGTAAAAACAAAAAAGGATAAAGGCACAAAAATCAACCACGACCATTCAAAACCTTCCAGCCGTAGTCCCGCCAAAATTACAGTTTGATCGGCCTCAGAAGGCAAAAGAAATAGCGTCATTGACGCTCCAAATGCACCCAACATTGAGCCAAAAAAAGCTCTTAAAGCAAATTTACGCACAAAAGCCGCAGCAATATATTGATCTGTAGCTCCCACTAACCTTAAAACTTCAATCACTTTTTTATTTGACGACAACGCAGCACGGGTTACGAGACTCATCATTGAAATTACAATGAAAAATACCAGTCCAATTGATAACCAACCCAAAAACCAAATACGATAAGCCGCTTTTACAAGGGGCTCGCGCCACCTGGTATGATCGTCCAATACGGCAGAAGGAACTTCAGCGGCAAGCCTTAACTTAAGACCTACTCTATCATATCCATTTTCATCTTCTTCGATACTTATGAGGCGTGGCATAGGTAAGTTGCTTATCGGCACTTTTGGTCCAAACCACGGCTCAAGTAATGCCTGCTGTTCTTCTACTTTCAACAAACGAAAAGATGCTATTCCCTTTGTATTAGATAAAACATTCAAAGCAGCCTCAGTTTGGCTCTCTAAATCTGCTAATGGGGCAGATACGCGCAATGTTGCTGAATTTGCCAAGGAATCTGACCAGCTTTGAGCTAATCTATCAGCTGCAAAAGACATAGCTAATGAAAAAACGATCAAAAAGGCCATTGCCGCAGAAGTAAGAAACGTCAAAAGCGTGGTAAATCCATTTGTAGGGACAACCTGATTTACGTATCTATCAGGTAAAAAAATATTTTTCATACTAGCCATCAAAGATCACTTCCGGCGAGCTGGACTGTTTTATTGCTTATTCTTAAAACACGCGCCTGCACGCTGGCTTTTGTAAATCTAATCAAATTCAAGTCATGAGTAGCAATAACAACTGTTTTTCCCATATGGTTTAATTCGATTAATAAACGAATTAATCTCTGCGACATCTCCCAATCAATATTACCTGTTGGCTCATCAGCTAATATAACATCTGGCGACATAATAATTGCACGCGCTAAAGCTGCTCTTTGCCTTTCACCTCCTGAAAGTTCAGGAGGCAGCGCTTTAGAGCGATGAGATAAACCAACCCAATTCAAAAGCTCTTTTAAATTTACACTATCAGATAAGGAATTCCGCGCTGAGACTCTGATTGGCAAAGCAATATTGTCGGCAACATTCAAATGATCAAGAAACTGACAATCCTGGTGTACAACACCTATTTTTCTCCTGAGATATGCAATTTCATCACGTGACCAACCAGATGAGTCTTTACCAAAAACGCTAAGTTTGCCTGATGTTGGAATTAGTGAACCATAGCACATTTTAAGGAAAGTTGTTTTACCTGACCCTGAAGGCCCAGTAAGAAAATAAAAAGAGCCTTGAGAAATGGAAAGATTTAGCTCTGATAAAAGCTCCTCACCGTAAGAGTAAGCGACGCCTTCCATTTCAATCACAACTAAAACTTCCCTTTTTCTTTTAATTCTAAATCCATACTATAAGCATAGTCTAATAAACGGTTGTTCAACAATAAAAAGCATGTACTTTTACGGCTATATATATTTTTTTATATGTCATAAAGTCTGATGGAGTCATTTATTCACAGAGGAACTAATGCGTTTAGTTTGTCCAAAATGCAAAGCAAATTATGAGATTCCTCGCCATGCTGTTCCAATAGGCGGTAGGGAAGTAAAATGCGATAGCTGTGGGCACTCATGGTTTCAAACTCGAACTAAAACATCTAGCGATGAGCAGTTAATTGAGCCTCAAACCGAAATCACAAAAGAAGATACTGAAGAAGTATCGAGTGAGGCATCTGATCAGAAAAAGATTGATCCCTCTGTTATTAAAATATTAAGGGAAGAGGCTAAAAGAGAAATTGAAGCTAGAGATCAAGAGCGCAACAAAAAAAATATACCATCCAAAAACAAAAGAAGTTTGAAAAATGTTAGAGATAGTGAGCCTGCAACTCTCACAAAAGATGCCGTTCTAAAGCATCAAGCAAAAGATGCACTAGCTGAGGCCTTAGAAAACAACAAAACAACAAAACGTTCAGGGTTCATTTTTGGCTTATTGATAGTTTTATTTGCATTGCTAGCATACACAAATAGCAATCAATTAATATCAGTCTTGCCAGAGTCTGAAAGCTACTTAGTTTCGTATACTGAAATAATTGATGAAATAAGATTAGAATTAAATAAGTTTGCAGGCAAAGTGACCTATTTAGTAACCAATTTGATTTAAAATATCTTCAAAGAAGTTAGTGATTTTAGTTCTTAAGATCTATTTCAGTAGCCTTTTCAATCAACTTTAAAGCATGCAGGCTTGACCAATCAGCATCGCCAATAAATCTCGCCACTTCCTTATTATCTTTATTTAACAAAATAGTTAATGGAAGCCCTGCTATTTTAAGAGAGCGAGCCAATTTTCCCTTAGGATCTTGATATTTTGTCAGGTTATCAATCGAGTTTTTATTAAAAAAATTTTCCACAGATTTTGGTGAGTTTCTCATCGTAGCGATAGTTACCACGTTAAATTTCTCACTACCTTTTATTTTTTGAAGGTTTGATAAACTTGGCATTTCTTCTAGACAAGGGGCGCACCAAGTTGCCCAAAAATTCACTAATGTAAGACGCCCAGAAAAAGATTTTAAAGAAATAGGATCGTTGTTTGAATTATAAAAAACCTCTTCACTGACAGCCTTAGGGCTTTCATGCAAAATGAGTTTTTTCATTTCGCCAACCTTAAATTCCTCAAGAACAGAAAATTTATTATCTTCAGAAAGCACAGTATTTGCACAGAAGCTAAAGGCCGTATAAAGAACAACCAGCGTCAAAAAATTTTTAACTCCTATAAAAGGTAGTTTCATGTCAAAAAAATCCTCTAACAAAATGTGGGGCGGTCGGTTCTCTACGGGACCTGATGCTATAATGGAAGCAATTAACGCCTCAATTGAATTTGACAAGCGTTTAGGGCCTCAAGATATTGAAAGTTCTATCGCACATGTAGATATGCTGGGCGCAACTGACATATTAAATGTTTCTGACGTTTCGGCCATCAAAGAAGGGCTTGAAGAGATCCTTAATGAGCTCAATTCGGGTGAATTTGAATTCTCAAAAGCACTCGAAGATATTCATATGAATATCGAGGCAAGGTTAAAGGATAAAATCGGCAACCCAGCTGGCCGGCTGCATACTGCACGATCACGTAACGATCAAGTCGCAACAGATTTTCGTCTTTGGGTCAGAGGCCAGATAGATTTGATTGACAAGAACATAGCCGATTTAATGAGAGCCCTGCTTGACCAGGCCCAAAGTGGGGTGTCTTGGATTATGCCCGGATTTACTCATTTGCAAACAGCTCAACCAATTACTTGGGGTCATCATATGATGGCATATGTTGAGATGTTCGCAAGAGATCGTTCTAGATTTAAGGATGCAAGAATTAGAATGAATGAGTGCCCACTAGGTTCCGCGGCATTAGCAGGCACTTCTTTTCCAATTGACCGAGACCACACTGCTAGAGCTCTTGAATTTGAAAGACCAACAGCAAACTCTCTGGACGCGGTAAGTGATAGAGACTTCGCTTTGGAGTTTTTAACTTCTTCTTCTATATGCGCCATGCATTTAAGCAGATTGGCAGAAGAACTTGTTATTTGGTCTTCAGCACAATTTAAGTTTATTGATCTATCAGATCGATTTTCAACGGGATCTTCTATTATGCCCCAGAAAAAAAACCCCGATGCTGCTGAATTGGTGCGTGCAAAAATAGGGCGAATATTAGGAGCTAATATAGGCTTAATGACAGTTATGAAGGGCCTCCCTCTGGCTTATTCTAAAGATATGCAGGAGGACAAGGAGCAGGTTTTTGACGCAGCAGATAGTTTAAGTTTAGCTTTATGTGCAATGGAAGGTATGATCCAAGATTTGACCGCCAATAAAGAAAATTTGGAGTTTGCAGCAAAATCTGGCTTTTCTACGGCCACTGATTTAGCAGATTGGCTAGTTAGAGTTTTAAACTTACCCTTTCGAGACGCACATCACGTGACAGGTGAAATAGTAAGCCTTGCTGAACGATCAGGACGCGATTTGTCTGAACTAGAACTTAAAGACATGCAAAGCATCCATTCCGATATTAATGAAGATGTGTTTAAGGTTTTGTCTGTTGAAAATTCTGTTAAGTCGCGATCTTCATACGGAGGAACATCACCTAAAGAGGTGCAATTTCAAATAGATAGATGGAAAAAGGTATTAGGATGAAAAACTTTGCTTTAGTTCTACTACTGGGTTTTGCGGTAGTTGGCTGCGGCGTGGACGGCCCACCCAAAGCGCCTATCCATGAAGAAAAAAAATAAAATCATAATTAACTTTTGGAAAATTTAATGACGCAACTAAAATTCGCCGACAGTATTTCCAGACTGGGAACGGAGTCGGCTTTCACAGTGCTCGCTAAAGCAAATGAATTAGCTGCAAACGGGAAAGACATAATTAACCTTGGGATTGGGCAACCTGACTTTAGAACACCGGACCACATAGTTAAAGCAGGAATAAAAGCGCTTGAGGACGGACATCATGGATACACTCCAGCAAACGGAATTCCTGAATTGAGGGAGGCTGTTGCAAACGATTTAGAAAGGCGGCATCAAACTTCGGTTAATCCCAATAATATCATCGTCGTTCCAGGCGGAAAGCCAACAATGTTTTTCGCAGTACTTTTATTTGGAGAAAAAGGGGCAGAAATAATGTACCCTAATCCAGGCTTTCCTATTTATGAGTCAGTCATAAATTACACTGGTGCAACCCCTGTTCCAATTGCTTTAAAAGAGGAGAAAGGTTTCGCATTCGATGCAGAGGCAGTTCTCTCTCAGATCACCAAAAAAACAAGGCTTATAATTATTAATAGCCCAGCTAATCCAACTGGTGGGGTCACTCCCAAATCAGAAGTTGATAAATTGGTTGCAGGACTAAAAGATTATCCAAATGTAGCTATATTGTCAGATGAGATTTATAGCCAGATGTTGTATAATGGGCGGAAGCATGTCAGCCTTTTACAGTATCCAGAAATTCGTGATAGATTAATTGTTTTGGATGGTTGGTCAAAAACTTATGCCATGACAGGCTGGCGTATGGGGTATGCTGTTTGGCCTGATCAAATGGTCGATCAAGTCACCCGTTTATGTATAAATGATCACTCTTGTGTAAACGCTGCTGCGCAATATGCAGGCTTGGTGGCCCTAACGGGGCCAAAGGAGCCAGTTCTAAAAATGGTTTCTGAGTTTGATATGAGAAGGAAGGTTATTGTTTCTGCCCTTAACGAGCTTAAAGGAGTTTCCTGTATAGATTCAGCTGGTGCCTTTTATGCTTTTCCCAATATATCAGGCACAGGGCTCTCTTCGTCGCAAGCTCAAGATCTATTTCTAGATCAAGCAGGGGTAGCCACTATTGCCGGAACAAGTTTTGGCACATTTGGAGAAGGATATTTAAGGTTTTCATATGCAAATAGCAAAGAAAATATATTACGTGCTATTGAGCGAATAGACAAAATTCTTACCTAAGACGTAATATCGTCATTAAGAGGGACAAATAAACATATGGATCATTTCAATTATAGAGATGGGCAACTTTACGCTGAAGATGTTTCTGTGGCTGAAATAGCAGCATCTGTTGGAACGCCTTTTTATGTTTACTCCACAGCCACTTTAGTAAGACATTTTCAGCTTTTTGATGATGCCCTTGATGGTATGGATCACTGTATTTGTTACGCAATGAAAGCCGCTTCTAATCAGGCGATACTTAAAACCCTCGGAAACCTGGGAGCTGGAATGGACGTGGTATCTGGAGGGGAGTACAGACGGGCAATATCTGCAGGCATACCACCTGAAAAAGTCGTTTTCTCAGGTGTAGGAAAAACATTAGAAGAAATAACGTTGGCTCTTCAAAATGGTATCCGACAGTTTAACGTGGAAAGCGATTCAGAGCTTGAGCAAATATCTGCAATCGCATCATCCATGAATAAAATAGCCCCTATAGCTATCAGAATAAACCCAGATGTAGATGCTCAAACCCATGAGAAAATTGCGACCGGTAAAGCTGAAAATAAATTTGGAATTCCTATATCTAGGGCGAGAGATGTTTATTCTAAAGCCTCCCAAATGCCAGGCATCAGTGTTGTGGGAATAGACCTACACATTGGAAGTCAATTAACTGACCTCGAACCATTCAAAAAAGCATACCAAAAGCTTGCTGATTTAACTCAGGTTTTAAGACAAGATGGACACAAAATCAAAAGATTGGATCTTGGTGGAGGACTTGGGATCCCCTATGAGAAAAATAAATCCGCTCCCCCTCTTCCAGTAGAATACGGAAAAATGGTCAGAAAAGTTCTAGGCCACCTTGATTGTGAAATAGAAATTGAACCAGGCCGATTAATTGTTGGTAATGCGGGCATCTTAGTTTCATCTGTTCTGGGTGTAAAAAATGGTGATAATCGAAATTTTTTGATACTCGACGCAGCTATGAACGACTTAATTCGCCCAGCAATGTATGATGCATATCACGATATAATACCCGTCAAACAGCCAAGTTCACCTCAGGCTGAAACTGTTTACGATGTGGTTGGACCGGTATGTGAAACTGGGGATACCTTTGCAAAAAAGCGAACAATGCCTGAACTTAGTAAAAACGACTTGGTAGCATTTAGATCCGCTGGGGCCTACGGAGCGGTGATGTCTAGTGAATATAATACTAGACCTTTAATTCCAGAAGTGATGGTCAACAAAAATGAATTTTCCATAATTCGCAAACGACCTAGCTACGAAGAAATTATAGAACGAGACATTATTCCTGATTGGCTTGAGTAATTTCAAGTCTAGAAGTACAGGAAACATAAGCGGAGATTTTTTATGTCACTTTCAATAGGTCAAAAAGCCGGCTGGGGTTTGGCGGATATGGGAATCGTTGTTTTCGTTATCGTAAAACAACTGTTAATTTTGGCCTTTATGAATAGTTTCCTTGGCATTCCAATCGCTCTGGCAGGTGCCGTGACGACAGCTGTTTTAATTTTTGATATAATTACGGATCCAATAATCGGCTATTTTAGTGACAAGACAGTTTCTCGTTTTGGAAGAAGAGCCCCTTGGATGGTCGTAGGAGCAGTCGTTTTAGCACTTGCAATGATTGGACTATTTGCTGTGCCAGAAAATTTCACTACAAGTGCAAGCCTTATCTGGGTTATCGTTTTTTTCTTGATATCAACTTTAGGTTTTACAATGGTTTCAATACCTTACGGTGCTATGGCGGGCGAAATGACATTGGATAGAAAGGAAAGATCTTCTATGACCGCGTGGCGCATGGCATTTGCCTCTTTAGGTATTTTGGTTGGTGGCGCGCTAATACCAATCTTAGCGGGAGATACAAAATCTGGCTATACTTTTGCAGCAATCTGCGTGGCTCCACTAATAATTTTATCTATATGGCTTTCAGTGTTTTTCACACGGAAAGCGCCCCGCACTTTGGTTCCATCCCAACAAAATTTTTCGTACATTTTAAAACTAGTTTTGGCTAATCGTGCATTTGTTACTTTGGTAATTTTATATGGCATTATGACGCTAGCAATAGCCTTAATCACTGCGGGACTACCTTTCGCCGCAATGTATTTGATACTGGATGATGGGGATTCATTATTTTCTGGTGTTGCGAAAGGTCTTGGAACTCTTTCACTGATGTTCGCAGCATTTGTGATAGGCTCAATTATCAGTCAGGCCTTATGGGTTAAATTGTCCAATTTATATGGTAAAGTTACGGCGCAACTCATTGGCATTGCGTGCTATATTGCTCTATTGATTTTTATATTCTTCAGTTTGCCTAACTATAACGTTACAATAATTGCTGGTCTTTTTATTTTAGCTGGAATGACCAATGGATCTTACCAACAAATTCCTTGGGCGCTATATCCAGATCTGATGGATGTAACTCGTGAAAAATCTGGTGAATCTATTGAAGGCGCTTTTTCTGCGGTTTGGCTTTTTGGTCAGAAGGTAGCAAATGCTATTTCTCCTTTAATTTTAGGGTTTATCCTAAGCCTATATGGATGGAAAGAAACGACTGAAGGAATTACCCAGCAGACCGATGCTGCGCTTAATACACTACAAATTTCTATAACATTAATCCCAGCTGCAATATTAGGATTAGCTGGAATTGTACTTGTCAGCATTTATCTACCTCAGCATAAAAGGGCCATGAACCAATAATATTAAGACGATGCTACAATAATAAAGACGAATATGCCTAAACCAAGCAAAACATAAGTTGCCACTTCCCCGGCTACTCTAGCATCTGATTTTGGTTTTTTTTTGTTTTTTTTGTTCATTTATTTAATTTCTAACCCCATATCAACTTTATTTGGAAGACCCAACGGTTCCACTATCAAAAAGTGCCCCAATCTCACCTGATCCCAACTTCATTATGTCACCCAAAATTTCCTCAGTGTGCTGACCAAGCTTTGGAGGCTTTTGGGCAGGCAAACGATCATAATTAGAAAATTCTAATGGCGATCTAGGAACCATGTATTGGCCAACCCCTTCAAAATTTAATGTTTCAAACATTGGATTATCAGTGAATGTATCTTTGTCCTCAGTAATTGCTTCTTTTGTTGTTCTAAATCGTGACCAGGTGAGACCAAAATCATTAAAACTTTTCTCAAAATCAGAAATTTTTCGCTTTGAAAACCATGACCGAAAAACGTTATTTATTTCATGCCTGTGTTCCCAACGATGCCCTTCGTCATCTAAGGAAATATTTAATTTCTGTTCAAGTTTTTTGATTTCCTGTGCTTTATCTGTTGCTTTTAATAGGCCACGCCATTGCCTCAAGGTAAGACCAATTACAACAACTCGACCACCGCAAGCACACTCAAAATCTTGGCCATAGGCTCCATATACAGAATTGCCCGATTTTCCTCTTTGTTGATCGTAAATTGTCGCCTCTCCTATCATTCCAAGGTGACCAATTACTGCAGCCGCAGCATCTTTTAAAGCGAACTCCACGTCCTGACCCCTTCCAGTTCGCAAACGATCTCGCTCAGCTGCAAGTAGTGAAGAGACGACCATATTACCTGCTACGCAATCCCAGGCGGGAAGAGCATTTGCAACAGGTTCTGTGCTGCCCTCAGCGCCAGTAATGTGGGGTATTCCAAGCGATGGGTTAACAGTATAGTCAACTTCCGGCCCCCCGTGTCGATCGCCTTTCAGAGTAACCATTATTAAATCAGCGCGCTTTCTTTTAAGGCTTTCATAATCTGTCCAACCAGGCACTCTCAGATTGGTTATGAACAAACCGGCATCATCACCATCTGAAGTGATTAGATCGCTGACCAGTTCGCGCCCTTTTTCAGATTTTAAATCTACAGCAAAAGATTTTTTTCCTTTATTTAGACCATGCCAGAATAAACTTTCGCCGTTGGGAGCGAGCGGTCTTCTGAAGTGATCAAGGCCTCCCCCTAAATTATCAAACCGGATAACTTCTGCACCCATTTGGGCTAATTGCATACCTGCAAGAGGTAAAGCAACAAAAGCTGAGCTTTCAAAAACCCGCATACCATGCAAAATACTCATGTATAGTCTTCCCTTTTTGCTTTGCCAAAAACCATTGCCGACTTTTTAAGCCAAGATTAAAACACGTTAATGTTTAAACCGTAAGAACAATTGATGCAAAGAACCTAGAAATCAAACTCAAGTTGAAATTAATATTAACAAGTCTGGTTATAGACATTTTTTCACTAGTGAGCCGATACTAATACTTTTTCAATTAATCTAGGTAGTTCCTTGAAGGATGAAAATTGAAAGGTATGTGGGATCTTTTCTACAGGTGTTTTACGGTATCCCTCAGAAAAGAGTAAAAATGGAACATCAGCTCTTTTGGCCGTCTCAGCATCAACTTCACTATCGCCAACATAAACACACGGACCATCCCCTATGCTTTCAGATGTTTTAAACAGAGGTCTTGGATCTGGTTTTCTTGCTAATGGGTTGTCACCTCCTGTTACACATTTAAAAAAATGATCTAATTTTAAATGCTTTAAAATCTTCAATGCAGGCTTCAGTGGTTTATTTGTGCATACTCCTAGATTATGGTTTGCATTCAGCATTTCCAAAACAGCGACGACATTGTCATATGGCTTACTAAATTGCACAGCTTCCTCATAAAATTTTAAAAATTGCTCTAGCAGGAAATCATGTTGATCGGTTTCAACTGATCGAGCCGCAATCATTTTCTTAACAAATAGTGGGGCACCTTCACCAATAAAGCTGACAGCTTCCTCGTAGCTGATAGGAGCAACTCCAATTTTAGATAAAGCAGTATTGGCAACCCATTGAATGTCTTTAGCACTGTCAATTAAAGTACCATCCAAGTCGAATATTATACTTGCCTTAAGAGCATCTGATTTTCCCAAGTCACACCCCACACTATTTAATAACATTAAATACTATCTGATTTCACTAAGGATTTTTTACTGGCGTGTAAAATCTAATTTACCTCAAAAGACTCATAAAAATGTTGTTTGAAGATGGTTAGCCGCATACTCTTGGCCAGAGAATCGTTAAATACTGGGAGAGGATAGATGATTAACAAATTGAAATTAGGCGCCGCTATTTCGGCCGCCATTATGTTGTGTGCAAGTTTTGTTACGCAAGCAGTCGCCGAAGACTGTCACAGAGGAACACTGGATGACGCTTATTGCGACAGAAATTTAGACCAAGTTGCTGATTTGCCGCTGGATCCAAAAGATTGGGTTGACCCTAAAACAATAATATTCACGTATACTCCTGTGGAAGATCCTGCTGTATATGCAAATGTTTGGAAACCATTCACAGACCATCTGGAAAAATATACTGACCGAAAAGTGGTGTTTTTCCCAGTGGAGTCAAATGCTGCACAGCTTGAAGCTATGCGCTCAGGGAGACTTCATGTTGCTGGTTTTAACACAGGATCAAATCCAATAGCAGTTAGCTGTGCTGGCTTTGTACCTTTTGGTATGATGGCATACGACGATGGAAGATACGGTTATGAGATGGAAATTATTGTGAAAAAAGGCAGTGATATCACATCTCCAGCAGATATTGCGGGTCGAACAATGGCCTTTACGTCACCAACATCTAATTCTGGCTTTAAAGCGCCTTCTGCGATCCTAAAAGGTGAGTTTGGCTTGTTGGCAGACAAAGATTTCACGCCAACATTTTCTGGAAAGCACGATAACTCTATTTTAGGTGTTTATAACGGTGACTACGAAGTTGCTGCTATAGCCAACTCAGTTAGGCAGCGAATGGAGCGCCGCGGTGTTATAGAAAAGGATGTACTGCAAATAGTATACAAGTCGGCAACATTCCCAACTACTGGATACGGCCACGCACACAACTTACATCCAGAGCTTGTTGCAAAAATCAAAAGCGCATTTTGGAGCTTTGACTTTGAATCAGACGCTACTTTCAAAAAAGAGTTCGCAAAAGCTGACCGTTTCATCGGAATTCGTCATAAGAATGACTGGGCTGTCATCAGAGGTATCGATACAGCAAACGGCGTTAGCTACGACTGTAAATAATCCAGAGACGAAGTCATAAAAAACTAAAGTCAGGCCCATAATAGGGCCTGACTAGCGCAACAAAACAAATAGACATACAGGTACCATATGCTGCAACTTGCCGAATTAACAAAAAAATATAATACTGGAGAGCTGGCACTTAAAGGGGTTACTTTAGAGATTCCCAAAGGCCAAGTTCTGGCCCTTATCGGACCATCAGGTGCGGGGAAATCTACTTTAATCCGCTGTGTGAACCGACTTGTACAACCAACCTCAGGAAGTGTGGTGCTTAAAGGAACGGAGCTCACAAAATTGTCTTCTTCTGCTTTACGAAAGGCTAGACGAAGAATGGGCATGATTTTCCAAGAGTATGCCCTAGTTGAACGATTGACAGTTATGGAAAATGTTTTATCAGGCCGTCTTGGCTATGTTGGGTTTTGGCGCAGCTATTTCAGAAAATTTCCAAGAGCAGATATTCAGGAAGCTTATCGCCTACTAGACAGAGTTGGCCTAAAACATATGGCAGATAAGCGTGCAGATGAACTTTCCGGTGGGCAACGCCAGCGCGTGGGAATCTGTCGTGCACTAATACAAAATCCAGATCTGTTGCTTGTTGATGAGCCAACCGCAAGTCTCGACCCGAAAACATCGCGGCAAATTATGAGATTGATCCAAGAGCTATGTTCCGAAAGGGGTCTTACGGCTATAATAAATATTCACGACGTTTTCCTCGCTCAGATGTTTTCTCAGCGTGTTGTAGGCTTAGAACTAGGTTCAGTTGTCTATGATGGAAAACCCGACGGTCTTACACCCGAAGTTTTAACGAGAATATATGGTGAGGAAGATTGGTCTGCGACTATCAAGTCAACAGACGAAGATGACGATGATGAGGAAGAGTTTTAAACATGACGGACTCTTCAGAAACAGGAAGTTACCCTTCCAGTTGGAAAAAAGCCCCATTTATAAAGAATAGCTTTGTAAGATGGTTAATAATTGTGGGTGGAGCAATTTACCTTGCCGCAGCTCTTGGGACAATGAATATTGATTTGGAGCGAGTAAAAGAAGGGCTACCTAGAGCTCAAAGGTTTTTGGATTCATTTTTTCCTCCAAATTTCTCAGACAACCGCGGGGTACTTTGGGAAGGAATTGCTGAAAGCATCTGGATGGCTATTATATCTACAGTCGCAGGGATTGCTTTATCGATCCCAATTGGCCTCGGCGCTGCCCGCAACTTGGCGCCAGCCTGGGTCTATTTATTTTGTAGGGGCGTAATAGCAGCTTCGAGGACCTTTCCTGAAATAATACTCGCGATATTTGCCGTAAAATTATTTGGTTTTGGACCATTTGCTGGCTTTATTGCATTGTCACTTGGTACAATCGGTTTTTATGCAAAATTACTCGCTGAAGACATAGAAAACTCAAGCGCGTCACAAGCTGAAGCTGTTAAAGCAACAGGAGCAAATTGGTTTCAGTGGATCAATTATTCCATACAGCCTCAAGTTATGCCGAGAATGATAGGTTTATCAATTTATCGTTTAGATATTAATTTTAGAGAATCCGCTGTTGTCGGTATTGTCGGTGGCGGTGGGATAGGTGCAACTCTAAATACATCATTTTCCAGATATGAATTCGACACGGCCGCCGCGATACTTATAATAATAATCTTAATTGTGATGTCGATGGAATATACATCGAGCTTTTTCAGAAAGTGGGTGCAGTAATGCCAGCAATTACAAATAATGGTATTGAAACTTGGCGGCTCCGTACCTCCAAAGAACAATGGATTAGATGGGTTTGTTGGTTAATCGGCCTTGCCGTTATTATGTATGCTTGGCAGATGATATCTGAAAAAACAGTATGGTTTTTTGTGACCGACGCACCAACCCAAGCTGCTGACATTGGCTCTCGCATGGTACCTCCAAAATGGTCATATATGGATAAGTTATGGAAGCCTGTTTGGGATACAATAAATATCGCAACAATTGGAACTATAATAGCCATGGTTATTGCCGTACCGGTTGCATTCGCAACAGCTCGTAATACTACTCCAAATATTGTTGTTCGTACAATTGGCCTCTTTATTATTGTATCATCTAGGTCTGTGAATTCATTAATTTGGGCTTTAATTTTAGTTTTTATTTTGGGGCCCGGTGTTTTGGCAGGTACAATTGCCATCGGGCTTAGGTCCATTGGTTTCTGTGCAAAATTAATTTATGAATCCATTGAAGAAATAGATCACACACAGGTAGAGGCTATCGAAGCAACTGGTGCAAGTGGTCCGCAAAAAATGATATTTGGAATATTACCCCAAGTGCTTCCAACTATTGCTGGAGTTGGCATTTATCGTTGGGACATAAATATTCGTGAGTCCACAATTTTAGGATTAGTTGGAGCCGGCGGCATTGGATTACAGTTAAATGGCTCATTAAATACATTGGCCTGGACCCAAGTATCTTTAATCTTGATTGTTATTTTGATCACTGTTTTTATCTCAGAATGGGTTTCTGCAAAAGTTCGTGGCGCTATTATTTAAAAATCAGTGCCGAGAAAAATAGTCCGTCTTTTTTTGGTGTTAGTCTTTTCTTGAACGCAATTAGAACTTAAAATGAAGCATACAACTTTGAAAAAACTTGCCGGTCAGTTTGATGCATTTTTTATTGATCAATTTGGCGTAATAATGGATGCTTCAGGACCTTATCCATTTGCGGTAGATGCAATCAAAAGACTGTCCGAATACAATAAACCAATAGTTTTAATTTCGAATTCAGGTAAACGGGCTGAGAAAAATTGTGACCGGCTTGAAAGACTTGGTTTTGAATTAAATTTGTTTACCGCAGTGATTACTTCTGGAGAGGTGGCGTATTGGACTATTAAAAATAAATTCCAAGGTGTCTGTTCTACAACGCCTAAAATTTATTTAATTTCAAGGGACACAGATACATCACCGATTAATGGCCTTTATTGTGAAATAGCCAAAAATACTGATGAAGCTGATTATTTAATAATTGCAGGGTCTGAGTCTGATAGGAAACCTCTTAATTACTACACATCCCTACTTGAGCCATTGGCCACCAGAGGAGTACCTGCTTTTTGCACAAACCCAGATTTAATGATGTTGACGCCAAATGGAAATTCTTTTGGAGCAGGTTTAATTGCGAAAGAATATGAGAAAATGGGAGGGCCTGTCACGTGGTTTGGGAAACCCCATCCATTAATTTACAAGTTTGCTCTTAATAAAATCCCAGAAATAAACTCTAAGAAAGTCCTATGTATTGGTGACAGTATCGAACATGATATCAGAGGGAGTTTTAATGCTAATTGCTCGAGCGCTCTTGTTAAAACTGGTATTGCCGCGACAAAGCAAGAAGAAGAATTAATGAATTCTCTTAAATTTTCTGACACACCAAATTTTATCATCCCGGCTTTTTCATTTTAAAGCACGATTTATTAAATTATTCTGATTTTAATCAATTTACATTATTGCTAGGCTAAGAAAATTGATGATAAAAAGTTATTAATGTCAGGTTTTCTACACTTATCAGACTTCCATCTCGTCGAAGATGAAACAACCTTATCACGGGCATTCAACGCAAGGTATATTCTGAAAAACACAGTTGATAAAATTTTAGGTAAAAAGGAAGATTTTGGTAATCTTGATGGCATAATTATTACTGGTGATATTAGTGATGATGGGAGTACAGCAAGTTACTCCGACGCGTATGATATCTTAAAAAAGCTACATTTACCCTTATTAGCTATCCCAGGAAATCACGACCTGCGTCAGCCAATGATGAATTATTTCGCGAAAGACATAGATATTAAAAGCTCAGGATTTTTTGATTGGGTGTACGAGACAAGTGATACTTTAATTATTGGCCTAGATACATTAGTTGAGGGTCAAAACCATGGCATGCTACGGCCAGAAAGTTTAAACCTACTATTTGAGAGTTTAAATCAACCTACTGAAAAAAATATTATTCTCGCGATCCACCACCCTCCAATAAATACGGGTATTCCTTTCATGGATGAGATAGGGCTTAAGAACTCAGATGCACTTTCAGACTGTCTTGATGCAGCCAACCAACCAATCAGAATTCTCTGCGGGCATGTGCATGGAATTTATCAGGGTACGTTAGGTATCCACTCAGTCGTGACAGCACCTTCAACTTGTACGAGGTTTTCATTCAACAGAAGAGTAGATGCCCCAAAAGGTTTTAAATTATCGCCTACTGGTTTCGCGTACTTAGATAGCTCAAAAGATGGTTTTTGGACAGCATTCACAACCATAAACTAAATATGGTATGGATTATGATGTCGATAAAATTTATAACTAAACTCTCTAAATTTATCTTTTAGAAAAAATGAAAACGCGCTGGCATATTGGCCTTATGACTGGAACAGTTTTAGATGGAAACATCGATGCTGCGTTTTTGCGTACTGATGGGAAAATTATAGAAGAATTTGGGTACTATAATTTGCTGCCCTATGATGAAGAAGTAAAAGGTCTACTCATTAAAGCTATCAATGAAGCTCAAATCTGGGATTTTAATGGCCCTGAGCCAGCAATCTTTTCTAAAACAGAAGCCGCGCTAACAAATTCTCAAACAGTAGCTGTTCAGAGATGCATTAAGCTTTCAGGAATAGATGAAAATGAAATTGAAGCGGTTGGATTTCATGGGCAAACGGTCCTCCACAGAGCTCCAAATAAGTCTTCAAAAGGTAAAACACGGCAACTAGGTGATGGCCAAACAATGGCAAATAAGCTTGGTATACCCGTCGTTTATGACTTTCGAACCAATGATATATCGGAAGGCGGGCAAGGCGCCCCACTTTGCCCAATTTATCATGCCGCACTGCTAAAAAAAATTGGAGCGACTTCAACTACAGCAATACTAAATTTAGGTGGTTTGGGAAATTTAAGTTGCTACTCTGAAAAATATGATCTCATTGCCTTCGATACCGGTCCGGCCAACGCGCCAGTAAATGATTGGATTAAGTCATTTAATCTTGGCCAAATGGATATAGAAGGCGAAATAGCAGCCAGAGGAAAAGTAGACGAGTGCAAACTAGCCGAAATATTGAACGACCCTTATTTTGAAGTGTCTTTCCCAAAGTCTTTAGACCGATTCGATTTTTCTTACAAAATTGCCGAAGGCATGTCACTTGAAGATGGTGCCGCAACTCTAACGGCATTAGTAGGGGCATCAGTTGGGAAAGGTCTTGATCTTTTACCCATACGCCCGACGCAGTTAATCGTTTCAGGCGGTGGACGAAAAAACCCTACAATGATGAAAGAAATTTCATCTCGAGCCAACATCAATGTTGAAACCGCTGATAAATATAATTGGCGAGGGGACGCTATAGAAGCAGAATGTTTTGCATTTCTCGCGGCAAGAACTCTGGCAAACCTTCCAATTTCATACCCCAAAACAACGGGTGTTTGGAAACCCATGATAGGTGGTGTAATCGCATATCCAGCATAAAATTTTATTTAAGACTGTTCTTTTCCACCAACCCAAACTTTTTCAATCTCCAAGCCATTTTTCATCCACAGAAAATCCGCCCGAGCGTCTGGCGTTAGGCAGCCAATTTCACTTTCCACGCCCAAAACCATGGCAGGGATAAGACTTGCCATTCTAATTGCATCATCTTGCGAAATCCCCACTTCATTTACCATATATTTTACAGCATCTGATAGATGAATGTCGGCACCAGCTAAAGTTCCGTCCTCTAATATTAATTTTCCCTGGCTCCGAGTGATTAAGCGATCATTCAAAAAAAAGTGTTTTTGGTCTGAACCTACGGTAGACATTGAGTCACTAACTAGGAATAAAGCACCAGGCGCCTTCTTAGCTCGTAACGCTAAATTTATACTTGTTTTATTGACATGAAAACCATCTGCTATGATGCCAGAAAATAGTTTTCCGCTATCTAAGACTGCACCAACAAGTCCAGGCTCACGACTTCCAAAGGGGCTCATTGCATTAAAAAGATGGGTTGCACATGTTGCTCCTGCACCGACGGCTTCGGCTGCCTGATTAAAAGTGCAATCAGTATGTCCCAGGGAAATAATAGCACCCGCTTTTGATAACCTAGTTATTTGCTGAGGCGATACGGCTTCTGGAGCTATTGTTAACATTAACTTAGGGATTTTATTTGCTAAACTTTCAAGTTCAAGGCAATCAAACTCTTTCATCGGCCTTATAAAGCGTTCTTCGTGAGCACCTTTACGTTCAACAGCCAAATGTGGGCCTTCTAGATGTAATCCAACTAATCCGTTGATTTGCTTATCTAAAGCACCAGTAATTGCCGAAATTGCTCGTTTATTTACCTCAGGACTATCAGAAATAAGTGTTGGCATAATTGAAGTGCTTCCAAGTTTTGCATGTGCCTCACAAATTATCTTCAAGTTTTCCGGTGATGGATTGTCATTAAATAAAACGCCGCCACCGCCATTTACCTGCAAGTCAACAAAACCAGGTGTTAGGAGACCTCCAGCTAAAACGATTTGCTCAGTTTTAGGGTCAACTTTTTCTTCAGGAATAATTTCAACGACTTTGCTATTCTTAATTATCAAAGCGGCATTTAAGTGCCGCTTGAAACCGTCAAAAATTGTTGCGCCAACGAAAGATTTTTTTTTAGTCATGGTTTAATCTAAACCTTAAGGTTTGACGGGTTATACATTAGGCTTCTAACATAAAATAACGATTAGCTCTAATTAAACAAAATATACTATGCAAACTACCGAGAAATTACATCCTGAAGCTTTAGGCCTAGACGAAAAAAGCGATTTAGAAATACTTACTATCCTTTACGAAGGTCAAATCGAAGCGGCTAGATCTGTAAATAAGTCAATGAGTTTCCTTGAAGCCGGTGCAAAAGCAATGGCAAGCGCGATCTTAATGGGCAATAAATTAGTTTATGCCGCAGCGGGTAGTTCTGGACTTCAGGGTATGGCAGATGGCTTAGAACTTACACCAACATTCGGCATTCCAATTTCACAAATTAAGATATTAAGGGCGGGTGGAATTCAAGATATGTCGCAGCCAAAAGGTAACATGGAGGATAATAAATCAGCTGCGATTTCTGATGCCGAAATTATTGAACCCGGAGATTGCGTGATTTGTTTGGCAGCAAGTGGAAATACTACCTACCCTTCAGTCATTATGAAAATAGCCAAAAAGGTGGGGGCCACAACAATTGGAATAGCCAATAATCCAGATACAGAACTTCTTATAGGCTCCGATATACCAGTCTTGCTACCAACTCCTCCTGAAGTAGTAGCTGGTTCAACACGATTGGGCGCGGGCACGGCACAGAAAATAGCTTTAAACACAATGTCTACTTACATGGGCATATTACTAGGTCATGTAATGGACGGTCAAATGGTCAACCTTGTTGCTAACAATACCAAATTGTTTAAGAGGTCAGAAAAAATTGTGATGAACATCACTGGCTGTAATAGAAAGAAAGCAAAAGATGCACTAACAGAAGCTGATGGTAGAGTAAAACTTGCTATCTTGCTAGCTTCAGGAGCAAAATCTATCGTTACTGCTCAAAATATTCTTAAAAGTGAGGATCAAAATCTAAGGTCGGCTATCAGGCGGGTTAAGTTAGAAAATCTCAGTCCATATTGACCAAGCAGACGATAATAAAAAAATTTGATCAAACTTTAATTACACTGCTTATTTTAAATCTACGATTGGGTATGAGTTTCTAAAAATTCTTCAGCTTTTCTAAAAATTAAAACTTTCCTATCCTCACTCATTCTGCTCAGTACTCTTGTTTGAAAAGATAAGCGTGGATTTGAAGAATAAAAACTAACGTTTTTTTGAACGAATCTCCAATACAGACCATCAATTACGTCACACCAAGCCCCCTTCTCATAGTTACTCATTTTTAAAATATAATTGGAGCTACAAGTATATGGCTTCGTCGACATTAAACCACCATCAGAGTACGTCGCCATTCCAAAAACGTTAGGGATCATAACCCAGTCAGACGCATCAATATACATCTCCATAAACCATTTATAGATAAATTTTGGATCGATTTCACACATATTCATCAAATTACAAATGACCATAAGCCTTGGTATGTGATGGCTATATCCCTCTTTAACGGCAGATTTAATACAATCATCAAGGGGCAATAAACCGGTTGAACCATCGTACCAAGTTTGGCTTAGTTTCCTTTGGTGACCCCAAAAATTTGAATTTTTCTGCTTTGAGCCTCTAAGTTGATAAATGCCTCGTATAAACTCTCGCCATCCTAAAATTTGCCTTATAAACCCCTCTATTGAATTCAAAGGAGCCTTGTTTTTTTTGAATAAATCTAACGCCTTTTCAATTACTACATCTGGAGTAATTAGTCCGATATTTAGCACTGCAGATATACAACTATGAAATAAAAAATTACGCCCCTTGAGCATAGCATCTTCGTATGCACCAAAATTTTCAAATCTTTGAATTAAAAAATCGTCCAATAGATCTAAAGCTTCAGAACGCGTTACAGGAAACCATACATTTTTAGTATTTCCTGGATGCTCAGAAAAACTTTTTTCAACTATATATGAGACCGCGTCATGATATTTTGATAAATTAAATTTAGGTAATTCAGGGACGTGCGTTTTAGCTGGTATTTTTTTCCTATTTTCTTCGTCAAATGACCAACGATCACCTAAAGGGTTTCCTTCGCCATCAACTAGAATATTAAATTTCTTACGGCCTACTTTGTAAAAATTGCCCAGTCTGAATGATTTATTTTTTCCATAGAGCAAACCGAATTCTTTTCGAGAAAATAAAAACATTGGAGTTTCAGAGATCTCATATTCTATTCCAGCCTTTTTCAAAGATGATAAAACTTTTTTTTCAAAAAATTTATTTTCAATTTCAAAAATATTTACTTTATCAATTTTTTTCTCATGTAAAAATTTGAGGAAAAACTCTATGTACGTTTTTTTATCCGAACGATCTTCTAGGGAGAAATAGTCTACTTGAATTCCATTCCGCCGTAACTCGTCCTTATATTCGCGCATAGCGCACAAATATAAATAAATTTTGAGTTTATGATGCTTCTCGTAAGTACACAGACCATAATCTTCAGCCATAAACACCCGCTTGCAGCCCCGATCCTTTAATATTTGGGGGTCAAAAAGCTGATTACCAAGCAACAAAAAAGTGTTATTCACCATTCAAACTCCAGTTTCTATAACAAAAGAAATGGTACTGTTTAAACGTATATCAAGGCTATTCTGAGTGAGAGAAACAACTATCTAACTTTCTAATTATAGTTAAAAATTTTGCTATCTTTTTGCTATGTAGCTGCAGCTTTTTAAATTAGTTGAACAAAAATTTTTTAATAAAGCTCAGTAGCTAGAAATTGCGTGGTTTTAAATTTTTCAAATGATACAGATAAATGATAAACGACAACTAAGTGATTTCAAATCAAACAAAAATTCAGTAAAGTCAGCATAATGTAAAATTGGTACGAGAAATGCAAAAAGCTGTAATAATTTATTCAACAACCGATGGGCAAACAAAACGAATTTGCGAATTTCTGAAACAAAAGCTTGAAGCCAAAATAAATATAGATTTGTTCTCAATCGAAGAAATTGATCGGGCAGAGCTGAACTTGTATGATAAGATTATTATTGGGGCTAGTATAAGATACGGCAAGCACAGTCCAAAACTTTATAAATTCATTGAGAAAAACATAGAAGTTCTAAAAGCTAACTTTACAGCATTTTTTACCGTCAATGTAGTTGCACGAAAAGAAGGTAAAAATACTCCTGATACAAATCCCTATATGAAAAAATTTCTCCAATTAACAAACTGGCAACCCAACTTGCTCGGTGTATTTGCAGGAAAAATTGACTATCCCTCTTACAAATTCACTGACAAACAAATGATAAGGCTCATAATGTTTATAACAAAAGGGCCCACAGACACTTCAGGAACCTTTGAATTTACAAATTGGAAGTCTGTCGAAGAATTTAGCGATAGACTTTTACAGAACTGAAAAACCTATCTAAATTTATTAGACGGTTCAAAATTTGATTTCTGAGGTTTCCGAGGATCACGAACCCATAGTGACCTGTTTGGATGCATACCAGCTCCATAAACCGCAGAAACTGCCGAATTACGCATCCGATTAAGTAATCTAGTATCAGCGTCTCCAACCGAAGGGTGCATACCACCATTTTCAGCCACAAGATCATTCCAAAGTGTCTCGCGCTCAAGTCTTATTGTTTCATCTTTAAGTTGCGTACAATTCAACTCATTTTTGTTCAAATTTACAACTATTTCGTCACCAGTTTCGATTAAAGCAATTGCACCGCCTGCGGCTGCTTCGGGACCAACGTGGCCTATAACTAAACCAACCGATCCTCCAGAAAACCTACCATCAGTCATGAGGCCAACTACAATATTTTTCTCACGACATAACGCCGTAATTCTAGAGGTCGAGTCTAGCATTTCAGGCATACCTGGCGCACCAAACGGCCCTTCGTAACGTACCACAATCATATCAAAGTTTTCGAACATATCAGCCTGAGAGTCTAATGCCTTCAATAATTCCTGTTCTCCATCAAAAACCTTAGCCTTACCTTGAAAGATGTTATTTTCCAGTCCGCCTTCAACGCCAGCTAACTTTAGTACAGCACTAAATTCAGGTGACAAATTTCCACCTAAAACGCGCAGTCCGCCTGTCTCTTTATATGGTTTTTGAACAGTATAAATTACATCCTCATCCGGTGTAGGAGGGTTCAGTCGTTCGACTTGTTCAGACAGGGTCTCTCCTGTGCAAGTCAATGTGTCACCATTTAACAATCCAGCGTCCATGAGTTCTTTAACTATCACTTGCATACCGCCTTTGGCATCAATATCCACCATCGAATATTGTCCAAAAGGCCGAGCATCTATGACAACCGGAATAATATTTCTAGACAAATTATTAAATTCTTCGGGGCTCATTATTTCATTGGCAAAGTCTTTATATCCAGCGGCTCTTGCTAACTCAGGAGCATGCAATAATACATTAGTTGAGCCACCAACAGCCATAGCTACAATAATTGCATTTCTTAAAGACTCTCTAGTAACGATGTCTCTAGGTGTAATGTTTTTATTAATCAAATTAGCTAAATAATTCACCAATTCAGCGGGAAATTCTTCAATGCGTCTTTCATCTTCAGATGCTGGTGAGATCATATGCAAAGGTTGCATTCCGACAACACCAATAAAAGTTTGCATAGTGTTATAAGTAAACATACCGCCACAACTTCCATAACCAGGACAGGCTTCTTTTGCAATTCTACTCTTTAATTTTTCATCATCACTGCCAGCCATTTGATAGGCTGTAATTAAGTCAATACTTTCCCCAGTTTCTGAATCAATACCAGGTCTAATTGAACCATCAGACATTAAAATTGCAGGTCGGTTATGTTCTAAAATAGCAGCTAGAGTACCTACAGGCGGCTTGTCACATGCAACAACTGCAATAACGCCCTCAAGACCAGTAGCGCTAAGATGCTCTGACAAACTATCGTTTGTAACCTCTCTACCAATTAAGGAATATCGCATCTCTTTTGTGCCATTCCTAATCCCATCAGATGTGGCAACAGTAAACTCTGGTTGGATTAATCTCATTGGTAATTGCCCAGGTTTGCTACCCACTTTATCTTTTAAAGCATCATGTATAATTCCAACCTTTTGTGAAACACCAATATAACACTGGGAGTCACCCTTATTCCCAACCACCCCGACAGACGGTTCGTGAATGAGCCCCAAATCAGTACCTAATTCTCTTGCAATACCGTAGGTTTGAGAATTTCTACCAGGATTTTTGTCGATCAAAACCGTATTTGAATTCTTCATTTTTTCTCCACTGGGACTTAAAGCTTTTTTAATATCTGCTGCCAATAATAGGCTTTAGTTTCTCTTTCAATAAATTGAATATCAGTTATTAATTAATTCACCTGGTACCCGTGGGCGGACTCGAACCGCCACGCCCGAAGGCCACAGATTTTAAGTCTGTTATGTCTACCATTCCATCACACGGGCCAGGTGCGCCGACATTACTTATATTGTCTGGAGTGTCTAGTATAAAGAATAATTCATACTAAATTTATGCAAGATTTTGCACCTTTTTATTTGTAGATTATATTAAAAAGTTTGAGATAACTTACTTAGATTCAACTTGACTGCTATTATTGAAAGAATACACCTAAAAATATGTTTCCAATACGCGATCATAATCCGTCTCTTAGGTTTCCCTACATAACTTATGGGTTAATTTTATTAAACACTTTTATCTTTGTAAGCTATTGGCCCGTCTTGGGAGACCCCAGTAAAATAAATCCTTTATTTCAAAACTGGGCGCTTATACCAGCAAGAATAAGTGAGGGAAGCGCTTATTTAGGTTTATTAACCTCTATATTTTTTCATGGTAGTTTTATGCATTTGCTAGGAAATATGCTGTTCCTGCACATCTATGGTGACAATCTAGAAGATAAAATGGGACATTTTTGGTTTCTAATTTTTTATCTGTGTGCAGGAGTCTTTGCAAATTTTGCGCAATTTGCAGCAGATTCCTCCTCTAATGTTCCAGTCATAGGGGCTTCTGGTGCAGTGGCAGCGGTTATGGGAGGCTATTTGCTTCTATTTCCAAAAGCTAGAATTGATATTTTATTTATCTTCATCATTATTTTTAAAATTATCCCAATTCGGGCATGGCTTGTCTTAGGTATCTGGTTTGTATTGCAACTTTACAATGGATTAGCAGTACCAGCTTCGGTGAGCAGCGTTGCTTATTGGGCTCATATAGGTGGATTTATTTTTGGTGTTATTGCCACCTTTACGACCTGGCAGAAATTGGGTGGAAAAAAGTTTTGGTCAAAAAACCATGGTGCCCCGGATCACAAAGAAGCGACATATTCATTCACACGATCAAATATTCCAAAAGTAAGAAGATGATTATTCCCGTATAATTTTTGCAAATTTATTAAACTGTACTTCGCTTGCGGCAATTATATTTCCATCAATCAACGGGTCTTCATTTATGGAAATTGACTCAACCATGGCTCCAGCTTCTCTTGCAATAATAACACCAGCAGCAATATCCCAATTATTCAAGTTACGCTCCCAATAACCTTCATATCGGCCAGCAGCAACATATGCCAAGTCTAATGCAGCAGCGCCATATCGGCGAACTCCAGAACATTTGGGCATTAATTTTTTGAGATCGTTTATTGTTTCTGGCAAATCTTCTATTCTTCCCGAGAAAGGAATACCTGTTGCATACAAGCTATCTGCTATACTGTGACGTGCTGATACTCGAATTCTAGTTTCATTCATCCAGGCACCTAATCCTTTCTCTGCAAAGAACATTTCGTCTTTGCAAGGATCATAAATAACTCCTGAAATAATTTCACCCTTGTGCTCTAAGGCTATTGACACCGCCCAGTGTGGCAAACCATGTAAAAAATTAGTGGTCCCATCAAGCGGATCAACGATCCAACGACGAGTAGGATCTTTTCCTTCTTCTTCGTCACTTTCTTCGCCAACCCATCCATAAGTGGGTCGGGCTTCCATGAGTTCATCACGAATTATATTTTCAGCAGCAATGTCCGCGCGGCTGACAAAATCACCAGCACCTTTACGAGATACTAGCAAATTTTCAACTTCCCTAAAATCTTTTGATAACGAGCGTCCTGCTTTGCGAGCAGTCTTTAACATAATATTCAGATTTGCACTGCCCGGCATAAAAGTTCTCCACAATATAAACTGTCAAAGTCTATACTGAACTAACTATTAAATGCCAATAAAACCTTGAGCTAAGCCCAGATTTATAAAATCAGCCAAATACTGCGCGTGTGATAACCACACCCGCCCAAGCGGATACACCTGTTAAAACTGCGCCCCAAGTGACGTCTATCATCACCATAGTAGGCGACCACGCTCGCAGAGTGGCAAAGTTAGTAAACTCATATGTCCCGTAAGCGAGTACCCCAAGTAAAGCACCAGCCATTAAGGCTTGAGTTGGGTTACCTGAATTAAATGCGGGCCAAGATGCGAAAAATAGAACGCCGCCTACATAGAAAAGGTAAAATACTGCTGCTGGACCCATTCTAGGATCTTCTAAAAGCCAATCGCCGAGATTGGATGAAAAGAGCGGGTAAAGCACACGCTTTAGCATGACAATATCAAGCGCCAAAAACACAACTGCTGTGGAAAGGTAGAGTGTTAAAATCTGCATGGGCGTGAACCTTTTATAAACCTAATTGAGAAAAGGTAAGTCACTTACTTGAAAGAGCAAGAAAAAAGACCTGAAAACCCTTTAAACTATTGTTTTAAATAATTATTATGATTTATTAAACTTTTCACCAATCCATTCAGTGATGTTTCTATTATATCAAGCGCTTCATTAAAGTTGCGAGTGTAGTAAGGGTCAGGAACATAATCATACGCCAAATCCTCCAAAGAATAGTCAGTCAAAAGGTGCACTTTATCTAACTTTTCTGGGCATAAATTTTTTAAATTGGATCGGTTTTCATTATCCATAACAACCAGCAAATCAAAATCTTCGAAATCAGCTATTGTAATTTGGCGAGCCCTTAGCTTGGACATATCAAATCCTCGACCCTGTGCTGCCACTTGCATGGGCTCATAAGGAAAAGATCCAACATGCCAAGAAGCCGTGCCGGCACTGTCACAAAAGATATCGAGTTTAGAAATTTTCGCTTTTTCTCTGAATATACATTCGGCTGTCGGTGACCTACAAATATTACCAAGACAAATAAAGAGAACCGACTGTATCACGTTTTTAAATCCAATTAGTGGGTGTGCGATTGGGAATGTTTTTTTTCTTTCCTATCTTGATCGATAATAATCTCAATACCAACCTCACCTGCTTTTTCAAAAAGAAGTGTTAATGGGATTATTTTTCCCGTTTCGAAAGGCTCTTTGAGGCCCATAAACATGATATGTTGACCACCGCGAATAAGACGATGTTCTTTCATCGCTCCTATTTTAATACCTTCATCTATACGGATCATCTTCATTACACCGTTATAATCCTTTGAGTGGGTATGAAGCTCTGTTTTTTTTGCAATATCAGATTGTACACCTAAGAGGCGATCGCTCTCATCAGAGTGATTCATTATTCTCATGTAGGCTGCACCTGCCTTGGCAAGAGGACCAGATGACCGTGCGTAGGCATCAGATATCATAATTTGCCCAGCACTTAGACTTGAACACAACACCAATAGTGATGGGATGGCGGCTATAAATAATTTAATTTTCATTAATCAAACCACTCTAGTGAATAAACAGTTCTGTAGATATTAAAAATTCACGTTTACCGTGTATTATTAAGCTTCTTGAGCTTTCGATATTTCTTTTTTGACTTTAAGAGCATTAGCAGACAGCTCTTTGTCCTTTGCTTTCGCAAGGAAAGCGTCAAGACCACCTCTGTGATCTACTGTCCTTAGCGCTGCAGCCGATATGCGTAATTTTACACCACGTCCCAAAGTTTCTGATTGTAGTGTCACTTCGTTAAGGTTGGGTAAAAATCTTCGGCGTGTCTTATTATTGGCATGACTTACATTGTTTCCGGTCATTGGCCCTTTACCTGTTAATTCACAACGGCGCGACATTTTAGTTTCCTAACTTTAACTTTTTGAGCAACACTTGCCCAAACATCTATTTAAAAAATAAGCTTGTATACTTAAACTATTTCAGAGCTTCTAGGGGCATTCTGTATGCTCGTCAAGCACCTTCAGGCGAAAAAAAATATATTAAATAGGTAATTTTTTTTCTGAAAAATTAAGCTGAAAAAATAAAGTTAATCTAGCCCAACTCACCCTTTTTAATGGAAATTTCTTGCAATATTTGGTTTGCCGCCAATGCTAAATTTTTCTTTCCTGAAACAACTTCTTCAGCAATTTCTAGGAGATCCTCTTTCATAGGATTTTTATCTAAAACAGACAATAACTTATATCTAACATCTTCAATAAGCCAAAACTTTAACTGTTCCGTACGATTAGATTGAAAATGACCTTTTTCCTGGCGCCACTCGACGAGATTAGAAATTACTTTCCATGTCTCACTAATTCCATCTTTCTCTATCGCTGAAACGGTCATTGCCTTCGGAAACCCTTGTGGGTCCTGAGGGCGTTTTCTAAGTAATCGGAGAGCTCCAGAGTAGTCAGCGCAAGTTCTTGTTGCTTGATCCTTTAATTGACCGTCAGCTTTGTTTACTAAAATAATGTCGGCAAGCTCCATTATCCCTCTTTTTACACCCTGTAATTCGTCGCCACCAGCCGGAGCAAGCAGCAAAGTAAAAATATCACAAATTTCAGAAACAATAGTTTCAGATTGTCCAACACCGACAGTTTCAATTAAAATAACATCAAACCCTGCCGCCTCACATATCTTCACGGTTTCACGAGTCCGGCGAGCTACCCCACCTAAATGAGTTTGACTGGGAGACGGCCGTATAAAAGCAGCAGGATTTCGAGCCAAGAGTGTCATCCTAGTTTTATCTCCAAGTATAGACCCGCCTGATCTGACAGAGCTGGGATCAACAGCAAGAACTGCAACACTTAATCCAAAATCAGTAAGATAGGAGCCAAAAACTTCAATGAAAGTCGATTTAC
>CACAPQ010000003.1 GCA_902534325.1 Paracoccaceae bacterium | reverse complement strand
AACTTTTGTATAGCTATAGCCACCCGTGATTGTCATGTTATTTCTCGTATATCTTACACCTAAACCCAAAGTTTGCGAGCCGTCTGTTAGAGTGAACGGATCAGCGCTTGTAGCTCCGCCGCCAGCTTCTGTTGAGTATGACCCGAGAGCAGAAAAGTTCTCATTAATTTTTCTACCAACACCAATTGAATAGGCTGTCTTGGTTGAAATGATGCCTCCGCATGCGATGAAGGGCATGGACGCTGACATGATGAAAGAGATGCCACCTGATTGTATGGGCGGTATGGGACCAGGTCATATGGCAAATATGCCACCTGATTGTATGGGCGGTATGGGACCAGGTCATATGGAAATGATGCCTCCTGGTTGTATGGGCGGTATGGGACCAATGCACATGGAAATGATGCCTCCTGGCTGTATGGGCGGTATGGGACCAGGTCATATGGAAGAAATGCCACCTCATTGTATGGGCGGTATGAGCCCAGGTCATATGGAAATGATGCCTCCTGGCTGTATGGGCGGTATGGATGCTCCAATGATGGCACACATGCCACCACCAGTGATGAACGCTATTTCACCTGACCAGATGGTAAATATGCCACCTGAAGTTGCTGGCATGATGCCGGATGACGGTGGAATGGGAGCTCTAGGCGGCGCCCTTGATCCAGGACCAGGTAATATAGCTCCAATGGATCCAGCAGGCGATGCTCTTAGCGGGGCAATGGATCAAGTTGCTGATCAGGGAGCTGGTGGAGGTGCTCCGGATATGGGAGTTCCGGCTGATGCGGGCGATGCTCCAATGGACGATCCGAACGCACCAGATCCAAATGCACCACCGGATGAGGTAGACCCTATAGTTTAGGTAAAAGCTTAATAAAAAATGGGGTGATAGTTAAAAACCGTCACCCCTTACTTATGTTTGTTTCATAAATCTCGGTATAAAAAAATTACATAATATAATATCAGGAGAAAAATCATGAGAAGCCTTGGCGTAATATTTTTAGCAGATGTCGTTGGATATTCTAAAATGATGGCTGAGGATGAAACTGGAGCTTTAAACCTGATAAGAGAATTTCAAAAAGAAATCATTAGGCCTACACTTTCTAAATATAATGGTAATATGATTAAATCGTTAGGCGACGGATGGCTTATTGAATTTAAAAGTGCCTCTGAATCTGTCGATTGCGCTTTAGAATGGCTGAAGCTGGTCAAGAAACAAGGCAAATTAGAACTTAGAGTAGGAATACACCTTGGTGATGTTGAGCATGAAGAAGGTCCGCCACCGGATGTTTATGGAGGTACTGTTAACATAGCCGCCCGTTTGGAGTCTATTGCCGAAAATGGTGAGGTTGCCATTTCAAATTCTACTTATTTATGCTTGGATGAAAATCAGGCGCGTTTATTTAATAACTGTGGAAATCAGACTTTAAAAAACATCGCTACGCCTGTAGAAGTTTGGAGCACTGGTAGATTAAATTTAGGATCAAAGGGTATGAAGAGGGAAGACGAAGGCCCTCTTATTTCAATAAAACCATTTGCTGCTACGTCTGAATTAGCAAGTATCTTTTGCAGAGACGTAACAGATAATCTGGAAAAATATCTGAACCAGAAAGACTGGATAGATTCTACTGTTCAGAAAAATCCAAGTGACTCCGACTATCAGCTCATTGGCACTGTTTCAACTAATCAACCGAATTTCGCAGTCGATGTAATTTTAAAAGCACCTGGCGGAAAAACTTTATGGTCTGAAAGTTATGGGGCATCATTAAGACAAATAAATCAGTTAGGCGATACCGTTGCGAATACTATTTCAGAGAAAGTCTTTATGGAGATTATGAAGGTTAGGGATAAATACAGCAAATCTTGAAAATTGTATTTTTTTTGGTAGTTTTTATGAATAATATGATATTTAATTTGAACAAATTTGGACAGATAGAGTTTGTAAGATGAACTCAAAAACCCTCAGATCTCTATCATTAAGCGTAATTTCTTTGGCTGGACAGTTTGGTGTTCGAATTACCGTTGAGCAACTTGAAAAAAAGATATCGCAAGGTCAAATTAAATCTGAGAAAGAATTAAAAAATACCCTTAAGGACCAGGGGGTAAAAGTTCAGCGTCTGAAACCAAGTATAAAAACTTTAATTGACCGATCCTACTATTTTCCCTGCGTCGCAATCATGCGCGATGGCACAGCGAAAATATTAATTAGCTGCAAGTCAAATGCGGAAAATGTAGTTGAGTTTCAATCAATGGATCCCTTAGATCCATCAAATAAAATTGATGTTGAAAACGAGACCGAATTCAAACGTAAGTGGGCTGGATCTGTTTATCTCATCTCTAGTGAAACAGGCATTGCTTCACAGGATCGTGCTTTTGACTGGACCTGGTTCATTCCTGAGCTGTATCGATTTAAAGGCTTACTAGGTCTCACTTTTATCGCGGCCATATTAACAGCTATTTTGGGACTGGCTCCAATCGTATTTATCCAAATATCTCTAGATAAAGTTTTAAATTTTGGAGCAGTATCAACCTTATATATTTTGGTGATGGGTGTATGTGCAGCGCTGATTTTCAATGGCATACTGGGCTATGTTCGTGACTATGTGATAAATTTTATTTCCACATCAATAGAAGCGCGATTATCCGGTGATATTTTTGACAAAGTGATGGCAATGCCAGCTTCCACTTTCCAAACTGGATCAAGCTCTGAGTTCGAGTCGCTTCTTCAGGCTTCAGGTACAATTAAAAACTTTATCTCAACTCAAGTTCTTAAAACAATTTTTGATGCTACTACCATTTTAGTATTCCTTCCTGTTCTTTTCGGTTACAGCCCTATGCTCGCTCTCATAGTAACCTTATTTTCAATGGCCCACGGAGCCATTACCCTTTTTGGGAGATGGCGTCAGCAAGAAGCTGCCAAGATTACAGGGCCGCTAGAGGCCTCAAAACGCAGGGTTGTTCAAGCCAATATTGCAGGCGTAGAGACGATTAAAGCATTCTCGCTGGAAGCTTCACAACGTCGAGAATGGCGAAAAGTCTCGTCTAGAAGTATACGCCAAAGTATCCAAGGCCAAATTTCCAGCATGATTATAACCAATGTAAATGCAACTCTGACCCAGCTCATGACGGTTGCGATCGTTACAACTGGGGTTCTGCTGGTGCTTGCTGACGGACTGTCAGCTGGTGCGATCATTTCATGTAATATGCTTGGAGGAAAGCTTGTATCCCCGTTTACTTCGTTTTTCACGTTTTTTTCAGATTTGAAGAGCTTTAAGTCGACACTGGATTCAGTGGGCAAGAGTTGGAATGGTCCAACCGAACGGGTTGGCGCTGGAAATGAAATGGTCGTGAAGGGTGAAGTAGTTTGTAAGGACGTTGTTGTTAGATTTGAAAATTCAAATGCTCTTGACGGGCTGACATTAAGTATTCCAGCGAAAGCCAAAGTAGCCGTTGTCGGACCTTCAGGTGCTGGAAAGACTACCTTTTTGCGTCTTTGCCAAGGCTTTTTAAGACCAAATACGGGCTCAATGGAAATTGATGGTCAGAATATTCGCCATTTAAGTTTAGATAATTATCGCAGCCAAAATACATTGATAGACAGCAAACCCGTGTTCTTTGGGGCTACCATCGAAGAAAATTTACGAAAGGTAAACCCAGGGATAAGTGAGCGGGAGTTACAGGAAATACTTGAAATATCTGGCCTTCAAAAGGTTCTGGATCAGTTACAAGAGGGTATCTCAACCGAAATCAATCAGTTTGGTATGCCATTATCGCAGGGCGATCGTGTCACTTTAGCTTTGGCCCGCGGCCTAATGGCAATGCCTCGTATTCTTTTAATTGATGAAGCACTTGCTAATTTAGATAAATCAACTCAGATTTCTTTCTTTGAAAACTTCTCAAAAATATGTGACTTAAAAACTGTTATAATGGCAACTCATGATCTGCGCTCAACCGCACAATTTGAGCAAATAATAGTGCTCGAAAAAGGTGTAGTTGTCGGTCAGGGAGCGCATGATGAACTTTTAAAAACCTGTGCGCTCTACCAAGAGCTATGGGCAATGGAGCAAAAATTAACTGGGACATAAAACTCTTCCCGTTGACTTATGATGAGAAACTGAATGGCTGATAAATCTTTTACAGACGGTGAGTATATTTTCCGAGAGGGTGAAAGTGCTGCCTATGCGTACGTTATAAAATCAGGAACTGTAGAGATAACAAAACACAGTACTGACGGTGAGCAAGTACTCGCTGAGTTAGCCGCCCCCACTCTTTTTGGTGAGATGGCACTTATTGATGGAAACCCTCGAAGTGCTGGTGCTAGAGCGAAGGAAAATACATTAGTTACAGAAGTAACAGCCAATTCTTTTGAAACTTATTTGAGTAAAAATCCAGAAGCTGCTGTTCGTATTATGAAAACTATTTCAGAAAATTTACGAAAGTCCAACCAAGTGGTAGCAAAATATGAGCGCACGGGCGCTGCTGATAATGGTTCTGTACCAATTCAAAAATTTTCGGAAAAAGCGTCGGATGATTTTGAAATAGATGACACTGACGCCATATACGAGCAGGGCCCCTCAAAGCCTCTTTTAACTATCACTCTTACGTTTCTAACATTTTTTATTGGGAGCGTCATATTCGCATCCCTCAGTCAGGTAGACACAACAATATCTGCGCGTGGGGAATTTCTGACTGCAACGCCGAATGTTATTGTCGAAGCCAGTGCAAGTTCCGTCGTGAAAAGTGTTGAAGTGAGCCGCGGTGACGCGGTGGTTAAAGGTCAGATCATAGCGTATTTAGATGATACGGTCGTAAGCGTAGATTTGAAAAAGAACCAAGAAAAGATCGATAATATCTATCAGTCTTTGGTAGGACTTCATATGGAACTGATGTTGATCGATAACATTCAGAAATTCAATTCAGATCTTAAATTAGATAGTTTTTATGAAGCAACAATTAAAAAATTAAATCTACCAAATAATTCTGCAAAATTTAATGAATTATACAGTGTCACATTATTGAAAAAAGTAATGGAATATTCTGAAAAGATTAAGTCTTTTGACTCTAAGCTGGGCACGGCTCGAAACGAGTATGAGTCATCAAAAGAGCTTCTGGATATTGCGATAGCACAAACAGAAATCAAGGCTAAGCTGGCCAAGGCAAAGAAAGAACTGTATGACCGGCAATCGGGCACATTATCGGAAATTTTAACCAAACAAACAGAAATAAAATCTAAGCAGACTGAGGTAAAGAAAGACCTAATGGAACGAGGGATCGTATCTTTATCAGAGTATCTAACGTCCCAAGATACACTTTTAAACGCACAGAAATCTGAATTTACCTCCAAAACCTCAACTACAAAGCTTGAGCTAGATTATCTTTCTGCAAAAGATGCGTTGTTAAATGCGGAAAAAGCCCAGTTTAATGCCAAGACTTCGATTTTGAAACTTGAATCTGCAATCACAACCCAAAATGCGGACAAACAGGCTTTCATAGCAAGTTGGACCTCAAAACTAAATGGTGAAATAACAGCAAAGAACGAAGAATTAACCCAGCTAAAACAAGAAAAAATTAAGCTGTCTCGACTTGTAGATAACATAATAGTGAGGTCGCCAGCTGAAGGTATTGTTTTGGACTTACCGGAGGTTTCCAGAGGTGGCGTAGTCAGTGAAGGTGAGGCCATTGTTACTTTGGTTCAATCTAATCAACCTTTATTCCTTGAGATTGATATAGATCCAAAAGAAATACCCGACATGAAGGTTGGTATGAAAGTTTCTGTTAAATTAGATGCTATGCCGTTTCAAGAATTTGGGGGCTTAGACGGTGAATTAATATACGTTTCCAACGATACATTTAATGAATCATTATCTGGTGACAAGGGTGTGTTTTACAGGGGACGGGTCAAAACACAGGGCCTTGAGGGATCTAAAATGCCATCGGATTTTATATTGTCGCAAGGCATGCTGGCAACAGCAGATTTAATGGTCGGACAGCGGCCTTTGATTTCTTATTTCACCTATCCTATTATGAATGCATTTGAAAATTCATTCAAAGAGCCAGAATAATGTAATTTTGAAAATTGGTGCGGCCGAGAAGACTCGAACTTCCACTCCGGTTAAAGAACAGCGACCTCAACGCTGCGCGTCTACCAATTCCGCCACGGCCGCACACCGTGCTCTTAGTCTTTATCCCCTGCTAATATTTTTGAAAAGATAAATCTTTTATTTTGCTTTAAAGATTTTCTGTAAAAGTTAATTTATGAAAGAAGAGATTGTTCTGGGAAAAATTAAAAGATGGTTCAATGGGAAATAAGTGACGGCGAAGTAGACTATGATACAGCGCTAGAAAAAATGGACAATTACGTGCAGAAAATCATTAGTGGCGAAGCTGATGAAAAGATCTGGTTTTTAGAGCACCCTTCTCTTTACACTGCTGGAACCAGCGCTAACAAAAAAGATCTTGTTGAACCCAATCGATTTCCCGTTTTTGAAACAAAACGTGGGGGTCAATATACATATCATGGGCCAGGTCAAAGAGTCGTTTACGTGATGCTTGATTTAAATAAACGAGGTAAAGACGTTAAAAAATTTGTTGAAAACCTTGAAGCATGGATCATTCACACACTGGCAGAATTTAATGTTGTTGGTCAAAGCCGTAAGGGACGCGTTGGGATATGGGTTCAAAGGCCTGATAAACATAAAAATATCAATGGGTTAATTGAAGAAGAAAAAATTGCAGCAATTGGCGTTCGGTTAAGAAAATGGGTAACCTTTCACGGTTTATCAATAAATGTTGATCCAGATTTGAGCCATTTTCAGGGTATTGTACCTTGTGGCATCAAGGAACATGGCGTGACCAGCCTAGTAGATTTAGGTTTGCCAGTTTCAATGAAAGATTTGGACATTGCACTGACTAAATCTTTTTCTAAAGTGTTTTGAAATAACATAGAGAATATTAGTCTCAAAAATCACACAAATGAGTAAAAATCTAAATTCTTTTTCAAGTGCGGCAAATACGATCATTGCTGTTTATGCTCAAGCGAATTACATAGAACTGGGTAGTCTTAAAAACGAGTCACTGACTATAAAATTATTAGGAGGCAAATATGGCAGACGCAGCCATCCACGGCCATGAGCATGAAGATCAACGAGGTTTTTTTACCCGTTGGTTTATGTCAACAAATCACAAAGATATCGGTATTTTATATCTCGTCGTTTCAGCACTTGTAGGCTTTATAGCCGTATCATTCACGATCTATATGAGACTGGAATTGATGAACCCGGGCGTTCAATACATGTGTATGGAAGGAATGCGCCTAACAGCCGCAGGAATTGGTGAATGTACACCAAACGGCCATCTATGGAATGTACTTATTACTGGTCATGGCATTCTGATGATGTTTTTTGTTGTCATTCCAGCCCTATTTGGCGGTTTTGGCAACTACTTTATGCCTCTACAAATTGGATCACCAGACATGGCATTCCCAAGAATGAATAATTTGTCTTTTTGGATGTATGTAGCTGGAACGACTTTAGCGATATGTTCTGTGCTGTCTCCTGGAGGTAACGATCAATTGGGGTCTGGCGTTGGCTGGATACTTTATCCACCGCTTTCGGTAAACGAGGGTGGTATGTCAATGGATTTGGCGATTTTCGCCGTCCATGTTTCAGGAGCGTCATCTATTTTGGGCGCTATAAATATGATCACGACCTTTCTCAACATGCGAGCCCCTGGAATGACACTGTTCAAGGTGCCATTGTTTTCTTGGTCAATTTTTGTGACGGCATGGTTAATACTTCTAGCACTTCCAGTTCTAGCTGGTGCCATAACAATGCTTCTTACAGATAGAAATTTCGGAACAACCTTTTTTGACCCAGCAGGCGGAGGCGATCCAATTTTGTACCAACACATTCTTTGGTTTTTTGGACACCCGGAAGTTTATATAATAATTTTACCAGGTTTTGGTATAATTTCACATGTTATAGCGACCTTTTCGAGAAAGCCCGTATTCGGTTACCTTCCCATGGTATGGGCATTAATCGCAATTGGGGCACTGGGCTTTGTTGTGTGGGCTCACCACATGTACACAGTTGGAATGTCACTCACGCAACAATCCTACTTTATGCTGGCTACCATGGTTATCGCAGTGCCAACTGGGATCAAAATATTTTCATGGATTGCAACAATGTGGGGTGGTTCAATCGAATTCAAAACGCCTATGCTTTGGGCTTTTGGCTTTTTGTTTCTATTCACTCTAGGCGGAGTGACGGGTATCGTTTTAGCACAAGCCGGCGTAGATCGTGCATACCATGACACGTACTACGTGGTCGCACATTTCCACTACGTTATGTCATTGGGAGCCGTTTTTGCTATCTTTGCAGGAATTTATTTTTATTTTCCTAAAATGACAGGAAGAAGTATTCCGGAATGGGCAGGTCAACTTCATTTTTGGACCATGTTCGTAGGATCTAATATTACTTTTTTCCCACAACACTTCTTAGGACGTCAAGGGATGCCTCGCCGATACATCGATTATCCAGAAGCTTTTGCTTTGTGGAATCAGGTATCATCTTATGGAGCATTTTTATCATTTGCATCATTTGTATTTTTCTTCGTCGTTATAATTTATGCGATTGTAGCAGGTAAGAAAGAAACAAGAGCTAATCCTTGGAATGAATATGCCGACACCTTAGAGTGGACTTTACCTTCTCCTCCGCCAGAGCATACATTTGAGATCTTACCAAAGCAGGAAGAGTGGGATAAATCTCCTGCCCATTAGTTGTAACCAAATAATAAAGGCCTCCAATAAGTTGGGGGCCTATTCTTCTTGGTATATACCAACTACTGACAAATTATCCGTAAATTTTGCAGTTTTATATGCCGTATATTATAAATAATGAGATAGGAGCAGGCAAAGTAACAACTATCGAACTTTGGCCCTATAACTCTCTAAAACCAAAAGGATTTGCGTTTTTTTTAGGTGCAACATTTGCCTTGATCGCTCTACCACTTTTTAATGTTTTGGGAACTAAAGTATTTTGGGGATTATTCCCATTCCTGTTTTTAACTTTGACGGGTATTTGGTTTGCTTTAAGAAAAAGCCTCAGAGACCGTCAAATTCTTGAGCAATTAACGCTTTATAAAGATGAACTTGTATTGATAAGGCAGGATCCAACTGGAGAGCAAAAAGAATGGGTTTGTTCTACATACTGGTCTAAATTAAGGATGTACCATAAAGAAGGACCTGTTGTTAACTATATCACATTAAGCGGTAATGGGCGCGAAGTAGAATTGGGTTCATTTCTGGGTGAAGATGAGCGAATAGAACTGTTTAACGAATTAAATCGATTGTTGAAAGAGTTAAACCGTAATCCTTAACTCGATAAGTTATTTTTAACTAAAGCGCCAACGGCTCCAAAATCCATTTGTCCGGCATATTTGCTTTTTAAAGCACCCATGACCTTTCCCATATCTCTTATAGAGCTAGCTCCCACTTCGTTTATTGCTTCTGATACAGCAGATTGAATTTCGCTATCGGTCAATTGTCGAGGCAAAAACTCTTCTATAACTTTTATTTCCGCTAATTCACGCTCAGATAAATCAAGCCTACCCGCTTCTTCATATGTTTTAGCACTTTCCTGACGCTGTTTTGTCATTTTAGCAAGTATAGCTAATACCTCGTCATCACCAACACCATTTTCTTTTCCTTCCGTCCGAGCTGCAATATCTCGGTCTTTGATTGCAGCATTGATCAAACGAATTGTTGAAAGGCGCTCTGCGGATTTATCTTTCATAGCCTGCTTCATAGCAGTGTTTATGCGAGACCGAAGTTCCATAGGATAAACCTTTCTTGATTTCGGTTATGACGGGTACAAAAAAAATAGTAAATTAGCAAGAGAATTTGATTGAAAATAGTAGATCTATAATCTTGACCCTTCGGGGGCATAATCATAGTTTGCAAGCAATTTGGGTTAAAGAGTCGCCATGACAAACGAATTTTCATCGAATACGCCAACCGCTTGCCTCGCACTCGCGGACGGAACTTTATTTTTTGGTAAAGGCTTCGGTGCAACTGGTGAAACCACTGCTGAACTCTGCTTTAACACATCAATAACCGGATATCAGGAAATTCTTACTGACCCTTCTTATGCAAGCCAAATTGTAACATTTACATTTCCGCATATTGGCAATGTTGGGGTAAACACTGAAGACGCCGAAACTGAAAATCCCGCTGCCGAAGGCTTGATTGTCAAATGGGACCCAACACAACCATCAAACTGGAGATCATTGGAACATTTATCAGACTGGTTAAAAAAATATAATTTATTGGGAATGGGCGGAGTTGATACCAGACGTTTAACGAGAGCTATTAGGATGTTAGGAGCTCCGCACGTAGCAATATCTCATAACTCTAATGGTGTTTTTGATACAGCAGAACTTATTAAAAAAGCTAAAAGTTTTTCTGGTTTAGAAGGCTTAGACTTGGCAGAAAAAGTCACTTGTCAGCAAAGCTACAAGTGGGATGAAATGCGCTGGGCATGGCCAAAAGGCTTTGAAAGACAAAAACAAGCAAAACATAAAGTTGTGGCCATTGACTATGGAGCGAAGCGAAATATCCTTCGATGTCTGGCATCCGCCGGCTGTGAAGTAACAGTTTTACCTGCATCAAGTTCAGCAGATGAGGTTCTTGCGCACAAACCTGATGGAATTTTCTTATCTAATGGACCAGGTGACCCAGCAGCTACTGGAAAGTATGCTGTTCCTGTCATTCAGTACTTATTAGAGAATACTGATCTACCTATCTTTGGAATTTGCCTAGGGCACCAAATGCTAGCACTTGCCTTAGGGGCTAAAACAATAAAAATGAACCATGGCCATCATGGCGCAAACCATCCTGTTAAAGAGCATAGTTCTGGAAAGGTGGAAATCACGTCAATGAACCACGGATTTGCAGTGGATGCCCAAACCTTACCCAAAGGAGTAGTAGAAACGCATATTTCACTTTTTGATGGCTCAAACTGTGGAATAAAGATGTCAGAAAGACCTGTTTTTTCAGTGCAACACCACCCAGAGGCTAGCCCGGGACCTCAAGATAGCTTTTACCTATTCAATCAATTTGTTGCCACTATGGAATAAAAGTCATCTGAAAATAACATACAAAGAAGATTGAATTGAAATTTTCTAAGGGGCGGCATTAATCTATTTTTAGGCTGTCTTGTTTCAAGCGAGTTATGAAAGCTATGGATATATGATCTCTTAATTTTTCTGAAGCTTCAGCAGAGTCGCCCTTAGATATTGCGGTTACTATTGCCTGGTGTTCTTCGACAGCTACGGGACCTCTACCATCGGCAGCTAACGAGGTTGTAGCCATAAGAGCCATAGAGCGATGTACTAAATCTAACTGCTTGATTAAAAATCTATTGTGCGAAGCTAAGTGAATTTGTTTGTGAAAGCGTCGATTTGATTTCGCTAAAGCAGACGGGTCAGCAATAATTTTGCGATCAGAATTTACCATATCTTGGAGCACTTTCACTTCTTCGCCTGTTGCATGTTTAGCTGCCAAACTAGCTGCTAACCCCTCCAATTCGGCTCTGACAATATAAAGTTCAGCCATTTGACTATGGTCTAGTGAAGAAACTATTAAGCTTCTACCATCTCTGGTTAATAAAGATTGTGTCTCTAATCTCTGCAAAGCTTCACGAATTGGTGTCCGTGAGACGCCAAAACTATCCGCCAAGTCACTCTCAACAAGGCGATCTCCTGGTTTATAAATGCCTATATCTATTGCTTCCAATATTAAACTATAGGCATCCTTGTTTTGTTGGCGAATTAATGACATTAAACGACCTTATGCATTGATTTAAATAAGCAAGCTTCCAACCTAAAAGCAAGAAAAACAAATAAAATTCAGAAATTATACAGTGAATATTGAAAGTTGAAAAATTTATCTGAAATTGATTGCTGGATCTTTGATCTAGATAATACCTTATATCCAGCTTCGGTGGATTTGTTCAGCCAAATAAATATAAAGATGTCAAATTACATTATGAAGCTTTTAGATGTTGACGAGGCAACTGCCGAAAAAATGAGGGCGGAATATTGGAAAAAATATGGCACCTCTTTAGCTGGATTAATGCAAAATTATAAAATCGACCCAAACGATTTCCTAAAAGTTGTACATGATATTGATTTTTCTACGCTTTCCAAAGACCTAGATTTATTAGAGGCGTTGAATAATTTACCGGGAAGGAAACTCGTCTACACAAATGGGACCGTGCCTTATGCCAGAGAGGTATTAAAATACCGAGGTTTACTTAGTGTCTTCAATGAAATTTACGGCATCGAAGATGCCACTTATATTCCCAAACCTTTCCCAGAAGCATTTGAAATTATTTTTTCGAAAGCCAAAATCGTTCCTAACAGATCAGCCATGTTTGAAGACGAAGAAAGAAATTTGGAGGTCCCATTTAAGTTAGGCCTAAAAACTATTCTTGTTAGTGATATCCAATCAAATGAAAAATATGTAAATTATACAATAAAGCATTTATCAGATTTTCTGCGACAGATTACCTCAAATCCTTTTAAATAAAAAAATTTAATCTAATATCAACAGCAATTGGATGAGGTTTGAATGGTAGAAACTGATGTTTTTATTTCTGGAGCTGGACTTGCCGGATCGATAGCCGCCCTGAGCTATTCTAAAGCTGGAAGAAATGTTATTGTCGCTGATCCATTTATTTATGGTGATAATCCTCAAGTAGACTATAGGACTACGGCCTATCTGCAGCCCTCAAAATTATTTCTCGAAAAGCTTGGCATTTGGGAAGCTATTGAAGATAGTGCAATGCCCTTAGAGGTGATGAAAATAATAGATTCCTCCAGTGTTAAAAATGGAGACAAAATTAAAAGCCAGAAAGAATTTAAATCTGCTGAAATTTCAGATTTACCATTTGGGTGGAATGTAAAAAATTCATTGATGAGAGCAGGGCTAAAAAGCCTTATTGATCAACAGAGTAACTGTAAATTAATTACTAATTCTAGCGCAATTGACTTGGTATGCCGAGACTCGATGGCTTATTTGAAACTTTCTTCTGGTAATACAGTAAAAGCAAAATTGGTTATAGCAGCCGACGGAAGAAACTCTATTCTCCGGGAAAAAGCTGGTATTTCTGTCAAAACCCATAGGTTTGGACAAAAAGCTCTAGCTTTTGCTGTTACCCATTCTATTCCGCACAAAAATATTTCAACAGAAATACATAATTCAGGTGGTCCTTTTACCCTTGTTCCATTACCGGATTATAATGGTATGCCTTCTTCTGCTATTGTTTGGATGGAAAATGGGGAAAAAGCAAAGAACCTAATGGAAATGGAAACAAAGAATTTTGAACGTGAGATGACTATCAGATCCTGCAACATACTTGGACCGTTAAAGCTCGCCAGTAAAAGAAGCTTGTGGCCGATTATATCTCAAATTACGGATAGATTATACTCTCAAAGATTAGCTTTAATTGGTGAGGCAGCGCACGTTGTACCCCCTATAGGTGCACAAGGTTTAAATATGAGCTTAGCAGATATTAAATGTTTGAATGATCTAGATCAAAAATACCCTGATCAACTGGGATCATTGGATACATTAAAGGAGTATCAAAAAAATAGAATTTTCGATATAAGACAGCGAGTTGCTGGCGTTAGCGCTCTAAACCAAATATCTATTTCTAGTAATAAAGTGATACAGAATATTAGAGCCTTTGGCCTAGAGAATTTTTTTCAGGTAACTGCGATAAAACACACAACCATGAAATTAGGGATGGGAAATAAATAAACCTAAAGAACTTGGTCTAAAACCATGGTTAATCGCTTGAATGTGCCCTCAACATTATACAATTTATCCAGTCCAAATAGTCCTAGCCTGAAGGTTTTGAAATCTTCTGGTTCATCACAAGCAAGTGGAACACCCGCAGCAATCTGCATCCCTTTTGCGGCAAATTTTGATCCATTTTGAATTTCACTATCCTGGGTATAGCTTACGACGACGCCGGGCGCTGTGAACCCTTCAGCAGCCACGGATTTTATACCTTTATCTGACAAGTACTTGCGAACTTTATTACCAAGCTCCCACTGAGCTAATTTTAATTTTTCGTAACCATATTCACGAGTTTCTAACACTGTATTTCTAAATGCTCTAAGAGCATCAGTAGGCATGGTTGCATGGTAAGCGTGTCCACCATTTTCATAAGTTTGCATAATAGAGAACCATTTTTTCAAATCTATTGCGAAGCTATCTGAGTTAGTTTTTTCAATTTGACCCACAGCTCTTTTAGATAACATAACTAATCCAGCCGAGGGTGAAGCCGACCAACCCTTCTGGGGTGCAGAAATTAAAACATCAACACCACAATCGCCCATATCTATCCAGACGCAGCCCGAAGCGATGCAATCGAGGACCATCAAAGCTCCAACTTCATGAGCAGCTGTTGAAATTTTCTTTATGTAATGATCTGGCAAAATCACACCAGCCGAGGTTTCGACGTGTGGGGCAAAAACTATGTTAGGCTTCTCTTCTTTTATTTTTTCAATCACATCATCTACATCGGCCGGCCTAAATGGAGCTACCGCTTCATTTCCAACCATCCTGGCTTTGACTACTGTTGTTGCTCGAGCGTTTGCTGACGACTCGAATATCTGGCTCCATCTATAAGAAAACCATCCGTTTCGAATAACCAAAACACTTGCGTCAATACCAAATTGACGCGCAACTGCTTCCATAGCAAATGTTCCACCACCAGGTACCAAAACAACTGCATTTGCGTTGTAAACCTCTTTCAAATTCGATGACAAATCACACATCACCTGTTGAAATTCTTTACTCATGTGGTTTAACGAGCGGTCCGTGAAAACTACTGAAAACTCCTCTAATCCGTTAGGATCGATATGATCTAATAAAGCTGGCATTTTGTACTCCCCAATATTAATATGCTAATTTCAAATAAAAAAAAAAACAAACCTTTAAATTGTCACACACTAAATTGGACCTGATAAAACTTCTTCACTTAATAAAACATTAGCTTCTACTTGACCGACGCCTGGCAAGGTCATTATTCTCCTTCTGAGGATCCTTTCAAAGTCAGCTATGTCACGCGCGACAACTCTTAACCGATAATCATAAAGACCTAAAACGTGTTCGATTGACTGCACCTCTGGAATTGCAGAAGCTACTCGCTCAAAGTCGTCTAAACTTATAGTGCCCTTTGTAGCCAATTTAATACCAAGAAAAACTTTTACACCAAAACCAAGCAATTCCTGGTTCAAGAGCAATCTTTTACCTTTAATCACACCGAGGCTTTCCAACCTTTTTATTCTCCGCCAAATTACTGGCTGAGAGGTTGATAAGGAAGTAGCGAGAGCTGAGGTGGTTAATTTTGGCTCTAGAGAAAGCTTTTTTAAAAGCTGCTTATCCAGTATGTTGAGCATCTTATATTGGTAGTCTCCTATCCATTTTAATTGTAGATATGTGCATTAAAGCCTCAATATCAGATATATGGGGAAGTACCAAAATAGAGTCCTTGTATACCTGTTGATAATGTTTCATATCCCGAGCGACAACGGATAATCGTACATCAACCATGCCTAAAAATGTTTGTATTTCTAAAACTTCTTTTATTTTTCGAGCGGCCTTAAGAAATTCATCAAAAGCAGAAGGCTCGGTTTTATCTAAGGTAACTCTTAACGATACTTGAACTTCGAAACCAAGAGCACTCCAGTCTAAAATTAGTTCATGCCCTAGGATACAGCCAGTTTGCTGGAGCTTAGCAAGGCGCCTAGAGACAACTGGAGATGTCGTCGCTGCTTTTTCAGCAAGGTTAGCTATTGAGCTTTCCGGATCATTCTGTAGATATCGCAGTATACTATTATCTAAATCATCTAACATAAAATTACTTATATTTATTAATTATTAGAATAAATTTGATTATATTTTTTATATTTTGTCAATATTAGAACGTTTAATTCCAAGTTTAGTAATATAACGAACGCAGATTTATTAAAGGAAAAAAAATGCGAGTTTATTACGATAGAGATTGCGATGTTAACTTAATTAAGGATAAGAAAGTGGCAATCTTGGGATATGGATCCCAAGGTCATGCTCATGCACTAAACCTAAGAGACTCAGGTGCAAAGAATTTAGTTGTTGCCCTGAGAGAAGGATCACCATCAGCAAAAAAAGCTGAAGTTGAAGGTCTTAATGTTATGGGCATTTCAGAGGCGGCGGCTTGGTGTGACTTAATAATGTTTACAATGCCTGATGAGCTTCAAGCCGAAACGTACAAAAAATATGTGCACGAGAACATTAAAGAAGGCGCTGCGATTGCTTTTGCACATGGCCTTAATGTTCACTTTGGATTAATTGAACCTAAAAAAGGTATCGATGTACTGATGATGGCTCCAAAGGGTCCAGGTCATACTGTTCGCGGAGAATACACAAAGGGCGGAGGCGTACCTTGCCTTGTTGCTGTTGATAAAGACGAGTCTGGTAAAGCACTTGAAATAGGCTTATCTTACTGCTCTGCGATTGGCGGAGGACGCTCAGGAATAATCGAAACAAATTTCCGAGAAGAGTGTGAAACTGACTTATTTGGAGAACAAGCAGTACTGTGTGGAGGGCTAATTGAGCTAATTCGTTGCGGGTTCGAAACACTTGTTGAGGCCGGCTATGCTCCAGAAATGGCCTATTTTGAGTGTCTACATGAGGTCAAATTAATTGTAGATTTAATATACGAAGGAGGCATTGCTAATATGGATTACTCCATTTCGAATACTGCCGAATATGGTCAGTATGTTACCGGTCCGCGTATTCTACCATATGAGCAGACTAAAAAGGTAATGAAGGGAGTTCTTTCCGATATTCAAAAAGGTAACTTTGTTCGCGACTTCATGCTAGAGAATGCTATTGGCCAGCCTACAATTAAAGCTGCGCGTCGTGCAAACGATGAACATATGATTGAAGAAGTTGGAGAAAAACTTCGTGGAATGATGCCTTGGATATCTGCTGGAAAAATGGTCGATAAAGACAAAAACTAATTAAACTTCTTTCAAACATTATTGGCCAACCAAGTTGGCCAATAATGGTAAAAAAAAAGATAAATCTGATTTTAACTAGTAGATTTTGCAATTTCTGCGAAAGACAATTTTTGGAAAATTCTATTCATACAAGACATTGGATAATGATATCTACGTTAGGTATCGTATGGGGTTCGACCTTTCTATTTATAGAATTAGCCCTTCAAGGTATAACTCCCCTTTGGTTAACTTCAGCAAGAATAGTATTTGCAACAGTTATAACTTCCATAATTTGGCTAATGCGTGGCGGAGAGCTTTTTACCACCAAAGAAACGGCTTGGCTACGATTAGGAATTATTGGGATCATAAGCACAGCACTACCCTTCCAGCTTATCAGCTGGGGACAGCAATATGTAACATCTAGCTTCGCGGGGTTAGCAATGGCTAGTATGCCTTTGTTTGTTTTGCCTCTTGCCTATTTTTTTAATACTAACGAAACTTTAGATAGGAGTAAGTTTATAGGTTTGATAATAGGATTTTTAGGTATCGTTATTCTATTTTCTCCCGATTTTACTTTAGACAATAACACATCTAATTTAATAACTCTTGGAAAATTAGCATGTATTCTAGCTGCTTTTTGCTACGCAAGTAACTCTATCTTGATGCGCAAGTTGCCAAGTATAGACCCTGTAGGATTAGCAGCCATGTCCCTTTTAATTGGGTCTGTATGGGTAGTTTTATGGGCCATCGCCATTGAAGGGCCTCCACCAAATATAAGTACAGAAACATTATTAATTTTGATTTTACTTGGATTTTTACCCACAGCCATGGCAAATTTCATAAGGGTAGTATTGATACGCGAAGCGGGTCCAGTTTTCCTGGGCATAACAAATTACATTGTGCCACTTTGGGCAGCAATGGTTGGAGCATTAGTTTTAAAAGAAGCTTTGCTCATCGAATTTTACTTGGCCGCAACGATTACAATAGCAGGCATCTATATAAGTCAAATGAAAGCATTGGCTACGTTAGTTAAGTCATTTAAGCAGTAATTTCAGCAACCACACTATCAACCGCTCTAGTCATTTTTTCTTCATCTTCACACTCTGCCATCACTCTAATTAAGGGCTCTGTACCTGATTTTCGTATCAACAATCTACCATTGTTTTTTAGTTTTGACTCGGCTGCCTTTATAGCTTTTATCACATTGGGCTTAGCGAGAGGGTCAGATCCTGCTTTATAAGATGCATTTTTTAATAGCTGCGGAACTGGCTCAAACACGCGAGCGAGCTCCTTGGAGCTGCGCTCTGATCGAATGATCTCTGCCAAAAATTGCAACCCTGCAATAAGACCATCACCAGTTGTGGAAAAATCACTCAAAATTATATGACCTGATTGCTCCCCACCGAGATTAAATCCAGATTTACGCATAAGCTCAACAACATAGCGATCACCAACTTGGGTTCTTTCCATTGAAATACCACGTTGACTTAGAAAACGCTCTAGCCCCAAATTAGACATTACGGTCGTTGCTATTCCGCTTCCAGTTAGCACTCCATCTTCAGACCATCTGGAGGCTATTACACCCATAATTTGATCTCCATCAGCAATACTCCCATCGGAGTCAATTAAAATGATCCTATCAGCATCACCATCAAGACAAATTCCTACATCCGCACCGTGAGAGACTACAGCTTCAGCTGCTCTTTGCGGATTTGTTGACCCACAGTTTTTATTAATATTCAAGCCATTTGGATTTACACCAATAGGAATAACATCTGCCCCAAGCTCCCATAAAACTTCTGGCGCGGCACGATAACCCGCTCCATTTGCACAGTCTATGACAACTTTCATGCCATCGAGCCTCATACCACTTGGGAAACTTGATTTTACCCGTTCAACATAACGGAACAATCCATCTTCAATGCGTTTTGCCTGACCAATATCGACAAGCCCAACATTTCCAGGTTCTTTGCCAATCAGTTCTTCTATGTTTTGTTCGGCCTCATCTGATAATTTAAAACCATCAGGACCAAAAAATTTTATTCCATTATCTTCGTGAGAATTATGACTTGCTGAAATCATTATGCCTAGATCTGCACGCATAGAAGGCGTTAATATACCGACCGCAGGAGTAGGAACTGGGCCAAGAAGCAAAACGTTCATACCCATCGAAGTCAAACCCGCAGTTAACGCATTTTCAAACATATAACCTGACAGCCTTGTGTCCTTACCGATGACAACACGATGTACCTTTTTTCTATTATTTTTAAAAAATTGCCCAGCCGCCATACCTATTTTAAGGGCATTTTCAGCGGTCATTGGGAATTCATTTACCTGCCCACGAATACCATCCGTTCCAAAATATTTTTTCTCCACACTACTCTCCAAAATTTACAGCCACCCAAAGATCAAAAGCTTGTTTAGTTTCTGCAACATCATGTACCCTGAATAATTGTACGCCCTGCCCAAGTGCACTGATGGCAAGTGAAACAGAGCCATGTACACGATCACTTAGTTTATCCACCTTCGCTACATTACTAATAATACTTTTTCTTGATACACCAAGAAGTAATGGAACACCAAGACCGTGGAAAAGAGAAATGTTTTTTATGAGAGTAAGATTATGCCGTAAATTTTTACCGAAACCTATACCTACATCAGCTATAATGTGATCTTTAGATATGCCAGCCTGAACCAATATCGCTATTTGATTTTCTAGAAAGTCGAATATTTCGATCAAAATATTTTCATATTTTGGGTTATTTTGCATATTTTCTGGTGATCCTTGCATGTGCATAACACAAACTGGCAATTTGTATTTGGAACAATAACAAAGAAGGTTAGGGTCAAAAGTAAAGCCAGAAACGTCATTTACCATAGACGCTCCAGCTCTACGCGCAGCAGATGCCACTTCCGACTTACGCGTATCTACCGAAATAGGAATTTTTGATCTGGCGGAAATACTTTTTATAACTGGCTCAATACGGTTTATTTCTTCCAAAATTGGAACAGTTAAGGCCCCCGGCCTTGTACTTTCACCACCTATATCAATAATATCCACCCCATTTTCCTCCATAAATTTAGCCCGATTTAGGGCAGCATTTAATTGGATGTGCTCTCCACCATCAGAAAAGCTATCAGGCGTAACATTTAATATCCCCATTAATTTTGGAAAACCAAACTCTATTCCTAAAATATCAGATCGTTTTTTCAGCCATCTTTTTTTCCACCAATCAGGAACATCATTGATTGAAACTAATTTTGTTTTCTCTCCATATTTAATTTCTTCAGCTTCACTGATCCAATAATTCGTTTCAGCTAAAAAAATACTATTTTTGGATCTTGGTGAGCCAGTTCTAACAATTGGTCTGAAATAGGAGGTCATATTCATAATTAAGGTCGTGATTTAATTTAGTTTTCGTGAAAATATTTAGCTCAAAGGTATAGTTTCTATTTTTATAGAACAATCAGTATTTGGAATATCGCCGATCAATGTCAAATACTGAGAACCAAATTCGTTTGCTAACCACTCTGAAATAGATAAAACTTTGTTTAAGTCAAAGTTTGGAAGATTTTTTGAATCAAGCAACATTTTTGCTGGAGCCCAAACTGAAATCTGACCATTTTTTACTGCCCAATCCAATTCAGTTTTTGTTTCAACAACAACACAGCGTTTATCATGCGCTGCGAGTTTCCACGCGTTTTGTTCAATTGCAAGTAAATCAATCCTTCGCTGAACCTGTGCCTGAGCTACTTCCAAATATTTTACAGTAGGTAGCCCAACGCAGAAAATGGCAGATCGACCCAATCTTTCCAACTCATCAATGCAATGTTTTAATTGAACAGATTTAAATGCCTCATTAGACAACACAAATATTTTTGGGTAATTAAACTGAAGGTCTCGCGGTGCAACGAACCTCGCCTGTTTAGTTTCATTAGAGCGAACGATTTCAACACCCAGGGCACCTGGGCCCCTGTCCAATTTTTCGATACGGACAAAAACACGTATAGCTTGTGGCTCAACTAAAATTCTATCGGCAATTCTCTCTGCTAATGTTTCGAGTAGATTTAATCTTTCAACATTTAGCTCAATTGTAATAGCTTCCGTAACCTTATCGTAAGATAATATGCGATCAACATCGTCCTCTATTTTGTACTGAAATGGTTTTACCTCAACCACAATATTAAAGCATACTCTCTGTTTACTTCCTCTTTCAGACTGAAAGGCACCAATCTCAACGTCAACGATATGATCTCTAAGTGAAATTCGATCATGAACCGTTTCCGTTTCACTAGCCTCAGAACGCTCTTTTGGATGAGCAAATGCCAGATATATTTCGTTACTCATACAGTCACCAGATATTTTTAATACCTAATAGATAAGCAATTTTTCAGTAATTAACAGAACAACCACGCCTTTGCAAAGGTGTTCTACGTCAAAATTATCTTTGAGATAACAGGATTGGTTGCCTGTAAAAAATATGGCGGCCAAATTTTGCAACTCGTTCAAAATTTTTGGACCACTTTGGATTCACATAATTAGAATGATAATGGGTCGACCCTCTTGTCAGTTTTCTGTCATGGGTTGTCATCAGAATCTTTGCTATTTTCAGAGCCATTTCATAAGGTTTTCGCTCGTGTACAGTTTCTAGCTTCCCATCACAGGTATAGGTGAATTGACAAGCAAATCGTCGACCTGTTCCTTGATTAACAACTTTGCAAATAGAACTTGGATACCGTGTATCTTCAACCCGATTCAAAATGACTTCTCCTACAGCTAACTGACCCTCAATAGGTTCCCCGCGAGCCTCGAAATATAAAGCTTCCGCAAGGCAGGACATTTGCTTATCACTTTTAGGAACAGGAAGAGACAGTAATTTTGAAGAAGTCCAGTCGGACGGACGCCTTACTTTGGTTAAACCAAAAAAATGAGCAACGTCCCATGGATCTAAATTACTGATATTTTTTTGCTCAAATTTTTCAAGCTTATCGATTACTTCCTTTTGCGTATCCGCAACCAACATCTGCGGTAAGAAAACCAAGATTGCAACCATTACCGTTTTAATCCAAGCCAGCAAATTTAAATACCTTATATTGTGCTATAACCAAAAAAAATGGTAATATGTTGTGATAATTTGTTATAAAGAAATCTATAGCTGGTTTATCCAGAAGGATCAATACGGTCTTTAATGGCCAACTGAGCCGCGGCCAACTTAGCAACTGGGACTCTAAAAGGAGAGCAGGAAACGTAGTCCATTCCTATTTGTCTACAAAAATCTATGGACTCCGGACTTCCGCCATGCTCGCCGCAAATGGAGAGAACAATATCACTTTTAACGCCTCGAGCTCTGGTTACACCCATTTTTAACAACTCGCCAACTCCGTCAATGTCAAGAGTATGAAAAGGATCTTCTGGAAAAACACCCTGTTGAACATAGTCAGACATAAACCGACCTGCATCATCGCGGGATAAGCCATATGTCATCTGGGTCAAATCATTAGTTCCAAAACTCAAAAACGCAGAATTCAAGGCAATGTCATCTGCGCGTAATGCAGCCCTGGGTGTTTCAACCATTATTCCAAGACTATAATCAAATTTCACTCCTGTTTCCGCCCGCACCATCGACGCAACTCCATCAATTCGCGCTCTAACCAGTTCAACTTCACGTTTTGCCGATACAAGAGGGATCATTATTTCTGGGATAACAGGAGTGCCATTTTTACTTGCTTCAGCGGTTGCTTCGAAAATTGCCCTTGCTTGCATCTCATAAATTTCTGGAACTGTTACACCTACACGAACCCCACGCATGCCAAGCATCGGGTTATATTCAGCCAGTGTCTCTACCCTGCTCATCACACTCGATAATGGCAAATCTAAAGCCTCGGCTAGATCATGCATACCTTCTCGATCATTTGGCAAAAACTCATGCAATGGTAGGTCAAATAATCTAATACAAACAGGGAGGCCTTTCATTAAGGTAAATAGTTCAAAAAAGTCTGACCTTTGCATAGGCAATAACCTATCCAGAACTGCTCTGCGTTCATCCCTATTATGTGCAAAAATCATCTCTCTCATTAAAGTGAGGCGATCCGCGTCAAAAAACATGTGCTCTGTTCGACAAAGCCCAATACCATGCGCATTAAAATTTTGCGCGGTCTTTGCCTCGCTTGGGGTATCAGCATTTGCTCTCACCTTTATATCACCAGCCTCTTCAGCCCATTCCAACATCAATTTAAGCGAGTCATCTAAAGCGGCCTCAATCATTTTTGGTGTTCCACCTAGGACCTGTCCAAGTGTTCCATCTATCGTAATCAAGTCCCCCTGTAAGAAAGCAGGTCCATCGGAAATCGAGAAAGATTTATTATTTGAATTAAAGTTGATCTCAGAAACACCAACAACGCAAGGAAGCCCAATTCCACGACCAATAACTGCAGCATGACTTGTAATTCCACCTCTTTCCGTCAAAACACCAGCTGCTGCATGCATCCCACGAATATCTTCTGGGCTTGTTTCACGACGGACTAATATACACGCTTCACCGCGGGCAGCACATGCTTGGGCTTCTGATGCAGAAAATACAATAATTCCAGTTGCAGCACCCGGGCTTGCGGCAACTCCTCTGGCAAGTATATCCCTTTCAGCATTTGGGTCGATTTGCCGATGTAATAGTTCACCCACAGCGCGCGGATCTACTCTGACGAGAGCTTCCTCTTTGGTAATTATCTCATCTTTTGCTAGACTTACTGCAATTGAAACTGCAGCTCGAGGTCTACGTACGACACGAATTCCATCCAAAATATGCAGTCTGCCATTTTCAATTGTAAATTCTATCTCCATTTCTTCACGCAATTTTTTGCGCATCAATTCGGCTTTTTTGATAAGATCTTTGAATATCACGGGCTCTTCCGTTTCAAGAGATGCCCCCCTTGTATCACGAGTTAAAAATAACGTACCTCGCTTATCTGATAGTGACTCGCGCCCCTGACTTTGTCTTAGATAGCGTCCAGTTATTTGGGATTGGCCAGTCTCACTATTAACTAATTGCAAAACACCTGATCCACTTTCACCATCACCAACCCCAAATGCCATTTTCTGGATAACCAACCCTAGGCCAGCATCAGCCGGGGCTCCTTTTGCCTCCCTTAGAAGCCGAGCAGAAGTTCCTTCCCATGCCCGTGCCATCGATCGAAGAACTTCTGACAATTGATGTTCAATAGATTGTGGGAAATTCTCATCCATTTCATCTTTGTAAGCTGCTAAGGCAGCACTTACTGAATTTCCATTTGCACCTGTTATGTGATCAAAAACATCTGGATCTAAACGGGCAACACTTACAGAATAAGCCTGTATAAACCTGAAATACAATTCAGATGCTGCTTTCTCACCAATATATTTTGATAAATGTAAACGTCGCTCGTTGTTCATGCCAATATTCAGCACTGCTCCAGGTCCCCCCCAATCAATACTTTCAGATGAAGGTCGGACACATAAAATATCTTTTGCATCAAAATTTGATAGTATATCAATTAAGTCTGGCATTTTGCCGGAAACTATTCCTTTAATTGCATCAAAAGAAAGAGCTACAGTTTTAGGGACTGGTAAATCCAATCTAACCAGTCTTTGTAAACACTTTGCTCGACCACCATGCGTAGGCGCAGATATATTAGCCGTTGGTGTAATCAAGTCATAGTTTTCAAAATCTTGCTGCACTGCGGCACTCTCCTTGACCTGAGACCGTAAATGCTTTTTTTTGTTCAAGCAAGAAAATTGAAAACTTCATCCCTCAACTTTGGTTAGATCAGCAACTGATAAACACAGTTTGCAAATTCGAGATAATAAATTTAGCCTATTACGCCTAATAACATCGATATCAGAATTAATCTGAACAGTTTCAAAGAAACTATCTATAGGTGTTCTTAGGTTGGCCATTGAATTCATTGCGTCCACGAAATCTTCTTTTTCCAAAGCGCTTCTGATTTTAACTTCTTCATTATCTAATGCGTAAAATAAATTACTCTCGGCGTCTTCTTCTGCGTACTTCAAATCCGCTCCATAAGAATACTCGACACCATCTTTCTGTTCAGCCTGGAGCAAAATATTGTTTGCACGTTTGAAGCCTTGTATTAAGTTTAATCCGTCGCTTGTTTTGATAAAGTCCATTAACGCAAATGATTTTTTCACTGAAAGCGCAAGATCATCACCTTTGTCGAGTGACAAACATGCATCGATTAAATCATGTCTTAGTGATTGATCACGAAGAAAAACCTTCATTCTCTGATGAATAAAATATTTCAGATCTTTTAGATCTGCTCCACGATTACCTAATGCTAACATATCTGACAAAGAAATTCGAATGTCATTTTCGATTATTATTCGGATCAAACCTAACGCACTTCGTCTCAAAGCAAAAGGATCTTTAGAACCCGTTGGCTTTTCGTTGATAGACCAAAAGCTAGTTAGAGTATCAATTTTATCGGCTAAAGCTACAACAATTGATATTGGCGAATTGGGAACCTCATCGCTTGGGCCTAATGGGGCGTAGTGCTCTTTACAAGCGTTTGCTATGTTTTTTTCGAAACCCGCCTCGCTAGCGTAGTAAGTTCCAATTACTCCTTGTAACTCTGGAAATTCATATACCATCTCAGACGAAAGATCTGATTTGGATATCGATGCAGCACTCTTTGCTAAATTAGGGTCACAACCAATTATTTTAGCGATTGTTGCCGATAAATTAACAATGCGTTCAACACGCTCAAATTGGTTACCTAATTTATTATGAAAAGTAACCTGCTTTAATTTTTCTAACCAAAGATCAAGACCGCTAGTATTAATAATTCGAAGATCATTATCCCAAAAAAATTTTGCATCAGCCAATCTAGCCGAAAGGACTTTTTGATTTCCGGCTAGAATTGTTGATCCGTTATCAGATGTTTCACGATTAGCTACTGTTGCAAACTGTACTACTTTTTTATTCTTGGGGTTTATAAGTGAAAAAAACTTCTGGTGCTCTCTCATGGACGTTTGCAAAACTTCCGGGGGTAAAGACAAAAATTGATCCTCCAGTTTACCCATTAAAACGACTGGCCACTCGATCAAACCAACTACTTCATTCAATAAACTAGGATCATTGATTAGTTCCAGGCCTTGAGCAAAAGCTTGATTTTCGATTTCCTGTAAGATTATCTCTGCCCTTTCTGAGGGATCTAATATAACAAATTCTTTTTTTAATTTAGAGGTATAATCCTCGAAAGAATTTACCGAAAACCCACCATTTCCCATAAATCGATGACCAAAAGTCTTATCTCCTGAGGAAATACCTTCAATATCCATATCGACGACCTTAGATCCATCCTCATTATATAAAATACAGATTATGGAATGCAGAGGGCGAACCCATTTTAATGAGCTCTCACCCCATCTCATTGACTTGCGCCAGGGAAAGTTTCGTATTGTTTTTTCTAAAACTGCAGAGATAATATCAGCCGCTTTTCGGCCTTCAGTTCGTATGCTTGCAAAATAAAATTCACCTTTTTTTTCTTGGCGAACTTCCAGCTGACTTAATTCTAAACCAGTATTTTTTAAAAAGCCTTGGATTGCTTTTTCTGGAGCATCTTTCCTAGGGCCCCTTTTTTCTTCAACGCGGCTAAGACTTTTGCTTGAGACATTTTCTAGAACTAAAGTTAAACGCCTAGGAGTAGAAAAATTAGCAGAACTTTCATAAGTTAAACCTAAATCTGAAATACCCTCAGTTAATAATTGCTCTAAATCTGACGAAGCTTTTCGCTGCATTCGAGCAGGTATTTCTTCCGAAAATAATTCAATAAGCAAATTAGGCATTATTCAACTCTCTTAGGACAGCTCTGGTCTTTAGCAGATCCGTCATATAATTTTTCACCACAGTCATTTAACTCATGCCAAGCATAACCCCGTCCATCAGGATAAATCACGACATAAAGGTCAATGCCATACTCAAAGTTCTTTCGGCCCAGGAATGCAGTCGCTGAGCCAGCTGATAAATCCTTACCTATACGTTTTGAGTTAAAACACTCGAACCACTTAGGTGCATTTCTTGGCATCGCATCCTTAAGTTTCATATATTTCTCTTTCAAAAGATCGAAACTTTGTTTGATTTCAAAGCACGCACGAAATCTTATCGGCGAACTATCAGCATCAATTCCCTGGAAATTAACCACCTCTATTTTCTCCGGCTCTAGCGTGGCGAAGTTGACCAGAGATATACCCTTGGATTGCTCAAGGTCAACTTTTGCATAGAACCCATATACCTGTAGATAATACATTGTTGCTCCAGCTAAAAAGGAAGTGAGCAGAATGGTAATAACCAAGATTTTTCCCTTCAATTAACGTTTCCCCCAGCGGCGGTTAAAACAAAAGCGTCGGCGCACTGTTTTGCCAATCCTCTAACCCGGCCAATATAAGCTTGCCGCTCTGTAACTGATATGACACCGCGAGCGTCAAGAATATTGAAAATATGAGAAGCTTTAATACACTGGTCGTAAGCTGGATGAACCATAGTAATGTTTTTTCCTGATTTAGGATCTAACTCATCTTGAGATAATATTTCTATGCAACTCTGCTCTGCCTCATCAAAATGTCGGAAAAGAGTTTCGGTATTGGCAACATCAAAATTCCATCTGGAATATTCTTCTTCGGTTTGCTTAAAAATATCTCCGTATTTTAGCGGAATATTAGCTTTTGGGTCATTAAATGGCATATCCATTACATTGTCGACACCTAGTATGTACATGGCCAGTCTTTCTAAACCGTATGTCAATTCACCGGAAGTTGGATTACAGTCATGACCCCCAACTTGTTGAAAATATGTAAATTGGCTTACTTCCATACCATCACACCAAACTTCCCAACCTAAGCCCCATGCCCCAAGCGTTGGGCTCTCCCAATCATCTTCAACAAACCTTATGTCGTGTAGTTGACTATCAATACCGATTGCATCCAATGATCCTAAATACAGGTCTTGAAAATCAGGGGGACTGGGTTTCATTAATACCTGAAACTGATAATAGTGCTGTAACCTGTTTGGATTGTCTCCATAACGACCATCGGTTGGCCTTCTAGAGGGCTGTACATAGGCTACCGACCATGGTCTAGGGCCTAATGATCTTAGTGTGGTAGCAGGGTGAAAAGTTCCTGCTCCAACTTCCATATCGTACGGCTGCATCAAAGCGCATCCCTGTGCCATCCAATAATTTTGGAGCCGTAGGATGATATCCTGAAAAGACTGAGGAGCGTTCGCAACCATCTGCGTTACCTTTAAATTAGTATTAAAATTTATTCGTTCTTAGGGAAAGCATTCATTACCGTCAATCAGACAAACCAAATTCATCTCTTCAATTACTCAATAAAACAATAAAAATTAGCTAATTTCGCCAAAACTTTAATGTAAATAAAATATATACAGCCATTAATTCCAAGCGACCTATTAGCATACCTGCTATAAGTAACCATTTCGCAGTTTCATTTAAAGATGAGAAGTTTCCGTCAGGGCCTATAGTTTCTCCTAAACCCGGGCCGATATTAGCAAGGGCAGCTGTTGCTCCTGATAAAGAAGTTATAAGATCTAATCCAGTAAGTGATAGAAGGACAGCCAGTACACCAAGTGATGCAAAGAAAACCACAAAAAATGTCAATACCGAGTTCAAAATATCGTCACTTATCTGTCGCCCTTGATACCTAGGTATGAAAATACCATTTGGAGAGTGTATTCTTTTTAACTGGCTTGCTATAGATGCAAAGACAATTTGATACCTGAAAATTTTAACAGAACAGGTCGTTGAACCTGCGCAACCTCCGATAAGTCCCACAAAAAATAAAAGTGATACTAGAAAACCGCCCCACAACATATAATTAGTAGAAGCATATCCAGTGCCAGTGAGAATAGAGGTTATGTTGAAAAGCGCCTTACGAAACACTAATTCAAAAGACATGTTTAGCTGTATACTCAGAACCAGTGTACTAAACACGACCAAAATACAGATTAAAAAAATGAAGGTTTTCACTTGCGGGTCTCTAAATACCGCTGTGCCTTGACCATTGATTAACTGAACGTACCGTACGAACGGTAACGCAGACAAAATCATAAATAAAATTGCAACATATTCAACTTGCCAGGAAAATACAGAAAAAGATCCATCATAATTAGAAAAACCACCGGTTGCCACCGTAGTGAATGAATGAACTACAGCATCAAAAAAACTCATTCCAGCCAACACATAAGCCATACCACAAGCAATGGTTATCCCGACATAAATTATTGATACTTGGAAAGCTATTGTTGTAGCTCTGGGTAGAATTTTTCCAAGAGTATCGAAACCTTCAGCCCGGAAGATTTGCATTCCACCAACTCGAAGTTCAGGGAGAAAAACCATTGCAACAACAATGATCCCTATTCCACCCAGCCACTGTAAAATACCTCTCCAAAGAAGCAATCCTTTTGGCATTTTATCTAATTCACTAAAAACAGTAGAACCCGTGGTTGTAATACCTGATACTGCCTCAAAAATAGCATCAACCAGGTTTGCATTTGTATATCCAAGTATAAAAGGAATTGATGCAAAAATCGACAATACAACCCAAACTAGAGTGGTCAATAAGAAGGTTTTTTGGATATCCAGACCGACGTGAGTTCCATTTGATGATGCTAAAGCAAGAAAACCCCCAGTAATTATGGTTATAGCCGCGGATGTTGCAAAGACGGGCCAGTGCCCATTGCCTTCTCCTATGTCTGCGGCCAAAGGTGCAAACATAGTTAATCCAAGAAAGATTACTAGGATCCCAATCACGTATCCAACGGGTCGCATATCAATCATGGCAATACCGTTGATTGCAGTGATCGTGACTGTCAAGTGTTATTAGGGTTATCCGCGATGCACTAGAGTAGCGAACTGGTGAGGGTCAATTGAAACATTTTCAAAAGTTGGACCTTCAGTTAAAATTGATATTGCGTCGTGGCTATGTAAACTTTCTTGATGGGAGGCTATTATACGGAAATCGCCAATGCGATTGTCACTTTTTAAGGCCTTACAAAAAAGTCTGGCTGCATCTTCTACAAATATAGGGTTTGCAGCATTAAGCTCCGCAAAAGCTTGCTCATCTTCTCTCTTAACCATAACCTGCGTTTCAGTCGGCACAGCAACCCGACAGGCCTCGATTAAATCCTCGAACCACAAGCACTCAGAACCTGGTAAAACGGCAGAAATTCGCGCCACAGAACGCTGTGAGTGTGGAGTAGCTAACTGCCTTCTTGTTTTTCTTGCATGTTCACTCAATTCCAAAGAACAAGGACATGTTGAACTATAAACGTAGTCTATGTGAACGACTTTAGTTCTGAAACCATTTCGGTCAATTAATTCTAGTGAGATATCATAATATTGATAGCCGACCAGATTAGACCGTAGACTATCAACTTGCATTGGAAATGAAAACTTCATGGAAATTCTAGCATCAAAACTTTCCAAATCTGTTTTATAATCGTCGAGCGCTGCCTCTATGACAGAAAAGCTAAATTGCTCTTCAGAGTGTTTGTAAAAACTACGCATTATACGAGACATATTAATCCCTTTTTTATCGGCACCTAAACTAACTGAGCCAGTTACAGAAGTTTCCAAAACTCTTTCGCCAGAGCCGCGTAGTCGATATCGTATAGGGAGCTTGAAATTAGAAATGCCAACATGCTGGATAATCTGGTTGGCACCTTTGATTAAAGAGCTAGGACCATTCTGCAAATCAGGCAACGAAGCTCTGTACTCACCATCCAGTTTAAAATCATCTGAATAATCATCGGTTAGTTCGGGATATTGCATCCATAAGCTTGCAAGCTCAGGGGGTATCAAATTATTATCGGAGAAGTCTAATTTACCGCCTTGATCTCTCCATTTTTTTAACACTGATAGCGCTTCGTTGACATCAGAATCAGAGATTTCCGATTCTAATTTGCGGGTATGAACATTCATTCCGGACCCCTTTTCAGTAACTGACCCTGATAAATTGCGTAAATTTTACTGTACTATATACGACTAATAGTACGCAACAATTTAAGTTACAGATCAATTAAAGAGTATTTAAAACTGACGAAACGTCATTTACGAGATTACCAGTATCTTCCAATTCTCGACCAAGGACTTAATTTTTATCATCATTATCGAAATCGCCATATTTTGACAAAATTGGATATTGAGACGCAAGAAATACTAATAGTGCTACACTTAACCCAAAAGTTTTAAAATAAACCCAAACTTCGGTTGAGAATGTTCTCCAGACAAATTCATTTAAAACCGCTAAAAAAAAGAAGAAGCCCGTAATTCTACGACTTATTATCATCCAGCCTTCATTGTCCATAGGAAGCATGGTTCCCATCAATGATTGTAAGTAAGATTTCCCTCTAAATAAACCGACTAGAAGTATAGCACCAAATAGAAAATAAACGAGTGTTGGTTTCATTTTAAAAAAGCGATCATCGTTAAAAAGAATAGTCATACCACCAAAGACAACTACTAAAATCGCTGTAAAAAGCTGTATTTTTGAAACTTCACCAGTCAACTTCCAACTTAAAAAAGTTGTAAATAAAATTAACGGGATAAAAATTGTCGTTGCTAAAACAAAACCTTCGTAGTTTTGGCCATAAAAATTCAAGCTTATTTCATAGCGATCAAACAAAATATAGGCTGCAAAGAATACTATTACAGGTCCAAATTCTAAGGTAGATTTGATGCCTGAATTTTTTTGATTTGACGACATTATTTATCCTCCAATTTCAACGATAAGTGCCCCAAACGCAATCAAGGCCATTAACAATACCCTACGAGGGCCAACAGCTTCTTTTAAAAACAGCCATCCTATAACGGCGGCGAAGATTGTCGAAGTTTCCCTCAGAACTGCAGCCTCTCCGACTTTATCTAGTCGGGTCGCCAACATTATCGATCCAAAACTAAAAAAAGCTACAACCCCACCTACAACACCTCTGATCGCCAAAGGAAAAAATCTCGGCTTATCGATCAAATGGCTCCAACGGTAAATTGCATAGGGCGTAATTGATAAACTATCAATTAGAAAAAACCATACAATGAATGCCAACGGATTAATAGCAACTCTGATACCGTACGCATCAACCGTAGTATAGAGAGCAACAAAGCTTCCCGTACAAACAGCAAGAATTAAAGCTGTCGGCAAGGTTTCTCTCGATGTTTCCAGAAAAATTAAGTTGTATAAAGCCAACCCGAATATGCCCATCAAAAGTAGAAAAACACCGAACCATTGCATTGACGAAAATGTTTCACCGAACAAAATATAAGCCCCAATGACAGTGAAAATCGGGCTCGTTCCTCGGACGACAGGATAGACTACAGTAAAAGACCCTTTCGAATATGCAAAGGCCTGAAGGAGCTTATACATAAAATGTATTATAAAAATTATCAAAAAAATTGGCCAAAGCTCAGGCTCGGGTACTGGAACGATAAATATCGCCAATGGGAGCATTGCTAGACCAGAACTGGCATCCATAGCACCGCGTGATAACCAGGGATCATGGCGCCCTTTTTGTAAAGCACCAAAAACAGCATGTAAAAAGGCTGCTAATATAGCAAGCCACAAAGCTACACGACTACCAGTGCTAGTTCCCTCAATTTGAAAAATCCAAGCTACTAAAAATGAGGGATCAAAACTCATCTTATTAATGTATTTTAACTCTCAGAACCAGTAAGTGCTTGAGCAAATTCTGCTGGATCAAACGGCGCTAAATCATCTATTTGTTCGCCAACTCCAATAGCATGAATTGGCAAACCAAACTTATCAGCTAAAGCTACTAGAACACCCCCCTTCGCTGTTCCATCCAACTTTGTCATTATGAGACCGCTTACTTCAGCTATTTCACGAAAAGTCTCAACCTGAGAAATTGCATTCTGACCAGTAGTTGCATCCAAAACTAAAATAGTATTTTGCGGTGCTTCTGGATCCTTTTTTTTCAAAACCCTTACAATTTTTGCAAGTTCTTCCATTAAATCTGTTCGGTTTTGAAGCCTTCCGGCAGTATCAATCATAAGAAGGTCTGCTTCTTCTTGCTGCGCTTTTTCCAGGGCATCAAAGGCCAATGATGCCGGATCAGAACCTTCTGGAGCAACCAAAACAGGAACATTTGCTCGATCTCCCCAAATTTGAAGCTGTTCAACAGCAGCGGCTCTAAAAGTATCACCAGCAGCTATCACTACATTTTTACCAGCTTCTTTGAATTGGCTGGCCAACTTTCCTATTGTTGTGGTTTTTCCCGAACCGTTAACACCGACTACGAGAACAACTTGTGGATGCTTAGGATAGATTGGCAATGGTTGCGCAACGTTCTCCATTATTTGCTCTATCTCATCCGCCAATAATTTTTTTATTTCAGATGTAGATAATCGACTTCCAAGGTTTCCTTGAGCCATGTTGGCCGCAACTCTCATAGCAGTATCTACACCCATATCGGAAGCGATTAATAACTCCTCCAGTTGTTCAAGCATATCATCATCAAATTTGCGTTTAATGACTTTTACTTTCCTTCGACCTAGAATTTTTCCAACAAAAGTTTCTTTTTTTTCCTCAGGCTCGGTAGGTTTTAAATTGGTTACTGCGTTTTGCTCAATTTGAGGGTTAATCGAGACAGATTCAATTTCGACATCATCGTCTGTATCAAGTTCACCAGTTTCTTTTTTTTCCTCAAGTTCGATAGATTGTGATGTGGTTGGAGCGTTTTGTTCTAATTGAGGCTCAATTGGAACAGATCCAATATCGGCTTGATCATTTGTAGCGTCATCAACAGTTTCTTTTTGCGTTTTGAGCTCTTCCTCTAATTCAACTTCCTCCGCTTCACCTCCATCTTCTACAATTGCATCTAAGCCTTCATCTATTTTAGAAGAAGACTTGAACAAACGCTCTTTGAGTTTTTTAAAAAATCCCATCAACTACACCATTTGAAATTTCTGATACTGATTAGTACTAAATCAATATAAATTAACAATCGAAGATAACTGCATTCATTTAAGATTATCCAGTTACTTGTTTCGAGGGGTACCCTAAATTTCGTCATTGAAATATTTTATTGTTGATTTAATTGCATTTGGCGCTGCCTGACCTAACCCACAGATAGAAGCATCAACCATAGTTTGGCATACTTCCTCCAACAGTTCCGTATCCCACTCCTTATTTTCCATTAATTTTACAGCTTTTTCGCAGCCAACCCTACATGGAGTGCATTGTCCACAGCTTTCATCTTCAAAAAACTTCAACATGTTTAAAGCAGCGCCACGAGCGCTATCTTTATTGGACAAAATAACCACCGCTGCTGATCCAATAAAAGTGTCGTGTGGTTGGAGTGTGTCAAAATCCATCGGCACATCATTGAGTTTGGCAGGTAATAATCCAGAAGAAGGCCCACCTGGTTGATACGCTTTAAATATATGACCTTCCTTCATCCCACCAGCAGCATCAATAATGTCTAGAATTGTTGATCCAGCGGGCAGTAAATAAATACCAGGATTTTGAACCCGACCTGATACGGAGTAGGTTCGAAGGCCTTTTCTACCATTTTTTTCCACACTATTTAGTATTTCGGGACCTTCTCTACAAATCCGAGCAACCCAGTGGAGTGTTTCAACATTGTGAACGAGCGTTGGCCTACCAAACAACCCTACTTGAGCAACAAACGGAGGACGGTGTCTTGGTAACCCTCTTTTGCCCTCAATGGACTCTATCATTGCACTTTCTTCGCCACAAATATAGGCGCCAGCACCTCTGCGCAGCTCTATATAATTTGGCTCCACTATCCCTGCTTGTTCCAGTGCATTTATTTCCCTGCGTAGTATTTCCAAAATTGCAGGATATTCGTCACGCATATAAATATATGCTTTTTCCGCCTCTATGGCCCAGGCAGCTATAAGCATTCCCTCAAGGAACAAGTGAGGAGTTCTTTCCAGATAAAATCTATCTTTAAACGTTCCGGGCTCGCCTTCATCTCCATTAACTGCAATAAAACGTGAACCTTCGTTCATGCGAACAAACCCCCACTTTTTACCAGAAGGGAATCCAGCCCCACCGAGCCCCCTTAAGCCTGAGTCCAAGATTTTGTTTTGAATAACTTCCCAGTCACCTTCTAGTCTCAAGTCTAAAAGTGTTTGATAACCTCCATTACTAAAATAATCTTGAAACCCTTCATATTCTGGAATTCTACAGTGAAAATGCTGATCAGATATCGCAGCTTTAACTTTTTCAGTAGATGCGTAGTCTATATGATTATGCCCTATTTCCAAAGTCGGGGCAGTATCACATCTGCCCATACAGGGGGCACGTAACACTCGCACTTGTTTGGGATCTAAACCATTTTGAAGTTCTTCACGAAGCCTCTGAGCTCCAGCTAATTCACAAGATAGGGAGTCGCAGACCCTAATTGTCAATTTGGGAGGTGGCGTTTCATCCTCCTTAACGATATCAAAGTGCGCATAAAATGATGCCACCTCATAAACTTCTGCCATTGATAATTTTAATTCTTCAGCCAGAGCACAGAGATGCTGAGCAGATAAATAACCATACTTATCTTGAATAAGATGTAAAAACTCTATCAGAAGATCTTTTTGCCTGGGTCGGTTTGCTAAAAGAGATTTGACCTCGGTTAGAGACTCATCTTCAAATTGGCGACCTTTAGGAGTACGGCGCCCCTTTCCTTTGGCCGATTTCCAAACACCTTTATTTTGGTCTAAAGCCATTTAGTTACTCCCCAGATCTTTATATTAAGTTTTATAATCAAAGTGAACTTTTTTAGTACTTAAAAACGACGTTGAAACAATTACATACGATAGATAGCTGTCTTCTTTTTTAAAACAGATGTATTAGCCTTTATCTTTTTTAACTGATAATTCACCATCCCGAAATTCAATAACTAAATCCGTCAAATGCAAAGTTTTATATTTATCTGTAATAACACTGTCGCTCGATCTAATTACTGCATACCCTCTGTCTAAAGTCTGACGATACCCGAGTGTCTCTCTCAATCGATCAATGGACTGTAGTTTTGTTCCAAGGTCTTTTATTCTGATGTCATAAGCTTTTTTTAACCTTAATGATAAGTCTTTAAGGCTTTTATGCTCCCGCTGTATATCACGTATTAAAGACAAACTCTCAATTCTTGAAAAGAGTGAACTTAAAATTTGTTTCCTTAAGTCAATAAAATGACCAAATAAATTTACTAGTTGCTTCGCCTGTAAATCGAGTTTACCTCGCGAATTTTCCAACCGCATAAATAAAGACACTGGCTTGATACCAGTGCTTATTTCAAGCAGCCTACTTTTTTTCAATCTTACGGTAGAACTTAAAGAGGATGGCAACCTAGTACTTATAGAATCCAACCGTTGAGTTGGTCCTTCTAGTAATCCAAACACTCTAGGTAGTGATCTAGAAAAATCCAACAATCGTTGAGAACGGTTTGATAAAATCTGACTGACAGCTCTGCTGAGACGTGCTTCATTGTTGTCTAGTGCAGCCAATAATTCATGCCTGACAGGAACAGCTATTTCTGCCGCTGCCGAAGGAGTAGGAGCTCTAACATCGGCAACATAATCGAGAAGCGTTGTATCTGTTTCATGACCTATTGCTGATATCAAAGGAATTGTCGATTTAAATGCTGACCTGACCACCAGCTCTTCATTAAAACCCCAAAGATCTTCTATCGACCCTCCTCCTCGAGCCACGATTATTAAATCAGGCGCAATAAGTGGATTTTTTTTAGCCAACGAATTAAATCCCTCGATCGCTGCAGAAACTTCTTTAGCGCAATTCTCTCCTTGCACTGCAGCGGGCCATAAAACTACTTTTCTAGGAAAACGATCGGCCAAACGATGTAAAATATCTTTGATAACAGCACCAGATGGGGAAGTTACGACGCCTATAATTTCAGGCAAATAAGGCAACGGCATCTTATGTTCCGGATTGAAAATCCCTTCGGTTTGAAACTGTTTTTTTCTTTTCTCCAGCATGGCCATTAGAGCGCCAACACCAGCAGGTCTTAAATCATCAATAATTATTTGGTATTTAGATTGACCCCCAAAAGTAGTCACTCTTCCTCTGGCAATTACCTCCATCCCTTCTTCAGGTCTTGTGATTAATTTATCAGCAACGCCCTTCCAGATAACACCAGCGATTACTGATTTTTCATCTTTCAAATCCAAATAAACGTGACCAGACCTAGGCAAACTTACACGGCCAATTTCACCTCTAATTCGAACATAAGAAAATTCATCTTCAATAAGTCTTTTAATAGCATTGGAAATCTCACTTACTGAAAACTCCGGCTCATTGATTCCCGCTATTGGGTTTTCGAAAAGATCTGACATTAGTAACTCCTTAAAAAAATTTAAACCTTGATGAGCACAAGAGCAATTAGTTTTGGTGAGCCTTGCCCAATCAAATGTTGTTGATTATTAAAAATTAGAGATCTTAAGGTGATTCAATTATGAATATATTGATATTAGGGAGTGGAGGCCGTGAACATTCTCTAGCCTGGGCTATCAAACAAAACCCCAAGTGTGATAATATATTCGTAGCACCAGGAAATGCAGGTATTGCTCAAATTGCGAAATGTATAAGCGTCGATATTCTTAACGCTACGCAGATCGTAAACACTGTAAAAGAATACAATATCGACTTTGTTCTAATTGGCCCCGAGGCACCTCTAGCGGAGGGTGTTAGTGATATTTTAAAAAGAGAAGGAATTTTGACGTTTGGACCTTCTAAAGCATCGTCTCAGTTGGAAACAAGTAAAAAGTTTACAAAAGAAATCTGCGATGCCTGCGGAGCGCCCACTGCCGAATATAAAAGCTTTGACTCACTGGAACCAGCTTTAACTTATATAAAAACTAAGAGAGCACCTTTGGTTGTTAAAGCCGACGGACTAGCTGCGGGCAAAGGTGTGATCATAGCCACAGATATTGAGATGGCCTTATCTGCAGTTAATGAAATTTTTAGCGGATCTTTTGGGAACGCCGGTGCAAGCGTTGTGATTGAAGAATTTATGGAAGGCGAGGAAGCGTCCCTTTTTGTTTTAGTTGACGGCGAAACAATCCTACCTATTGGTACTGCGCAAGATCATAAACGTGTAGGAGATGGCGATACTGGATTAAATACTGGAGGCATGGGAGCTTATTCACCAGCACCAATATTGAACGAGATAGTATTAAACAAGACTATTGAAAGAATTATACGCCCAACTATGCGCGAAATGGTAAGGAGAGGCATGCCATTTACTGGCGTTCTTTACGCAGGCCTTATGATAAAGGATTCCGATCCTCGTCTGGTTGAGTATAATGTAAGATTTGGTGACCCCGAATGTCAGGTCTTGATGATGCGGTTAGGTGGGCAAATTTTAGATGCTTTACTGTCTACTGCCAAAGGTAAGTTAAGTGATGTAAAAATTAATTGGGCTGATGATCACTCTTTAACAGTTGTTATGGCTAGTAATGGATATCCGGGTTCTTATGAAAAAGGTACTGAGATAGCTGGTTTAGCTGATCTGCCTTCCAATAGTAATTTTATGTGTTTCCACGCTGGAACAGTTGAGAGGAATGGAAAAGTAGTGGCAAACGGTGGACGTGTTTTAAACATAACAACAAGAGCAGCAACTTTAATCGAAGCTCAAAAGAATTCATATGAAATGATTGAAAATATTGATTGGCCAGGAGGTTTTTATAGGAAAGACATTGGCTGGAGAGCGCTATGACCTTTAGATCAAAATTAGAATTATTAGCTGCAATACCACATATAAAAGATGCACCAAAAAAAGAATCTGTAATTGAAAATTTATGCTTTCGACCAAAACGAAACCAAAGAAATTTTCCAGAATTTTTGGAATTAACGCCGAATGAAGGAATTAAGGGAGACCGATGGCTGGAAAGTCCTTGGCTGAAACTTTCAAATGGGAAGCCGGACCCTGGTATCCAAGTCTCTATTTTAGCTACTAGAGTTTGGAATGCGGTGAAATTTGGACCCGAAGCAATTCACCCAGGCGATACATTCATGTCTGATTTTGATACATCAGAGGAGAATTGCCCAGCAGGTACTATTCTTTCTGCAGGAACTGCTAAATTGAAAGTATCAGGGATTTTTAATGAAGGCTGTGTTAAATGGAAGGTTCGCTACGGTGTGGATGCAAAAAACTGGATAACCTTAGAGGAAAACAAACTGCTTAGGTTACGAGGGTTACTGTGCTCTGTCGTATCAGCAGGACAAATTCGAAACGGGGACTCATTGAAAAAGTTAAATTAATTTAGATCATATTTAACTAAATTTGTTTTTCAGGCATTTGAACAACTAAGCCATCGAAGTCATCAGTAACTTGCAACTGACAAGTTAACCGGGATCTCTGCGGGTCAGGCTCATAAGCAAAGTCCAACATATCCTGTTCCATATCTTCACTTGGCGGAATCTTCGATACCCAGTCCGGATGAACGTAAACATGACAGGTGGAACATGCACAGGCGCCACCACAGTCTGCATCAATTCCTGGGATATTATTGTCTCGAGCACCTTCCATCACGGTCAAACCGTTTGACACCTCAACAACGTGTTGAGTTCCGTTATGCTCAATATAAGTAATTTTTGCCATGCTGCTCATTCCTTATAATTCGTGAAACTCTTCTAATCAGCTAAATTTAATTCGACCATACCTTTTTAGAAATTATTAAAAGAATCTTGTCATATTATTTGATATGTTCTACTTTTGTTCCAAAAATAGTGACCAAAAAATTTAATATAATAAAAAAATGGAAAATACTCTCTTAAAATGGCCAAAGCCACCAAGTGCTTGTCCCGCATCTTTTCTAGATCGTCCTTCACCTGGTACAATTGTCTGCGTCGCAGGATTAGTGATACTTAGGCAACGTCCTGGAACAGCAAAAGGTGTTATTTTTCTCACATTGGAAGATGAAACAGGAACAGTAAACATAGTAATCTGGCGAACTTTATATGAAAAATTTCGCCGTGCTATAATTTCGGGGCGCCTTTTGAAAATAAAAGGACGGGTTCAGAGCGAAAATTCAGTTATACATGTAATAGCTGAGTATATTGAAGATATTTCATACATGCTCGATGATTTACCAAAGATAAATTTGTAATTCAGACTAGTTTAGACTGGGAGTTCTACTCCCAGTCTTTTAGGAATAACTATTTAAATTTTAGTACTATAAACCTAGGCTGTCCCTCTCTTCGAACTAAGAGAAGAACCGACTGACGGCCTTCACTTTTAGCACTCGAAACGAGCTCCTCTACTTCTTCGACCGAACCAATTGGTTTCTGGGCAACATCAGTGATTACATCGCCTTTACGCAAACCATTTTCGTATGCCGAAGACGTTTCATCTACAGACATAATTATTACACCTGAAATTGCAGGATCTATTCCATATTCTTCTCGCAAACTATCTGTCAGTTCAGACAAACCAATTCCATCAATTGCATCTTCATTTGGCTTGGCTGGTTCAGGCGATGTAACTTGTGCGTTAAGTTCTTTATTCGTTGGTCGCTGACCAAGTTTCACGCTCACCTTTATACGCTCACCTTGTCTTAACACAATAACATCTACTGTTCTTCCGACTGTTGTATCACCAACGATACGAACCAATTCGCCTGAATTACCAACTTCTTTGTTATCAAACATAACAATAACGTCTGAAGCCAAGAGACCAGCATCTTTAGAGGGGCCATCATACACCTCCAGAACAATAGAGCCGCTAGGCTCTTTCATACCCAAAGCATCAGCCATGTCTTGATTAAGATCACCAATACTTACGCCTAACCAACCACGGCGTACTTCTCCAAACTCTTTCAATTGATTAACAACTGGTTCGACCACATTCGATGCCATTGAAAATCCAATGCCTATAGATCCGCCAGTTGGTGACAAAATAGCCGTATTAACGCCTACTACTTCCCCATCCATGTTAAACAGTGGCCCACCTGAATTACCCCTGTTGATGGCCGCATCTGTTTGTATGTAATCATCATAGTTTCCTGCCAACTCACGATTGCGCGCAGATATTATTCCGACTGACACAGAAAAACCTTGGCCGAGTGGATTACCCATTGCCATGACCCAATCACCAACCCGTGATATATCGCTATCACCGAATTCTACAAACTCTAACGTTGTTTCTGCATCAACTTTCAATAACGCAATGTCTATATTTTCGTCACTACCGATAACGGCCGCATCACGAAAGGAGCCATCATTGAACTCTATCGTTATCTGATCAGCGCCATTTATGACATGATGGTTTGTCACGATAAAACCATCGCTACTAATAACAAAACCAGAACCTAAAGCATTTGCATTGCGCGGTCTTTGTCGAGGACTATTCGGGTTTTGAAAATCTCGAAACAATTCTTCAAATGGGCTGCCTTCAGGCACAACACCCCTTGGAACCACTGGAGATTCAACTTTTGTCGTTGTGGTTATATTGACCACAGAAGAACCCACATCTTCAACTAAATCAGCAAAACTTTCCGGCGCACCGCGAGCATTTAAAACTATAGTTTGTAGAAAGACGCTTATAATCACAAAAAACGCTGTTAAGATAACCTGTTGTAATTTTCTTATATCTTCTGCAGTCGAAATTCGTGCAGTTTTAAAAATATAAAATTGTCGCATTTAGTCCTCAAGAAAATTTTATAGTGGCCGGTCTTTTGTATTTAGGATGACATTCAAAGTTTGCAACAGCCTCGAAATTTAAAGTTCAATATTTTCAAATTAAAATGTTTTTATCAAAAGAAGTATCATACCTCCAAGTAGTGCCATACAAGCCCCAACCAAGCGACGTTGTTCATTAGGCATTTCTTTGAGCGAAACTAACATCTTTTCTACAAAATGAGGGGCCAGAACATAAACTAGCCCCTCAATGATCAATACCAATCCTAATCCATATAAGATTGCTGAAATCATTTAGCTCCAAAATCAGACTTAAAATAATTAAAGAACTCTGAATTTGGCGACATAACCATTGTCGAATTCGACCCCTTAATTGATTTTTCGTAAGCATTTAGCGATCTGTAAAACTCAAAGAATTCTGGGTCCTCTCCAAAGGCTGTTGCAAAAATCGCGTTTCGCTCGGCATCCGCTTCACCTCGAATAATTTCAGACTCACGCCTAGCTTCAGATACAATAACAACTTGTTCTCTATCTGCCTGTGCCCTCACACGTTGTGCAGCTTCATTACCTCTCGCGATTTCATCAGCAGCTTCTCTGTCTCTTTCCGCGCGCATTCTGGCAAAAGTGGCCTCTAAGTTTTGTCGGGGTAAATCTGTCCGCTTTAAACGCACGTCAACAACTTCAATACCCATTTTTTCTGCTTCCAAAATTGCTCCATTTCGTATTCGTAACATCAAAGCAAAACGATCCTGGCTCAGGATGTTATTAGACGAAACGGAACCCAAGATCTCACGAGTTTGAGAGCTTAGTATGCGATCTAGCCTGGTCCCGGCGATTGAGATTGCTGTATCGCCTGATGCACCGGTAACTTCTCGAAACTTGTTTACGTCAGTTATTCTGTAGCGAGCAAAAGCATCAACAACGAGCCGGCGGTCGTCTAGTGGCGTAACTTCTAAAGGATCTATGTCGCGGCTCAAAATGCGATCGTCATATCTTACGACATTTTGAATAATCGGGATCTTGAACGATAGACCAGGGTCTTCCTTTGTTGCTACAACTCTACCAAACTGCAACACCAGAACTTTTTCGCGTTCATCAACCACAAAGATTGAAGACATAGCGCCAATGAAAATCAGAAAGACTGCAGCTAATAATATCACCATTCTATTCATTATTTTGTCTCCTGCCGTAATTGGTTCAAGGGGAGATAAGGTACGACACCACTTCCACCTGCTGATTCATCGATAATTACTTTTTCTACATCTCCTAGAACCTTCTCCATAGTCTCCAGATAGAGACGCTTTCTGGTCACATCGGGTGCTTTTTTATATTCGGTTAAAACTGCACCAAACCGACTAGCTTCACCTGTAGCTTCATTTACAACTTGAGCTCGGTAGGCTTCAGCCTGCTCTCTAACCTGAGCTGCTTCACCTCGAGCCTGCGCTAAAATACGATTGGCATAAGCATCTGCTTCTTTTTCCAATCTGTCACGTTGTTGCTCAGCAGCCTGAACTTCTCTGAAGCTATCAATTACTTGCTCAGGGGGATCAGCCTTGTCAAAGTTTACTCGAACAACATTCACACCACTGTCATAACTATCTAACGTATTTTGGATTAAGAGTTCTAGGCTGTCAGAAATCGCAGCACGATCGCGGTTTAGAATGGGAGCAAGATCTGACTGCGCAATAATTTCTCGCATGGCTGATTCAGAAACAGCTCTAATCGTTGCTTGTGGCTCTCGCAGATTGAAAAGAAACCGGGCAGGATCGTTGACATTCCAAACTACCTGGAAATCAATATCAACGATATTTTCATCACCGGTGAGCATCAAACCAGCATCCCCGCCTCTAATACCAACGCCGATATCTTCAGTTTGCTCCCTATCAACAGGGACAACTTCTGCTCGCACAACTGGCCAGGGTGCGAAGTTCAAACCTTCTTCGCCAGTTTCAATATATCTGCCAAAGAACAATTCAACCGATTTTTCAAAGTTTTGAACTGTATACAAACTATTGAAAAGCCAAAATACGACTAAACCTGCAATAATTAGAAAATACCCACTACGTCCAAATCCACCACCACCGCTTCCTCGGCCCGACCCGTTTGCACCGCCAGAACCTCTGCCGCCCATAAGAACTCGAAGTTGTTCCTGACCTTTCCTCAACATATCGTCGATTTCAGGAGGTACGGGATTGTTACCTTCAGGCTTATTTTTCCCTCCGGTGGGCTGCTTTCGTCCACCTTCTTTACCACTATCACGGCCGTTGCCGCCACCACCGCCCCACGGGCCGCCAGAATTTCCTGCCATTTTTATTCCTTTACCGGTAATATGACTTTTCGATGTTCCCTAATAACTGGGGATTTAAATAAATTTTTCAAGCTCTTCGAGTCGGTTTTCGCATTGTCACCAATTCTTCCGAAATTGTTGGATGAACCGCAATTGTTTTATCAAAATCAAGTTTTGTTGCACCCATCGTAACAGCTACTGCAGCTAATTGCACTAATTCCCCTGCAAAAGGTGAGACAAAATGACAACCCAAAACCTTTTGATTTTTTTCTTCTACAATCAATTTCATGAAAACTCTATCCTCCCTTCCTGCAAAACCTTCACGCATAGATTTGAATTTTGTGGTATAAATCGCAAGAGGAGCAAATTGAGATGCTTCTTCCTCAGTCAACCCGACTGTTCCAACTTCTGGTGTAGTAAAGACAGCAGTAGGAATAAATCGATAATCAAGTTTTTCAGGTGTGCCTCTAAAAACAGTTTCAATAAAGGACATAGCTTCTCTAATAGCAATCGGCGTTAGATTACTGCGGTTTGTAACATCCCCAATTGCATAGACAGACTCTTTAGAACTCTTAGAATAATTATCTACTAATATTTCACCTTTCTCACCAATTTGAACACCTGAGTTATCCAACCCTAAGTCATCTGAGTTAGGTGTTCGTCCAGTTGCAGTCAAAATTTTATCAAAATTTTCTTTCTTACCTTCGGAATTTATGAGTTCTAAACCTTCTGCTGTCGCATTTATTTTTGTGACATCTTCATTAAGAGAAATTGAAATACCATTTTTAGCCATTTCTTCAGCAACATGGTTTCTAATTTCTTTATCAAAACCGCGCAAAATCTGATCACCACGGTAAATGAGTTTTGTATTAACACCAAAGCCATTCATTATACTTGCCATTTCACAAGCGATATAGCCTCCGCCAATTATCGCCATCGATTTGGGAAGTTTCTTGAGATTAAAAATATCATCAGAGACTAATGCATTTTCAATTCCTGGAATATCCGGTCTGAAAGGTCGGCCGCCAGTCGCTATTAAGATTGTCCTTGCAGTTAATTTTTTTTCCCCAATTACTACTGTATTTGGGTCCAGTAGTTTTGCTCTTTGATCATAAGTATCTACACCAGCATTTTGTAGTAAGTTTCGATATACGGTTTCCAAACGATCAAGTTCTAAATGGAGCTTTTTTCTAAATTTTTGCCAATCAAAGCCGTTATTTGCTACGCTCCACCCAAATTCACCAGCATCCTCTAAATTTCTGCTAAATTCACTCGCATAAACCATAAGCTTTTTAGGAACGCAGCCACGTATGACGCAGGTTCCGCCATATCGATACTCTTCTGCCAAGCCAACCTTAGCTCCAATCTCAGATGCTGCTACACGCGCCGCTCTTACCCCGCCTGATCCGCCGCCGATTACAAAAAGATCATAATCAAAGTTCATATAATTCACCCATTAAATCATCAAGTAATCAGGTTTTCTTTGCAGCTTATTACGCAATCTCTTTTTTCCAAGTAATTTTAGCTGTCCCATCAGAGTAACCGATAACAACTGCACCACAGACGTCTATAAATAAACCATTTTCTACAACGCCAGGAATAATATTCAGATCGCTACAAAGGCCCCTAGGATCCTCAATATCGTTTAATTTTAAATCAAAGATATAATTTCCTTCGTCAGTTATGAAGGGTTTGTCATCCTTCATACGCATTTTTACATTAAAATCTTTGTATTTTCTCGCAATAAGTAATTCTTCGATTTTCATTTGCGATGATGTGCTTCCGAATTTTAGTACTTCTACAGGAAGTGGAAACTTGCCAAGTTTCTTGACCCTTTTACTCTCATCAGCGATTACAACCATAAGATCAGATCCAAAAGCTACAATCTTTTCTTGAAGGTGTGCCCCCCCACCTCCTTTAATTAAATTCATTGATTGATCAAATTCATCGGCCCCATCAATTGTTATGTCTAGCCTGCCCGCTTCTTTCATCGAAATAAGCTGTATACCCTGAGCATCTGCTTGATCTCTTGTTTGCGTAGAAGTTGGCACCCCAACGAATTTTAAATCCTCATTTCGTACACGTTCTGCTAAGTGATGGACCAGCCAATATGCTGTGCTGCCAGTTCCCAAACCTACTTTCATCCCACTCTCTACCAGCTGTGAGGCGTGCAAAGCACAAGCATATTTACTGCGATCTGAAGGGGATAGGTCAGCAATCATCGTTACGACTCCAAATTTTTGAGACGTTATAGGCAACACAAGTCAAAGTTGCGAGTGTGATTTGCATTTTTCTGATACAAAGTCCTTTTTAGACTGCTATCGTCGCATTTGCTCAATTATACTAATTAGTTCCATTTACAAATCTGACACAACAGTTTTACGGTTTAAGTGATGTTTTTATCAGTCTTCGATATGTTTAAAATTGGTATAGGTCCATCCTCCAGTCACACGATGGGACCAATGGTTGCCGCAAAACGCTTTTTGCAAAGTCTGAAAAATTCGCCTTTTAACTTCTCAGGAATTCGTGTGACATTATATGGCTCATTGGCATTTACCGGAAAAGGTCATTCTACAGATCGTGCAGTTGTTCTAGGCTTAGCAGGCTTTGCACCAGAAAATTATGACCATGAAGCTAGTGAAAAAATCCTTCAAGAAATATCAAATAAAAAATTTATAAAATCCAATGATTTAGGAAAGTTATCTTTTAGCCCGCAAACAGACCTAAAATTTGATTATGGAGCACCTCTAGAGGGTCATCCTAATGGATTAATTTTTATGGGTTTGGACGACAGAGGAGACATTTTATTCCAAGAAACTTACTACTCTATTGGGGGAGGCTTTGTTTTAACCGCAGATGAGCTTGCACATGGCAAAGATAAAGATCAGGGATCTGAAGTACCCTTCCCTTTTAGTTCTGCTGAAGAAATGCTTTTTATGTCACAAAAATTCAATAAACCTATCGCTCAGATGAAAAAGGAAAACGAACTTTCAAGAATTAGCAATGTTAAACTAGAAAATGGTATAAAAACTATCTGGGAGACGATGGATAAGTGTATTGAGCGTGGCCTCAGTCAGTCTGGATCTCTTCCAGGAGGCCTCAACGTAAAACGCAGAGCTAAAGGTATATATGACGCTTTACTAGCCGAACGAGGATTAAATTTAACACCACCTCACACTATCAATGATTGGATGAGCGTTTATGCAATGGCTGTTAATGAGGAGAATGCATTCGGCAGTCAGATTGTTACAGCTCCAACGAATGGTGCTGCTGGAGTAATTCCGGCTGTTTTAAAATATTACCTGAACCATGTTCCCAATGCAGCAGAAAATAAAATTGAAGATTTTCTTCTAACTGCTGCAGCTATTGGAGGTCTTATCAAATTTAACGCATCAATAAGTGGAGCAGAAGCAGGATGCCAAGCTGAGGTGGGAAGCGCCAGCGCTATGGCAGCTGCGGGCCTTTGCGCAGTACTTGGCGGAACCTCAGAACAGATAGAAAATGCAGCAGAAATCGCATTAGAGCATCACTTGGGAATGACATGCGATCCAGTTGCTGGCTTGGTCCAAGTTCCTTGTATTGAACGTAATGGCCTTGGCGCCATCAAAGCCGTTTCAGCTGCTTCACTATCTCTGAGGGGAGATGGAACCCATTTAGTTCCATTAGATGCCTGTGTAGAAACAATGCGCCAGACCGGTGAAGACATGATAAATAAGTACAAAGAAACATCCTTGGGTGGTTTGGCAGTAAATATACCAAATTGTTAACCAACAAAACTATATGAAACTTTTGAGCGGTCTAGCTCACCAACTCTGCGCAAGCATTAACTGCGAAATAGCTTCGTTTAGCACTGTTTTTGACAAAATAAGGAGTAGTTTGGGTTTATCTGGAGCCAGATGTATACTTTTGCCAATAGCCTTATTTGACGTCCCAAGTTGCCCCGTTGGTTTCATCGTTAATCCATCAGTGGCCCATTGTAAGCCATCAGAGTGAACTTTTACTTCATCTAAAGGATAGAGAGAAACCCGCATCCCATCAAAAGAACGTAATGAGAAACTAGGCGGAACCAAAAAAACAATATCATGTTCACCAATGAAGATTATTTTTTTGTGTGCAAATTTAACAAGAGCAGACAAGGCAGCTAGTTCATGATCAATCTGCGACCCTAAAAAACCAATACCTATTGTTAAAGGAGATTGCGTGTTGAATAAAACTTTTTCCAGATCAGTACTATCTTGTTCAGAAATCCTAATGATCTTTTCGGGCTTTATATTCTGAATTTTCTGTTCTGAAACACTATCTAGGTCACCAATTACTAGCTCAGGAGATATATTTTTTTCAGTCAAAAAATTTACTCCTCCATCGGCTGCAATAATGGGAATTTTATTATCATAAACCTCTTTAAACAGTTCTTCTGAAAAGTTAGCTCCGCCCACGATTAATAACTTTTTTTGAGTGGAATAATACATTTTTAGTTCTGCTTATCCTAAGCCAAGGTGATTGTATCCGGAGAAGAACTATATTTTTGATGTCGTTCTTATTAAATCGATAATTTCCTGAGCGGCATTAGGAATATTCGTTCCAGGTCCAAAGATAGCCTTCACGCCAGCATCTTTTAGAAATTCATAATCTTGCTGTGGAATAACTCCTCCACAGATGACAAGAATATCATCCGCGTCTCTTTCTTTAAGAATATCAATTAACTTTGGCGCAAGTGTCTTGTGGCCTGCCGCTTGTGATGAAATCCCAATCACGTGTACGTCGTTATCGATTGCATCTTGGGCCGCTTCCTCAGGTGTTTGGAAAAGAGGCCCTACATCCACATCGAAACCTATATCAGCAAATGCTGTTGCGATGACTTTGGCGCCTCGATCATGGCCGTCTTGACCCATTTTCACAACTAACATTCTAGGTCGGCGACCCTCCTCTTTTGCAAATTTTTCTACTGATTTTTGAATGGTGACAAATTCTTCATCACCTTCATAAGCAGCTCCATAAACTCCAGCCAATGTTTTTACCTCTGCACTGTGACGTCCAAATATTTTTTCCATAGCCATAGAGATTTCTCCAACACTTGCTCTACAGCGCGCCGCCTTAACAGCAGCTTCAAGTAAGTTCCCTCCATTTTCAGCCCGCATAGTTATTTCCTCAAGCGCAGCTAAACAGGCCTTTTCATCTCTACTTTTTCTAATTTCTTGCAAACGAACAATTTGCGCTTCTCTGACCGCTAAATTATCCACATCGAGAATTTCAATTTCCTCTTCTTTACTTAATCTATATTTATTTGTGCCAACAATGACCTGTTCGCCCTTGTCAATCTCAGCCTGCCTTTTTGCAGCTGTTTCTTCTATACGTAATTTTGGCATACCACTGGCAACGGCTTTTGTCATTCCTCCCATGTCATCTACTTCTTTGATTAATTGCCAAGCAGCATCTGCCAGATCAGAGGTTAACTTTTCTACATAGTAAGATCCTGCAAGGGGATCTACCACATTGGTGACACCTGTTTCTTCTTGCAAGATTAACTGAGTATTTCTGGCTATTCTTGCTGAGAACTCCGTTGGCAGAGCGATAGCTTCGTCTAATGCATTGGTATGCAAGGATTGAGTCCCTCCCAATACGGCTGACATAGCTTCATATGCAGTCCTCACTACATTATTAAAAGGATCTTGTTCCTGAAGAGAAACACCCGATGTTTGGCAGTGCGTCCTAAGCATTTTGGAGCGCGGGTTTTTTGCCCCTAACTCATCCATAATCCTGTGCCACAAAAGACGCGCTGCACGTAACTTGGCTGCTTCCATAAAAAAATTCATCCCGATAGCAAAGAAAAAAGATAAGCGACCAGCAAATTTATCTACGTCCATTCCTCTCTGAATTGCAGTTTTAACATATTCCTTGCCATCGGCTAATGTGTAGGCGAGTTCTTGAACTAAATTCGCTCCAGCCTCTTGCATATGGTAACCAGAAATTGAGATTGAATTGAACTTTGGCATTTCAGCAGAGGTGTACTCAATAATATCTGCTACTATTCTCATAGAGGGTTCTGGTGGATATATGTAAGTGTTTCTCACCATGAATTCCTTTAAAATATCATTCTGAATAGTCCCTGAAAGCAAGCTTTTATCAACGCCTTGTTCCTCACCAGTGACTATAAAGTTTGCAAGCACAGGAATAACTGCGCCGTTCATCGTCATAGATACTGATACCTTTTCCAGAGGAATACCCTCAAAAAGTATCTTCATATCCTCTACGCTATCTATCGCAACACCAGCCTTGCCAACGTCACCCAAAACTCTGGGGTGGTCACTATCGTAGCCTCTGTGGGTAGCAAGATCAAAAGCCACCGAGACACCCTGCTGCCCAGCCTCCAAAGCTTTTCGATAAAATTTGTTTGATTCCTCAGCCGTGGAAAATCCTGCATATTGCCTGATAGTCCAGGGGCGCCCAGCATACATTGTTGCTTTTACTCCACGAGTAAATGGTTCCTGACCAGGTAAAGTTCCTAAATGTTTCAGATTGTTCAAATCTTCTTGGGTATATAGTGGACTAACTTCTATGCCTTCTAGAGTTTTCCAAGTTAAATCTTCAGCTGATCTATCTCGCAACTCTTTATCAGCAAGCGCGCTCCATTTTGATTTATCTTGTCCCATATTAATTTCCTAAAAAAGGTAACTATATTTATCGTTAATAAGTTATATAATTTTTTTAAGCTTTTTCGATATAAACACTTCGTCTGTAGAACTTAATGCCCTAAGTAGTCTTGTGGAGGAATACTAAATGGCAAACCAAAAGCAATATGTAAATTCACTTTGTGGGTTTTTAATTATTCTTGGACTTATTTTTGCGAGTTTCACTCCTATTGCCAATGCAACAGAAAATAACTTCATAAAAGTTGACAAAGATACGAATTTGAAAATGTACGAATGGACTCACCGACCTGTAGTAATATTTGCTAATTCAGACAAAGACCCAAACTTTATAAGCCAAATGGAGTTTTTATCAGAAGACATTAAAGCTCTACAAGAGAGAGATATTATTGTTTTGATCGATACAGACCCCAACTTTTCCTCATCTCTTCGAAAAAAATTAAGACCTCACGGTTTCGCATTCATTTTAATCGGTAAAGACGCTCAAGTTAAATTACGCAAGCCCTCGCCATGGAATATTCGTGAAATTGCAAGGGTGATTGATAAAATGCCTATCAGGCAACAAGAGATTGCTCGAAAAAAACAAGAGAAAAATAATTAGAATACCTAAAAAATTGGATCTAAGTTAAGCGTAGTTTTTTACTCAAATTCCATGATAGTTTCATCGACAGCAAGACTATCACCAACTTTTACATTAAATTTCTTAATCCGTGCTTTGCGGTCAGCCCGAAGAATATTTTCCATTTTCATTGCTTCAACGGTACAAAGCGCCTGACCTTCTTGTACTTCTTCTCCAACCTGAACGTCAATTTTCACTAATAACCCTGGCATCGGACAAGTTAAAATTTTTGATGTGTCGGGTGGGGTCTTTTCAATCATGTGATGAGCTAATTCAGATTGAATTTTACTTCTTACAAGAACTTTTAGGTCAGCACCCCGATTTCTAATACGGAAACCGCCGGTTATCTTACCTACTTTCATTGTCAATCTCGTTTCATCAACAAGCATTTTTGCCAATTGATCACCAGGCGTCCAACGCCCTTCAACACGAATTTTTGCTCCGTCTTTAAATTGAACCGTTGACCCCAAATGATCAGCTACGATCTTTAATTCATATTTTTTATTTTGAAGCGTAACAATCCAGTCATCACCGACCCGTCGTTCATGGTTATCCATTCGGCCAGATATTTTTGTTCGTCTAATTTCCGCGACCCGGTTCATAGCCGCACAAGATGCAGCTATTCGCATTAATTCTTCTTCTGCGAGATCCACTCCAACGAAGCCTTCAGGGTATTCTTCTTCGATAAAAGCAGTCGTAATATCTCCTTTTATGAACCTCGGGTGATCCATAACTGCACTCAGAAAAGGTAGATTATGGCCAATTCCCTCAACTTCGAAGCCATCTAACGCCTCTCGCATCTGGTCGATAGCCTTTTCGCGTGTTGGTGCCCAAGTGCAAAGTTTTGCAATCATTGGATCATAATACATACTAATTTCACCACCCTCAAAAACGCCAGTATCATTACGGATAACATACTCAGCGCTTTCAAACTCTTCAGGAGGTCGGTAGCGCGTGAGCCTACCTATAGATGGAAGAAAATTTCTATAAGGATCTTCAGCATATAATCGATTTTCAATTGCCCAACCATTTATAGTTGCATCACTTTGCGACAACTTTAGCTTTTCCTTATTGGCAACTCTTATCATTTGCTCCACTAAATCAATTCCAGTAATTAATTCTGTTACGGGATGCTCAACCTGCAGGCGCGTGTTCATCTCAAGAAAATAAAAGTTTTTCTTGCCATCAACGATAAACTCTACCGTACCAGCGCTTTCATAGCCCACTGCCCTCGCTAAAGCACATGCTTGTTCGCCCATCTTTCGTCGAGTTTCTTCGTCCAGAAATGGGCTTGGCGCTTCTTCCACAACTTTTTGGTTTCTTCGTTGGATCGAGCATTCTCTTTCGTTAAGATAAATACAATTTCCGTGAGAATCTGCCAGAATTTGTATTTCAATATGTTTGGGTTGAGTAACGAATTTTTCTATAAAAATTCTATTATCACCAAAGCTATTTGCCGCTTCATTTTTAGATGATTGGAAGCCTTCTTTAGCATCTTGATCATTCCAAGCGATCCGCATACCCTTGCCGCCACCTCCAGCAGACGCTTTTAGCATAACTGGATAACCAATTTCTTTTGATATTTTTACTGCTTCATCTGCAGAATTGATCAAACCCATATGTCCTGGGACCGTGGAAACTCCGGCCTCTTGGGCAATTTTCTTGGACGTTATTTTGTCGCCCATACTTTCAATTGCACCTTTAGGGGGCCCAATAAATGCAATCTTTGCTTTTGTCAGGGCATCGGCAAACTTACTATTTTCTGATAAAAATCCGTACCCTGGATGAATAGCTTCAGCTCCACAAGATTTAGCGGCAGCAACAACTTTTTTAATATCAATATAAGACTGGCTTGCGGGTGAGGCTCCAATATGAATTGCTTCATCCGCCATTTGTACATGAAGTGCCTGTCGGTCAGCATCAGAAAAAACCGCAACGGTTTTAATGCCCATCTTTCTAGCCGTTTTTATTACCCTGCAGGCAATTTCTCCACGGTTTGCAATAAGAATTTTATTGAACATAAAGCACCCCTATTATTATTCCACCTCGAAAGCCTCGGTAAAATTAACTTTTATCAGATCCAGATCTAGTATCAATATTGCCTCATAACTTTCAATATCAAAACTATCTGCTTCAAGTGGTTTAACCTCCCTTTCAAACAACCAGCTTAAACGGCCTGCATCAAGATTCCCCCTTTCAAAAGGTTCGTCCCCAAACTGCACCAGCAAAGCTTTAACAAACGCGATATCTGCCCGCCTATCAGCCGACTTTCGATCCTTGTATCTTTCTCGTCTAACCAACGCGGCAGCGCCTTTTGGATTTGCTCGTCTTAAAGTAAATTGGAAGTCAGTCCCTGCCAATCTACCGGGAAACCCCCTATGTTTGAGCATGTAAGGGACAGGCATTATTTCTCCTTAAAAAAGACTACAAATTGCATCAAATTATCAATTTATTAAAATCTAAAAAAACCATTCATTACTTCTTATAGAGGTATGTTGTCATGTTTTTTCCATGGATTTTTAAGTTGCTTTCCACGAAGAGCTGCAAATGCCCTCGAAATTCGCTTTCTGGTACTTCGCGGCTGTATAACTTCATCTATAAATCCGCGCTCTGCTGCTACAAATGGGTTAGCGAAACGTTCCTCGTAGTCAGCAGTATGCTTAGCAATCTTTTTTTCATTCCCAAGATCGTCCCTATGTACTATTTCGGTTGCCCCTTTTGCTCCCATAACCGCAATTTCAGCAGTAGGCCATGCATAGTTGAAATCTCCTCTTAAATGCTTGGAGGACATAACATCGTAAGCACCACCATACGCTTTCCTAGTTATGACCGTAACTTTGGGAACCGTTGCTTCACCATAGGCGAATAGCAGTTTTGCACCGTGCTTAATAACACCACCATATTCTTGGGATGTTCCAGGTAAAAAACCAGGGACATCAACCAATGTCAAAATAGGGATTTCAAAAGCATCACAGAACCTGACAAATCGGGCTGCTTTTCTTGAGCTGTCTATATCTAAACAACCAGCCAGTACCATGGGTTGGTTTGCAACAACACCAATTGTCTGACCTTCGAGGCGAATAAAACCAATTATTATATTTTTCGCAAAATCCTCTTGTATTTCATAAAAATCGCTTTCATCCGCGACTTTCACAATTAGTTCTTTCATATCGTATGGGGTGTTTGGGTTTTCAGGGATTAACGTATCAAGCGATAGCTCAATCCTATTGGGGTCATCAAAAAACGGACGTACAGGAGCTTTTTCACGATTATTTTGTGGTAAAAAATCCATAAGCCGCCGAATTTCGGCAAGCGCCTCAACATCGTTTTCGAAAGCACCATCTGCAACTGACGATTTTTTTGTGTGCGTGGACGCTCCTCCCAGTTCTTCGGCCGAGACCACTTCATTTGTAACTGTTTTGACAACGTCTGGACCGGTGACAAACATGTAAGAACTATCTTTTACCATAAAAATAAAATCTGTCATTGCAGGAGAATAGACTGCTCCACCCGCACAAGGACCCATTATCACTGAAATTTGTGGAATTACTCCAGATGCCAAAACATTTCGTTGGAAAACTTCGGCATACCCAGCAAGAGACGCTACACCCTCTTGGATCCTCGCGCCTCCAGAGTCATTTATACCAATAACTGGCGCCCCATTCTGCATGGCCATATCCATGATTTTACAAATTTTCTGAGCATGTGTCTCAGATAAAGACCCCCCGAAAACTGTAAAATCTTGGGAAAACACATAAACCATTCGACCATTGATCGTACCCCAACCGGTTACAACTCCGTCACCAGCTGGTCTTTGATCAGCCATCCCAAAATCTTCACAACGATGCACTACAAACATGTCAAATTCTTCAAATGATCCCTCATCCAATAAAATTTCGATACGCTCCCTCGACGTTAGTTTTCCTTTTGCGTGTTGTGCATCAATACGCTGCTGACCACCTCCTAATCGTGCTTCAGCTCTTCTTTTTTCGAGTTCTGCTAAAATATCACTCATTACTTACCTCGTATTCGTACACGCAGCCAATCTAACAATAAAATTAGTAATAGGCTAATTAATGAAAGATTGAACTAAAAAAGTCGAAAAATTTTTACGATAGGTAAGTTTATGCTTTTGAACATTTATACTTATTTTGCTGGACATTGAGATACAAATCCCTACCGTCACAACATGAAAAAACATAAAGAAGTGCGGTTTCTGAACCGATCAACCCCTCCACACATTTTCACTCTAATCTTACTGGCAAGTATTTCAGCTCTCACTATGAATATATTTTTGCCAAGTCTTCCAAATATTGCGTCGGATTTAAACTCCTCCACTAGTATCTTGGGACTATCGGTTGGTATTTATTTGGCAAGTAGTGCTGTACTGCAATTAATAATTGGACCTTTCTCTGATCAATTTGGCCGAAGACCTTTGATACTTTGGTCGCTTATTATTTTTTGTTTATCTACTCTAGCCACAGTTTTTGTAACAAGCACGGCACAGTTTCTACTTTTACGTGTATTTCAAGCCATTTCCGCAAGTTGCATGGTTTTGGCTAGAGCAATTGTTAGAGATACCACAGAAAGTATCGAAAAAGCCGGCTCAAAGATTGCCTATGTAACTATGGGAATGGCCTTAGTCCCTATGGTCGGACCTGCTATTGGAGGGCTACTTGATTATCAATATGGTTGGGAGGCTAGTTTTTGGGTTTTATGTCTACTTGGACTAGTGATACTGATAATCGCCTTTTTTGATGTTGGAGAAACCTTATCAGACCATAACCAAAGTTTTCTGGAACAAATCAGCACTTACCCTTCTCTTTTAAGATCAAAAAGGTTTTGGGGATACTGTCTATCAAGCGCTTTCGTTTCAGGTGCTTTTTTCTCTTATCTGGGCGGTGCTCCATTCGTAGGAAATGAAGTATTTGGGCTTGAACCAAAAGATTTGGGTTTTTGGTTTGGAGCACCTGCAATCGGTTACATATTAGGAAATTTCTTGTCTGGCAGGTTTTCAACTAAAATAGGGTTAGACAAAATGATTTTTTTAGGCGTAACAACTGCATTATTAGGTGTTTCTGTATCTCTGACTATAAGTTTCTTAGGTCAAGGATCAATGTTATCATTTTTTGGCTTTATGACACTTGTAGGCCTCGGAAATGGAATGTCTATCCCCAATGCTACAGCTGCCATGATGTCAATTAACCCAAAACTTGCAGGCACAGCCGCTGGTTTGGGGAGTGCAATCATGATAGGTGGAGGCGCAGGTCTTTCTGCCATTGCAAACTTTATTTTGATACCTGGAAGTAGTGAAGTCCCACTGATTATGTTGATGTGGGTATCAGTATTTTGTGGTCTATGTTCAGTTGCTTACGTGAGTTATAGAAAGAAACTTTTAGAGGCTTAACGCTGGCTGGTTTGCCAATCTGGATGGATCCATGGAACATCGTTTGATCTAGGCAATAAGTCTTTTCCAAGTATATGATCGCTAGCTTTCTCTCCAACCATAATGGATGGTGCATTCAAATTACCGTTTGTAATTTGTGGAAATATACTACTGTCCGCCACTCGCAATTTATCAACCCCAATCACACGCGTCTCGGAATCAACTACACTCATCGGATCTGTTTTATTACCCATTTTACAAGTGCCACAAGGATGATAAGCACTTTCGACATTATCCCGGATAAAATCATTTAAATTTTCATCGCTTTGAATTGCTTTACCTGGAGAAATTTCGCTATCAGCAAAGGGCTTAAATGCAGGTTGAGAAAAAATCTCTCTAGTTAAACGGATACAATTTCGAAAGTCTGACCAATCGCTTTCATGAGACATGTAATTAAATTGAATTTTGGGAGCTTCTGTTGGATTATTAGATCGAAGACTCACATACCCCCTAGATTTACTTCGCATTGGACCAACATGTGCCTGGAAACCGTGCCCTTTTACCGGTAGTTTTCCATCATAGCGAACAGCTAGTGGTAAGAAATGATACTGAATATCAGGATACTCAACCCCAGCCTTAGATCTGATGAATGCAGCACTCTCAAATTGATTGGATGCGCCTGGACCTGATTTAGAAAGTAGCCATTGCAGACCCACCCAAGCCTTTCCAAGTGGGTTCCAATATTTGTACAATGAAACAGGAGTTTTTGCCATCATTTGGATGTAAAGTTCTAAGTGGTCTTGTAAATTTTTCCCAACTCCGGGACGATCTGCTATTACTTCAATTCCATTAGTTTTTAATTCTTCTGCCGGGCCTATGCCCGACAATAAAAGAATTTTGGGAGAATTTATTGCGGAGGCAGCAATTATGACCTCTTTAGAAGCATAAACACATTCAGTTTTTCCATTTTGAAGATATTCAACGCCTACAGCTTGCTTTTTATTTATAATAATTTTTGTAACTAAACCTCTAATAATTTGACATTTACCAGATTTTATAGCCGGTTCTAGATAAGCTTTAGCACTGGACCATCGTTTTCCATTTTTTATAGTTTGGTCCATAGGACCAAAACCCTCTTGTTGCTGCCCATTATAATCCAAAGTTGTATGGTAACCTGCTTGCTGCCCAGCCTTTTCAAATGCCAAATTCAATGGATTTATTCTTGTACCCCTTGTTATATTTAAAGGCCCATTTGTACCGCGATAGCTTTTTTCTTCATTGTGACCTGCACTATCCCAGTTTTCTAGTCGTTTATAATATGGCAAAACATCTGCAGATGACCATCCAATGGCACCCATTTCAGCCCAATTATCAAAGTCTTTTGCGTGCCCTCTCACATAAACCATTCCATTTATACTCGAAGATCCACCAAGAACTTTTCCTCTTGGACAAGCCAGCTTTCTTCCACCCAGATGCGGCTCGGGTTCTGACCAGTAGCCCCAATCATAACGCTGCATATTCATTGGATAACTCAAAGCGGCTGGCATTTGTATTAATGGACTACCGTCGCCACCTCCAAATTCAATTACTGTAACTTTGTATCCGGCTTCAGTAAGTCTAAAAGCAATAGCGCAACCAGCGCTACCAGCACCAACAATTACGTAATCAGTATTCACAATCATCCCACATACTTCATAACTCAGTGTCGTAAGCACTTTTGAATTTTATTCAAATAAAATTATAATTAGATTTTAGAGTATGTAGAATAGAAACAATAATTTTATACAGTAAAGATTATTTGCTGCACTATGGTTCTTCCTCTGCCTGCCCAACGCCCCGAAAAACTGATTTCAATGGAAAGGCCCAAACAACGCCAGATAAAAGATATATTAATAACTCCACAACGAAATTTGGCCTGTTAAAACTCGATATCAAATTTACGATCAAGATTATATACACCGGCAATCCAAATACCAAAATCAACAAAGATAATCGCCGTTTAAGTTTGTAAGACATTTTATCAATCCTCAAAAGGGTCCGTTACCAGAATTGTATCATCACGTTCAGGAGAAGTAGATACTAGTGCCACAGGGCAATCTATCAACTCTTCAATTCTACGAACGTACTTAATTGCATTGGCTGGCAAATCTGCCCATGACCTTGCACCGTCTGTACTTTCGGCCCAGCCAGATATTTCTTCATAAATTGGTTTGCATCGTGCTTGCTGATCCGCGGCAGTAGGCAGGTAATCAAGATTTTCTCCATCAAGTTCGTATCCAATACAGATTTTAAGTTTTTTAAAACCGTCCAAAACATCAAGTTTTGTAAGAGAAATACCAGTCACACCGGAAGTCGCACAAGTTTGTCGAACCAATACAGCATCAAACCAACCACACCGGCGCTTGCGGCCTGTTGTGGTGCCAAATTCATGTCCTCTTTTCCCCAAACGAGTGCCATCATTATCGTCTAATTCCGTAGGGAAAGGGCCTTCTCCAACCCTAGTCGTGTAGGCTTTCACAATCCCTAAAACAAAATCAATACCATTGGGCCCGAGGCCCGAACCAGTCGCCGCCTGACCCGCAATAACGTTGGACGATGTAACAAATGGGTAAGTTCCAAAATCAATATCTAGCAAGGCTCCTTGTGCACCCTCAAAAAGAATTCGGTTTCCCGCCTTTCTTTTTTCGTTCAGAACTTTCCAAACTGGGGCAGAGTATTTTAAAATAGTCGGCGCAATTTCATGCAAGTCAGCAACTAAACCTGATTTATCAATTTCTTCAAGCTCCATTCCTCTTCGTAGAGTATTATGGTGCAGCAGTAATCTATCAATGCGAGCCTCTAAAGTAGATCGATCCGCCAAATCAGCTACACGTATAGCTCTTCTGCCCACCTTATCTTCATAAGCTGGCCCAATGCCTCTTCCAGTAGTCCCAATTTTGGCAACTTTGTTTAAGCCCTCACGAGCACGATCTAATTCTCCGTGAATAGGTAAGATAAGTGGTGTATTTTCGGCTATGATTAAATTTTCTGGAGATATATCAACGCCCTGCGAACTAACTATTTTTATTTCCTCGATCAAATGCCAAGGGTCTAAAACCACACCATTTCCAATGACTGATAGTTTACCTCCCCTTACCACGCCGGACGGAAGGGCGTGTAATTTGTAAGTCTTCCCATCAATAACGAGAGTATGCCCGGCGTTGTGGCCACCTTGAAAGCGAACAATAATATCGGCCCTTTCACTAAGCCAGTCAACAATTTTTCCCTTACCTTCATCTCCCCACTGAGCGCCGACAACTACAACGTTTGCCATTAACATTTTCCTTCCATCAAACGCGCTGACATATAGCTCTGTTCATCAAAGAAAGGAACTAAATAATAGACTATAAACTAATCAGCAGGTAAATTCTCTAATTTTACAGGTTGGCCATGTGGAGTATTGAGAAATGCTGCCCGCCAGTCTTGAAAATATTGAATTATTTCATCAGACTGAATATTTACAGTTTCTCCCAAAAACCGTTCTAATGTTCTCAACCATATTAGGTAGTAGTCATCGTCGTTAATTATCAATTCTTTGGATCCTTTTGACGATAGAGCACCACTAAAAGCCTTTGACCAATCTTTCCAATCAAAATGACCTTGCTCGTTGAGATGCACCGTCAATGCAAAAATTTGTGCATGCCATGGTTCATGAAAAGGTCGATACTCAGCCTTAAGGGTCATTCACTGGCTCCATATAACTTTCCCAAATGTCTACACATAAAGTATCACTTGGATTTTCAGGGCTTTCCCAAAGTTCAGATGTTAAAAACGAAACTGTGTAGAGATGTTCAGGTTGCTCGCCTAAATCATGCGCATGCGTGTCTGGGAATACATGCGCACCATGACAAATTTCGATTTTACCTTCACATCTTTCGACATATTTTGGCAATCGCGTATGGCCACCAGAAATAAATTTATTATCGGCACGTCTTGTTTTTACGCTTTGACCTACCAAAAATTTGGGGGAACCCTCTACAGATCTGGAAGTAGGTGCACCTTTACTCAAAACCCCAGCCACATCCGCAGCAAGAAGTTTCCTGCTACTTAACGGATGCATTTTTTGGATTGGATCTAAAAACTCATCCGGACTAATAACCCCCTTCGCCACTAAAAGGTTTGCCAGTGCAGAAATCCATTTATCATAATACGAAAATGCGCAATAATCTTTGGGAGGCAGGCATTCTCTTGCGTGACGTGACATATCTAAGTTCCATTGCCTAAGAGACCCTGTTGCCAAAGTCACAGCCAAAGCTCTGGCATGCCATGTTTCTTTAAAAGTCTTATCTGTGATTGAGGCCGGTTGAATAGCTACATCGCCGTAACGCCCACCCATGTCATGAACCCGGCTCAAGATTGATCACCAATTAATGCCGTTCCAATCATCGCATCTCGTGAGATTATTTCTGAGAGTTGCTCTTCATCGAAATCTTTGTATTTATCAGGTAAAATGGGAAGCACCAAATATCTTATTTCAGCAGTAGAATCCCACACCCTAACTTTAGTATTTTCGGGTAAAGTTACGCCGAACTCTAACAAGCACTTTCTGGGTTCTCTGACGACACGAGAGCGATATTCATCAGATTTGTACCAAGTGGGAGGAATCCCAAGCAGCGGCCAAGGATAACAACTGCATAAAGTACAAACCACAATATTATGAAGTTCTGGAGTGTTCTCTATAACTTTAATATGCTCACCTTGTCGACCCAAAAACCCATGTTTTTCCAAAATTTGCATTGGATCACCTATTAAAGCTTTTTTGAAATTTTTATCCAACAACGCTTTGGCAACTATTGTCGCCCCATTTTTGGGGCCAATTTTATTTTGGTATGTATCAATAATTTCATCGAGTGCAGCCGGGTCAATTAAACCTCGTTTTACAAGCGCAGTTTCTAGGGCTTTAACTTTTAGTTCTGGGTCAGATGGTAGCAGAGAATGACTATGTTTTTCAACATCGTGTGGCATAACCAGAATTATGATTAGCTTAATTCTTTTTGTCTAGAGTTAACAGCACTTGCCCCCAGTAAAAAACTTCAATATCTAACTCCTGAATAGATCAGGCGGCATGTTATGGAAAACATAGTATTAACAATTCATCTGATACTCGCTTTGGCGTTAGTCGGAATTGTATTGCTCCAACGCTCTGAAGGTGGAGGTCTGGGCCTTGGTGGCGGCGGTGGCGGTGGCGATGGTATTATGTCTGGACGCGGAGCGGCAACCGCGCTCACCAAAATAACTTGGGTTTTGGCCATTGCATTTATTATCACTTCAATGTCGCTCACAATAATAGCTTCTAGGAATGCAAACTCATCGTCAATTTTCGATCGCTTGGGAAATGAAAGTCAGGCTGAAGAAATAGATACCGACGCTTTACTTCCTCCAACAGATGAGTTGTTGCCACCAGTTAAGGGTGAAGGCGCACCTCTTGTTCCAAGTGCAGATTAGACACAATAAGTAGATATTTGTTTCAATTGGGCACCATCATATAGACGCTCAGTTGCCAAACTGCGGCGAATCCTTTATTCATTAAATCCCGTAGGTGGGTGATAAATTCGCCCACGTGTGTCAAAATTAGAACGATAACTGCGGGGTCATCAAGATAGCAAGGTTTGTTTTCATTACAGGTGGAGTCGTTTCCTCATTAGGAAAAGGCTTAGCATCTGCAGCGCTTGGAGCTTTGCTACAATCGCGCGGTTATTCAGTCCGATTGAGAAAGCTAGACCCATATTTAAATGTAGACCCTGGCACTATGAGCCCGTTCGAGCATGGTGAAGTTTTTGTAACTGATGATGGTGCAGAAACGGACTTGGATTTAGGACATTATGAAAGATTTACGGGTGTAGCAGCGCGGTATACTGATTCTGTTTCTTCTGGCCGTATTTATTCAAATGTTTTGGAAAAAGAACGACGAGGGGATTACCTCGGCAAAACTATCCAAGTTATTCCCCATGTTACAAATGAAATTAAAGAATTTATCTCTATTGGAGAGGATGAAGTCGATTTTATGCTCTGTGAAATTGGTGGAACGGTTGGAGATATTGAGGGTTTACCATTTTTCGAAGCTATTCGACAGTTTTCACAAGATAAACCTCGAGGCCAATGTATCTTTATGCATTTGACATTGCTTCCCTTTATTAAGGCGAGTGGTGAACTCAAAACAAAACCTACTCAACACAGTGTTAAAGAGTTGAGGTCAATTGGTATTGCGCCTGATATTTTAGTCTGCAGGTCGGAGGGCTCCATACCTGAAAAAGAACGCGAAAAATTAGCATTATTCTGCAATGTAAGGCCTGAATCTGTTATTGCAGCTCAGGATTTAAAATCAATATATGAGGCCCCAATCGTATATAACCGTGAAGGGCTCGATCAGGCGGTACTTGATGCATTTAATATCGCGCCTGCGCCAAAACCAGATCTAAGTATTTGGGAAGACGTCGCAGATCGTGTGTATAATCCAGAGGGTGAAGTGAACGTTGCCATTGTAGGCAAATACACGCAGCTTGAGGATGCATATAAATCAATAGCTGAGGCACTGACCCACGGCGGTTTAGCAAACAGAGTTAAAGTTAATATCGAATGGGTAGATGCAGAGACTTTTGATAAAAAAGATCCCACGTCAGAATTACAAGGTTTTAATGCAATTCTAGTACCGGGAGGCTTCGGAGAGCGTGGTACGGAAGGTAAAATAAGGGCAGCTCAATTTGCGAGAGAAAATCACGTTCCTTATCTTGGGATCTGCCTTGGCATGCAAATGGCAGTGATTGAAGCTGCGAGAAATGTAGTAGGCTATAAGAATGCCGGATCTGAGGAATTTGATCATGAGGCAGGCAAGAAAAGATTTGAACCTGTTGTTTACCATTTAAAAGAGTGGATACAAGGCAACCAAACTATAGAACGATCTGTCAGCGATGATAAAGGCGGAACGATGCGACTAGGTGCTTACAACGCAACATTACTGGATGGAAGTAAGGTTGCATCAATTTATGGAGTATCTCAAATAGAAGAACGGCATAGGCATCGATATGAAGTCGATACAAAATACCAAAAAAAGTTAGAAAGTGCAGGCCTAATTTTCTCCGGAATATCTCCAGATGGACGTCTGCCTGAAATCATAGAATGGGCAGATCATCCATGGTTTATAGGTGTCCAGTTTCACCCAGAATTGAAATCAAAACCATTTGATACTCATCCCTTGTTTAGAGATTTTATTGGGGCCGCCAAAAAAATGTCCCGATTGGTTTAACAGTCCCAAACTGGTTATTTGGTCTATCTTGCTAAATAAGATTATCTCTGAATACATTCTTATAGTTGCACAATAAATTAATAATATTATCTAGTTTTGTATTAAATTTTGGAGCTTTAAAAATATGTCTAAAGGATACTGGGTCGTACATGTTGATGTGCATGATAATGAAACTTACGCCAAATATCGTGAAGCCAACGCAATAGCTTTTGAAAAATTTGGAGCACGCTTTATCGTAAGAGGAGGCGAACAAACCATTGAGGAAGGGCACTCGAAATCGCGAACAGTGGTTATTGAATTTGATGACTTTGAGACAGCCAAAAAATGCTATGAAAGCGAAGAATATCAAAATGCTAAAAAAATAAGAGATGCTGTTTCAACTGGCGATATGGTAATAGTAGAGGGATATGACGGCTGATGTTAAAAAGTTTAATTGATGTGCTGCTTGGTAGCGAGGAAGATAAATTAAATGATGAAGATGAGAAAATTGCACTTGCAGCTTTGTGCGTAAGAGTTGCAAAATCAGACAATATTTACGACTCAAGTGAAATTTCCAGTATTGATTCCGAACTGAGCCAACATTTCTCGATGGGTTTGGCCGATGCAGCGATTTTACGCCAGCAAGCTGAAAAACTAGAACAGGAAGCTCCAGATACAGTAAGATTTACAAGAGCAATCAAAGAAAAAATTGAACTTGAGAAAAGGCGCGAAATTCTAGAAACATTGTGGAAAATTACTCTTGCCGATGGCAAACGAGAAGCAGAGGAAGATTCTTTAATTAGATTGATTTCCAGCCTACTAGGCCTGACTGATATTGAAAGTGCCAGAGCCCGCCAGAAGGTAACAAAAAAATAATTGCCAGCCTGCCGATATATGACTGGCATGAATTATTTAAAGCTCATAATAAATTTTGGCAATTAGTGCATAAACACAAAGATGAATTCGCTAAAATACTATCTAAATATATTAGCCCATGGGACTTGTGGATATCTGTAAAAATAATTTTCTGAAGGTTCGATCATTGCATTGCCTCAATATTTCTTCCTAAAGTTAGGTGGAATAGAAAGCAGAGATTCGCGTGAACAAGCCTGAACCAGTTATTGAAATTAAAAATCTACATAAATCTTTTGGGGATCTCAACGTGCTTAAAGGTGTGGATATTGTTGCAAATAAAGGCGAAGTTATATCATTGATCGGGTCTTCAGGGTCTGGAAAATCAACTCTTCTTAGGTGCGCAAACCTTTTGGAAGACAGCCAGCAAGGTAAGATATTTTTTGATGGAGAAGAAATTAAATGGACAGGAACTGGGGAAGATAGAACGCCAGCTGATGCCAATCAGGTTCGATTAATGCGAACGAATTTATCTATGGTTTTCCAACAGTTTAATTTGTGGTCCCACATGACAGTTTTACAAAATGTAATGGAAGCTCCAGTATCAGTGCTCGGTATTGAAAAGGAAAAAGCCAAGGTAAATGCTCATGATTACTTAAATAAGGTTGGAATTGGAGAAAAATGGAATTCATATCCGGCTGAGCTCTCAGGAGGACAACAGCAAAGAGCCGCAATTGCAAGAGCCTTGTGTATGGAACCTAGTGCATTATTATTCGACGAACCAACTTCGGCACTCGATCCGGAGTTAGAACAAGAGGTTATAAAGGTTATAAAAGATTTGGCACAAGAAGGACGGACAATGATTATCGTTACACACGATATGAGCCTTGCTGCAGACGTATCAGATCATATTATTTTTTTACATATGGGATTAATTGAAGAGGAAGGATCTCCGAACTCTTTATTTAAATCCCCTAAATCAGAGAGGCTGCAAAAGTTTTTAAGTTCAACTCGCGCAGCTTAAACATCAAAGGGAGAAAAAAGATGAAAAAACTGATTATTGGTGCCATAATCTGGGGCATGACTGCAGGATTGTCTCTTGCAGATGGCCATTCGGTTATACGGATGGGAACAGAGGGCGCCTACCCTCCATGGAATTTTGTCGATGATAATGGCGAGATAGCAGGTTTTGAGCGTGAACTTGGTGATGAACTTTGCAAACGCGCGGAATTAAAATGCGAGTGGGTTAAGAATGACTGGGACAGCATTATTCCAAATCTTGTTTCAGGGAACTACGATACAATCATTGCCGGAATGTCTATAACGGATGCGCGTAAAGAAAAAATAGATTTCACCACAAATTATGTAATGAGCGATCCATCGTATTATTTAGCTGCCTCAGAAGATGCCAACTGGAAAACTGGAGTGATTGCAGCACAATCAAATACGATACAAGCAGCTTATATAGCGGAGACTGGAGCAACTCTTGTGGAGTTTGCAACGCCAGAAGAAACAATTTCTGCTGTTCGAAATGGGGAAGCAGACGCTGTGCTTGCAGATTCATCATATCTAAAACCAATTGCAGATGAGGACCCAGGTCTAATGTTTGTTGGTGATAAACCTATAATTGGCGGTGGCGTCGGTATGGGCATACGGAAAAGTGATACGGATTTGCGTAATAAATTCACTGCAGCGATAGACTCAATGAAAGGTGACGGGACACTAAATGCCCTGATAACCAAACATGGAATAAGCGAACAATTGTTCTAATAGATTAGGTGACCCCGGCAAAAAACTAACGCCAGGGTCACCGCACCAATCAGATATCAACTGATTTATGATCAGTATTACACTTTCAAAAATGTATTTTGAAAATATTGTGGGAATTGTTCTGTTAAATGTTTGAATTTTGTGCAAATCCTGAAAATCTAAGTGAATTTTCCTGGCTTAGTTGCTACCTAACAACTCCCAAGCACATGAACCTTTTTTATTCAGTGGGAACTGTTCTTCTTTTATTATTGCTCACCGCCCCTACAGCACTACTCTTCGGTTTTGGTGGAGCTGTTATGGCTAGATCAAAAATTCTCTTAATAAGATTAATTGGAAACGGATATATTTCGATCGTAAGAGGCGTACCCGATATTGCTTTTTTTCTATTCTTTGTAATTGCAATAGATCAATTTCTTGAGTGGACGAGGCATAAAATTTTCTGTCCAGAATGGAGTGAGCCCATTCGACAGGGTAATGATTTTGTAGTTTGCACAATAGCTAAACTGCCCCTAAACTCCTCACCACAGTGGATACATGAAATTTATGGATTTCTCCTTGCTGTATTCACTTTTGCAATAGTTTTTGGAGCTTTCGCAGCAAATGTTCTTTATGGAGCAATGCGTGCAGTACCGAAGGCACAAATCGAGACAGCTGTTTCATTTGGAATGACAGACCGGCAGGTATTCCGCAGAATATTAGTGCCCCAGATGTGGGTTTTTGCTCTTCCGGGTTTGGGTAATCTTTGGATGATCTTAATAAAGGCCACCCCTCTCTTATTTTTGTTGGGTGTAGAAGATATCGTTTACTGGGCTCGCGAGCTAGGTGGAACGAAAACTGCAAAATTTACAAGCTACCCCCATGGAGATTGGAGAGTTTGGTATTTTCTAGGATTACTGGTTTTCTATCTTGCGTTCACGCGAGTATCAGAAGCAGTAATAGACACCTTAATGAAAACTCTATCTCATGGAACCGATACACTAGGCGGTAACTTGCAAAGGCAAGTTGGAAGATGACCTGTTTAGATATTATTGCAGATTATGGCCTTCGATCGATCGGTCTGGGAGAGAGATTATTGCCTAGATCGGATTTCACGCTTTGCCATCAGTTTACACTGATAGGTTCCGGTATGATTTGGAACATTTATTTTGGCACCCTTGCTCTCACCAGCGGGTTTATATTAGCCACTCTGTTAGCTTTAGGAAAAGCTTCAAAAAATTTCTATGTAAGAAAATTATCTGGATGGTTTATTTTTATTTTTAGGGGATCACCTCTATTCATTCAATTTTTCTTTGCCTATTTTTTATTCCTTTCACTAAAACAAAACTTTACTTTTCTGTCACCTTTAACGTCAGCCTGGGCTGGGGCATTGTTTGTGCTTTTTTGTAATACAGCAGCCTACAGTGGTGAGATTTTTTACGGTGCACTACAAGCAATTCCCAAAAGTGACCTAGAGGCAGCTGATGCTTATGGAATGTCAGGTTTTTCTCGATTTAGGCGCATCGTCTGGCCAACAATGTTGAGACTGGCTTGGCCGGCTTACACAAATGAGGCTATATTCTTGTTCCACGCCACTACTTTAGTCTTTTTTTCGAGTTTTCCAGCATGGCAACAACGCGGAGACGCCCTGTACTATGCCAATTATTTCGCTGATAAAACGTTCAATCCATTTATCCCATATCCAATTTTAGCTGGATACTTTATTTTTTTAACCCTTATTCTAATTGGGTTATTCGGATTAGCTAATAGAAAACTTAATATTCACTTACCAAAAGATAAGCACACTAAAATAAAATTCAGAATAAGATTAATACGTTAGTCCTGTAGGAACTTATAGACACGCCTTCAAAGGCATGAGACCCTCGCAAAAAAGATTTTTATTCATGATAGACCCTGAAAAAGTAAAAAGTGTCAGAATAGCGGCGTGTGACCTAAATGGCCAGATGCGGGGCAAACGTCTACCCGGGTTTGAAAAGGAAAAATTTAAAGATGGTAGTATCAGAATGCCTCTTTCAGCTCTTAATGTGGATATTTTTGGAGCAGATATAGAAAATAGTCCTTTAGTTTTTGAAACCGGGGATCAAGATGGTTTGTTGAAAAACACAAGTCGGGGAGTCATTCCAGTTCCATGGCTAAAAAACCCAACAGCACTTGTACCTATGTCTATGTTCACGGAAGACGAAGAGCCTTTTGAGGGTGATCCGCGATACGCCCTAGAACGAGTTTTAAAAAGCTATAAATCAAAAGGTCTAAAAGCTATTGCAGCAACAGAAATGGAGTTTTATCTCATCGATGAGCGCAAGACTTCACTTTTGCCCCCTATTAACCCAATTTCAGGAAAAAGATTATCCACTTCAGATGTTCTGGGAATATCAGAATTGGATTGCTTTGATGATTTTTTCAATGACCTGCAAAATGGATGTGAACAAAGTGGCATAACTATTCAATCTATTACTTCCGAGTCCGGCTGTGGCCAATTTGAAGTTACACTCAAACATTGCGACGCGCTCACAGCCAGTGATGATGCTTGGCTATTCAAGTTGCTCACGAAAGGTTTAGCAAGAAAACACGGTATTGCAGCAACTTTTATGGCAAAACCCTATTTTCAGGACGCAGGAAATGGAATGCATATTCACTTTTCTATTATAGACCAAAACGGAAAAAATGTCTTCAATAATGATAAAAATGAGGGATCAAAACTTTTGAAATCAGCCGTTGCTGGTTGCCTGCAATGTCTTCAGGGATCAACTTTAATTTTTGCTCCTTTTGCTAATAGTTATAAGAGATTTGTAAAAGATGCTCATGCACCGACCTCAGCGCAGTGGGGCTATGAAAACAGGACGACTGCAATCAGAATTCCGGGTGGCGACTTGGCATCAAAACGAATAGAGCACCGAGTGGCCGGTGGTGATACAAATCCATATCTCGTCATGGCGGCAATACTTGGGTCCGCGCTGCTGGGAATTGAAAAAAAATTAACTCCAATAAAACCAGCTATGAATAATGCATATAGTAATGGTGCCGAAAATTTGGCTCTTAACTGGGAAGACGCTATAAACTATTTTGAAAATAATAAAGAAATTAAACAGATCTTTTCAAACGATTTAATTGAAAATCTGGTTAGAACCAAGCGACAGGAATTAAATGAATTTAAAAAGATTGAATCGAGCAAACATTGGAAATATTATGTGTCAGCAATTTAAGGCTATTATATGAAAATTGGCATTTTAGAAACAGGCCACGCCCCTTCTCAAATTCAAAAAACTATTGGGGACTATTCGGAAATGTTTCAGACTCTATTTTCAGGCCATGATTTTAGCTTTGTATCTTATGATGTGGAAAATATGGTTTTTCCTGGATCACCTTTTGAAGCCGAGGGTTGGTTAATAACAGGGTCACGACATGGTGTTTATGAAGATCATAAATTTATTCGACCACTAGAAGAGTTCATCAGAAGAATTGAAGAAGAGAAAATTCCCCTTTTAGGTATTTGCTTTGGGCATCAAATTATTGCCCAAGCACTTGGTGGAAAAGTAGAGAAATTTTCTGGTGGTTGGTCAGTAGGGCTTAAAGAATACAAATGGGGAAACGAGAGCATTCATTTGAATGCTTGGCATCAAGATCAGGTTGTTAAAAAGCCTAAAAAGGCCGAAGTTTTAGCAGAAAATTCATTTTGCAAATTTGCAGCACTAAGCTACGGTGAGACTATTCTTACGGTACAACCTCACCCAGAGTTTACTCATGAAGTTATTAAAGGCCTGATCGAAACAAGGGGAAAAGGCCGCGTACCAGAGCAATTATTGGACGAGGCTCTAAACAATTTTGAAAAGAAAACATCGCTGAATGAAATAGTTGCTAAGTTCAGCTCAGTATTGAATGGTGCCCGATGAATAAATTGGATGAGATGATCTCTGGACTTCCCGAGGCCGCAAAAGAATATATCAAGAACAAAAAATTAGATGAAGTTGAATGTGTCATTGCTGATTTACCAGGAATAGCTCGCGGAAAAGCTGTTCCAGCCACAAAATTCTCACGTCAAAAATCTTTTCACCTTCCAGATTCGATTTTTTTTCAAACAATAACAGGTGGTTGGGGAGAAGCCGCTGGTGAAGAGGGCTTCGTCGAAAGAGACATGGTACTAAAACCTGACATTTCTACCGCATCTGCTGCGCCATGGACAGGTGACTGGACGTTACAAGTTATTCATGATGCGTTTGACCGTAAAGAAGAGCCAATACCATTTGCTCCCAGAAACGTTCTTAAACGAGTAGTTGATTTGTACCATGCAAAAGGCTGGGATCCAATTGTTGCCCCCGAAATGGAATTCTTTCTTGTTGCACGGAATTTAGATCCGGCAAATCCTATCGAAGCGATGATGGGGCGTTCAGGGCGCCCTGCTGCTGCTCGTCAAGCTTATTCTATGACAGCAGTTGATGAGTTCGGACCAGTTATAGATGACATTTATGATTTTTCTGAAGCGCAAGGTTTTGAAATTGATGGAATTACACAAGAAGGTGGTGCAGGCCAATTAGAAATAAATCTTAGACATGGATGTCCAGTGAAACTTGCCGATGAAGTTTTCTTTTTTAAAAGACTAATCCGGGAAGCAGCACTCAGGCATGACTGTTTTGCAACATTTATGGCAAAACCAATTGAGAACGAGCCTGGAAGTGCAATGCATATTCATCATTCAATTCTAGATTTAGACAGCGGTTCTAACGCTTTTTCAGGACCCCAAGGTGGTGAAACAGATCTTTTTTATCATTTTATTGGTGGCCTTCAAAAGTATATGCCAGCAGCGATTGCCGTCATGGCACCATATGTGAATTCTTATCGTCGTTATGTAAAAGATCACGCGGCACCCATAAACTTGGAATGGGGACGCGATAATAGAACCACAGGAATTAGAATACCTTTGTCGGACCCAGAAGCGCGACGGGTCGAAAATAGAGTGGGTGGAATGGATTGCAATCCTTATCTGGGTATAGCGGCCTCACTAGCTTGTGGATATCTAGGAATGGTAAATGAAATACGCCCAATAAAGCAATTCCGGGGAGAAGCCTATGAAGGAGAGGCTGAGATCCCAAGGATTATGGGTCAAGCTCTAGATATTTTTGAAGGGGCCACTGAATTGCATCAAGTACTGCATCCAGAATTTGCTCGAGTTTATTCAATTGTCAAAAGAGCGGAATATGAAGAGTTTTTGCAAGTTATCAGTCCATGGGAAAGAGAGCACCTTCTATTAAACGTATGAATTTATTGTATTCAAACGATATCCAAGGAAACTATCCAGAGAGCTGGTACTCAGCAACTGCAGAACCGTTAAGTGCATTCCCAAATCTCAAAGGCTCCAAGAAATATGACATATGCATCGTAGGTGCTGGTTATACGGGTTTAAGTTCTGCTCTTCATCTATCTAATTTAGGTTATTCTGTGGCGGTATTAGATGCTCATAGAGTAGGCTTTGGCGCCTCCGGCCGCAATGGTGGTCAACTCGGCGCAGGTCAAAGGGTATATCAAGATGAACTTGTAAATAAATTAGGTGAAAATAATGCTGATAAGATGTGGCATCTTGCACATGATGCGGTGAGTACCGTTAAAGACATTATAAAAACAAATAAGATTGACTGTCACATCAAGCCTGGAGTCGCTACACTAGGATTTAATTCCAATGAAGTAAAAGAGCTTCATAACTATGCCGAGTATCTCGAAAAAAGATATAGTTACAAAGGATTAGAATTGTTGAGCCACGCAGATTGTAATACTTTGTGTTGCTCTGAAAAATACACCGGTGGCATTTTAGATATGAACGCAGCACATCTACACCCACTTAGGTTTGTTTTTGGATTAGCCAAAGCAGCAGTCCTAGCTGGAACAAATATTTTTGAACAGTCTGAAGTAATACAATTGATACCAGGCAAGGTAAACAGGACAGTTACAAAAGCAGGCGAAATTCAGTCTGATTTTGTTGTTCTCGGATGTAATGGTTATTTAGGCAACCTTGAAACAAAAGTTGCGGCAAAAGTAATGCCAATAAATAATTTCATAATAGCTACTGAGCCGCTTGGAGAAAGAACCGAAGAAGTTCTCACAAAAGACATAGCTGTTGCCGATACAAAATTTGTGGTTAATTATTTTCGGCTTTCAAAGGATAAGCGACTTCTTTTTGGTGGTGGTGAAAATTATTCCTATAAATTTCCAAAAAATATTACTTCCACTGTTTTAAAGCCAATGTTGGAAATATTCCCTCAATTATTCAATGTAAAGATAGACTATGCATGGGGTGGCACTTTAGGAATAACCAGACAGCGAATGCCATATTTTTGTAGGGTCACAGATACAATTTTATCTGTTTCTGGTTACTCGGGCCATGGTCTGGGAACTGCAACGCATGCAGGAAAGCTAATATCAATGGCCATAAATGGACAGCAAGATGGCTTTAACACAATGGCAAGTATCCCAATCAAGTCTTTTCCTGGTGGGGCTAGATACAAAACTCCCTTACTCATTCTTGCTATGAGCTGGTACGCTTTACGCGATAAACTTGGAATTTAATTCAATATCTATTTGCTCAGTTTGTTTAGCTGATCCTGCAAATTAGACAGTTGCTGTTTGATTGCCTCTAGGTCTTTTGTCTTTTCTTTTACTTCTTCTTTTTCGTTACTACTATCGAAGGCTGGTTGCGTTGGCCAATTTCCAAAGCCATTAGCGAAAGCGGCCAAGAATGCCTCTTGCTGTGCTTTAATCGCCTCAAAACCTGGGATAGATTTGGAAGACGATATATTTTCAATAATCTTTTCTTGACCTTCTCTCAACATTTCAAATGACATTTCTAGAAATTGAGGGACAACAGATGTCGCTTGAGTGGTATATGACCTAACCAGATCTGTAAGAACGTCGATCGGTAGAACACTTTCTCCTCGACTTTCATGCTCAGCAATAATTTGCAAAAGATATTGACGTGTTAAATCATCACCAGACTTAAGATCAAGTATTTGTACATCCCTGCCATCATGTATAAATCGCGCAATATCTTCGAGCGTCACGTAGTCACTTGTTTCAGTATTATACAAACGACGACTAGCGTAACGCTTTATCAATAGAGCCTTTTTTTTGTTGGACAAACCAGTCTCTCCCACGCAGCACTGCAGCATACATTACGCTCATGCAGAAAAAAAATAAAGGGTGTGATTAAAACACACCCTTAAAAATTCGAAGGGAGGGTTTCGAATTTATTTAACTGTCGCCATTTTCTTACTTGCTGCGGTCACATCTTTAGTAGTCTTTTTTACCGCTTCAGATGCGTCTTTGGTCATATCTTTCCCAGCTAACACCATAAGTTCTACTGTTTCCATCTGAGCTTTTTTCACAACGTCAGAAAACAATTCCATTTTCTTTGTAGCAATTTCTGTTTGAGCTGACCAAAAATCCGCCATTGCTTTACCATAATCTACTGGCTCATCCTTGGCTTCCGCTATAGCTCGAAATTTATCAAAGGTTTCATTCGCCCAAGAGGTAGAGATTTCAGTTGATGTACCTGCTGCGTCTAAAGCTAAATTAGCCAATTTTTCATTTAAAGAAGCTGATTTTTTCACTGCCTTTTCAATAGCAACTGTGTCAAATGGGAAGTTTCCCATCATATCGTTCATTAGCTTATTCATATCGCCCAGGTTTGACATCAATGTGTTCCTTTTTCCATTCAACAATTTTTAACTTAAATTAGCTATAATTGCTGCATTGCAGAAATTCAACCCTTTTTTCTGCGGTGCGGCATTTTAACTCTTTTTCAGAACATAAGAACCCGGCGCTTCAGATAAAGGGGGATAAATTGTTGATCCCTCTTTTCTAGCTTCTACTTGATTACCCGAGTAAGAATTTATCCATTTTTCCCATTCCGGCCACCAACTACCTGAAATATGGTTAGCTTTTCTTCTCCAACTTTCTGAGTCTAAGGTTAAATTTTGGTTAAGGTAGTAGCCATATTTATTCTTAGCAGGTGGATTTATTATGCCGGCAATATGTCCAGATTCAGCGAGGATGAATTTTTTTTCCTCTGAGCCCATTAATTGAACGCCCCTATAGCTATCTTTCCATGCCGCTATATGATCGGTTTCACATCCAATAGCAAATACTGGTATACGAATATTATCCAACGCAACAGGAATACCTTTCACTTCAAATTCACCCAAAGTAAAGCTATTCTTCTGACAAAGACCACGAAGATATTCAATTGCCATTTTCCCAGGCAAGTTTGAGCCATCGCCATTCCAGTATAATAGATCGAAAGCCGGCGGCGTCTGACCCATCATGTAACTCTTTATAGCGGGAGAATATATAAGATCATTGGATCTTAAAAAACTAAAAGTACGTGCCATTATAAAGCTTTTAAGAATACCGGACTGACTAACTTCTTCTTCTATCGCATCTATAAAATCATTTTGAAGGAAGGGCGTAAATTCTCCCTGCTGAGCAAAGTCAGTGAGTGTTGTAAAAAAAGTGGCAGATCGAATAGAACTATCTTTAGTTTTGTTAAGATATGCTAACGTTAAACCAAGCGCCGTTCCTCCAATGCAATAACCTAGTGCATTTATCTGATCTTTGGCTGTGATCGATTTGATAACCTGTATTACCCTAAGATAGCCATCCGTTATATAGTCATCCATTCCAATATCTGAATAAGTTTCGTCCGGATTAACCCACGAAACTACAAAAACACTATATCCTTTGGATACCAGCCATGAAACCAAACTATTTTGTTTTCTCAAATCAAGAATGTAAAATTTATTTATCCAAGGTGGAAATATAACTAACGGTATTTCGAAAACATTTTCAGTCTCAGAAGTATACTGGATAAGCTCTAATAAATTATTTCTGTAAACGACTTTTCCTTCTTGTGTCCCTAAATTTTTTCCGACTTCAAATGCTTTATCATCAGCCAGGCGAACTATAAGCTCACCATCGTTTGCTTCCAAATCGGTAATCAAATTCTCGAGACCATCAATCAGCGATTGCCCATTGGTTTCCAAAGCGAGTTCAATAGCATCCGGGTTAGTACCTAAAAAGTTAGTTGGTGCCATCATTTCAACAATTTGATCAGTGAAATAGATTAAACGTTTCTTCTCTTGTTCTGGCAAACCATCAATGTTTCGAGCTGTATTTTTTATTAAATTCGAGTTTTGCAAATATTGGTTTTTAACAAAATTAAAATAAGGATTTGTATTCCATAAGCGGTTTTCAAATCTTGTATCCGTTTCTTTAGAGCCTAGCATTGATGGATCAGACGTCAAAAATGCATTCTGCACATCCATCATATTTTGTAATGTCTTTCCCCAAAATTCTACTTGGTGCTCTAAGATTTTATATGGGTTTTCAGTCATATTTTGCCAATAAGCAACAGTTGTTGTCATCGCCAAATCCTGGCCAGGCCCCTGCAAGCCTGGGTCTAAAGATCTCTTTTTTTGTACTACTGCCACGAAGCGCTTAGTAAGCACATCTAATTTTTCCAAATTTTGTTTTAAAACATCACTGGCTTCCACAAGTGAATTATTTTTATCTACCATGATAAATTTTCCATGTGGTTTTTCTGCTTTGCAGCATAATAATTTTGAGTTACAAGAAAAGACTAAGAAGTGCAACAGGTAGGCCTTAGGATGCGGCATGCATAAGACATTCAGCTACGACTTTATGGAAACCATTAGAAATACTAATCAATGGTTGGGAGCCAGTGCCAAAGCATTCGCTTCCTATCCGACTATTGCCGCTACTCCAAACCCAATGATGAATTGGTTGGCAGCTTGGGGAGAAGTTACAGAGCGTAGTTTTGAACGGATGATTGCAAAACCTGATTGGAACATTGATAGTTTCACATGCGAAGATGGACGTGATCACTTAGTAGATATTGATTTAAAAATAGAACGACCTTTTGGGGATCTAATTCATTTTAACGTGCAGGGCAGGCAAGACGCCGATAAAAAAGTTTTATTAATAGCCCCAATGTCTGGTCACTACGCCACACTTTTAACCTCTACTGCCCGTAGCCTTATAGCTGACTGTGAAGTTTATATTACTGATTGGCATAATGCCCGAGATATTCCAGTTTCTGCAGGAAAGTTTGATATAGAGGAATATACTCAATATCTAATTGATTTTATAAAGTATCTTGGTCCGGATATACACGTCATTGCCGTATGTCAGCCCGCTCCTCTCGCCCTGGCGGCAACTGCTTTTATCAGCGAATATGAAAAAAGTAAAATTCCGAAAAGTTTAATTCTCATAGGTGGGCCAATTGACCCTGACGCCAACCCTACAGAGGTAACCGACTTTGGAAACCGTATCACCATGGGCCAACTGGAGCATGCAATGATACAAAATGTGGGTGTCAAATATGCTGGGGTTGGGCGTCAAGTATACCCTGGCTTATTGCAGTTAACATCATTTTTATCAATGAATGCCGGCCGGCATGCCAGCGCTTTTGTGGATCAAATCCTGCGGGTCACTAAGGGCGAAGCATCAGATCATGATAAGCATAATAAATTTTATGATGAGTATTTAGCCGTGATGGACATGCCCGCAGAATTTTATCTATCTACCGTAGAACGAATTTTCCAAAATCGTGAAATCGCTAATAATAAGTTCTCTATAAATGGTAAAAAAATAGATTTCTCAAAAATTACTAATGTAAACGTCATGACAGTAGAGGGTGGAAAAGATGATATTTCGGCACCAGGACAGTGTTATGCAGCTCTAGCACTCTGCACTGGATTAAAGGACAATAAAAAATCTAGTTATGTTGAGCCTGACGCGGGGCACTACGGTATATTTGCCGGACGCTACTGGCGCAACAATATCAGACCCTTAGTTTTGGATACTATGGAAAAAATTTAGACTTCCTCAACTTGAAGAAAAATCAAAAATGCTATCAATCATAGCCTGGGTTCCTTGGGAAAACTCTAAACTACAAGGGTAGGTTTTGCTGTTTAAAACGGCATCACTGAATGCTTCTATTTGGTTTACGTAATGAGAAGCACCTGGGTAACTAAAAACTTTTTCTGTACCATCATTCATCCGTTGAATAATTTCTGCTTTATCATAAACCATTGGATTAAAGGGCGCTTTAAGTTTTATAAAACCCTCTGTTCCTTGAAACGTAACTTCTTGTCGCGGCGCCATTCTCATAGATGTAATGCTGGTAAATTTAAATTTTGGAAAATCAAATGCGGCCAGCGCCCATACATCCACACCATTTTCGTATTTTACATCAGCATGCTGAATTGCTTCCGGTTCTTGGCCTGTGACAAACCTAACTGACCCAAGGGTATAAACTCCTATGTCAGGCAAACCACCTCCACCCATGTTCGAATTATTGCGAATATTTTTGAGGTCCGCCTGGTTATTATAACTGAACACTGAGTCAACTTGAATTAAGTCTCCCAAAACACCCGATTGAACAATCTCTTTTGCCTTTTGCCACTGCGGATGGTGCACAATCATATAAGCTTCAGCTACTAATAACGCGTTATCATCTCTCAGTTTTATCAACTCATTAATTTCCTCAGCTCTCATCGCGATCGGTTTTTCGCATAAGACGTGTTTTCCAGATTTAATTGCCCGAATTGTCCAATCAACATGCATGGTGTTGGGTAAAGGAATGTAAACGGCGTCAACTCCGTCGTCTGCCAACAATTCATCATAACTTTCATAGAGTTCTAATTCTGGCTCAAGTTGCATAAATTCAGCGGCTTTTTCTTTAGATCCAGAAGCTAGCGCCTTAAAACGATTATTTTTTGCTAATTGAATTGCCGGGGTTAAGTGCTCCAGTGCAAATTTTGATGCTCCTAAAACACCCCACCTTAAATATTCCATTTCAATCTCCAAAATCCTTCAGTTTTGAACTTGAGGTTATTTCAGAGCAAAATTCAATAGCTATTGGGAAATCATACCCTTATCCAAAGCCATCTCGCGCATTTTTTCTTGTATTTTTTCAAACGCGCGAACTTCAATTTGCCTTACGCGCTCTCTACTTACGCCATAATTTTCGCTCAATTCCTCGAGTGTTTTTACCTCGTCGACCAAGCGTCTTTGCGTTAAAATATCTTTCTCTCGATCATTTAACCCACTCATAGCAGAATTTAGCATATCGCGGCGCATAGATAATTCATCCTGAAATTCATAGTCAGCAGCCTGATCGGCATCTTCGTCTTCCAACCAGTCTTGCCATTCCATCGAACTCTCACCGTCTGCGCTTATCATCGCGTTCAGTGATGCATCACCTCCAGACAATCTGCGGTTCATCGAAACCACCTCAGCCTCGGAAACGCCTAAATCTCCGGCAATTTTTGCTACATTATCGGGATGCATATCCCCTTCGTCTAAAGCACCTATTCTGGATTTAGCCTTTCTCAAATTGAAAAATAGCTTTTTTTGAGCACTAGTTGTTCCCATTTTTACAAGAGACCAACTTCTCAGGATATACTCCTGAATACTCGCTCGTATCCACCACATGGCATAGGTCGCAAGACGAAAACCTTTTTCTGGGTCAAAACGCTTTACCGCCTGCATCAGCCCGACATTAGCCTCCGAAATAACTTCAGCCTGCGGCAGTCCATACCCACGGTAACCCATGGCTATCTTGGCTGCCAATCTAAGGTGAGACGTTACCATCTGATGGGCAGCATCAGAATCTTGTTCCTCAATCCAACGTTTTGCTAACATATATTCCTGTTCCGGCTCCAACATTGGGAACTTACGTATTTCTTGCAAATATCTACTCAATCCATTTTCTGGACTTGGAGCTGGAAGGTTTTTGTAATTACTCATTTTTATAATCGATTTTTCTCAAAAACGCTTAAAATATTGGCGTTTAATCTGCAAAAAGTCACTGTTAGCTTGGCAAAAAAACTAACTGTTACTTTGATATATTAATATTATTTATTTTTTCAACCCCAGGGCCAAGTTTTGCATATCTGATGGCATATCAACTGAAAACTTCATCTGATCACCTGTTAAAGGGTGAATAAAACCAAGAACTGATGCATGCAAAGCCTGACGTTGAAATTCGTTGACCGAATTAAAGCCATTTTCATTCAATGCTTTGTTAGAAATTTTTTTTCGTCTTCCGTATGTAGCGTCTCCAATTAAAGCGTGACCTAAATGGGCCATATGTGCTCTGATTTGATGAGTCCTACCAGTTTCGAGCCAGCACTCAATTAGTGAAACAACTTTGGGGTTTCCAAACTTTTCAAGTACTTTGAAACGAGTAACTGCATGCCTGCCTCCCTCAAATAAAACTGTTTGACGTTGACGGTCATGTTTGTGACGAGCCAAATGTGTAGAAATTTTAACCACACTTCCCACCTCAAACGAAACGCCTTTGACGCCCTTCAAACGAGGGGACCCCATATCAGGAGCTCCATGGCAAAATGCGTGGTATACCCTCTCAACACTATGTTGTTCAAATTGTTCAGCCAGTCCGTGATGTGCTTTATCGTTTTTGGCAACGACCAGAAGGCCGCTCGTATCCTTGTCTATTCTATGAACAATTCCAGGTCTTTTTTCACCTCCAATACCAGATAGACTATTCTGACAATGGTAAAGTAATGCATTCACTAGCGTATCTTTTGGCGAACCAGGAGCCGGATGAACAACCATGCCAGCAACCTTGTTAACAACCAAGAGATCCTCATCCTCAAAAATTATATCTAATTTGATTTTTTGGGGTAATGTTTCCACTGGCTCCAGTTCGGGCATCAGAACTTTGACGGATTGTCCTTCACTTACATTAGCGGTTGGATTTTTAACTATATTGCCATCAACTTCTACATAGCCCTCAGTTATAAGTCGGGTTAATCGCGTCCGAGATAGACCAGCTTGGGCTGGCGCATCGCGTGAAAGCGCTTTATCTAGTCTAGAAGGCGGACTACTTGAAATGGAGAAACTTATTATGGACAAAGACGATCAACCTCCTAACGCCGCTTTCCAATTACCTCGAAATTTAAGGTTTTTGCAACGTTTAGTAACTTTACTTACTGTATCAATGATTGCAGGAATTTTAACTATCGCTGCATTACTTGCCATTAAACTTCGCTCCGAAAATATCAATTTTCCTCAGACACTGATTCTTCCTGACGGGACTAAGCCCATAGCTTTTTCACAAACAAAGGATTGGTATTCTGTTATTACAGACACAAATGAAATTATGATTTACAAAAACGATGGAACATTGATTCAATCTATAACAGTTCAAGATTTAGAATAAATTTACTCGACCAAAGCGCTAAATTCACGCCATTCACCTGCTGACATACCGCTGGTCTCTTTCGTGACCTGCTCTCCTTTAATCATTCGTTTAATGCAATCTAATGCCTTAGAGGATAATGTCGCCCCGCCTAGTCTATAATCTTCGAAGGCCCCATATGCGAATGGAACCCAATCGCTAACTAATTTACAAATTTCATCAGCATATACTCTAATTTCAAACTGTGCGTGACTATCTGCGCGTAACCGTAAAAAATGAAATAAGTTATGTAGATCTACTTTCCAGTACCATTGGGTATAAATGTTTGCTGGTAAATTCATTCGCGCAAGCTCACGCGCCAGACCTTTTTGACCCTCTTGGCTTATCATTTGTTCGTAATGATCATAAGTTTGAGCCGAGTCATTTTTGAGCAATCGCAGGACTTTTTCTGCCTCTTCTCCAGTCAATACCTCTCCTCGACCTTGATTGTTTATAACTGATTGAGCCGCCAAGGCATCTGGCTCAGGGATGTAAAACTCCCGATCAAGAATAGAGTAACGCGCTGAATATTCGTTTACATTGGCTGTTCTGTGGCGGATCCATTGCCTAGCAACAAAAACCGGTAATTTAACGTGTAATTTCACTTCGCACATTTCAAACGGCGTTGAATGCCAGTGCCTCATTAAATATCTGATTAGCCCCTCATCATTTTGTACTGACTTTGTACCACGGCCATAGCTTACACGGGCTGCTTGACATATTGCAGCATCGTCACCCATGTAATCTATCACTCTTACAAAGCCATGATCTAGAACAGGATAAACCTTATACAAGTGGTTTTCCATGCCCACGCTGACCGCTCGAAGTGTCTGGTTTTGCTCGGACCTCAGCGCATCGATATCGGCTTTCTGTTCGGGGGTCACTGGCATCTTCGAATCCTTTTACTCAACTTTGGCTTACCATATATTGTGCATCTATGATAATAAACCGCAACATACATTTTATTCCCTAGATCCGATATGGACTGGCTTTATTCCAAAACCTTAGCTAAAAATTACTTCGAACGAATGAAAAAATTGTGTTTAAAGAAAGACTGTGGGGAAAGGTGTAAAAAATGAAAACTAAATATCTGCACACAATGGTACGTGTAAAAAACCTTGAAGCTTCGATAGCATTTTATGAGCTCTTGGGTTTAAAAAAAATTCGCCATCATGACAGTGAACAGGGAAGGTTCAGCCTAATCTTCATGGCACCTGAGGGACAAGAAGAATGTCCTGTCGAACTCACATATAATTGGGATGGAGACGAAGGTCTTCCAAGCGATAGCAGACACTTCGGACATTTGGCATATGAAGTAGAAAATATATATGAAATGTGTGACCATTTGATGGAAAATGGCGTAACGATTAACAGACCACCGAGAGACGGAAGAATGGCGTTTGTGAGGTCTCCGGACAATATATCAGTAGAGATTTTACAAGCTGGAGGAGCATTGGAAATTAAAGAACCTTGGGCTTCTATGGAAAATATTGGGCACTGGTAAAAATAAGAACTATACCTGATATTTTAAGAACATAAGCCACCTGAATTGGAAATAAAGTTCTTTATGTCCTGAATAAGGTCAACAAACTCTTTTTTTGGTTCAACTTGGCCAGTAGACCACTGGTATAGATCTTGGTCGTTTTCCAAAAGTAAATTTTCAAAATTTTCAAGTTCCAGCTCTGACATCAAATTTAAATTTAAATCAGCAAAATTTTTTAAAATTAAATCCATTTCCTTTATTCCACGGCGCATGGAACGCATCTTTAATCTTTTGCGTTTTATTTCCAATTCTTCCATGGTTTAGTTAAGTTTTCCGCTAGCTCTGAGCTTATTTTCTATACTATTAATTCTATCAATACTTTTCAGTAAGTTTATCCTTAATGCCGTCAACTCTTCGAGGGGCTCTTGCAAATCATCCGGCATCTCATATTGTTTCTGAGGGTCCTCAACGCCTGACCCCTCAGCACTAATTAACCAAGTAATTGATACATTTAATAAACCAGCCAGCATGGAGAGCCGATTTGCGCGTGGCTCAGAGTTATCATTTTCCCATGATTTAATAGTTGAATTTTTCACTCCAAGGCGCTTCGCCAAATCCTGCTGCGATAAATTTGATTTTTCCCTTGCAGCCACCAATCTGTCACCAAAAGTAGCCTTATCTGGTCCGTACCAATCCATATTATTTTACCTGCGACGCCTCTTATATATTGCTTGAATGGTTTATGGCAGCACTTTAAGACAATTCAAACGATTGTACAAACGGATCAAATAAATGAGTATGCTATCGAATAATCTTGCAAGGGTGAAACCCTCCCCAACAATTGCCATGTCAAGCTTGGCAACACAAATGAAATCAGAGGGACGCGATATTATTTCACTTTCTGCAGGTGAACCTGATTTCGACACTCCCGATCATATAAAGAATGCTGCAATCGAAGCAATAAAATCCGGACAAACTAAGTATACGGATCCAGATGGTATGAAAACTTTAAAGGAGGCCGTTTGTGAAAAATTTGGGGTTGAAAATGACTTAACCTATAACCCAAATCAGATTTCCATTGGTACTGGCGGAAAGCAAATTTTGTATAACGCTCTAATGGCGACCTTAAATCCGGGGGACGAAGTGATAATACCTGCACCATATTGGGTGTCCTATCCAGATATGGTTTTACTCGCGGGCGGCCAACCAGTTTTTATCGAGGCCTCTGCCAAAAATAATTATAAAATTTCTCCTGCGCAACTTGAGGGAGCAATCACCAATAAAACGAAATGGTTTATATTCAATTCACCTTCGAACCCAACAGGTGCCGGCTACTCAAAAAATGAGCTAAAAAAACTCACAGAAGTTTTAATGAAGTTCCCAGATGTGTTAATTATGACAGACGACATATATGAGCACTTGGCATACGATGATTTTGTTTTCAACACACCGGCTCAAGTAGAACCCCATCTTTTTGACAGAACATTAACTTGCAATGGAGTATCAAAAGCCTATGCGATGACAGGCTGGAGGATCGGCTTTGCAGGTGGACCAGAAAATTTAATCAAAGCAATGCGTAAAATTCAAAGCCAAAGCACCTCAAACCCTTGCACAATAAGTCAATGGGCTGCTTTAACTGCCCTGACTGGTTCAAAAGATTTTATTACTGAAAATAATATAAAATTTGTTTATCGACGAAACTTAGTCGTCGATAAGTTAAATCAAATTGAAGGAATATCATGCCCGGTTCCAGAAGGTGCATTTTACGTTTATCCCGATATTTCAGGTCTGATGGGAAAAAAAAACACAAAACGGTAAAGTAATTTCGTCCGATGAAGATTTTTGTACATTCCTTCTTGAAGAAGTTGGCGTTGCTGTTGTTTTTGGCTCTGCCTTTGGACTATCTCCAAACTTTCGTATCAGCTATGCGACATCCGATGAACTTCTAACGGATGCTTGCGAAAGAATTCATAATTTTTGTGTATCACTTTCTTGATTGTATCAAGATAAACTCTTCAGATTTTTAATAAGACGCAAAAATAGAAATAAGCAGGCAAAACCTAAGCCTATAACTAAACCTAGCCAAATTCCTTGTGCGTCAAAATTATAGTGAAAACTTAAAATATAACCGCTAGGCAGACCTATTATCCAGTAGCTTATCACAGTAAGATACATGGGTATTGTTGTATCGTGGAGGCCACGAAGCAAGTGTATTGCCAGAGCCTGTCCACCATCTACCAGTTGAAATAATGCTGCCAAAGCTAAAAGAGAAATACCCAATTCAACTATCAAATTAGCATTAAGTTCTTCAAAATTTAAAAAAGCCGAAATAAGCAATTTAGGAAATCCTAGAAAAATCAAAATAGCTAAAGACGATAGCCCCAGCGATATAACCAGCGCAGCCCAGCACTCGCTCATAATTTCGTGTTTATCTTTTTTACCCAAAGCAGAGCTGACTCTAATTGTGGCAGCATCTGATAAGCCTAAATGAAGCATGAAAGTTATGCTTGCCAATTGCAAAGCAATTCCATGCGCCGCCAGCTCAAGTTGACCAACCCAACCCATCATTATTGAACTAGCTGAAAACAAGCCTGCCTCGGCCAGGCTAGTTATCCCAATTGCAGAGCCCATTTTTAAAACGAGGCCAATTACGCCACAGTCCGGTCTCCAAAAACGGACAAACAAGTTGTGCTGAGGTAGTTTTATCTTCGCATAAATAAGAAAACTTATAAACATAAATAAGTTGACAAAAACGGTTGCAATACCAGCGCCAACAATACCTAGTTCGGGCAATCCGAACAGTCCAAACACAAGTAAGTAATTGATAAAAAGGTTCAATAAAACAGCAATAATAGATATATAAAATGTTACTTTTACATATTCCATTCCTGCTAAGTAACACCTCAAAACAGAAGCACTTAGAGCAGGAAACATCGCAAAACCAGAAAAGACGAGATACTCAGAGGCTAAAACTGCGAGATTGAATTCCTGGCCTAAAAATAAAAGAAGCCGCTCTGCAAAAATAAAAATTGGAGAAACGACCAAACCGAAAGCAAGGCTTAACCATAAGGCCATTCTTGTAATTCTTCTTATTTTTGTGGTGTCGTCCGCCGTATTTGCAGTTGAGACTAACGCCATCGCAGCAAATGAAAACCCGGCTCCAAAAATAAAAATAATGAAAAAGATTGTGGTGCCCAAAACGAGTGCAGCAAGTGCTTCAGTCGAGTAGCGCCCAATAATCAATGTATCACCGACACCTATGAGAATTTGGGCTATATGGCCTCCGATTAAGGGTAGGGAAAGTAAAAAGAGAGAACGAATGTATCTAAACAATTCCATTATTGCCGGCTATCTTTAAAAACTAGAAAAGTAAATTAATTAACGTCTGTAATTTGTTTTTAAATTTTTACTTTAAAGGTATTAGTGAGTAACAACCTTAAATGGAATTGGTCTCTTCCCCTTACGCCTTTGACCTGTCATAGTGAAGTAAAAGAGCAGAAACATGAATGATTTACTCTCTGTAGAAAACGAAGTGCAATATGATGCATCTTCGATAGAAGTTCTGGAAGGTTTAGAGCCAGTTCGGAAGAGGCCAGGCATGTATATTGGAGGAACCGATGAGAGAGCTCTACATCACTTGGTTTCCGAAATACTAGATAATTCTATGGACGAGGCAGTTGCTGGCCAAGCCAATAGAATTGAAGTGGAGTTGCATTCAGATTATTCGATAAGTGTAAAAGATAATGGACGAGGTATTCCGACTGACCCACATCCTAAATTTCCAGATAAATCGGCATTAGAAGTAATTTTTTGCACACTTCACGCCGGTGGTAAGTTCAGCGGCAAAGCTTACCAAACATCGGGTGGCTTACATGGTGTGGGAGCCTCGGTTGTAAATGCTTTATCAGACTACATGGTCGTAGAAGTAGCCAGAAACAAAGAGCTATTTCGCCAAAGTTTTTCCCGAGGGAACCCAATAAAAACAATTGAAAAGTTGGGCTCAGCACCAAATAGGCGTGGAACTATGGTACAGTTCCATCCAGACGAAGAAATTTTTGGTAGCCATCGGTTCAAGCCTGCCAGGCTTTTTAAAACAATAAGGTCTAAGGCCTATCTTTTCAGTGGTGTTGAAATTCGCTGGAAATCCGCAATTGACGATAACGTCACCCCGATCGAGGCCAGTTTTCATTTCCCGGGAGGGTTATCTGATTATTTGGGTGAAACACTTGGAAATAATTCAACATATTCTGAGTTGCCATTTGCTGGCAGTGTTGACTTTCAGGAAAGATTTCAAACTGCCGGCAAAGTTGAATGGGCTATTAATTGGACACCAGCACGTGATGGCTTTATCCAGTCTTATTGCAATACTGTACCCACGCCAGAGGGCGGGACGCATGAAAACGGTTTTTGGTCTGCAATTTTAAAGGGTATCAGGGCATATGGAGAGCTCATAAGCAATAGAAAAGCGAAAGATATTATCCGCGAAGATTTAATTGCAGGTGGATGCGCATTGGTTAGCTGTTTTATTCGCGAACCAGAGTTTGTAGGGCAAACCAAGGATAGGCTAGCAACTGTTGAAGCTCAAAGGTTGGTGGAAAATTCTGTTCGAGATCACTTTGATAATTGGCTTGCAGCAGATACTAAGTCGGCTGGGGCTATTTTAGACTTTTTGATACTAAGAGCTGAAGAACGCTTAAGGCGACGTCAAGAAAAAGAAACTCAAAGAAAAACAGCAACAAAAAAATTACGCCTACCAGGAAAATTAGTGGATTGCTCAGCAACAAGCCGTGAAGGAACTGAGCTTTTCATCGTCGAAGGAGACAGTGCCGGAGGTTCAGCAAAAATGGCTAGAGACCGCAAAACCCAGGCACTTTTACCGTTAAGAGGTAAAATATTAAATGTCTTAGGCGCAGCCAGTTCTAAATTAGGATCCAATCAAGAAATAAGTGATTTAGCCCAGGCTCTAGGCGTAGGACTAGGTACGAAATTCAATCTTGATGATTTGCGATATGATAAGGTTATCATAATGACAGATGCTGATGTTGATGGTGCCCATATCGCATCTTTGCTTATGACTTTCTTTTTTACGCAAATGCGGCCTTTGATCGACCATGGTCATCTTTATTTAGCCTGCCCCCCACTTTTTAGACTCACGCAAGGATCACGCCGCGTGTATTGCATTGACGAAGTTGAGAAAGATACTTGGCTTAATAATGGACTAGGTGGCAGTGGTAAAATCGATGTAAGTAGATTTAAAGGCCTGGGCGAAATGGATGCTAAAGATCTAAAAGAAACCACAATGGATCCTCCATCTAGAAAACTAATCAGAGTTAGTATTGATGACGAAGAGCCTGGCGAAACCAGTAATTTGGTTGACCAGCTTATGGGCAAAAAACCCGAACTTCGTTTTCAGTACATTCAAGAAAATGCAAAATTTGCTGACGAATTAGACATATAATTCTGTATCTTTCGATTAGAAAAATGAGTTTAAATTAATTGCTCAACAAAAGGGTTTCTAACCAAAATAATGAGAAAAAAGACAAACATAACCAATGGGGGTAATATGCTATCATTTGCCACAATTATGCTCTTAGCAGGTATTGGAATACCAGTCATGGCTGCAATGACCTCTTCTTTAGGAAAACATTTAAGCTCGCCCATAGCAGCATCGGCATTTGCTTTTTTTATGGCTTTTTGCATTGCTTTACTTGCTCTTGTTATCACCGACAAATCATTCGTTAAACAAATTCCTTCTGCGCCAAAATATCTTTTTGGTGCAGGTGCCTTTATAGCTTTTTATGTATTGTCAATCTCTTTTGTCGCACCCCATTTTGGAATTGGGAATGCAATCTTTTTTGTTTTGCTTGGGCAGTTGCTTTCGGCAGCAATAATCGACCATTACGGTCTATTCGGGGCACAAATTAATCATTTATCAATGATGCGCATTTCAGGAATTCTTGTTATGGTATTCGGTGTTTGGCTTACTCAGAATGCTTAGCTTTACTCAAACCAATCGCTAAGCTCCAAAGATCATCGGGAACATCAACTTCAGTCTGAGGGACAGTATATTGACCCGGCATCCGAGTGCCATCTTCGGAAGAAATAACAGCCGTCAATTCTTCAAGACGATTATAAAACGAAGCCCGACTTGTGGGGTCTATAATTATATAAAACTGACCTAAATTATGAGGTCCTCCATCTCTAGCTTTCAACGGCGCAACATTTTTAGAAATTCTTCCGCCTGTCATTCCAGCGGCGAGAATTTCTGCCATCAATCCAAAGCCCCAACCTTTATAACCACCAGCTGATACCAACGTCCCCTGTAGTGCCCTTTCCGGATCAGTAGTCGCTTTTCCATATTTATCTAGAGCCCAACCAACTGGAATACTTTTACCAGCTGCCTTTGCCATTGTTATTTTGCCCAAAGCAACGGTTGTAGTTGATTGATCAAATTGCATAGCAATACCACCGCTTCCATTGGGTACTGAAAAAGCAATTGGGTTTGTACCAATAATTCTGGATCTCCCACCCGGTGGCGCAACGATGGGAGAAGCATTGGTTAATCCCAGACCTAAAAAACCAGCCTCTGCGATCTTCTTTGTAAAATATCCTAATGAAGTACAGGTATGTGCGCGACCAACAGACAAACTAGCTATCCCATTTTTTTCAGCAAGTTTTAAGGCTTCTGGAAGACCTTTTGAAAATGCAGGCTGTGCAAATCCGTCGCCTGCATCAACATAAACTGAGCCGGTTCTTGCCAACTGCACGTCTGGTGAGGCTTGACCATTAACTCTACCAGAAAGCAATTGTTCGCAGTAGCTTTCCAAATAATAAAGACCACAGATTCTATTTCCAACACTCTCTGATGCAGCAACTGCGTCAGCTACGTCCCCAGAAATCCAATCTAGAGCACCATGCTGCACTAAGGCGGTTTTAGAAATATTGCGAATTTCTTCAACGCTTACTTTTGGCATTGGAAAACTCCATTAAATCAATAGCAGTCCTTTTCCATTCAATCCTACTTCTAAATGAACTATTTAAAATTTCAGCATCATATTCTTTTTTTAGCCAATCAATGAAATCTATATTTTCAATTTTCAAGCGCTCATCGAATACATTAAAAATATAATCGAGAATACCGGTTTTCGTAAAATCAAGGTGTAGGTATTTAAAACTTAACTGCTTTTTTGCTTCAGCAACTGATAACTTTTTTTGAACAATTAAATATATAGCTGAAACTAGACCCGCACGATCAGCTCCTGATTTACAATGCAAAACAAACGGTTTCGGAATTTCTTCCATTATTCCTATTATTTCCAAAAGCTTTTCAGATTGCGGCGCAAAGCTGGAACTTAAAGGGACTGAAATCAACTCTAGACCCAACTTTTTACAGCTATCTTCTTCAAACAGCGCATAACTTTGCTGGGTAAATCCGCGCAAATTGAGAACAGCTTTTATTCCTTTATCTTTGTAATACCTTAGATTTGAGGGACTAGGCTGACTGGCTCTATAGGCATCATCACAAATCTGATGGAAATTACTCCAAAGAACACGCAAAAAAGCATGATCCATAAGTTGAAAATGAATGTGCGCCCAAAAGCGTCCTGAACGACTAGATATATCCCGACCAAATGAAGTACGAACCGATCGCTCAAAATTATCAAGCTTTGTTAACAAACTTACGATCATTATATTTCCATCTTTTTTAATCACCTAATTCAAACTAATCACCAAAAAAGGAAAATAGATCGATTGACGTCTCAGACGATTAACGTATCTATATCAAAAAGGCAAAAAATTAGAGGCCATAAATGTCAGTTTCTTCAGGTCAAACGTATTTGGCAATACCAGGCCCTTCTGTGATACCTGAAGCAGTTCTTCGTTCTATGCACATAGCCTCTCCCAATATCTATGAGGGCGAGTTAATCGAAATCACGGAAAGTTTAATACCTGATCTAAACTATGTTGCTAGATCGTCTGGACATATTGCGATATATATAGCCAATGGTCACGGAATTTGGGAGGCGGCACTATCAAACATGGTTTCAGCTGGGGATCATGTTTTAGTTTTGGCTACTGGGCGATTTGCACATGGATGGGCCGAAATGGCTAGGAAAATAGGTGTATTAGTCGATATTCTTGATTTCGGCAAAAATAGAGCTGTAGATGTCAATGTATTGAATGAAAAACTAAAGTCTGAGCCCAAAACTAAATATAAGGCCATCCTCATGACACACGTTGATACCTCAACTTCTGTGAAGAATGATATCGCTAGTGTTAGGAAAAACTTAGACGAGATAAAGTCTCCAGCCTTGCTGGCAGTTGATTGTATTGCTTCACTTGCATGTGATCGCTTCGAAATGGACGACTGGGGCGTCGATATTATGGTCGCCGCTTGTCAGAAAGGTCTTATGGTTCCTCCAGGCATAGGTTTTGTCTTTTTCAATAATAGAGCGAAAGAACGACAAAAAAGTTTGACAAGCGTCAGCTCTTATTGGGATTGGGAACCCAGAGTAAACCCAAGGCTTTATTACGAATATTTTTGTGGAACAGCACCAACCCATCATATTTATGGTCTTAGAACAGCACTAGATATGATCAAACGTGAAGAGATAGAAAAAACTTGGAAACGTCATGAAATCCTTAGTCGAGCTATTTGGGCTGCAATAGATAGATGGTCTTCAGAGGGCGATATTTCACTAAATGTAAAAAATCCATCTGATCGTAGTCATGCTGTCACGTCCATCCGTCTAGGGGGAAAAAATGGAACACGTTTGAGACAATGGCTACAAACCAAATCTGGCCTAACTATAGGTATAGGCCTGGGGATGTCAGAGCCTGAAGACCCACACGGCGATGGTTTCGTTCGGTTTGGCCACATGGGTCACGTAAATACCCAAATGGTAATGGCGTTATTGGGAACCGTGGAAACTGGTTTAAGGGCGATTGGCTACAAACACGGGAACGGCGCTTTAGAAGCGGCTAGTGAAATTTTGAGTACTATTTAGAAGCTCGCTTCAATGCTGCAGGTAAGGCCTCTTCAAACCTATCTAAATCTCTTTTTTTTCCAACGCTTACTCTGATGCATCTATCTTGAGGAGAAACGAAAGGCATCCTTACAAAAATGCCCAATGAAATTAATTCCGTTAATACTTTTTTTGCGAAAAACCCATCCTTTCCACAATCAATAGCTACGAAATTAGTTGAGGAGGTGATGGATTTTAGATTATTGCTGGCGGCTATTTTGTAAATTCTCTGCCGTCCATTTTCTACTTTTTGTACCATTTCCAAAAGCCATTTATTATCAGATAAAGCCTCGAGTGCTGCTTTTTGGGCTAATCTATTCATTCCAAAGTGATTTCTAATTTTTTCAAAGGAATTTATTAGGTTTTCCTCGGCCATTGCATATCCTACGCGTGCACCAGCCATTCCATATGCTTTGGAAAATGTCCGTAATCTTACCACTCTCTTATCTTTAATTTCTAGATTAGGAAGTGATGCAGCTGGTGCAAATTCAGAATACGCTTCATCCAAAATAAATAAGCATCCCAAAGGTAGCTCCTTGAGTGCTTCGACAATTTTATCCCCAGGCACATGGGTGCCCATAGGGTTATCAGGATTTGCAAAATAAATTAGTTTAGCATCTACCGAGTGGGCTTTTTTGATCAGTGATACAATATCCTCACAGTCCGCAAGATAAGGTACTTTGTGAAGATTTCCCCCAAAACCGGTGACATGATAATTAAACGTAGGATATGCTCCATCTGAAGTAACGACGTGATCTCCCTCAGAAATAAGAAGTCGAACTAGGTAGCCAAGTAGTCCATCTATTCCTTCGCCTACAACAATATTTTCAGTGGATATTTTATGCTTTTCAGCCAACGCGCATCGCAGTTCAAAGCTAGTTGGATCACCATACATCCATTGCTCATTTGAATATTTTTTTAAGGCAGACAAAGCTTTTGGAGAGGGCCCAAACATATTCTCGTTAGCTCCCAACCGAGCTTCAAATAAAAGTTTTCTCTCTCTTTCTTGTGTTTCGGGACCAACGAAAGGAACGGTGGACGGGAGATCATTAACGAGGCACGTATATCTTGGATAAGTCATGACATTCAGGTAGAGCAAGTATAACATAAATATCAAGCAATAATTAATTCATATCTATTTGATTTAAACACTTTTATCAGGGTACGAATGATTTGAGAGAAATATTGGAGCAATTTTTTGTCTAAAAAAATGTATATTTTTTCGAACTTTGAATTTTTGATTGCTTGGCGTTACCTACGATCAAAACGCGCCGAAGGTGGCATAAGTACCATGACTTGGATCAGCCTTATCGGAATTTCTCTATCGGTCTTCGCTTTAATAGCAACTCTTTCTGTCAGATCTGGGTTTAGAGCTGAACTCGTGGATACCATTCTTGGTGCTAACGCTCACGTCACCGTTTACAAGCAGCCCACTAAGGATTCTAAAGGTAACGTCTACAGAAGTTTTAAAGATTATGAGAATGTAAATTCTATAATCTCATCGCTCAATAGTGTTAGTAGAGCCGCTCCACTCATAAGAGGCCAAGTAATGGCAAGCGCAAACGCAACTACAACTGGCGTCGACGTTTTTGGAATTTCGCCTGAAAACATTCTTTCTATCAGACGCGTTTCTGATCCTGAAACATCAATTGGTAACATTAAAAATTTTAGCAAAGGGCTGGCTGTGGGGTCTGGTGTGGCTCAAACTCTAAATGTTTCCGTTGGAGACAAAATTAAGTTAATTTCACCGACTGGAGTAAAAACAGCTTTTGGAGCTAGTCCAAGAGTAAAAACATTTGAGGTTCAGTATGTTTTTTCTGCTGGACGTCATGACATGGATAAGGTCAGAATTTACATGCCATTTAGAATTGCCCAAGAATATTTCGACAGAGATAATCTAGCAGATGAAATTGAAGTTCTCGTTAATAACCCCGATCAAATTGAAGAGATATTAGAGCAATTATCTAGTGCTACAGATGGCAAATTTCTTTTTTGGACATGGAAAGATGCATCCGGAAATTATCTTCGCGCTTTGGAAATTGAAGACAATGTTATGTTTGTAATTATGTCAATTTTAGTTTTGATCGCGACAATGAACATAATTTCTGGACTTGTTATGCTCGTAAAAAACAAAAGCCGCGACATAGCTATTTTACGAACAATCGGTCTTTCAGAGAAATCTGTACTTAGAATTTTTTTTCTATGTGGCGCGATAACTGGAATTCTAGGCACTTTTTTTGGTACTCTGATGGGCTGTGTATTTGCTGTATACGTCGACTCAATATTTTCGTTCATAAACTTAATATCTGGTGGTGAAGTTTGGGACCCGACAATTCGCGGCATTTATTCCATCCCAGCCCAATTGCGCTGGGAAGATGTGCTAACTTCAGTTTTAATATCAATTGGCTTAACTTTTTCTATAACCTATTTTCCTGCTCGGCGTGCTGCACGATTGGACCCGGTTGAGGCGCTTAGATATGAGTGATTTTATTTTATCATTAAACGAAATCAGCAAAAGCTACCAAACTAGTGGATCAGAAAAATTAATAGTTTTGAGTTCAATTGATATGAGTATTGCTGCTGGCGACTTAGTTGGATTGACTGCACCATCCGGTGCAGGAAAGTCTACTCTTCTTCATATCTGCGGTTTACTTGATACCTGTGACAGAGGTACAATTAATTTTTTAGGCCAAGATATGCAAAAAGCGTCTGATATGACCAGGACGCTCATAAGACGTCGCGATATAGGATTTGTTTACCAGTTCCACCACTTATTGCCAGAATTCTCAGCTCTAGAAAATATTGCTTTGCCTCAGTTAATAAATGGTAAAAAACCTCAGCAAGCATCGGACAGAGCTATTGAGCTATTGAAATTAGTAAATTTAGAAAATAGAGCAGATCATAGGCCCTCTCAACTTTCAGGTGGAGAGCAGCAACGAATAGCATTCTGCAGAGCTGTAGCCAATGAACCAAAGCTTTTACTAGCCGATGAGCCAACTGGTAATCTTGATGAGAAAACCTCAGACATAGTA
>CACAPQ010000002.1 GCA_902534325.1 Paracoccaceae bacterium | reverse complement strand
ACCAATAATATCGGAGCTCGCTCTCTGAGTTTACTAAGGAATTCGGTTAGCTGCTTTGTTCCATCACTGCCAAGTCCAGCCATTGGTTCATCCATAATGAATATTTTTGGCTTAAGGGTTAGAGCAATTGCAACTTCTAAAAGTCTAAGCTGTCCATGGCTGAGAGTAGCAGTTTTTAAATTTATAAGGTCTTTGAGCCCAACAAGTTCGAGACAATATTCTGCTTCGTCTCTAAGGATGGAGTTTTTTAACACTGGATTAAAAAATCCCCAATGTTTTCCTGATGCGCCAACAGAACCTAGCATAGCATTTTCCAAAACAGTGTCTTCTTTTGCCAAAGCAGATATTTGAAAAGTTCGACCAATTCCCAAGGATGCACGCTTCTCAGTGGGAAGCTTAGTTATATCTTCACCAAGCAAAAAAACGGATCCTTTATCTGAAGATAGGGATCCGCATATTTGAGAAATTAAAGTGGATTTTCCTGCTCCATTGGGCCCGATGACCGCATGAATTTCGTCCTTGCAGATATCTATTGAAACATCTTGAACTGCAACCAATGATCCAAATGTCTTACACAGTTTATTAGCTTCAAGGATAGGCTTATTCACTTTCCACATCCTCTCGGCATAGAAGGCCAATAATTCCGCCCTTTCCAAACATTACAATTGCTAGGAGGATAAACCCGAGGAATATATGCCAGTAGTCACTTATTCCTCCTATTAAGTGCTCAAGCCAAACAAAAATTAATGCTCCTATAACTGGCCCAAATAATCGGCCCACACCTCCAATTATTATAAATACGATGAACTCGCCGCTAAGTTGCCAACTAAACATACTTGGGCTTACAAAACGATTTAGATCCGCAAACAAAGCACCAGCAAGTCCAGTAATGGCTCCTGATAATATAAATGCTGTTAATTGGAGTTTATGGAAATCAAAACCTACAGCCTCAATACGCTGTCTAGACTGTCTTGATGCATTTAACGCAAGTCCAAAAGGCGACTTAATCAGTCTTCCCATAAAGAAAAGCACTGTCAGAAGGATAACACAGCAAATACTAAAGAATTGTATTGGGTCCAAAGTATTCAAGCCTGGGAAGTTGTTTCTTACATAAATAGAAAGTCCATCCTCTCCCCCATATGCGCTCCATGATGTTGAAAAATAATACATCATTTGAGCAAATGCTAATGTGATCATTATGAAATACACGCCAGTTGTTTTGAGGGATATCATTCCAATAATAGCAGCCAACGAGGCTGAGGCTGCTATGGTGATGATCCAAATTATGGGCATAGACTTGGTGCCCTCAATTAAAATAGGCCACTCAATAAGTGTAACATAATTTTGGGAATGCCAGGCTAATATACCCATGACGTAGCCACCTAAACCGAAAAAAGCAGCATGCCCAAAACTTATAAAACCACCTGTTCCAAGCGCAAGGTTTAATCCAACTGCAGCAATTGCAAATATTACAGCTCTAGTCATTAAGGTAATAGTAAAGGGCTGATCATTCCAATACGCGAAGATAGGAACAAATATAAGTAAACCCAAAACAAAGATATTTAGGTGGTGTTCTTTTATCATACTTTTTGTCCGAATAGACCTGTTGGTCGCCATACTAAAACAATGCTCATGAGAATGTAGATTGACATTGACGCGATTGATGATCCGACATTTGTTGCCGTAGCTAGCTCCATAAAAAGGCTAAAAAACTTAGGTAAAAATATTCCCCCCAGAGTATCTGTCAGACCAACTAAGATACTCCCAATGAGGGCCCCTTTGATAGAACCTATGCCTCCAATTACAATTACCACAAAAGCTAAAATAAGAACGGGTTCTCCCATTCCAACTTCGACAGACTGAATTGCTCCTACTAATGCACCAGCAAGGCCCGCTAAGGCAGCACCAAGAGCAAATACAAAGGTATAAAGTTTTGAAATATTTACGCCCAGTGCAGACACCATTTCTCGGTCGTTTTCGCCTGCACGGATTTGTACGCCTAGACGTGTTTTTGTTATTAATAGACCAAGACCTACACCTATAACCAGGCCAAATAAAATGAGTGTAATTCTATATAATGGATACTGGATACCCCCTGGTAGTTTTATTGCGCCTTGCAGATATAAAGGAGCATCTAAATAAAGTGGAAAGGATCCAAAAACCCAACGTGTTCCTTCTGAAAATATCAGAATTAAAGCAAATGTTGCCAAAACCTGATCCAGATGATCCCTGTTGTATAGTTTGCGTATGATTGTCATTTCAACGATAGCTCCAGCTAGGGCTCCAGCAGATAGAGCGGCTGCAAGCGCTAAAATGAACGAGCCTGTCGCGCTGGCTACAGTAGCGGCTACAAACGCCCCAATCATGTAAAGAGATCCGTGGGCTAGATTAATTAAACCCATCACGCCAAAAATAAGTGTAAGACCTGCTGACATCAAAAATAACATAATCCCAAACTGTAGGCCGTTTAGGATTTGTTCAGCTATTAAAACGAAAGACATCTAGTTACTGGTAGCTAACAAATGCTAAATATGTTGGGCCAATTTAAAAATGGCCCAACGGATTTACTACATTTTGCAATCATCTACGTAAGCGTTGGAGTGATTTTCCAATACCATAGACAACACCTTATTTGTGAAGACGTCACCTTCCTGGATAACTTGGCGTGCATAGATGGACTGGATTGGATGTTGATTGCTGGCAAAACTAAAATCGCCACGCGTACTTTCAAAATCCGCAGCACGTAATGCGTCACGAAATGCTCCAGCATTTTTGACATCTGACTTTTCCAATGCAGAAATCACCAGATTAGCTGTATCAAAACCTTGGCTGGCATAAAGTGATGGAAGACGTCCATAGGCATCCTGAAAACTTTTAACGAAGGCTTTGTTTGTCGCGTTATCTAGATCTTTATTCCACTGAGATGTGTTCACAACACCGAGTGCAGCAGCACCGACAGCTTGAAGAATTCCTTGGTCAAAAGAAAATGCTGGGCCAGTTAAGGGAATATCAACGCCCGAGGCTGCATATTGCTTCAGGAACGAAATACCCATACCGCCAGGTAAAAAGAAGAAAACATTTTCTGCACCAGAGGCTCGTATTTGAGCGATTTCGGCCGCGTAGTCCGTTTGGCCAAGTTTAGTATAAAGTTCTCCTGCGATGTCGCCTTTGAAGGTACGTTTGTAGCCAACAATTGCGTCTTTACCAGCTGGATAATTTGGCGCCAAAACGAAGGAATTTCCAACACCAGCAGAGTTTGCGTATGCACCAGCTGCCTCGTAAAGGTTATCATTTTGCCAAGCCACGTTGAAATAATTTTCATGGCAACCCTTACCAGCAAGTGCTGATGGACCAGCATTTGGAGATAGATAAAACTTACCCTGAGCCGTTACTGACGGAACAACAGCCATGGCTAAATTTGACCATATAATCCCGGTCAGTATGTCTACTTTTTCAGACTGAACCATTTTATCGGCTAGTTTGACCGCTACATCTGGCTTTCGTTGGTCGTCTTCAATAATTACCTTTATATCGGATCGTCCTGATTGATTGATTGCAAGCATAAAGCCATCTCTCACATCAACGCCTAAGCCGGCTCCACCTCCAGAAAGTGTTGTTATCATTCCGATTTTTGTTTCGGCTATTGCAGTTCCTGCAATAACTGAAAACAATGCGGATATTATTATTGGAAATTTGAACACCTTTTTCATTATTTACCCCCTGTTCAAAATATTAAGTTTACAGACAAGCATATTGAAGGGTCTTTGCCAAGATAGCTTTTCAAAATTCTTTATGGCTCGTTTTGAGAAATTTAAGATATTGGTAGAAATTTTTGAGCTTACTGTAGGATTTTAAATTAGCATAAATATAATATTTACAATTTATTAATGCTATTTCTTTGTAATAACCAAATAAAAAATATACCACCAATTATCCCGGTGACTATACCAATGGGCAAGTCTTCTGGAGCCATAATTGTTCGTGCGACGATATCCGCCCAAAGTAGGAAAATTGCACCTGCTATGGCTGAACCTATCAGGACCCGTCTGTAATCGCCTCCCACAACTAATCTGATTATATGGGGTATCATTAGGCCTACGAAACCAATAATCCCCGAAAAGGCGACCATTGCACCCGTTATCAATGCCCCAATAACAAAAACAGATAGCCGAAACTCACGAACGGCTATACCAAGAGTTGAAGCCGTTTCATCTCCAATAGTCATTGCATTGAGTTCTTTAGTTTTTGTAAACAGCCATAGGCAACAAACAAACAGAACAGCGACTGGATAAATCAGTTGGCTCCACTGTGCTAGACCTAATCCGCCCAACATCCAAAAGACTACTGTATGAGTTGCACGTGGATCACCCAAAAAAATTAAGGCATTCGCTGCCGCCATAATAATAAAAGAAACAGCGACGCCAGCTAAGATAAGCCTATCTGCGCTCGTTGCGTCAGCAACGCGAGACACACCAAGAACAATTATTGTTGCCACCAAGGCCCCCCCGAAAGCTAGCAATGGCACAGTCAGCAAACCAAGAAACAGACCGGTGTGCAGCAATGCTAAAATTGCTCCAAATGCTCCACCTGATGATATTCCTAGCAGGTGTGGGTCAGCCAAATGGTTTCTAGTCACCGCTTGTAAACTTGCACCAACCACTGCTAAACCGGAACCCACAGTTGCGGCTAATATAGCGCGTGGAAAACGAATCTCCCAAATAATTGCTTCGTGCCCCATCGACCAAGTGGGTTCAACAAAATTTGGTATAAACTTGTTAATGAATATACCAAAGACAGTCTTCAGTGATACCGGCACAGCTCCAACCGAAATTGCAATTGAGAGTGAGACTAATAAAACCCCAAAACCAAATAGAGATAAAATCATCATAGGACTTAACCTATTTAGTTTTAGATTCTGGCCAATAATCTCACTCATAGTATTTATTTTCTCCAGAATGCTTTTGCGAGGGTCTTTATTGCTTTAATGTTACGTGGCCCAGGTGTCGCCTCAACATATTCTAAAGTAACAAAACGATCATTCTTAACTGCTTCTATGTTTGCAAATGCAGGATTTGACATCATAAAGGAGCGTTTTTGTTCTGCAGTTACGCTACCGTAGTTGACGATAACAATCACCTCTGGATTCTGTGCCACCACCTCTTCCCAAGTAACCGTTCCCCAACTTTTCTCAAAGCCATTCATGACATTGACGCCACCTGCGGCTTCAATCAATGCTGTAGGCATCGCGTAGAGGCCTGCAGTAAAAGGAGTGTCTTCACCACTATCATATACGAATGCGCGCACTGGTTCTCCGGTTTCCAAATCGTCTTTAAATGATTTCAGTTCTGCTTTGTAATTATTGACTAAGTTTTTTGCTCTATCTTCGACATTGAAAATACTGCCAAGATTAATTAGATCCGCATACATATCATCTATGCTTGCTTTTCCTTTTTTCATTATATGCGTGCAAGATTCAGTCAATTCGTAAACTTTTACACCAAAAGGTTTTAAAGTCTCCGGTGTAACCTCGCCACCAACTTTCATACCATAGTTCCAGCCAGCAAAAAAGAAATCTGCGTTAGCACCCACTATAACTTCCTTTGTTGGGTATTTGGATGATAGTTCAGGAAGCTGTTTTACGTTTGCTCGCATTTCCTCATCGAGTGTCTTCCAGCCAGAGATACCGGTATAGCCAACCATGTGGTCTGCAAGACCCAGTACCAGCATCATTTCAGTAAGATTTACATCGTTTGAAATTGCACGCTTTGGTGGAGCATCAAACGAGACTGTTCTGTTGCAACTTTCCACAGTAGTTTGAGCTAAAGCTGTGCCCCCAATTATGCTAACCGCAGCTACAAAAGATAGTATTTGTTTCACAATTAATTTCCTTTTTTATTTAGATGAAATGTCAAAAATTCAGTATTGCTTGGTTGTAAGACTTCTTTATGGGCCTCCACTTGAAATGCATCAGAAACGGCTTTTTCAGTAAGCACGTCACGGGCTTTGCCATATCCAACTGTCTGTCCACATTTGAGAAGGAGAATTTGATCACAAACACTTGTCGCAAGATTCAAGTCATGTAAGGAGGTTACTATTGTGATAGACAGGTTTCGTATTAAGTCTAGGACTTCAAGCTGATGCTTTATATCCAGGTGGTTTGTTGGTTCATCAAGAATTAAGAGTTTCGGTTCTTGGGCCAGTGCTCGAGCTACCATTACTCGTTGTCTTTCTCCACCAGACAAGGTGCCTAGATATCGGTTGGTTAACTCTTGTAACTCTAAAAAATTAATGGCTTTTTCGATTATTACCTCGTCAATTTCACCTCGATTTGAACCAAAACCATGATGAAAAGGGGTTCGTCCTAAAGACACAATTTCTCGAACTGTTAATGCAAAATCGCTCGGTTGTTCTTGCAAAACTGCAGCTATTTGCTTTGCCGTTTCGCGTGCAGATAATTTCCAAATATCTTTGCCATCGATTTTAACAGAGCCGGTGATTGGTTTGTGAAAGCGATAGAGCAAACGAAGCAAAGTAGTCTTTCCAGCTCCATTTGGACCAACAATTCCTAGTATACCACCAGCTTCAAGCTTGAAGGTGGTAGAAAATAACAAGTTACTTGATTTAGGTTTCGGAGACCATGAAATGTTTTCGACCGAAAGTTGAGCTGCTTTCATATAAATTCTTCTTGTTATGTTATAACATATCTTAAGTAAATTGGTATTTAGTGAAAGTAAAGATCTCTTTTTTGTCTTTTCCCAGCCAAAGCGTTGGATCTAAATCGACAAATTCTAATTTATATTGAAAAATTTTCTGGCTTGCTCTCCACTAATTGGGCGCGTGCAGCAGCAAGAACTAACTCGTAGGAAACTATTTTATATTCCATTTTGTGCTCCAGACCAGGCACCCCGCCTGCGTTATATTAAAAGGACAGCATCAAAAATGCTGTTGATGGCAGGTCTCCTGACTTATGAGTATTCGTTAGCCGTTCCTTCCCAGATAAATAAATCCAGTGGTTTTAACGGATACTTTCTCACCTACAGTTGCGGGGGCAGTTTTGGATTTGAGTAATATTTCTCGCACCAAATTCCCATTTTCAACTCATTGCTAAATCGCGCTGAGTACCATCAAATATCTCGAAACTAAAAAAATTAGATTCTGTCAAACTTTAAATTATTAAAAATAGTTTTTTAAAGGTAGTACTTAGTTGAAGGCTCGAATCCAATGAGCATAGTAGAATCAAATATTTAAAAAAGTTACCAGAAAAATGTAACCCGCTGTTTCAGTGATTAATTGTGCTGCCCCACAGGTATCACCGGTCTGCCCTCCAATTTGAGATTTTACATGCCACCCAAATATACCAGCAATTAGTATCATAATGGCAATGCAAGTAATCATATATAGGCCACATAGAGCCACAATAGGAATACAAATCACTGCTGCAGCTACTAATGATATGATCGAAGGCTCACCAGCATCTCTACCTAATCCTTCATCTCGAGCTGGCGCTAGGAAAGCTAGATAACAAACCATAACAAGTCGACTGATCATGGCCAATGCAATAATAGCAAACAGCACTTCTTGGTGGGGTGGTAGATTTGATAGGGACACTATTCTTGTAAAGATTAAAAAAATTAATGCTAAAACTCCAAAGCTTCCTATTCGACTATCCCTCATAATCTCAAGTTTTGTTTGCTTGTTTTGGCCACCACCAAATCCGTCGGCACAATCAGCAAGCCCATCTTCGTGCATTGCTCCTGTAACGAGAGTGCCTATAGAAAATGCCAAAATTGAAGCTAAAATCGGCAAAACTCCCAAATTGTAAGCTCCAATGTATGTAAGGCCAACGAGCAAACCAATGGGAATACCTACAATTGGAAAGCACCAAACGGCAGATGCTAATTTTGGGACATTTAAGCCTAAATTTCCAGCTGGTAGGCGAGTAAGAAGCATCAACGCTAACTGCCCTTCTTGCAGACGGTGACGTACCCAATTCATTTACTTGAAACTCCTGCAGAATCGAAAGTTGCCATATTATTATGGCAAGCAACAGCTCCACGAATTATTGACAAAGCTAAAGCCGCTCCTGTGCCCTCTCCCAGTCTCATATTCAAATCAAGTATTGCAGATTTTCCCATTGCTTCCAAAAGAAGTTTGTGTCCTGGCTCTACAGATAAATGCCCAATTAAACAGTGATCAAGACTACCGCGTGATGTACCAAATAAAGGAGCCGCAGCTGCAGCACAAATAAAACCATCAAGTAGAACAGGGATACGTGCATTTCTTGCAGCCAAAATAGCCCCACAAATGGCGGCTTGCTCTCTCCCACCGAATGCTTGTAGGGCTCTTAAATCCCTTATTGAGCCATGTTTTTTGATCCCTAATTCAATTACCGCAGTTTTATGGGCTTGCCCTTTTTGATCTGAACCTGTTCCCGCTCCTACCCAACGTTCCACACTACCACCAAAAACTGAAGCGGCTAGTGCGGATGAAATTGTGGAGTTACCAATTCCCATTTCCCCCAATAATATTAAATTAGAATCTAAATTTACTGATTTAGCACCAATTGCCATTGCCTCACAAAGTTCTAATTCGCTCATTGCCTCTTCTTTAGTAAAATCAGCCGTAGGCTTCTCTAGGGAAAGAGGTACAATATTTAAATTGGCTCCACTTACTTCACAAAGTTGGTTTATAGCCGCTCCTCCAGTTTTAAAGTTTTCGACCATTTGAATTGTTACATCTTGAGGGAATGGGTTCACTCCTTGAGAGCAAATACCATGATTGCCGGCAAAAACTATTGCTTGTACCGAATTTAATGAAGGCTTCGTTTTTCTCTGCCAGCTTGCCAAAAATACAGCTAATTCTTCAAGAATTCCAAGTGCTCCGGGTGGTTTTGTAAGTTGGTTTTGGTGGGCAATCGCCTTGGCCTCTGCTTCAATGTCTTTAACAGGCATTTCTTTTATTGTATCGTAGATAGTTGCCAAGTTTTCAAAGTTACTCATATTTTAGTTTGCCCTTTTTATATTTTTAGGTTTGGTTTTATTTGCAGTGGAATTCCTGAAATACTCACATAAACTTCGTCAGCAATTTGAGAAATGGTTTGGTTCATGCGACCGGCTTCATCACGAAACCGCCTTGCCAATGCATTTTCTGGAACAATACCGCTACCAACTTCGTTAGTAACTAAAACAACAGGGTCAGAACGCTGCTTTAAAGCTGTGATAAGTCCCTTAGTAGCAGCAACAATATCCTCATTGTGAAACATGAGGTTATTCAGCCAGAATGTTAAACAATCCACTAAACAGGGCCCTTTCCCGTCTGTTTCAATAAGCGCCCCTGATAAATTCATCGGAGCATGTAAGGTCTGCCATTCTGAACCTCTCCTTGCTTGGTGTTCTGCCACGCGGTCTTTCATTTCTGAATCAATAATTTCAGAAGTAGCAATATAGACTAATGACGAACCAAGTTGTTTGGTTCTTTTTTCTGCGAAACTACTCTTTCCTGATCGAGCGCCGCCTGTCACCAATATTGTTAAGCACATAAAATTGGTGTTACTCCATATTATAAACGAGAAAAAGAGACTGTTTTGATTCCAAGCCAACAAAATTTAAAAATCTTGCTGGTGCGTCATGCCCCGGTAGATCCGCCCGGCTACTTATATGGCAGTACAGATGCCGATATAGAAAAAGTTTCTTCACAAATTTCAAAAAGTATTTATGCGAGGTTATCTGATTGCCAGGCTTTTTACTGTAGCCCAGCACTGAGATGTATTAAAACTTATCAGGCCGTATTTCCAGAGAGACCACTACCCGTTAAAATTCATGAATTCTGGGAACAAGATTTTGGTGACTGGGAAAGTCTTCCGTATGATGAAATTCCTGATCAAGGCAACCTATCAGGAAAAAATTTGGCCCAATTTTCACCCCCAAATGGAGAAAGTTTTGCAGAGCTATGCCAAAGGACCCAGCCACTACTTTTGAAAATAATTTCAGAAAGAAAAGTAGGAGAAATAGCTATTTTCACGCATGCTGGAGTAATTCGCTCTTTTCTCGCTCTTGCATTAGGTAGTAAGGAAGTGGCATTGAAGTTTTCCGTAGATAACTTATCGATCACTGGTATTCAGGCCTTATCAGACGGTCAATTTTCTATTTCGTTTGTAAATCAGGCTGGCTAATTAAAGTGTGTATTTTGAGATGAGTTTTTGCCTATCAATGTTAATTGCCCTTTGCATTGATCGATTAATTGGTTGGCCCGACTTTTTGTTCCGTCGGTTTTCGCATCCGGTAGTAGGCATTGGTCATCTTATAAGTTTCTTTGAGAGACATCTAAACAAAACAACGTGGTCGACTAGCCTACGCAGGACAACAGGTTTTTTAACTCTACTTTTTCTAATGGTAGGCTTCGCAATCCTGGGTTTTTTTATTTTGCTTTTAATTCCTGAGGGGCCTTTAGGTGTATTGGTTACTTCACTTTTAGTTTGGCCTTTTATTGCTGCTAAATCTTTAGCAAACCATGTTGAAGCAGTTGCCGAACCACTTGTAACTCATGATTTAAAAGCAGCTAGACATGCTGTTTCGATGATTGTTGGCCGGAACTCAAATAATTTAGATTCTAATGATATTGCACGGGCGGCATTAGAAAGCTTGGCTGAAAATACATCTGACGGAGTTACCGCCCCTCTTTTTTGGGGTGTATTGTTAGGTTTTCCCGGTGTGTTAATTTACAAATTCGTTAACACTGCTGACTCTATGATTGGTTATAAAAGTGAAAGGTATAGAGATTTTGGTTGGGCCTCAGCAAGATTTGATGATTTTGTTAATTATATACCAGCGCGATTAACATCACTGATGTATGCTATAATTTCGCGTAAAACACGTGAAGTTTTGCAAATAACTTTACGAGATGCCTCACAACATCGTTCACCCAATGCCGGATGGCCTGAAACGAGTGTTGCTGCTTCAATTGGAGTCAAATTATCTGGGCCTCGTATTTATGACGGAGTCAAAACAAACGATCCCTGGTTGAATAGAGATGGTCGAAATCCAACAGGCGATGATCTATTTTCTGGGCTTAAGTTATTTGGTCGTTTTCTTTGGTCTGTGACTTCTTTACTTTTACTCTGTTCGGTAATTAGTTTTTTTTAAAACGAGTGCTCTAGTTTCATTGAGCAACTTTAAGTAAAGCGTCAACATCTAATTGGTCTTCAATATGTTTAGCAAGTTCGTCAAGAACATCATCTAAGCTTTTTTCATATTTTAGATCACCACTGGGAGGAGCTCCAAGACTTTCTAAAAATGCACTTCTGAAGTCATCTGAACAAAATAAGCCATGCAAGTAACTCCCAGAAATACGACCATCTTTCGAGCAGGCCCCTTCGGGCTCTTTATCCAAGTAAGTAAAAGGTCTATTACAGTCTTCTCCCGTTGTCCTTCCAAGGTGTATTTCGTATCCATTAACAGCTAACTTTGACTCTCTATGTATGGCGGTGACCTTTTTCAATGTTTTTTCAGGTAGCATTTCTGTATTTACATTTAAAAGCCCCAACCCTTTCGTGCTCCCAGCAGGCCCGTCCAGTCCACTCGGATCGTCGATTTGCTTTCCTAGCATTTGATATCCACCACAAAGCCCAAGAATATGTCCTCCCCGTCGGTAGTGCGCATATAAATCGATATCCCAACCTTGCTCCCTCAAGAATTTTAAATCGCCTCTGGTAGACTTGCTTCCCGGTATCAAAACCAATTTTGCATCTCCTGGAATGGCTTGACCCGCTTTAAGCATTATGAGTTCAATATTATTTTCCTGAGCAAGTGGATCTAGATCATCAAAATTAGCCATTCTGGAAAGGCAAAGACAAACAATTTTGAGCTGACCTGAAGTTGAGTTTTTTTGAATGTCTAGCGCGTCTTCGGCTGGTAGTTTCCAGGCATCAGGAAAATAGCTCAGGACACCGAAACCGGGCCAGCCACTTTGATCTTCAATTATTTTGTAGCCATCGTCAAAGAGCGATTTATCGCCTCTGAATTTGTTGACAATAAACCCATGAATTTTTCCCTTATCACCCTCTGACAGTACATTACTTGTGCCAACTATTTGGGGTATGATGCCACCTCTATCAATATCACCAATAAGGATAACGGGCACATTTCCCGCTATTGCAAAACCCATGTTGGCAATATCGTTTTGACGCAAGTTGATCTCTGCAGGACTTCCAGCACCCTCTACCAGTACCATATCATATTTAGCTGATAACCTTTCAAAGCTTTCCAGTACAGGCTTCATAAGTTGCGGTTTTAATTTATTGTATTCGCGAGCTTTTAAAGTGCTGTGTCGATGGCCCTGAACGATGACTTGTGATCCTGTTTCAGTTTCTGGTTTTAGTAAAATTGGATTCATATCGGTATGAAACGGCAAATTACATGCTCTTGCTTGGAGTGCTTGTGCGCGGCCTATCTCGCCACCATCTTCTGTTACGGCAGCATTATTAGACATATTCTGAGGCTTAAACGGTACTACTTTAATGCCACGGTTAAAAGCAGCACGACAAAGACCAGCAACAAGTATCGACTTTCCAACATTTGAACCTGTCCCTTGGAACATTATTGCAGGCATTTAACTAACCCCTAAAATTCAATACCCTTTTGCGCTTTGATGCCGTCACGAAAAGGGTGTTTAATCAGTGACATCTCGGTTACTAAATCTGCCGCTGTAATTAATTCCTCCTTAGCGTTACGGCCTGTTAAAACTACATGGGTCATTGGAGGTTTTTTGGTCAAGAGAAACTCAACCACTTCGTCTATATCTAAATAATCATAACGCAAGGCAATATTAATTTCATCGAGTAAGATAAATCCAATTTCTGGGTTGAGTATAAACTTTTTAGCCTCTTCCCAGCCCGCTTTTGCTGCGGCAATGTCCCGAGCCCTATCCTGCGTCTCCCAAGTAAAACCTTCACCTGAAACTACGAAAGCACATTCTTTGGAAAATTTTTTTTCTAAAAAATCGCGTTCTCCGGTTTTCCAGGTTCCCTTGATAAATTGAACGACAGCACACGGTATATTATGAGCTATGCATCGCATGATCATGCCAAAACCAGATGATGATTTACCTTTGCCGGCTCCAGTATGAACAATAATAAGGCCTTTTTCCTCTGTTTTACTGTCCATCATTTTGTCTCTAGCCTCCTTAATTTTTTGCATTTTTTTATTATGTGCTTCATTAAGTTCAGCTTCGTCCGAAATCTTGGGTTTTGATTTTTTCATACTAAAATCTCTTATTTTTAATGTTCTTAAATTTACTATTACGCAAATAAGACTTTTGTAAACGGGTTGAGCAGTTTTCTTATTTCTCAACTTTCTAATTTAGGCTCATTATGTCTTATATTTTTTATGGGATAATGTTAGTAAACGATTTCATTCTTTGAATTTTGTTGAAAGTTTAATTTATATGTCGAGTGTAAAAAGATTGGGTATCGACCTTTTAGTTTGCCGAACCTGTCGCCGGTCAGATGTACAAAATCAAGATATACGCCCAGGTGAACAACTTTTGGCTTTATTAAAAAATTCAAGTTTATCAGAAAAAGTGACTGTTACTGGTGTCGAGTGTTTAGCAAATTGTAAAAATGGCTGCACGATTGTACTTCAAGCCGAAGAGAAATGGACATATGTGTACGGAAATATCCATCCAGAGTCGGATTTCGAACAGTTGTGTGAGGGAATCTCTGGTTATGTCGATACAGAAGATGGAAAAGTTCCGTGGAAACAAAGAGTGCAGCTATTCAAAAAAAACTGTGTTGCACGAATTCCCCCTCCGGTAAACTTGACTAAAAACGATTGAAAAAAGGTATAGTTATGAGTGACGTTTTAAAGGTTCCAGTGACTGTTATAACCGGATTTTTAGGTTCAGGTAAAACAACGCTTATTACTCAGTTAATGCGTAATACGAGCGGTAAAAGGCTCGCCGTAATTGTGAATGAGTTTGGCGATGTGGGTGTGGACGGTGAAATATTAAAAAGTTGTGCAATTCCAGATTGTCCGGCCGAAAACATCATGGAACTAGCAAATGGTTGTATTTGTTGTACGGTTGCCGATGATTTTATACCTACAATTGAAGCTCTGATGGCTATCAACCCAAGGCCAGAGCATATTCTGATCGAAACTTCAGGGTTGGCGCTTCCAAAGCCTCTTCTTAAAGCTTTTGATTGGCCTGATATCCGTTCACGAATTACAGTTGATGGTGTAATCGCTCTGGCTGATATTGAAGCTGTAGCATCTGGGCAATTTGCACCCAATTTGGCCGGGTTAGAGGCACAACGTGAAGCGGATGAGTCATTAGACCATGACACACCCTTGTCAGAGGTTTTTGAGGACCAGATTTCCTGTGCTGACCTTATTTTATTAACAAAGTCTGACCTTGCTAACTCTGCGGCAAAAGAGGTAGCTAAAAATGAAATCTCAAAGATTGCTCCGCGGCCGCTTCCAATGATTGAAATTTCTGAAGGTCAAGTTGATCCCCGTGTTGTTTTAGGTTTAGAGGCTGCGGCTGAAGATGATCTTTCCAGTCGACCATCCCACCATGATGGCGTTCCCGATCATGATCATGAAGATTTCGATAGTGCTGTATTTTCAATAGATGATTTATTATCACCGGATTTGCTAATCGATCGTGTAAAGCGGTTGGCTGATGAGGAACATATACTTCGAGTGAAGGGCTATGCAGTTGTGTCAGGAAAACCTATGCGACTTTTAGTGCAAGCTGTAGGAAGTCGGGTAAGAACCCAGTATGATCGAATGTGGCTACCTCACGAACCAAAGCAGGGTCAGCTTGTAGTTATAGCGGAACATGATCATTTAAACCCTTCTGCGATTGAGAAGATCCTAGCTAGTTAAAAGGCGCTTATGCACGTTTTATTTGTTGAAAGACATGGTTTAGAGGAAACAGAAGTTCCAACTGATCTGGATCAAACTGGTGCAGATTTGGTGGTCTTATCTTTTTCTGACAGTGATCTTGGGGCGTTTGCAGAGGGCTGGAAGCGAGGGAACAGTCTACAGGGAGATGATTTTCCAACACTTCGCTTAGCTAATTTATCAGCGCTAAAGCATCCAGTTTCAGTTGATACGTATGTAGAAAAAACCCTGTCACAGGCAAAGGGTATCCTCATTCGACTTATTGGTGGCGTTCCTTATTGGTCGTATGGACTTCAAGAAGTCGTAAAACTGGCTAAACAAAATAAAATAGCTTGCGCTGTGTTACCAGCAGACGGGCGTGAGGATCCTCAGTTAGATGAATACTCCACATTGCCGTCCTCGACACTGCGAAGATTAAAAGAACTTTGTGATACGGGAGGTGAGATCGCGGCACATGCAGCTCTGGCTCAGTTGGCGCTAGCAGCGGGTCTTTATGCAGCACCGGTTCACGGAACTAAAACTTTAGAAACATTTGGTGCGTGGTCCCCAGAGCAAAACGTATGTTCTCCTTCTGACATCGCCAAGGCAATAAACCCTGATAAGCCACTAATAATTTTAACTTTTTATCGCGCTTTCATAACTGCAGCAGATTTAAAACCAATCAAAGCAATTTTTGATGCTTTGCGTATTAGAGGATTTGAAGTACTTGGACTTTTTTCACCATCGTTAAAAATTCCAGATGCTGCGGAGTGGATTATCTCTCAAATTAAGCAATTTAAGCCTGTTTGTATTGTTAACGCTACTTCATTTTCTGGAAGAGGCGCATCTGGGGAATCCCCCTTAGACATAGGAGATGTTCCAGTTTTTCAGGTTGCTTTATCAACATCAAATCGGGCCGCTTGGAGGGAAGCTGATCGTGGCTTATCTCCGGCTGATATGGCTATGCATGTAGTTCTTCCAGAGGTGGATGGAAGAATTTTTGCCGGTGTTGCTTCGTTCAAAGAACCAGGAATACAAGATAAAGACCTCGAATTTTTTAGAATAGAGCATCAACCTGATAAAGAAAGAATTTTGGCCATAACTGACAAAGTTTGTCGCTGGTATATGCTCCAAACAAAACCGCTTGAGGCTCAAAAAGCAGCTCTTATCCTATCCACATATCCTGGAAGACCTTGGCAAATGGCGCATGCTGTTGGCTTGGATGTTTTAGCGTCAGCTCAATCTATTCTCCAAGATTTGGGGCATATAGACGGCTCCCTTCAAAAGCCTCTAGAATTCAGTCTAAGGGAAAACAAAATTAAGTGGCACGTAGAGAAATATAAAGATGCACTGAGCCAAATTCCCAAAAAGTTGCAGTCAGATTTATTCGAAGCTTGGGGTGATATACGACATGACTCTTTAGTAAGCCAGAACACTTTTAATTTTAGTGCGCTTCACTGTGGTGAAGCAGTTATTGCTTTGCAGCCGGAGCGAAGTGATCCAGCTCACCGCGATAACGACTATCATGATATTTCACGAGTTCCATGCCATGGTTATGTTGCTTTTTACCTTTGGCTGCAGGATGCTTTCAAAGCGGATGCAATTATTCATATTGGTGCTCATGGTACTTTAGAATGGCTACCGGGAAAATCTGTAGCGCTATCTAAAAACTGCTGGCCGGAAGTATTATCTGGTAATATACCGATAATTTACCCATTTATTCTCAATGATCCGGGAGAAGCAGCACAGGCAAAACGCAGAACTGGTGCTGTTACAATTGGTCATATTCCTCCCGCTCTCCGAGTGTCTGAAGCGCCATCTCAATTTAGCTATCTAGAATCCTTGTTAGATGAATTCTCTAATGCTGATGGGTTAGATCCAAATAGACGTGAACGTTTAAAGGAAAGTATTAGAGTAGAAGCTGAAGCTTTGGGCATTGAAGCTGATTTGGGCATAAATGACCAGTGCAGCCATTCAGAGGCTTTAAGTCGGATTGATAGATTTGTTTGTGATATAAAAGAAACTCAATTTGGTGATGGACTACATATTTTCGGTCGTAAATGTGGGCAAAAATTACCCTTTGAGACTGCAAGTTCTGAGCTTGCAGAGCAGAGAGCGATACGAAATGCGCTTTCTGGGAAACGTATACCGGCAGGCCCTTCTGGCTCCCCCTATCGTGGTCGCATGGATGTTTTGCCATCTGGCCGTAATTTATTTGCTACTGATCCTCTATCAGTCCCAACACGGGCTGCATATGCGCAAGGAATTAGACTTGCTGAAGAATTTATTCGTCGCCATCTTCAAGACAAAGGCGACTGGCCGTCAGGTGTAATTGTCGATTTGTGGGGTTCTGCCACAATGCGTACCGCGGGTGAGGAGTTTGCGATGGCGCTGCATCTCTTAGGTATCAAGCCAGTGTGGGCTGATGGTTCCGAGCGTGTATCAGGATTTGAAATTTTGCCACTTATTACGTTGGATCGTCCGCGGATTGACGTTACTTTAAGGGTATCTGGTTTGTTTAGAGATGTTTTTCCTACATTGTCTAACTTATACCAACAGGCGATTGATGCATTGTCCAAGCGTGAAGAGTCTTCAGATTGGAATCCCTACACTTCTGGATTAGAAAATGCGCGTATATATGGTCCAGCTCCGCAATCATATGGGCTTGGAATGGGCTCAGCACCTGAAGACTTTTCGGATACTGGAAGGCGAGCAGCCGCAGAGGCTTGGTTGGAAGCAAGCAGCTACGCGATAAAAGGGGATCGAGTATATCAGGACAAAAAAGGTCTGAAAGATCGAGTTACTAAAGCTGATAGCTTTGTTCATCTTCAGGATATGCCGGAAACTGACCTCCTCCTGAGTGCTGATTATGCCGCACACGAAGCTGGTTTTGCAGCCGCAAAAAAATTCATTGGCGGTAGTGTTTCACTTTATCATTTGGATAATACGGATCCAGAAAATCCAACTTCTCGTACACTGGCGGAGGAAATTGCTAGAGTAGTCTATGCTCGAGCCTGCAACCCTAACTGGTTAACCGGGATGAAAAGGCATGGCTTTCGAGGGGCTGCTGAAATTTCTGCAACGCTTTTTCACATGTCGGCCTTCGCAAATTTGGCTGATGTTGTTGGGCCACATTTATTTGATAGCTATCACGATGCTACGCTTGGTAATGATGATATTGTCAAATTTATGTCCGAATATAATCCAGAGGCACTTGCTGCAATGCGCGATTGTTTTGAGAAGCTTTATCATTCTGGCCTCTGGAAAACGCGAAGAAATTTTATTCTTGGCGATCTTGGGGTTTCGGCATGAACCGTCCTGCTGCAAAAGGTTGGTGCCCCTCTGTTCTTCGTCCCATGAAGTCTGGTGATGGCTTATTAGTACGAATTAAACCGAACTACGGTCTGCTGAACGCTAATCAGCTTTTGGTATTGGCTGATTGCTTGGATGATTTTGGAAATGGCCTATTGGATGTTACTTCTCGCACAAACCTCCAAATTCGAGGAGTTAAAGAACAAGGTTACTCCGACCTAGTTCTAAAATTACAAACTGAAGGATTAGTCGGTGTCAGCGAGAAACTGGATCGTTTAAATGTTATTGTTCCACCGTTTATACAAAAAAATTCTCTTACATGGCGTTGCGCTAGTCAGATTTATTCTAGTGTTGAAAGTTTACCTTTTTTGCCAGAAAAATTTGGATTTTGTGTTGATTGCGAAGAAAGCTGTTACCTTTCTGATAATTCAGGCGATTTATTCATTGAGGGAAATTCTGGCTCGGGACTCGTGTTGAGATGTACAGGACTTAAAGAAGGTCTTTTTACGAGCGAGAAGACTTTGATTGACGATGTAAAGAAAATTATTGGCTGGTATCTAGAAAAACAAAATGTTGAGGAAAATGGACGTCCAATGAGGATGCGAGAGTTTGTATCACAAAATAAATTTCCATGGAAAACGAGTAAAAAACTAAAAAAGCCTTTATTACGGGAAGTAATGGTTGGTAGGTACCCGAGCCATTTTATTTTAGCTGCACCTTTTGGCCAATTAAAAAGTGAGCATTTGCGAAAACTTGCAGCCGTTAATAAAAAGGTTCAGTTCACGATTAATCGAATGCTAATTGTTGAAAGTTTACCAGGCAAAGACCATGGGCTAATTGATGAGCCGCAAGATAATCGGTTAAAGATGCATGTGTGCCCAGGGGCTCCACATTGTTCATCCGCGACTATAAAAACTAGACATTTAGCGGAAAGTCTAGCTCATCAGAAAGAATTTATTATTGGGAGAAAGGTTCATATATCAGGATGCACCAAAGGATGCGCATCGCCTAATTCTAAAGATATTTGTATAGTCGGCAATGAGGGTAGTTTTGATATTGTTGAAAAAGGTTATGCTTGGGATAAACCCGTTGTTAGATGTTCTTCGCAAACTTCAGTTTTTGAACATCTAAGAGAAGCAGGGTCTTAAAGATTTAATATGCCACATAGTTACGAAAAAGATGGAGCAGCAATTTACGCTGAGTCCTTTGCAACGATAAGAAATGAAGCTGACCTTGCGCGTTTCAGTGAAATTGAGGAGGTCGTAGTTGTGCGTATGATACACGCGGCAGGCATGGTTGACTTGGCTTCTTTTGTTCAATTTACATCAGATTTTGCTGTTTCAGCCAGAGCTGCCCTTGAAGAAGGTGCTCCAATTTTATGTGATGCCCGCATGGTAAGTGAGGGTATTACCCGCTCTAGATTGCCAGCGAATAATGAGATTATATGCACTCTCCAAAATCCTGAAGTGCCTCAAATGGCAAAAGATCTTGGGAATACGCGCTCTGCAACAGCTCTAGAACTATGGCGACCGTATCTTGATGGAGCCGTTGTGGCGATTGGTAATGCGCCGACTGCACTTTTCCACCTTCTGAATATGTTAGAAGATAAAAAATGCCCAAGACCAGCTGCTATTATTGGATGCCCAGTTGGTTTCGTCGGTGCGAGTGAGAGCAAAAACGCATTAATGAAATCAAAAGTGGTGCCTAGCTGTATTGTGAAGGGCCGCTTGGGCGGAAGTGCAATTACCGTAGCAGCAGTAAATGCTTTAGCGAGCCGACTTGAATGAAAAACCCCAGCTCAGAAATAGGAACAATTTATGGTGTTGGGTTAGGACCCGGGGCGGTCGATCTAATGAGCGTCAGAGCCAATAATTTGTTAAAATCTTGCAGTTTTATAGCATTTTTTAGAAAAGCCGGAAGGCCCGGTCATGCCCGACAAATAGTCTCTGAAATTTTACCCGAAAATGTTAAAGAATATCCAATGGAGTATCCTGTTACAACGGAAATCCCACTTTCTGATCCACGATATAAAAAAGTCATGACGTCTTTCTATGATGAGTGTTGTCGGCACATAAAATCCGTAATCGAAAGTGGAAACGATGTTTGCGTACTTTGTGAGGGTGATCCGTTTTTTTATGGGTCTTTCATGCACATTTATGAAAGGCTTCGATTTGAAGCTCCTATTGAGGTTATTCCAGCAATTACTGGAATGTCTGCAGCATGGACCGCAACTGGGTTACCAATAACTTGGGGTGATAATATCCTAACTATTTTAACTGGTACACTGTCGAAAGAAGCACTAATCGATAAAATTAGTACTACTGATGCAGCTGTAATAATGAAGGTTGGACAAAATTTAGATAAGATAAGAGCTGCAATTACTTTGGCTGAACGTGAGAGCGATGCATTTATTGTTGAATATGCCGCTATGTCAAATCAATCTGTCTGCAAATTGGTAGAATATACTAAGGCAGTTGCCCCCTATTTTTCGATTATTATTTTGCATGGCGAGGCAAAATAAAATGGTAAAATTACTTACTATAGCTGGCTTAGGCCCTGGTGCCTCAAATATGGTAACACCTAATGTGCAAGAAGCAATTTCGTCTGCAACAGACATTGTTGGATATATTCCCTATGTGGCTAGAATACCTCCACGTGATGGTTTGGTCTTACATCCTTCGGATAATAAAGTTGAGATTGAGAGGGCCGAACTGGCGCTGGACTTGGCGGCCTCTGGTAAAAAAGTTTTAATTGTTTCGTCTGGCGATCCAGGCGTTTTTGCTATGGCAGCAGCAGTATTTGAAATTTTAGATAAAAACCCAAGTCGATGGGCTGACGTAGAGGTTCAAATTCTTCCAGGTATAACGGCAATGTTGGCAGCGGCGGCCAAAATTGGTGCACCTTTGGGTCATGATTTTTGTACTTTAAATTTGAGTGATAACCTTAAACCTTGGGGGTTGATTGAAAAAAGACTTTTGCTTGGAATAGAGGCTGATTTTGCTATGGCGCTTTACAATCCCAGATCCAAATCAAGACCGGAGGGTTTCAATAAAGCTCTAACTATTTTAAAACGTGAATGTTCCAAAGATCGGCTTATTGTATTTGCGCGGGCGATTTCTACTCCTGAGGAAAAAATTCAAATTATGAACTTAACCCAAGCTAAACCAGAAATGGCAGATATGCAGACGGTTGTAATTATAGGATCTAGCCAAACAAAAGCTTTAATACAAAACGGAAAAACTTTCGCCTATACACCGAGATACTCTAAACTTGGTTCAACCAATTGAGGACGGCATCTGCGTGGAAAACTTCTGTTCGACTAGGTATGTAAGGCCTGTCAATCATAACAACGGATACACCCAAAGTTCTTGCGACGTTTATTTTGGAATAAGCCCCGCTGCCCCCTGAATTTTTGGCTACTACTAATTCAATTTTGTGCTTTTTGAATAATGCTGTGTCATCTTTGACAGTAAATGGGCCTCTTGAAATATTAATAAAGTGATCTGGAAATTTGAGCGGCCTTTCAGGTTGATCAACTAGGCGCAAAATGTATTTGTGTTGCGGTTGCGCGTAAAATAAAGATAAACTTTGCCTTCCAATAGCTAAAAGAACCCGCTTTTTTGGTATTTCCAAGTATTGGACAGCTGCTTCTACGTTTGGGACATTTATCCATTTGTCTCCGATTTCTTTTTGCCAAGGGGGGCGGGTGAGCGCAGCCAGAGGTATGCCCGCCAAAGTGCATGCTCCTATTGCGTTCTTGCTCATTTGTGATGCGAAAGGGTGTGTTGCGTCTATTACATGAGTAATTTTTTCTAATTTAAGATACTCTACAAGCCCGGACACACCTCCAAAACCACCAACCCGTTTTTCGATTGGGGAAGGTCGAAGCCGACTTACCCGGCCAGCGTAAGAAAGTCTGGCATTTATACTAGTTTTAGAGATAATCTGTGCCAAGGCTGAAGCCTCGGTTGTTCCACCAAGTATCAAGAGATTTTTTTGCATGAACGATATTCCCTGGTTAACTATTATTGGCATGGATGCTGGCGGCTATGCAAGTTTATCACCTGAGGCCCAAGCGGTTTTGCAGGACACACCAACCATCATGGCACCACCACGGCATTTAGCTTCTCTCCCTCAACTTTCCGGAGATCAAATAGTTTGGCCGGTGCCTTTTTCTGAGGGAATTGAAAAGCTTCTTAAATTACGAGGTAGCCGTGTCGTCCTGATATTTTCTGGTGACCCATTTTGGTTTGGGGCAGGCTCTCAAATTATCCAAAAGCTTGATCGAGGAGAATGGTGTGCAATACCAGCACAAAGTTGTTTTTCGTTGGCAGCGGCAGAATTAGGCTGGCCGATAGAGAAAACATTTCAACTTGGACTTCATTCGGCTTCTTTTTCAAGGTTGCGCCCTTACCTCGCGGTTGGTCAAAAACTCATGGTAACAGTGCGTGATGGTGAATCGGTTAACTCATTGAACGATTATTTAATTGAAACTGGATTTGGCGATAGTGAATTGTGGGTTTTAGAGTCACTTGGTTCAGCAAGTCAGAACGTGACAAAAACTCTAGCAAAAGAAAAAATTAAAAGAAAATTTCAACACCCTCTTATGGTGGGGATAAAAGTTTTTGGCTCTGGAAAGGTCTTGTCACAAGCATCTGGCCTTATTGATGACTGGTTTGCAAATGATGGACAAATCACAAAGCAGCCCATACGAGCGCTTACTTTATCTGCCCTAGCCCCCCAAACCGGCCAACATCTTTGGGATTTAGGCTCTGGTTCTGGTTCTATAGCAATCGAGTGGCTGCTTTCGGGACCCTCTATGAAAGCTACATCTGTCGAAAAAAATTCAATCCGAGCAGAAAATATATATTTAAATGCTGCAAAATTAGGCGTCGATTGGATCGAAGTTATCGAGTCAGATATCGTGGATGCTTTGAGTGAACTTGATCGCCCTGATGCAGTTTTTATAGGTGGTGGATTTAGCGCTGAATCTTTTGAAAAAATATGGAAAATTATTCCTGCTGGCACTCGCTTAGTCGTTAATGGCGTTACAATTGAAACTGACCGTTTGATTGTTGACTGCGCAGAAAATTTTGGTGGCCAACTATTACGTTTTGAGTATTCGCAACCAAAGCAGATTGGTGGGAAAAGTAGCTGGAAAGCGTCTTATCCTATTACACAGTGGGTGGTTGTGCGCTGATGGCAACAGTTTGTATCGCTGGTTTTGGTTTTAGATCCTTGGCAAATACGGATAGTCTTGTTAATGCCCTGAATAAAGCTAGGGCTGAATATAAAATCAGTGGTTTTTCTGCTCCGAAAGATAAGGTGGATCATCCCGCTTTGAAGGCGCTTGCTAAAACATATGAGTTACCATTGTATGCGGTTGAAAATGAAGTAATGAAATCAATGGAAACATTTACACAATCAGCAATTGTAATTGAAAAGAGACAAACTGGCAGTGTCGCAGAAAGTGCAGCACTGGCTTTTTTTAAGGGCCCGGCTAAACTTTTAGGGCCAAGAAAAATTTCGGATGACGGGTTAGCTGTATGTGCTATCGCTGAAGGGGAAAGCATATGACTGTTCATTTTATTGGGGCAGGTCCGGGCGCTGCTGACTTGATAACACTTCGAGGACAAAAGTTAATAGAAAGTTGCAAAGTTTGCCTTTATGCGGGCTCTCTTGTTCCATCTGAGATACTTACGCATTGCCCCGAAGATGCTCAGATTATCAATACTGCTCTGCTGGATCTGGACGCTATTATAGAAGAATGTAAAAGAGCAACTGAGTTGGGTTATGACGTCGCGCGGCTGCACTCGGGCGACTTATCAATATGGTCAGCTATGGGCGAGCAGCTTCGCAGACTTCGAGAAGAAAAGATAAATTTCACGCTGACGCCAGGAGTTACCAGCTTTTCTACAGCAGCAGCGGCCCTCGGTACAGAATTAACCTTACCTAATCTAACGCAGTCGGTAGTTCTAACCCGTACTTCGGGTCGTGCATCGGCCATGCCTGACGATGAGTCACTAGAGAATTTTGCTCGTACAAAAGCTACTCTCGCCATCCATCTTTCAATACATAACTTAACTCAAGTTGTTGAAAAACTTATACCATTTTATGGTGATGATTGTTCAGCTGCAGTAGTATATCGGGCTAGTTGGCCAGATCAAAAAATATTCCGTGGCACTCTTGTGAGTTTTAAAGATGGGGTGTCAGAAGATATTGAAAGGACTGCTCTTATTTTAGTAGGACCTGTGCTTGGAAATGAGACATTCGCGGAAAGCTCTCTATATTCCACTGACTATGACAGACGTTTCCGTCCTCAGTCTGCGGATGAGGGAAAAAAATTATGAAGCAACCACCCGGCCTCTTAATATCAGCGCCAAGTTCAGGTACTGGAAAAACAACAGTCATGCTTGGTTTATTGCGGGCTTTGAGGGACAAGGGTTTACTAGTGCAGCCATTTAAGAGTGGCCCCGACTATATAGATCCAGCTTTCCATTTTGCAGCAGCTGGCCGCAATTCATATAATCTAGATAGTTGGGCTATGTCTGATGCATTAATGGATAATCTTGTAGCTTTATCAGATGGTGCAGATTTAATTCTTACAGAAGGTTCAATGGGGCTTTATGATGGGGTGGCTAAGCCAGGACAGTTCGGCCACGGCTCTAGCGCTGAAACGGCCTTAGCTTTTGGTTGGCCAGTAATTTTAATAGTCGATGTAAGTGGGCAGGCTCAGTCTTCTGCAGCAACAGCCCTTGGTTTTTCTAATTATAACAAAGAAATTAATATTGCTGGTGTAATTTTAAACCGTGTCGCTAGTCCCCGCCATGAACGTCTTGCAAGACTTGGATTTGAAAAGGCTGGTTTAAAAGTTTTGGGAGCGCTACCTAGGCGTGGCGATTTAGTTTTACCAGAAAGGCACTTAGGACTTATCCAGGCAGTTGAGCACCCAAACCTTGAAAAGGCTATTGCTGATTATGGAGTTTTTTTAGCATCAAATGTCGATCTGGATCAGCTGCAGCAGTTAGCCCAGAGCGGAGTAAAAGCATCTAATTCCAATTCACAGCTTAACTTACCTAGTCCGCCTGGACAGCGAATTGCGCTTGCGCGTGATGAGGTATTTTCATTTACTTACCCTCATATACTGCGGCACTGGCATTCATCTGGGGCTGAATTGAGTTTTTTCTCTCCAGTTTTAGATGAAACACCTGACAAATCCGCCGATATAATTTGGATGCCTGGCGGTTACCCAGAACTTCATGCAGGAAAGCTAGCAACAGCAGAAAATTGTTTTTTTGCGATTAGAGATCATGCGCGAACGCGACCAGTTCATGGCGAATGTGGTGGCTATATGGTACTTGGTAGCCATCTCATCGATAAAGAAGGAATATCACATAAAATGGTTGGGCTTCTTGGGCTAGTGACAAGTTATGCTAAACGAAAATTTAACCTTGGATACCGAATAGCTGAAACGAATTCACCTGTCGAAATTTTTCCAGCAAATAAAAAGTTGAGAGGTCATGAGTTTCATTATAGCAGCATCATCGAACAACCTGACGAACCATTATTTTCTGTCAAAGATGCTGAGGGAAATACAGTATCAGAAACAGGGTCTGTGTGTGGTAAAGTTTCAGGAACATTTTTTCATATGATTGCTGAGGCGGATTGATGGCAGGGTTTGTAAGTTTTGTTAGCTCCGGTCCCGGTGACCCAGAATTATTAACACTGAAGGCAGTAGATCGTTTGGAACGCGCTGATGCGGTGCTGTTTGATGATTTATCTTCAGGTCCAATTTTGAGCTACGCGAAAGCCGGTGCGGACTTGATAGGCGTCGGGAAAAGAGCAGACCGAGCTTCACCTAAACAACATGCCGTTACACGACTTTTACTAGATTATGCAAAAGATGGTGGACGTGTGGTTAGGCTGAAGTCTGGTGATGGGGGATTGTTTGGAAGACTGGAAGAAGAACTGGTTGCCATGCGAGACGCTGATATAGAATATGAAATTATTCCAGGTGTGCCATCTGCTTTTGCCGCAGCTGCATTGGCCGGCATACCATTAACTCGAAGACTGGTAGCTCGACGCATCCAATTTGTGACTGGTCATGATATTAACGGAAATTTACCTAAAGATATTAATCTGCCAGCCTTGGCTGATCCATCTGCTACGACAATTGTATTCATGGGGAAGAGAACTTTTGGTCAATTACAAAAGAAACTTGCAAGTCACGGTCTTCCAGACGACACACCTGCTCTTTTAGCGGAGGCAGTATCGACACCCCAGCAAAGGTTAACTTTAACGACTATTAAAGAGCTGGCTCAAAAATTGGATAAAGAAGTTTCACCTCAACCTGCTTTGATTTTTTATGGTCCATTAGCAGAGGGATACATGGATCATGAAAATTGATCTTTATCTAGTTGGAATAGGGACTGGCAACATTGAGCATGTTACGAAACAGGCTGTAAATATTTTGGGTAGTTCAGATATCATAATGGTTCCTAAAAAAGGCAGTGAAAAAAGTGACCTGGCTAACTTGCGATATCAGATTTGTGATCAACTTTTGGGTTCAAAAACACCGCCTGTATTTGAATTCGATATACCAAAACGTTCATCTGAGGTAGAGTATTTGGAAGCCGTTGATCACTGGCATGAAGCTATTGCAAATGCCTGGCAATCGACAATTGAGCAGGCGCAGTTTACTTTAAAGCACCCAGTCAAAAAGGTTTCTTTAATGATCTGGGGAGACCCTAGCTTGTATGACAGTGCTTTAAGAATTGCTGAAAGATTGGACCCAATGCCATCTGTTACAGTAGTGCCGGGAATAACCTCCATTCAGGCTTTGGCTGCAGCTCACAAAATACCTATTAATGATTTGGGTTCACCCTTTTTAGTTACCACAGGACGGCGATTGAAAGATGATGGCTTTCCAAAAGACTATGAAAAAGTAGTTGTTGTGTTGGATGGGAATTGCTCTTTTAATTCATTAAATCGACCTGATTTTTACATCTGGTGGGGTGCTTATCTAGGCATGAAAGATCAGATAATTTTTTCTGGAAACTTGGATGATGTTGCAGATTTGATCGTGAAAGAGCGTAAAAAAGCCAGAGATAAACACGGGTGGATAATGGATACCTATTTGATTAAAAAGCGCTAAAAGATGACTGTAACCGGCATTCCTCTTGCTAAGCTATTGGTTCAATTAGAGAAGCTTGTAAATAAATCATTAAAACTATGGAACATTCCAGAAGATGTCTATGCAGAGTTGATAAATGTCTCTGAGAATTTCACATATCGCATAGAAAACCCCTCTGGATTCAAGGCTATTCTTAGAGTTCATCGAGAAAACTATCATTCGAGACGCTCAATTGAGTGTGAGCTTACTTGGATTGATGCGCTTTCAAAAAGTGGACTGATTGAAACACCAAGCTATTTTTTCGGTAAAGATGGTTCCGCAATCCAAGAGTGTTCGATAGATAATATTATTGGATCACGTTACTTAGTTCTATTCCATTTTGTTAGTGGATCAGCGCCAGAGGAAAATAAAAATTTAGACACTTTATACGAAAAGTTAGGGCGACTTGCAGGCACTTGCCATAACCATGTTTTGTCCTGGGAAAAGCCTGACAACTTTGAGCGACTTACCTGGGATATAGATACTATATTTGGAAGTAATGCCTTATGGGGAAATTGGCGCTTGGCGCCAGAAGTTACTAAAGAGATACAAGGCAAACTTGAGAGGGTAGAGCTAAAAATTCGGGGTAGGCTTCTAGATTATGGCAAAAGTGAAAAACGCTTTAATCTCATCCATGCTGATATGCGATTGGCTAACCTTTTAATTGATCAAGAAAGCACAAGGCTGATTGATTTTGATGACTGCGGTTTTGGGTGGTTTATGTATGACTTTGCTTCTGCAATTAGTTTTATAGAGGATAGCCCAATGGTCTCTTATTTTAAATCATCTTGGATTAAGGGTTATAAGTCCGTTCGAGAGTTGTCGGTTGAAGATGAAAAGGAAATTGATACATTTATAATGTTACGCCGCATGGCTCTTCTGGCTTGGATAGGTAGTCATATTGAGGCCCCAGAACCGCAACAGCTTTCAGCAGGGTTTGCTGAAACTACGGCAAAACTTGGGGATATATGGTTAAATAGCCTTGATTAAATTTTTTTGCCTGAAATATTATTTCAAATTTTCAGCTACTAACTCAGCAATAGCAAGAGAAGATGTTAGTCCAGGTGACTCAATACCCAGAAGGGTTATAATGTTATCCTTTGAGTGTATCACAAAATCCTTTGCTTCTACTCTAGGACGAATACCTGAATATCCCGGTATGAGTTCACGATCTTCTACGCCAGGCCAATATGTCCTTGCGGCTTTTCGAAATTCGGCTTCAAGGGTTTTATCTACTTCATAAGTTGGTTGAGTAACCCACTGAACATTAGGGCCAAGCTGCCCTCTCCCATCTGTATCAATCGTATAATGTATACCGAGGCTTTCTTTTCCAGGTACTGGATAGATCAATGTTTGAAATGGTGCTTTCCCAGCAATTGAAAAATAATTTCCTTTCGCAAAATTTTTGGGTAAAGGTGGTGCCTCCGGCCAGTATGACTGTGTGAGCTTATGTGCTCCGTGTCCGGCAGCGTTTATAAGAAAGTCAAACTCAGCCTCAAACTCCTTTCCCCCACTTATTCCGCTGACCAATATCTTTGAATTTTGAGTTATTTTTGTGATTTTTGTTTCTAAAGCCAAGCTGGCGCCATTAAGTTCGGCTTGATGCTGAAAAGACGCTGCTAACCCCGCGCTATCGACAATTCCTGTCGTTGGTGAAACGAGGGCAGAGATAGCAAACAAATTTGGCTCTCTTTCAACTGCATCATGACCACTTATCAAACCCAACTTTACCCCATTTTTTGCCGCCGTATCTCTTAACTTCAATAAAATTTGCGTCTCTTCGCTCGTTGTTGCAACTATCATTTTTTTGGTATTTGAATGAGGAACATTAAATTTTTCACAATATTCGTACAGTAAATTTTTGCCGCGAACGCAAAGCTTGGCTTTTAGACTATCAGTGGGATAATAAATACCAGCATGAATGACTCCGGAATTTCTGGCACTTGTTCCAGTAGCAATATATTGCTCTTCTTCTGCTATAAAAACTTCGTAGCCCTTGTTAGACAGCTCTTTACCGCAAGCTAACCCAACTACGCCTGCTCCTATTACTATAACTGATTTACTCATAATTGATTTTAATATACCGAACTTATGATTGTACAGTCATTCTGTGTATTGAATGTTTAGTTTTAGCACGATATTTGATTTCTCAATAAACTTATAATTTGCAAGATTGTGATGTGGCTATGCCAATTTCAGAAAAAGATCTTTTCGATGCAAGAACTGCTTGGGGTAATGGGCTAATTGAAATTTCCAAAACCTTTGAAACTGAAGGTATTGAAATGGCAACTTCGGTAGCAAGTGATATGATCGATAACCTTTATGGTTTCAACCTTGGCAAAGTTCTTTTCAAGCCTACATTAAGCGGTGGAAGTCAGACTTTTCGTCCAACTAAGGATGGCGCTCTTTCCTATTTTGTTGGTCACAATTCCACATACCCGAACGATAGCGGTTTTGGTATTAAGTTCTGGCGAGAAATAAGCTCAGATACTTCTGCAATTTTTATTGATAGTGATATTGCAATGTGGATGGGCTGGGTTACTTTTTGTGACATTAATGGTAAAACAACTAAGGTGGATAAAAGTTGGGGTTATAAACTTGATGATGAGGGCATTATAAGGATAATATTGCATCATTCTTCTTTGCCATATTCACCATAAAATTTTAAAAAGTGAGATTACGATTAATGACAACACACAAAATCTTAAGTCTTCTAGCTTTTTTATTTATTACCTCTGGATGTGAGTCTTTAAACAAAGATTCAATATCAAGCAGGTGGGAAAGTACCTACTCTACAGATTTAGTTGAGAAAACTGAAATGGTAGATGCTGTGCCAAATTCAAGTGTGGATTGTGTGCCTAAAACGGGTAGCCTCTTTGGGTTTAGTCGAACTTGCAAAACATCTGGCTCTTTATTTAGCAACGTTCTCGCTGCGGACAAAATAGATAGTTCAACTGATGCCGTGACCAGAAAGAGTGATCAAAAATCACTTCAAAATTGCAAGATTAAAGAAAATACACTTTTTGGCTTGAGTCGGACTTGTGAAAGTTCTGATGCACTTAGCAAAAGCCTTTCTAATTGAGTTAAACATCTTCTGTGAATACATACTGTTCATCAGATACTTTTTCTAACCAGGTAGCAACGCTTCCATTTAATGCTTCTTGAATAGCTATATGTGTCATTGAATTAGCAGCAGAGGCACCGTGCCAGTGCTCTTCGCCAGGTGGTATCCACACGGTATCACCAGCCTTAATTAGCTTTGGAGCCTCGTTTCTTAAGCCTATTAGGCCTGTACCACTTATTATATATAGTGTCTGGCCAAGAGGGTGCGTGTGCCATGCTGTTCGTGCTCCAGGTTCAAAAGCAACTTTTAAAGCCCGCACTCTGGCAGGCTTAGCTGCCTCGATAATGGGGTCTTGCCACACAGTGCCTGTAAAGTACTCGGATGATGCTTTTCTTGTGGGTCGCGAATTGGATTTAATTATTTGCATTGCGTTGACCTTATTTTCAAATAATCATTTACAGTAGAATAATAAATATGAATTGGAAATAGGATTCCATATTTAGAAATGATAGGGATGAATGAAATGGCAAAATACATAGTGTACACCACATGGTATCATGAAAAGGGTTTGAGACCTGCAGAAGAGATGCAAGATGGGATGCGTAAAAATGTAAAACCACTTTCTCCAGCAGAAGATGTTTTTTGGTGGAAGATGGATGACAACCATCACCAATCCATTACCATTTATTCTTCAGAGGATGCGGCAAAGAAACATAGAGCAGAGCTGGAAGAATTCCGTAAAAAAAGTTCAAATGAATATTCAATAAAGATGGTCGAAGAAACTATGGGTCCGGTGATTGCTCAAATGTCAAAACTCTAACAAAAATTTAAAATTTTAGTTTTCGTTGCGGACGGAAAGCTGAGATGTTTCAAATAACCAAGCAATATTATTATCTTCCAGTGGCGTGGGATAATCACCTGTAAAACAATGATCAGTAAATGCTGGATTGGTATCATCTCTACCGTTTTCGTATCCCATTGCTCTGTAAAGGCCATCAACTGAAAGGAAAGATAAACTATCTGCTCCAATGTATGCGGCCATTTCTTCTTCTGACTTAAGTGATGCTAACAATTGCTCTTTTTCTGGTGTGTCGATACCATAAAAGTCAGGATACTTTATTGGAGGTGATGCTATTTTCATGTGAACTTCTTGAGCTCCTGCTTGTCGCATCAACTCCACAATTTTCACAGACGTCGTGCCGCGAACAATTGAGTCATCAATGAGCACAACTTTTTTACCCTTTACAGCATGCCGGTTGATATTATGTTTAAGTTTGACGCCAAAATCACGAGTGGATTGCTGTGGCTCAATAAATGTTCGGCCAACATAATGATTCCTGATTATTCCTAATTCGAAAGGTAATTCCGCTGCCTCAGCATAACCCAAGGCAGCCGGAACTCCACTGTCTGGAACCGGAATAACTACATCAGCAGAACAGGGTGCTTCAACGGCAAGCTCATGACCAAAATTTTTACGGCATTCATAAATACTCTTCTCCCCAAAAACACTATCCGGTCGAGCAAAATAAATGTATTCAAATATGCAAGGCCGTTTTTTTATTTCTGGAAAAGGCTTGATGCTTTCAATTTTTTCACCAGAAATTACAACCACCTCTCCATTTTCGATCTCTCTGACAAATTTTGCGCCAATAATATCTAATGCGCAGGTCTCTGAAGATAAAATAAACTGATTTTCTAGTTTACCTAAAATTAATGGCCGGATACCGAGAGGGTCTCTTGCTCCTATTAATTTGTCATCTGTTAATGCAACCAATGCATAGGCCCCGTCAATTTGTTTTAGCGCATCGACAAAACGATTGATTACACTGTCACTTTTTGAGCGAGCTATCAATTGAAGAAGCACTTCTGTGTCTGATGTGGATTGAAATATTGCTCCCCTCTGAACCAATTCATTTCTTAATTTTAAAGCGTTTGTTAAATTTCCATTATGTGCAATTGCAAATCCGCCTACGGAAAGATCTGCAAATAGAGGTTGAACATTTCTCAGAGCAGGCTCGCCTGTTGTTGAATATCTTACATGGCCCATAGCCATTTGGCCTTGCATTCTTTCTATTATTGGTTTTTTAGTGAAGTGATCACTAACAAGCCCTATACGCCTCTCTGAATGAAAATGCTTTCCATCCCAGCTGACAATACCCGCAGCTTCTTGGCCACGATGCTGTAATGCGTGCAATCCCAGTGCTGTAACAGCTGCTGCTTCCTCATGCCCAGATATACCAAAAACACCGCATTCCTCACGCAACTTATCGTCAGCTTTGTTCCAAAGATACATTATTATTCTCACAAGTTAAATTTATAGGAAAAATTTTAAGATAGTTTACACTAGCCACGGCATGAGACTGAATACAAGCAACATCATTAAATATGATTAATAAATCTGGTCCATTTTATGGAGTTTTTTGGTAGCGGAGGAGGGACTGGAACCCCTGACACGCGGATTATGATGATACCATTTTTATTTAATTTTGCAAAGTTAATATGACTGAATATTGACACTATCAAAGGTCACGGGCGTATTTTCTTCAACTGTTTGAAGCACTCTTAATCCAATTAGCTTTTCATAATATTTTGGAGGCAGACCAAATCCAGGTCGTACGCTCCTTATGTCATTTTCTGTGATGATATCGCCCTTTTTGAGGGAGCGCACATAATACAATGATCGCCTGAACTTTACATTTCCTTTTTCAGCTTCAGTTCGCTCATAATTGACTTTTCCAAGCGCTTGCCAAGCCACTTTGGTGGAGGAGCACAATTCCAGTAAGCTATCTTCTTCCAGAGAAAAACTATCATCAGGCCCACCGCCGTCTCTATCAAGTGTTACATGTTTTTCAACCATGACGGCACCCAATGCTACTGCTGATATTGCAGTAACGTTGCTAAGTGTGTGATCAGAGAGACCTACATTAACACCAAATCTATTTTTCATATCGGCAATCGTATGCAAATTATATTCGTCTGGTGGAGACGGATATCCACTCACGCAATGCAGCAGTGTTAACTCGCCAGTTCCAAATTTCATGGCAGTTTCCACTGCTTCGCCAATTTCTGTATCATTAGCCATGCCTGTTGAAATAATTAGTGGTTTATTCGTATGAGCTACTCGTTTGATCAGATTTAAGTCGGTACATTCAAATGAAGCAATTTTATATGCTGGTGTATTTAAATCCTCTAATAAGTTTACAGCAGTATCATCAAAAGGAGTACTGAATAATGTAATGCCAACCTCCTTGGCATATGCAAAAATTTCAGCGTGCCACTCCCACGGCGTGTGGGCCCATTCATATAATTGATGTAACGTACGACCTTTCCATAATCCATCTTTGATAACGAAATCTTCTTTTTCAGAGTTCAGTGTAATCGTATCAGGAGTGTAGGTCTGAATTTTCACGGCGTCAGCACCACATCTTTTTGCCATATCTATAATCTTGAAGGCATTTTCCATGTTTCCATTATGATTAGCGGAGATCTCAGCGATGATGTAGGGTGGAACCTGCTCGCTTATTTCTCGCCCCAAAATTACAGAATTTTTAGTCATCTAAAAGTTTCTCCAAAATTAATTTGTAGGATTCTCCCCTATGGTAAAATACAGCAGGGAACCTATCAGGGTCACATACTCGTATTAAGTCAAATTGATCACTTATCGATTTATTTGGATCAATCTCACTATCTTTAGGATTTCGTTTAGGATGGTAAGTTGCTTCAATTTTTGAATTTTGCGGGTGCTTCTGCAAATTTTCGAAGTTCTCAATCGCAAACTCGATTAATTGGATCTCTGCATAAAATAGCAAGTCATTGATTTCATCCCAAAGGGCTGATTTAGGAATATCAACAGTGATTTTCTTATAAATATCACCGCAGTCTACTGCCGCAGCAGCATCCAACAAACTCACGGTTATTTGGTCTGCTCCATTTAGCAACTCCCAAATGTGAGGGCTCCAACCACGGCCTTTGGGTAAATCACTCGCGTGAAGAACCATCGCATGTTTAAAGCTCTTAGTAACTGCACGATCTAATAACACATTGCAAGATACTAAAAATAGAAGATCGCCGTTGGAAACTTGCTCTGGACATCTTACGATAGAGGCAGAATGGTCAGGCGCTAATCTCGCCTTCCATCTCTTTAAATACGGATTTATGGGATGGTTCGGGTCAGGGTTAAGAATTTCAATTTTCATATTTCTTCTCCAACTCTTCTAAAACTCTGGATGCACCAAATCCGTCACAGATTTGACGAGAATTCATACTTAAAACTCTCTGCAATTCTTTGCCTGAAACGTCAAAAAACTGCTCAAAATTTCCTAATAAATTATCTATGTTTGAATAAATTGCTACATTTCGTTGGCTTAATTGTTTTGCAATTTCTCTTTGGTTATTCGCAATTGCAAACGTAATAGTTGGTTGCCCCAAGCAACAACGTTCCCAAGATGTTGAACCAGCTGCACCAATGCACAAGTCTGACTTACTCATGATTTCAGCCATATTCTTTACGTTTGATAAGACCGAAACCCTCAATTTTGATGCATTAAGAAATTTATAAAGAGTGTTTGTATGTGGATATGATCCCCCAATAATAACCGTGAACGCGCACTTCTTCGCATATTTACTTTTTGTGATTTCTTTTAGAATTTGGAGTGTATAATTTTCTGCATCAACACCCCCCATAGTGATTAAAATATTTTCAATATTCCTATCTAAACGCCCTTCCAGGCTCCGCTCACGCCACTCTCTGAACTCACTTCTAAGTAACGCAAAAGTAGGGCCCAAAAACAACCGACAGTTAATGGGTAATTTGCCATCGTATTTTTCTGCACTAGCTCCAAGGTTTTGATTCAGTAGTATATCACAAATTATATCACGATCGCCAAGATCATCGATCACCAGTATTTTAGCGATGCATTTTTTGACGATGAAAAACCAAGATGCATCTAATGCGTAATGATCGACAATTATCCAGTCTGGCTTTAAATCATGAATTATATTGACGGTTTCGTTTGCATCTTGGATTTGAGAAACGGGCAACCAATGACCATGCGCTGTCGCATTAGAAGTAAATTTTTCGCTATCAAACAATGATAATAGTTTCTCAACCCTATGATCGAATGAAGCTATAAATTTGACGATTTTACGCTCTGGGTCTCTTAAAACAAACGTACATTCCCAACCTCGTTGCTTTGCTTCGTTTGCCAAAGCTAGGCAGCGCATCAGATGTCCAGTGCCGATTTCGGACGAAGCATCCACACGAATTAATATTTGCTTACCCAAAACTAATTAAGTCTCTTGAAACCAGCGTGGCATATCGGACCATCTAACAGATTATTTAGTGATTGCCCATTTTCACAATCTGCAATTAATTTAAAAACGTTATCTAGGATTGCCGCATATTCATCGAATTTTGTAGTATCGTGCGCATTTGAAGCATAGAGAATAGTGCCTGCCAAATAACCGCGCTTCAAAAATTCTTGCGTAATGAGTGTTTTATAAGCTAAGGCGTTTTTAGACGCAAACGAGTAGCTAGATAAAGCTGGCAAACCACTCACCGATATATCTAATCCATTCGCGTCTGCAGTTTCTGTCCAAATTTCCCGCACCTTAAAGCCAACTTTGATCGCAGTTTCCCAAGGTTTTACGTTTTCCATAACCTCTAACGCCCTCAATGCAGCCGCTGAACCAATTCTCTCAGTCCAAAAAGTTGAACTTATAAAAGAGGACTGCGCAGATTGCATAATTTCCTCTCGGCCGACTACAGCTGATACCGCGTATCCATTTCCAAGTGTTTTTCCATAAACTGCAATATCTGGGTACACTCCATACTTCTTATGAAGGCCACCAAAACATTCTCTGAAACCTGAAGTGCATTCATCAAAAATCAGCACGATTTTTTTATCTGTAGCTAATCTCCTCACGCGTTGCAGAAAATCATCTGATGGCTCCACATTTCTAATCACTTCCATCTTAATGACACCAATGTCATTCTCTAAAACCAATTTGGATAGATGAGATAAGTCATTATAATTAAATGGATGAACATTTCCCTTTAATGATTTTGGAACTCCAGCAGTACTTAAGCCAGGTAATAAATGCCCTGCTAATTTATCATCGTCTGAAAGGTTTGCTGATAAATACCAGTCATGCCATCCGTGGTATCCACAAACTGCCACGCCGTCACGACCTGATGCGGCTCTTGCGATGCGAATTGCAACTGCATTTGCCTCTCCACCTGAGCGAGCAAACCTGACCATTCCAGCCCAGGGGTCTAGTTCAATTAGTTTTTCTGCCAGCGATACTTCTTCGGGGGCATTTAAAGTAGACATGTTTCCATCTTTAATCACCTGCAGAACAGCTTCGTCGACTTCTGGGTGCGAGTAACCCAATAAGTTAGTCCCAACACCCATTAGATGATAATCATAGTAATGTTTTCCGTCCAAATCCCAAACTGAACATCCCGATGTTTTAGAAAAATAACTGGGCCAATTATCGGGAAGATGCATTTCGGATCTTTTAGAAAGTAACATATTACCGCCTGGGATTGCTTTCTTAGCTCTTTGCCAGAGCTTTTGACCAGTACCCATGTTTGCTCCTTTATTTCTTTTATGAGTATGATTGGTTTCAGTTAATCGTGGATTACTGAGTAATAATTTTTCTATTTTTTCGTAACTGAACTTAATATCTGGCTGAAATCTGTCGAAAACGTTCTGCAATAATTTTAGATCTTCAGGCTCATCCAACGTTAAACGCAGTTCAGAGGTATCTTGAACATTTCTTAAATTCAATTTTTTGAAATTCCCATTTCGTATAAATGGGGTAACATGTTCTCGGTCAAAATCTGATTGCGCGCCAAGATTGGCAGCTTCGAGTGAACGTCTCCCAAAAACTTCAACATCTAAACCATCTGGAAAGGTTGGCGGGTCAATATTTGAAGCATAATCTACGTCAGCTTTCAAATACAACTCAATTACCTTATCCACTAATTTTGGATCAACAACTGGACAGTCCCCTGTGATCCTAACGATAATATCAGCTGAGGTGGCGTCAGCTGCGTCCCAAAATCTTTGAAGAACGTCAGTTTTAGAACCACGAATTACGTAGTAACCTAACTTTTCAACGACATCACATAAAACATCGTTTTCCGTATTATGTGAGGTTGCAACACAAATTTCATCTATTAATTCAGAATGACTTAATCGCGCCAGCAGTATCTCTATTGCTGGTATTCCACTTATTTTCTTCAATACTTTCCCTGGTAATCTAGTCGATCCCATTCTAGCCTGAATTATGGCAACAACTTTCATACAAGGTTCCACTTTAAAGGATGAATTAGGTTTGGATTATCACACCTCAATATTGGGAAATCTATTGACACCGAGGTCTTTTCTATTTCCACGAGTGCCTTCAATTGTGAAACGCTGTCGACCCCCACCACTATCTTGTCAATCCAATCCTGCTTCAGGGCAAATTTGAGTGCAATATTTAAAGCGTCAGCCCTGCTTTCATTCAAAAATTTATACCAAGCATCAAAATGTGTTGGCCAATGTTTGACGAAATAGTCGGGCAAACTTGACCGTTTCATTAATAACAGACCTTGCAGGAACACTGATCGTGTATGAATTTCCACCCCATTCCTTTTCAATTTTTCGCTCCAGCCGGATGACAATATTTGTTGATCAAAAATATTGAACGGTACTTGCACAATATCAAGTTTAAAAAGTTTTGATATTGCCGCGATAATTTCTGGTGAGTAAACAGAGATCCCTATTTTTGTTATGACACCTTGCTCTTTCAAAGTCTGCAATTCCCTAGCGATTGCGCTACCTTGACTACCTAACAGAACTTCGGGGCGATGCAGCATAACTGCGTAGAGACGTGATTGGTTAAGTCTTCTGCAACTCTGCTTTACGCTGTTAATAGCATTATGATCGACATACTCTTTTTCGAGGCCGACACCAATCTTAGTGATAATTTTAAATTGACCATCATCACAAAGCGATCCAATACGAGCCTCACTATCTCCATAGGCTTGCGCAGTGTCGACTACGTCAATGCCTGCTTCTTGCGCAAAAAACAATATGTCCGCTAAATCGTTTACGGATACTTTGCCAGATTTGTTGGCTAATCCATAGTCAAGCCCAAAATTTGCGCTTCCTAATGCCAACTTTGAAGTAGTCTTATTCATCACAAAGTTTTTTAACAGTTTTAATAATGTAGTTTAGTTCATCTACAGCCAAGGTAGGGAACATTGGCAAGCTAATTGCTTTTTTATAGTAATCTTCCGAATTTGGAAAATCACCCCAATCAAAACCCAATTTTTGATAATAAGGATGGGTATGAACTGGAATGTAGTGGAGATTTACGCCAATATTGCTTTCACGCAGTTTATGAAAGACACCATTATGCTGTAAAGGTTCAACTTGAATTACGTATAAGTGTAATGCGGATTTGTTTATAGGGTTTCTGTATGGTTTATGTAGGTTAGCACCCTCAAATTCTTGGTCATACCTGGCTGCAATTTCATGCCTTCTCTGGACATATTCATGTAAGCGACTTAATTGAGACAGGCCAAGAGCAGCATGGATATCTGTCATGCGATAATTAAAACCCAAATCGACTTGCTCATAGTACCATGCATCATTTGTTGGGTGCTGCATCAGATCTAGGTCTCGAGTAATACCATGGGAGCGTAAAAGTTTCAATTTCCGATCTAAATCGGGACAATTCGTAAGCGCAGCCCCACCTTCTCCACTTGTAACAATCTTAACCGGGTGAAAACTAAAGACCGTAATGTCAGAATACTCACATGAACCAATTGGTTTGTTCTGAAGCCGCCCACCAATTGCGTGTGAGGCATCTTCAATAATTTTAAAACCATATTCGACTGATAGTTTTTTAATCGCAGCCATATTACAAGGCTCACCTGTTAAGTGCACGGGGATTACAATCTTTGGCAGTTTACCAGATTGCTGAGAAATCCTCAGTTTTCTCTCTAGCAGTTCAACTGACATATTTGATGTCTGTGGATCAATGTCCACAAAATCCACTTCCGCGCCACAATATAAAGCACAATTAGCAGATGCCACAAAAGTATTCGGGACAGTCCATAATAAATCACCAGGTTTAAGTTCTAATGCTAGACATGCAATGTGTAATGCAGACGTAGCGCTGTTAACGGCAGTAACATATTTTGCTTCGGCAAGACCTGAGATGGCTTCTTCAAACTTGGGTACAATAGGTCCCTGCGTTAGAAAGTCAGACTTCAAAACATCTACTACGAATTCGATATCATCAAATCGAATATCTTGCTTACCGTAAGCTATCATAATCTCACTCTATGATTTAAAATTTCTCTTTATCCATTCTTCCAATTTTTCAATGGTCATCCATTCCGGATTATTGTCGCTGGAATAATTGAAATCTTTACGGACTAGAACTCCGTCCTTAACTCGATCTTTGGAGTTAAACCAACTATTTATCATTGGCAGTATTTTAAAATACTGATCATATTCATATGTAAATGGGGCATCCTCTGAGCTGATCATTTGTTCATGTAGTTTTTCACCAGGCCTAACACCAACAATTTTTGTTGGTGTATCGTTTGCAACCGCCTTTGCTATATCCATTATATTCATAGATGGAATTTTTTTAATGTAGATTTCACCGCCCACCATATCAGAAAATGCATGCCAGACCAATTCTACGCCCTGATCTAAAGAAATCATGAACCGGGTCATATTAGGATCAGTGATAGGTAATTCCTTGATCCCACTTTTGATCAAGCTCATGAATAAAGGTATCACAGAGCCTCGAGAACCCATGACATTGCCATATCTTACAACGCTGAAAGAAGTCTCATGCTCTCCTGAATATGCATTCCCAGATACAAAAAGTTTATCAGATGTTAATTTTGTGGCGCCGTATAAATTAATTGGACTTGAAGCTTTGTCTGTTGATAGCGCGACTATTTTCTTTACTTTTTTATCAATAGCCGCATCGATCACATTCATTGCTCCAATAACGTTCGTCTTTACACATTCAAAGGGATTGTATTCAGCCGTAGGAATAATTTTTATAGCCGCAGCATGAACTACAAAATCAACCCCATCCATCGCCCGATGTAACCTTTCTCTATCTCTGACGTCTCCAAGAAAAAACCTCACACGCGGGTCTTTGGGATATTTTTTTGCCATTTCCCATTGCTTGATCTCATCTCTTGAAAAGATGATGACTTTTTTGGGTTTATACCGGTTTAGCGTCATTTCAACGAATTTTTCACCAAACGAACCAGTACCACCAGTCAACAAAATTGTGGAATCTTTAAATAACATTTTCTAACCTTCTAGATCTAGAATTTTACGCACAAATCAATCCAGCTTTAACTAAAATCTTATTCATCTTGCTACGCCTTGTAAATTGTCATCCAACACATGTACGTTGCATTAAGCAACAAAATTACGAATAATCTTAAACTCAAAGCAATTGTTAAAAGCGAGGTTCATTTGAGAACTCCACTGATTTACATATCTGGAATATACAGATCTGGAACGACCCTATTAGCTAGATTGTTAAATGCGGAAGCAAAAATTGCATCCGCATCGGATCCAATTAGACCATTTTTCAACGGATATAGAAGTCAGCTTGAATATGAATTAACGGGGGAAGTTTCTAACGAATATTTTCGACCATTAAGTGATTACTACAAAGGAGATCAAAATTACTTAGAAACGCTAGTTGCATCTAACTTTAGTGAGAATATTGAATTCAAAGATCCTTACCTTCTTAGACGGGAAATTTATCAGACAGCGATGCCATTTAGTAAAAGCTTCGCAGAAGCGCTCCGCAAAGAAAAACAATCAGTCGGTGTAAAATGGGTTGATGAACTTGAACTGTATTTAAGGATTATCCATTCAGTATACGGATCAAAATTCACCAAAGTTATTGCTTTCAAAGAAGTTTGGGCAATAGAAATGGCATTTCCGTTATTCAACTTGTACGGTAAAAATATGAATCTTGTCTCTGTAATAAGGGATCCTCGTTCTATTTTAGCGTCTTCTAAAAAAGCTGCTGGCAATTATCCCATCGTATATTTGGCGAGGCAATGGAGAAAGCATATAATGTTTTCTTACTATTTGAAACAAATGTTTCCTAAAAATGTGTACCTAGTCTACTATGAGGATCTATGCGCAAGGCCAAAAGAAGTTTATCTTGAAACGTTTTCTCCAATTATGCGCAATGTCGGAGAAAATATTACTAATATTCCAAAACCCAGAAGTGAAGATGGAAAACTTTGGAAGCAGAATTCGTCCTTCTCTACGTGTACAACGGGTGAAATTGTCTCTAATTCACTAAACAGCTGGCGGGATACATTGAATGAAGACGAAATAGATTGGATTAATTATTTAACATACCAAAATTTTGAGAAAAAATATATACAAACAGTATCGCATCCTACAAATCCTTATCCCAGAAGATCACCTGAACAAGTTTCTGAATGGATGCAGATTTTTCTAAATCACTATGAAGGTGAAAAAAATATGCAAACAATTTTGCAAGATGAAGAAATGCGAGCTGAAAGCATAATAAATTCAGAAAATGCAAATACCATCAGTTTATCTAGCTTAATTAACCATGTTTAGGATCCTAAATGAGCACTGATTTAATAAAAATTGTCAAAAAGCTATCAGATCTGAAACGTTATCACAATTCTAGTGATATGCACGCTGCAGTTGAAATATTAGTAGATATTTTCGGAGGGGCTGAAGATATATACAGTGATAATTTTGATACGACATGGTCTATACCAAAATGCTATAAAGTTCATTATGCAAGACTTCTTAGAAACGGAAAGGTTATAGCAGATTATGAGGTAAATCCGCTATGTTTATGGTCATATTCGACATCTTATCACGGAACACTGACGCTAAGCGCCCTTTCAAAACATATCTTGACCGACCCCAACCGACCCAACGCAAGGATTTTTCACTTTAGAAACCAATATCGCAGAGAAAATAACATATGGGGTTTTTCTATTCCGTTCAATGAATTTTCTACATTTCGAGAAAACGATATTTTTAACATAGAAATAAAAACATCATTTTCTTCTCATCCAATGAAGCAATATTTTCTGGGAGATATTAAAAAGAAAAATGTAATACTAGTTGCACATTTAGATCATCCAAATCAAGTAAATGATGGTCTTTCATCTTGTATTATAAACAACCATGTAACCAAAAAATTAAATGGGCGGCTTAAAACTATAAATTTAATTTCATTGAATAGTATTGAAATTATCGGGACGGTGTTGTTTTTACAAAAATATAAACTGGACCACACTAATACGTTGGGTGCAATTTGTACAAATGGACTTATGTCTAATTACGAGATCAAATTTCAATACTCATCTAAAAATGGAAATTGTGAATTAGATCAACTTTTGGTGTTATACCAAAAAATATATTATGAATCTGTTTCAGACAAGATAAGCAATTTTCGTGAAGGCTGGGGTAATGATGAAATAGCCTTTGAGGTGCCCGGTGTTGAAATACCTTGTATCTCTATGTTTCGCTTCATAGAAAACGAGTATCACTCAGATTTGGACAATTTAGGTACTATTGAAAAGAAAAATTCTATTAAATCTTGCGAGCTACTTTCTGACTTAATTGAAGCAATTGACAGCGATAGAGCAATAGAAGCAAATTTTGATCACTTACTCTGCCTATCATCTCCTGAAATAAATTTGTATTTTGAGCCTTCAGAAGTTTCTGGCATCGATTCAAAATATAATAGCTTATCTGGTGAATTATTTTCAAATCTTAGCAGGCAAGAAATGATTTATATTGAAAATAATAAAACTCTTCTTCATGGATTTATGAACCAATTTATGCCATTCATGTACAATGCGAAAAAACTAACTATCATTGAACTTTCTTTAAAGTGTTCATTGCCGCCAAAGTTTGTATTTAACTATCTGAGTCGCTTGGAGAAACTTGGCTTCATTTCATTAAACACCATCTGAAGTATTGCGGGTATCCGGCAAATTACCTAAAAATGCACTACGCACTGTTTGGCGAAATTATGCCAACTATCTCCCTTTTCTGCTTATCGCGCTTTATAGTTAGATCAATTATTTTATCTAAATTCTGGGGCAACTGCAAAAGACAAAAAACCCGAAATTACATTGCGAGAGGCTGATCTTCGCAATCTTATTTTCTTGAAAATAGCATAAAACAATCTTTTGTTTAAATCTTACCCATATTCATTTACATTTCGCCTGTACATTTCAATAAAATCTAATGTTAAGAAGATTTAATCTTCTTTTGTTTCAAAACAATTTAGTTAAATTGAATAAACTTACATCTTGATATGCTTTCTGCCAATCTGATAAATTTGAGCGGCAGTTTTTTCAGTTTACCAATGTAACTTAACGTAAATCAAAATAATTTAACCTAATTTACAAGCTTTAAAATTCTGTTTAAACTTATGTACCAATTCATTGTGTTCTCGTCTATTTCAATTTCAAATTCTTTTTCAAGTAATATAAGAATTTCCACCTGCGCGAAACTATCCCAAGATGGCGTCGTACCTAACGCTTCATTTTCAGTAATCTGATCAACTGGTACTTTTATTATTTTAGAAAATTCAATTAGAAATTCATCTTTCTTCAAGTCATACCGCCTCCTCTGCTAAAGCTGCAAGGCTGTTATAATCGATCTTGTCATTCATATTTCGGGGGAGGTCATTGAGACAGATAATTTTGTAAGGCCGCATATATTCAACGGTATTTTCCGAAATTTTATTTAATAATTCTGTCTGATTTATCTCAGAGCCTTCAATATATGCTATTATTCGATCCTGATGTTTTATACACGCTGTTGCTTTTTTAGTTAGATCGTAAATACACTGTTCTATATCTCCTAGTTCAACACGGTTTCCTTGAATCTTTACCTGTCTATCAATTCTAGATTTAAAATACATTTCACCATCGACAATACCTGCCCAATCACCGGTATGGTATTTGTTATCTACAAACAATTTATTTGTTAGTTCTGGCTGTAACCAATATCCTTCTGCTATCTGCCCACCAGAGATTACAATTTCACCTTCAGAATTATCTCTTCCATCTTTTAATTCAATCTCCATTCCAGGTATGGCATCCCCTAAAGCCACTGATCCATTTATTTTTGATTGCCAGTCTTTACTGGTTAATTCTAACTTTGTCATGCAAACTGTGGCTTCCGTGGGGCCATAAGTATTCACAACGATCAATTTCTCATTTAAGTTGTAAATATATTCTAGGTGTCTTGGTAGCAACGGCTCACCGCAAAATATCATTTTTTCTAAAGTCGAAAAATCATTATGTTTAATTGACACATCTTTTGCGATCAAATCTACTACACTTGGTACGGATATCCAGTGGGTCAGCTTATTTCGCTGTATGCACCTTCCAGGAAACATTTTATCGAGGTTAGATTGTATAGGAAAAATTTGAGCTCCATTATATAAACCGGTGTAGATGTCCAATACCGAAAGATCAAACGCGACATTAGGATGTTGTGATACTCTGGAATTGTGCGATATTCCTAAATCTGAAGCTGACCATCTTAAGAATTGATTCAAAGCTTTTCGGCTAATAACTACCCCCTTGGGTTCTCCAGTAGAACCAGACGTAAATATTACATATGCTGGCAAATCTGAAACCACCTGCCGGGAGATACGACATTCGCCACCAACGCGATGTACAGTTTCGAAGCGATCTTGATCTTTTAGTCCCACAATAATATCTGTAGGTTTAAATTTGTCTAAAATTCTATTAAGCCGTGACTCGGGAGCATTTACATCTACTGGCGCATAAGTCGCTCCTGCGTGTAATGAAGCCAGCATTCCAATATAAGATTCTTCCCTATTTTCACATGCAACAAGCACTCTCAATCCATTTATTGCCAAAGACAGTGAGCACATTTTTTTCGCTATCTGTCTATATGAAAAATTACCAAAAGCAATTTTGTCTGGCCTATTGTGTGCGTGATAAATGATACGATCTACAATATCGGAAGTTTCTTTATTCATTATCTTTATTTTTTTTTACCAAAGAATAGGGATCTTCTTGAAGAACCTCCTTCACTAGTGTAGTTAGCCTTCCCAATGGGATCCGATAAGATGCACCAAACGGTGTCTTTACAATATTTATATCATCCCGCATTTTTTCTATCAAAAGATCAAAATTTTCTTCTAACGAGGCGTCGATCCTGGCGAAATATTTGAAATCCATCAGCTTTACTTGTCCTTTATATAGGTATTTCTTTGGAGAAGATATCCATTTTCTGTAAGGAACTTGCATTAATGCTTCAATGTGATGTAGAAATGTAGCCCCGTTATTGAACGAGCAACCTAATAAAACTAAGTCAAAGTTATTCGTTAAGAACCAATCAAAGTCTGAGTTAGGACCAAATGAATAATGAGGGTCATTTCCTAACAACTCTTTGGCTTTAGGCCCAAGCGCAATATGACTATGCACGGGACATCTAGATCTCACTGCCCCTTCCTCTGCAAATAAAACTTGTGAGAATTTTCCAATCCCAGAAAAGCTTGAGCTACAAATATCAAATGGCCTTTCATCGAAGTGATAAGCTGGAGCTGCAATTGTCGCATTTTCGCCCACAACAGATTTAAGCGCTTCAACTGCATCCACAGCATTACATTTACCAAAAGAAAAAAGTGCTGCATGGCAAGAAACATTTTGCCCGAAAACAATCCCTAATGCATGGAAGTGTTCCACAAAATCTTGATAGTTGAAACCTATCGCCATACCCTGATACCCTCACTCTAACATAATTTTATATTATCAAGGTTAATGAGGAAGAAAAGATGAACGATCTAGAAAAGTGGGCACGCGATTTGTTCCCAATCAATAGGTCATTGACCGGAAGTGGCGTGAGGCAAACGCTTGAGTACATTTCTAGAATTGTACCTGAGTTAGTAATAAAGAGTTATCCAAGTGGAAAAAATGTTTTTGATTGGGAAATCCCTCAAGAATGGGAAATAGACGATGCATGGATTGAACACATAGATACCGGAGAAAAGTTCGCTCATTTTGCTAAAAATAATCTACATGTTGTTGGATATTCTGAACCGATTGATTTAATATTAGACAAGAAAGATTTACTTCGACATATTTATACCCAACCCGATTTACCAAATGCAATCCCCTACGTTACAAGTTACTACAACCGCAGTTGGGGTTTTTGCATGTCGGAAAGTATGAAAAAAGATCTCCCTAATGGTCGATATCGCGCATACATTGGCAGCAACCTATTCGATGGTAGCATGGAATTGGGAGAAGTCGTTGTCCAAGGAGAAATGAAGTCCGAAATTATTTTCTCGTCGTACATATGTCATCCCTCCATGGCTAACAATGAATTATCTGGGCCAATTGTTCTCATGGCGCTTTATCAAAAATTAGTCTCTAAGAAACAGTGCCTCAAGTATACTTACAGGTTCCTCTTTTTACCTGAAACTATAGGGGCTATTGCGTATCTGTCAGAAAATAAGAATTACTTAAAACAAAATACCATCTGCGGATTTGTGGTTTCTTGTGTCGGTGATGAACGCGCTTATAGTCATGTAAAAAGTCCATACGGCAACAATTTGGCCGATAAAGCTATTAGTGCTGCATTGATAGGAAAACCGGAAACTAAAAGTTATTCGTATCTTGAACGAGGGTCAGATGAACGGCAATATTGCGCTCCGGGTATTAATTTACCATTTGCAGGTTTTTGTAGATCAAAATATGGTGAATACCCAGAGTATCATACAAGTGAAGATAATTTAGAATTGATAACTCAAAGTGGGCTCGAAGGATCAATAAACGTTCTAGAGTCAATAGTTGAAGCGATTGAATTAGGTTTGATACCAAGTTGTACAACCTATGGTGAACCACAGCTCGGCAAACGTGGTCTATATCCTAACATTAGTAAGAAAGGAAACTATGATGAAATTATCGCTAGGATGAACTTTCTCGCATACTGCGACGGCAAAAACACAATATTCGATATTTGCCAGATCATAAACTTACCACTTAAATATGCTCTCGCTGAAGCAGAAATTTTATTGAAAAATGGCCTGTTAGAGTTTCACCATTTATGAACTTCCTAAGACAAGTACGCAATCTTCAATTGATCTGCTAAAACAAATGAATATTTTACTCCTATACAAGCATTTTCAGGCCACCATTTGTAAAAACCACATGAAATTTAAAAATCACCATATGTTATAACAACACGGCTGAATCCAAAAATATTTATTCGTACTAATTATCGACCAAATGATGGGGATAAATTAAAAACTGATTTGTGCCTAATTCAAATACAGATATATTACCAAAGCGTTTATAAAAAGTTTTATAATCACTTATTAAGCATTCTATTTCGGAAATACATATCCCAGGGTTTTTTTGTCTTTTGTAATCTCGTGTCATATGTAAATTAAAATCAATGTTGAAAAACTTAATTAGCTGCCTTTTAAACCTACTAAAAATAGATTTCTCATTGGATATGTAGTTGTCTGTACATAATGTTGCACATTCGATTTCTAAGGAATGTAGCGCTTTAGCGATCCTATCGCTTGCTAACTCACGATCATGATGAATGATGTGATTATTAATAAGATCTATGAACTCATCACGATGAAATTGAATTTTCCCATTGATAAGATCCGTAATTTTCTCGTGAAGGTCTGCAATATTATATGTTTGTATGCTCATTCGATTAGGCAGGTTATGCTCGAACCTTGAATCTTTCTCTATTGGATTATAAGCGATCACCGGATGGTGCGCATAAAAACCTTCTATGGCAGATGTGCAATTATTATGTATTACAAGAATACTACCTTTTATTGCTGCAAGAAGGCTTCCTTCATAGCTACAAAACAAATTTGGAATTTTTTCGGCAAAATTCTGCCAAAAGGTCATGTTATCACCCGGATGCATCCTTACAACGAAATTAATATGTTTGAATTCTTGGCATGTATCAAAAATCATCGCCTTGAAACCTTCAAATATATCTCTCTGGTATGAAAGGCGGTCCCTTAGAAATTGCTCTTCTTCTTTTTCATTTATAAGGCCGTAGCTTTTATACTGCCTTAATATAAAATCATCGCCATTAGCATTATTGACTGCGGAAAAATTAGAGGGAAATAATATATATTCTCCGTATTTGTTTTTTAGCGCGTCAGCCTGGTCGACGACGGAACGGCGATCACTAGAAGCCCAAACATCCACACGGGGGGACCCCGTCGACAAAAATTTATCTTTTTCATTATTATATTCACACTGCAAAAGGTGACATTGATCATCACCCCAGCAAAATAGCTTATCTGTCAATTTTATTGTTTGTATTGATGTCCTTTCCCTAATGTAATGATCTTTCTGATGAACCAAACCTTCCTCATCCAAACATACAATTTTATTGTTACACTCAATTTTTTGTTCTCTCAAAAATTCCAGTTTATTAGGCGAGATGCATTTATCAAAATACACTCCATTTGGAAGGTCCTTCTTCAAGTTAAAACCATTAGGGCCGATAATTGTACAGAAGCCGCTCTCCGCTGCACAACAACTTAACAATACCTTGCTCTCCAATTCTCTTACTTTTATCTCTAGCGGTAAGAATAACCATTTAGCAGGTTTAATTTTCATTCTAAAAACTCTATCTCCGAATAAGATTACCTCTAATTAGTCAGTATCATTAAATTTTTAATATCTCTATAGCCCGTTTAATTAGCGCTAGATATGTGTTGCATAACCTGGAAACGGTTGGGAACATGTCGATTGTGATAATGTAATTTACCTTTTTTTAGCATAACGACATATGATATGGAGGATGTAATTTTTAGTGGAAGCTAAGTTGAATTTTCCAAAAAATTTATGCTTTTATTATCATTTGGTCAGAAACTTGTGAATATTGAATAAAGCTTAATGTTTTCTTAGGACGTTTATTATAGTAATAATCCCCTAGTGGTCTCTCAAAATGAAATTTTAGAAGCTTCTCAAACACTATATTTCTGCAGAATGAATTGCAATTTGAGTATTAGCGAGCGAACCCTTTGCAAAGCTAACCTTAGGATATTTTTTTCCATATTCTAATGATAGGTGGATTTCTTGATCGGAAGCTAAGCGTGAAAAAGAATTAACCCATTATATAGTGAAATTTTATTATTTAGATAAGGTAATTTTTCGGTCACAAAGTTTAGCCAACTTTGACGAGTGTGTAATCGAAATGAGAATACGCTCCCTCTGAAATTCTATTAAATTATTTAAAATCTTTTCACTTAACATTTCGTCCATAGCGCTAGTGGCCTCATCCAATATAAGAACAGTGCGGTTCTTATAAAGAGCTCGAGCCAGACCAATTCTTTGCGCTTGCCCGCCGCTTAACAAAGAACCATTTTCACCTACCTTTGTCAGAATTTTTTTAGGCAAAAGTTCAATCACCTCATTTAATTCGCAAAGATCTAATATTTTATGCAGAAGTTCTTCATTAACTTTAGAAATATCTCCAACGATGATGCTTAGCACTGTATCATCAATGAGATACACTTTCTGTGGAACGTACGCTACATTATCCCAATATGCGTCCACGCAAGACTGAAGGGATTTTGAATTAACATATGTTTCGCCTGATTGCGGCCTCAACAGTCCTAAAATTATGGATACCAGCGTACTTTTCCCTGATCCGGAGGGTCCCACTATGGACAAACTGTCGCCGGGTTTTAGCGTCAAATCAAAATTTTGTAGTACTTTCTGTTTCGAGTTTGGATAACTAAAACATATGTTTCTCAATGATATTTCTGCAATTTTTAGCCTATCAAATGCTCTTGGATTTTCCAATTCTGTTTTTGGCAAAACAGACCGATCAAGCTCGCTCAAAACAACCTCTATGCTTTTTGAATAATAACTCAGGGATTGCAAATTTATTACTATTCGATTTGCGGAAGGCATTAGGCGCACCGCAGATACAAAAAACAAAGCAAATAGCTCAACATCTATCTTTGCATAGCCTTTTTGATGCGCTAGGAGAGCAGCTATAACTATTCCAAAAATTAAAAACTCGAAATAGATTCGAGGTAACTGATTAAAAAACATATTCAATGAGTTATATCGAGATGAGGCAAAAGCAGCTTTGGAAAATCTGCCGATAAACAAATCTTTAAGATTGTTTAACCGAATATCGATAATCGAATTGAGACTTTCTTGTGCATATTGTATGACTTTTTCATCATATATTTGCCGTTGTGCTCCCCAATGCTTTAGTTTGAGTTTGAAAAAACCTAAAAACAAGATCACGGCACAAATAATTAAAACAAATACTAGGATAGTCTCTGTTCCATAGAATACTACTAGACCTGAAATTAACAATGTCGCGAATAGACACTCGTTTATCAATACAAAACACGGCATAAGAACACCCGATCCAATCGCGCCTGCCTCTCCGGTGATATTCCTAATTAATTCTGCCGAATTCGTTGAAAGATGCCGCAAAATGTCAGCCTTAAGATAACTTTCCAGAAGCCAACGAGAGACGATAAATCTAGTGTTAAATGAAAATTTTGCTGCAAAAAATTGATATAGAATAGAAGCAATGGTTTTACTAATCATTAATACTAAACATAATGATAGCAAGGTGTCGGCACCGAATAATCCCGTTAATAATGTTCCTATCTCAGAGTCATATGTAGCATCCTCTTGACCTTGAAAAAAATAAGATATCAGGGGTACAAATACAATCAGAAACATTAATTCTAATATACTGCACGCTAGTGCTAGGCCAATTATGGCAAATATAAAAATTTTTTCTTTTAAATCAAAAAGTCTTATAAGTTTTACTATGTGTATCAGCAAAAAACTTCTCTAACCGCTCTAATTTATACAATACTTATGCATTCAAACATATTTTTTTCACTTCAAAAAGTTAGCTTTCAATTTTGTAAAATGAGACAAACGTGCTGTTGGTTAAGTAGCTCATAAGAGGATTTGAAAGCAAGAATTTACCATAAAATCCAAGTTCACGTCTAGCAGTCCAATTTGTTTTTAAGTGTTTACAGCCAATCTCTTCCAAAATTTCTTGCCAGACATGGGGTTGTTGATGTATCGTCCAGTTTATCGCCGGGGCGATAGGATTATGGATTTTCAAATCCCCAAAAATATTTCTCCTTCCACAGTCAGCTACTATTAGATGGCCGCCGAGTTTTCCTTTTGACAAAATATCACATATTCTCTCTTTAAAAATTATCTTCGTATCATTATCGTAATGTAATTTATGGACTATATCTTCACCTACATGATTAATTACATTATGCATCAGAAGCACATCATACTTTTGCTCGTCCGCTAGTTCATTTGTATATCCTTGATAGAATTCCACGCCTTTTCCAAATAAGTCGAGGAAAGCATCGTATTGAGAATGCATCTCATCGCTTGATCCGTCTTCTTGAGGATCGATTACTAAACTACTTTTTGCACCTAGATATTTGACTGCATAAAAAGATGCTATACCATTTCCGCCCCCAACGTCTAAGATTGTCTTCCCTCTTAAATCAATTGGACTGAATATGTAATTTTTAAAATAGAACTCATAACCCCGAGATCTTTTTATACCAATTTTTTTAAGGCTTTTATCAAATTCTGACATGGTGAAACTAGTTAACCCCTTTAGCAAATACACACTCAATTTAAATCAAAACTTCTTATAAGTTTTACTATGTGTATCAGCAAAAAACTTCTCTCAATTAATGGTAATTATTTTAGACAATTGATTTTTTAGCTTTGCATCATAAGAAACAGCATCTAAACCAAGTTGAAATTCATCCTGAAGAAAAATGACCTTTTCCTCTAAGCTTTTCTTCTTTGGTGGAACTAACTTTAACTTATCATCAAATGTATGACAATATTCTTTGTAAATGAAGCTTTGAATAGCACTATCCACCCATGCGTCGTCCAAGATTATCACTTTATCGCTCCACAATACGTGGCCCAGCAAAGAAGTCCCAGGTGTGTATATAACATTACTTTTGATAATGCACTTAATAGTATCTAAACGCATAGACAATTTGAGATTGCTCATTACTTTTCTCCAGTAAGACTTTGGGACGTTACACCGAGGATGCCTCTTTATGAGTAAGTCGAGCCTTTCCTTTTTCGCGTAATTGATGGCGAAATTAATGTGTTTTCGTATCTGCTCCCGAACCCAGCTTCCATCAGGTGACGCTTTTATTGGCAAAAACAAAATTTTCTTAGGTCCGCTATTATTTTCTGGGCCGCCATAGAAAACATCTATTTTCTCGCACCAAGTCTTAGAATATCTCGGCCATCCAATTTCAATGATATTTTGGGCTTTATTTGAAAAACTGATACCTGACTCAATAGACTTACAAATTAATATTGCGTGAAAACTTTGTGAAGCGATGGAAATTTCCCTACTAGTAACAGGGAATTCTTGCTCTTTACTTTTAAATTGTGAATATGTTTCTGGTAATAATACTATTTTCTGCAAATCATTCTGCGAAAACGTAATGCGATTTAACGAGGTTATTTTTCCAAGTTTTTTTATAGCCTCCAATATACCAATAGTAGCAAATACAAAATTATAGTCTTTCGCAACGTCAGCCTTTGCAAAATTAAAATGTTTTAATACGTGAGTTTTTAAGTAGTAAAACAGTCCATTTAAAAATTTATGCTTTAATCTTAATGAGCTTTGCTCAACACTAAGTTTGTTATTTAATATTACCTTCAAAATTTTGCTTTTGTGAAAATTTCCAACTGTTTTAATTTGGAAGGCCTTAAGATTTTCATAATTAAAGCTGTCCGTGTAAACATAAAATCGTTCATTGGCAATCAAAATATCTATATATATAGTGTCGCGCAATTCGTTTAAACATTTTATGATAGGGAGGTGATTATCTATCTCAACATGGGAGTTGACGATAAAAAGAATACGAATTTCTCTCATTACTTTGATGCCAATTTCAGTTCAAGATCATGATAAAATTTTTGTCCATAGCATTTAGGCGCTGAAAGAAACTTTATTCCAGCATTACGCGCGCACAAATAGTCTGTCCATTTATCTCCAACATAAATACACTGTGATGGGTTCAATTTATGCTGTCTAATAATTTTCATTAGCATACCGGGCTTGGGCTTTCTGCAATAGCAATATCTTTTTTTATGATCTTTAGATTTTTGATGATGTTTACAGTACATTATATCGATAAATTTAATCTTAAACTGGAGTGCTTGGTTACTCATCTCATAATGAAATATTAACATTTCACTTTCAGAAAATTTACCTAAAGCGATTCCACCTTGATTAGTTGCAATGAATAACCCAAACTTTTTATTATTTAGTCTACGTAGCATCGACAGCGAACCTGGCATCCATCGTAAATGCTCTATTTTATGGGTATATCCATAATCCTTAATCAATGTATTATCACGATCGAAAATAATAGATTTTTGGAAACTTTTCATAGACGATCACAAAGTTTTTTTTCTAGCTGATAACAAATGTAATGGCCAATCATTAAGTGTAACTCTTGTATAAAGTATGTTTCGGTACTTTCTATTATAATATCAATATCAGACAAACCTCTCGCCTCTCCTCCGTCGCCCCCGAGAAGAGTTACGGTCAGGATATTTTGTTCTTTTGCCGCTCCAATTGCATTTATTATACTAGTACTGTTGCCGGAAGCAGAAAGAGATACTAAAGCATCGTTTGCGCTCGCAATTCCATTTAGTTGACGTGAAAATACGTGCTCATAACCGTAATCATTTGAAATTGCCGTAAGCGCAGATGTGTCGACAGTAAGCGCTAAAGAAGGCAGGGGTGAACGGTCGTAATTAAATCTCCCCATCAATTCTGCAGCAAGATGTTGAGCCTCTGCAGCAGAGCCACCGTTTCCACAAAATAATAATTTGCCGCCAAGTTTCATGCGAGATGCAATCTGATCAACCGCTTCCTCGATAACTAAGTTTAATGATTTAGAGAGGGCAACGATTTCTGTCTGCCTAAAGCAATATTCTTTAAAGTTTTTCACCGTATACTCCCTTGTATAAAACCTTTAAGTTATCTGAGTGATTAACCGAATTGTGTTTCGAGACCAAATTGATTTTTGCATTTATTTTGAGTTCATTAAACCGTTCAATATCAGACACAACTTCGCCAATTTTGCTAGCTAAAAGAAACACTAATCGCTTTTTCAAATAAGATACCGATTTTTTCATCTTCAACCAATGCTTGATTTCCGGGGATAGCACTCTCGCCAAAAACCTCTGCACTTGGCAGCGTCAATTGACTAATTATATGGCGCTATAGTGTCAGATCTACCCAAAAAAACTATCAAGTCGTCTCACTTGCAAAAATTACTATATTTTTCGCACGTGTTGACCAAGTATTCGCCAAGGCCAGGCCCAATGCACCTTTCTGTAAATTTGTTTGCAGGCGAACATCGTTGATAATCTTTTTAATTGCGTCTCCAAAAGCTTTTGGGTTGTTCTCTGAAAAGCATATACCATTAAAACCTTCCAACTCTCTGAGTACAGGAACATCAGACGCAATTATAAAACCACCAGACGACGCATACTCAAAAAGTTTTAACGGTGAAGTATAATTCGATATGTCATTTTTTTCAAAGGTTGGTACGACGAACAAAAGCAAAAAATCCATCTGAATCATTTTTAATTTCACTTCTTCTCTGCTCAGATAGCGATTCTCTTTTATATTTTCGGCTTTCAGATCATTATCGTTTAAAGTATGAATATAAAACTCCCAAGTAGGATTGAGTTTAACTATCTCCCTAAGAATGTTAGAACCTTTTTGTTCGCTATATTTGCCAAAATAACCAATTTTAATGCTTGCATTTTTATTTAGTATTTTCGCAGCTCTGTCATTCAGACTTAATATTTGGAAGTCATGTGCATCAGGTGCCACTTGGTATTTCAGCCCAATGTTTAAGGATTCAAATTTCTCACGAACAGCATCTGTCAAGTAAATTAGTTTGGTATTTTTTTTTAAGTTTCTTAATAAAAGTATTTCTAATTTCCAATGTGGCGCTGTATGTAGTTCAATGAGAATAGGTTTATTGACTATGATATTTATAATATAGCCAACCAATATACTTCTTGTATAAAATATATTTTCAGGCGTTTTTCGATATTTGATAGATACAAAAATTGGTAAAATAATTAAATATAAATAGTGAAAAATTTTTGTTTCTAGAAACCAATTTAAAAAATAACTTAAAATTTTTTCCTGCCGGAAACGGTATTTCCAATATGGGAATACACTTATATTATTTTGCTTAAAGGCTGTAATCATGTTTTTTGTTTGGATTACGCTTGCAGTTCTCACATCTTCAAAAGACACCGCTATGTAAACAAGTGATCTAATCATTTAAGAAAAATACTTTTTCGGCAATAGTCCAATCATACATATCATCTAAGTCAAAATTTCGAATTTTAGGAAGTATGATAAATCCATGGCCCACTTCACTTACCTTTTTCTTATATGCGGTGTAAGATTGCATCCAAGAAGGTAAACCCCATCGTATATTATTTATTGGAGCATAGTGATCTTTATCTGCTTGACGATTTATATTTGAACTCATGTAGTCATCTGTAAATTTTATTTCTAATATCGAATTATTCCTTACCATTTGCCTGTAATAAAGTTCATCTGAATTTATTCTTATGGCGTCAACAACGATTCGTGTTTCATCATTAGCCATGAATTCCCGAAAGGAGGCTTTGAACATCTGTTGACCAATAAAAGGATTATTGTTGATCACGCAGATCCGATGCTCAAAGTCATTTAATTTTAGTTTTTTTATGATATGATCATGAGATTTAAATTGATCGCTAGTATCAGTAGCTAACGAGGCTGGTCTTAAAAAAGGAACTTCTAATCCTATTTCCCTACCTAGCGCTGCAATATTAGGATCATCTGTCGATAAATAAATTGAATCAAATAATTTTGAGTTTTTAGCAGCCTCTACTATCCACTCCAGCAATGGTCGACCATGAAAATTTTTTATATTTTTACCAGGTATACCTTTTGAGCCACCACGGCAAAATATCAAGCCAATATTTATTCGCTCAGTCAGGTAACAACTCCACAAGTTCGAGATTTAGCTCATTTCCTATGTTAGCGAAAGATAGCTTAACAGATCTTTCCGGATTATACATTGGGGCATTTACAAAGTTCACATCGTATATATCCCTTCTGGAATATAAATCTTCAAGATCGTTCACAGTCAATGCGATGTGTGCTGATCCAATAAAGAACGGTGTAGTCTCAGCCTTTTTTTTGATATCATACTGAAGTAACTCAATTTTAGCACCTCCTGGAAGATCGAAAACACATATACGTATCTTGTTGCTATGACTGCCTACCAAACGATTGAGATATGCATAATTTAAGTCATTGAATTCTTTATAGCTTTTTATTCCAAGATATTCAGTGAAAATTCTGATGTAGCGATCTAAGTCACTAACCGCTATACCAACATGGCGCCATTCAGTTACCAAATTGTTAGTCCTCCATCTACATAAATATCTGGTCCAGTCATATAAGAACAAGTTTCTAACGCCAAGAACAAAATTGGCCCTTTTAATTCGTGTGGTAGCGCCATCCTATTCATTCGGATTCTAGAGACTAACTCATTAACAAATTGAGAATCTTGTTCACGATAGACACCTGCGGGCGACGACGAGTTAACTCAGTTTCCTTTAGTTGCGCAGTTGGTTATATATTTCTTTCATACAACAACTCTTCTATAACCTCCTCATGAACCGTAATTGCTTCATTCAATGCATCTATTGGAGTAATCAAAGGAGGTCCTAGTTTTATTACGCCACGGCCGGTTCGAATTGAGAAGATGCCTTTTTGAAGCAATTTATCTACCATATTATCTACAAAAGTGACGTCTAAATTACCTTTCGCATCTTTGAAATAAATACCCCATACCATACCGCGGCCTTCTATACGGCTGATAAGTGTTGGAAATTTACTTTTAAGTGCATCCAAACGTTTTTTTAAATATGTTCCTTTTTTATTTGATTCATGTGTCAAATTATATCGTTCGTAATCAATCAAATTTCCTAGCGCACCAGCGCATGCTATCGGATGACCACCATGTGTGCTGGTTAAACTTGAATCGAGTTCAATTATATTAGAAGCTCCTAAAACTGCTGAAAGTGGCATACCACCGGAAATACCTTTACCGCACACTACTAAATCTGGTTCAACCTTATAGTGCTGATAAGCAAAGAGCTCGCCGGTTCGACCGAAACCAGATTGTATCTCATCAGCGATAAACAATACATCATTTTCTCGACACCAATTAAACATAGACCGTATGTAATCTTCTGGATAGAATACTGCTCCCCAACCTTGATATGGCTCAATGATAAAAGCACAGATTTTTTTTAAATCTAAACCATCTTGCTCAAGCTCTTCGATATGGTTAAAGAATAATTGTGATCCGGATAGATTTATAGACTCCATTATCCAAGGATAAGGAAATGGCATTTGTAGCATGTTAGGATCTTGATAGCCAACCCAATTTCGTACTTCAGGCGTTGTTGCAGACATCAATGCACCCATGGTTTTACCATGGTAATTTCCTGATCCACCAATAATCACGTTTTTTTCTGGGGTAGTTTGAGCGTTGTATAATCTCGCTAATTTCAATGCTCTTTCACTAGCTTCTGTCCCGGCCGAAGCTAAAGAAGCTTTTTCAAGATAACTAGGGGTCATGCTCAATAACTTTTTAAGAAACTCCGCTCTTTCTACAGTTGGATAGCAGTATGCATGCATTAATCCTTTTTCTAATGTCGATTGTACGTGTTTTCGATTGTTTTCTGAATTATGTCCCGTATTAGCTACAAAGATTGATGAGGTCATATCAATCCAACAATTTCCCCATCTATCAAATACTTGAAAACCATCAGCCCGATCCCAAACAACTGGCAATTCTTTATTTGCTTGTTTCGACTCAAGAAGGGTAATTGTTTCAATTATATCTTTATCGCGCTCATTTGGGATCTCTGTACAAATATGACGAAACCTTGTGGAAATCATTTTTTGTATCCTTTAAATTCGACACTTTTAGAGACGTAGAGGTCGGAGCCTATCCTGATGAAGTTTAATTTAACCAATTGATTCATTAAAATTTCATTTACTATGTCGATTGGGTTGAAAACAATGGGTTTACCATGGATATTCAAGGAAGTGTTGAGTAAACAGCCTACGCCTGTAATTGCTTCAAAAGCTTCTAATAAAAGGTAATAATCGGTGTTTGCTTCCTTCGTCACTATTTGAGGCCTTGCAGTTTTATCCACAGGGTGTATTGCAGCAGGTATTTCAAGTTGTGCTTCTGGTGTCGTATCAAATGCCATCGTCATATACGGAGCTGGTAATCTTTTAGGATTAAGAATATACCTATCCGCAGATTTTTCTAATATGCTAGGCGTAAACGGCATCCAAAAATCTCGATTCTTAACCGCATCATTAATTTTTTCGACAATATTTGGCTTACGCGGATCCGCTAAAAACGATCTATTTCCCAGCGCGCGTGGCCCAAATTCCATTGCGCCAACCATGTTCGCAAGTACATTCCCATTCGCCAGTATCTCCGCCAAAGTTTCCACTGTGACGTCGGGAAATCTCTGAAAATTCTTTTTTAAGAAGTCATTATTTCTTACTTCTTCGCAAGCCTCGGAGCTTAACTTTGGACCAAGATAAGGACTGGAAATACCTGCAATTTGCGAAGCCATAAAATTCTGTTGCAATAATTCGTAACCCGCGCCGATAGAGATTGATTCATCACCTGAACCCACAGGAACAAATATGAATTCGACATCAGGAATCTCCGCTATTTTTTTGGACGCTTTAATATTTAGGGCGACACCACCACTAAATACGACTTTGCGAATTGAAGTTTGCTTGATCCAATAAGTCACAAATTCTACTAGGATTTCTTCTACCCATGCTTGAAGTGCACCCGCAATAGCATCAAAACGATACCCTTCGAGTCTTTTCTTAAAATATTGATAGTGGTTTTTTATTTCCGTTAACACGCGAAACTGACCATTCACCAATCCATAGGTATTTCTGAAAACTTCAAGAGGCTCGCGAATATATTGATCTTTTGCATAAGCTGCTAAGCCCATTACTTTATATTCATGTTCTGCAGGTTTCATTCCAAGTAACAGAGTGATAAACTGATAAATGCGCCCTATGTTGCAGAGATCAGTACGGTACAATTCTTCTATTCGTTCACCTTTAAAAACACCCACAGTAGCATTCGTTCCGTCGCCAAACCCGTCCATTGTAATTACCAAACAGTCGTCTTTAATTTGAGACCCGAATAAGGCATGATTGGCATGACACTTGTGGTGATCAACAAAAAATACGTTGGTTTCTGGAATGTCCAAAAATTTTGAGACGAAGTGCTTCCGCATTTGCATAACATTTTGCGTAGTTGGATTAGAAATGATATCCTTTAAAGGATAGATCTCATTATCCAAGTTCACTTTATGCTGCATTACATCCATGTAATTCAATTTCTTATCTTCACATAAAAACGGCCGCCAGAAGTTCCTTTCTTCATATAAAAAATCACTTATCGAAAATTCAGGATACCTCTTGGTCGCAAAAAGTGAAAAATCATGAAAAACCGTTCCAACAGCAACCTGATCAATTTGGCGCATTTGCTTAGGAAATTCGTCGTACAGCCTTCCAATACTAAGAACAGGAAATCCAGTGTAGCCTTTTCGTCGGCTTGGCCTTTCTTCCTCTATTACCGCTAAAAGTTTATCATTTTCAAAGAGAGCAACGCTTGCGCCATGTCCATCATGCAACCCCAAAGTTATCATGAAAATATCCTATATATTAGTATACTTATTGTTACTGATCATTTTATAGCCTTTAATCAGTTCTTGTATCCCATCATCAAGCGTGAATGAAGTTTTAAAACCCGTGGCCTCAATCTTAGCATTTGAGACAATATAATTTCTTTGATCAGGGTCCTTTGCAAATTCAGCGTCAAAAATTTGTAACTCTGGAATATATTTTTTTATCGCCTCAGCCAGCTCTTGTTTGGAAATATTAGCTGATGAAAGCCCCACGTTATAAATCTCACCACTCATTAAATCAAAATTTTCAATAGCGTGAATTAACGCTTTTGCTACATCTCTAACATGAATAAAATTGCGCTTAAATTGCTTTTCAAACAACACCAAAGATCTATCATTTAACGCCTTATATACGAAATCATTTACTAACAGGTCAGTTCGCATTCTCGGTGACATTCCAAACACAGTTGCAAGCCTCAAACTAATCGAATTTGATCGCGACATAATTGCGCGCTCCACCTCGACTTTTTCTATTGCATACTGGGAAATTGGAAAGAGTTCAGAATTTTCATCACAATAATTATTTTCATTTCCAGAACCATAAGCACTATTTGTTGTGGGCATTATTAATTTTTGATCAGCAGACGTAACTGATAGTAAGTCTATGATAGCGCCTCTATTAATAGTACTAGCGCCAACCGGATCTTGCGAGCAGATTGGAGCCCCAACTAGAGCTGCCAACGGGATTATTAAATCTGCATTTTTCAGATACTCCAAAATAACCTGAATATTTCGCACATCCGCTTTGATCACCGTAAAATTATTATAATAACAAGCATCAGCTAAACTATTTTGGTCAAAAAGAAAATTATCAATGACCGTTACTTTATAGCCCAGCTGTAGAAGCTTCGGAACCAGTATTGATCCAATATATCCCGCACCGCCTGTAACTAGTATATTCACTCAACTTTCTCCTATTACATCTAAGTCGACCACTTGGTCAGCGATGACATCTTTAATAAGTGTTTTCCCAACTATTGAATCTACTTCGTTGGCTGATACACCTTCACCACCGGTACGTTTCAGCAGCAAATCTTCATCTCGCAAAACATGCCCCTTTTCAAAATCTCTCGCTGCAACAGTGAACTTTCGTAATTTTCTCCTATTTTCACTTTCGCAATCCAACACAATCTTCTCTCCAAGCCCCATCATAGTCTCTGTCCGACGCATAAGGTTTATACATTCTTTCAACTCTGTGGGCTCTAAAGACGCGCGATGATCTGGGCCCGGCATTGATCGGTCTAGTGTAAAATGTTTTTCAACGATTTTTGCACCGGCTGCGGTTGCTATTGAAACAGCATTAACACCAGTAGAATGGTCAGAAAAACCAATTACACAATTTGTTTTTTCCCTTATGTGTAACATTGCACCGATATTTAAGTCATTATCAATTGTAGGATAGCTACCTGTACATTGCAGAATAGCTAACTCACTACAGCCAGCATTAAGTAAAATATTTTGCGATTGTAACACTTCTTCAATTGTAGACATTGCAGTAGATAATATTACTGGAATACTTGTTTTGGCCATATATTTTAAAAGCCGATGGTTATTTAGGTCCGTGGAGGCTACCTTAAGCAAACTAACCCCTAGATTTTCCAATAAATCGACACTTTCGAGATCATATGGAGTTGACAGGAAAATTATATTTTTTTTTGCTGAATATTTAAATAAAACTTCATGTTCCTCTACAGATAACTCTTGAGATTTTAGTAAATCAAGCCACGATTGATGTTCATCATTACCAGTTGTCTCTATATGATAGGTCGACTTTGGAGCGTATTGAGTGGCGATCTGACTTGCGCAAAAAGTCTGGAATTTCACTGCGTCTGCGCCAGCTTCGACAGCCGCATCAATCAATTTGATTGCATTTTCTAAATTACCATTATGGTTCACCCCAGCTTCTGCAATAAAGAAACATTTAGATTGATCAGATATAGATAATTTATCACTTAAAAAGATTTCACGTGTTCGTTTCATTGCAGCTTCCTCTTAATTATCGTTATTGAATTTTGGATATCTTCGATTTTCGAGTTCCTAAATTCGAGTATCAGATTTTTGTTTTTAAGCACTTTTAAATATTGAAGCGCAAAGCTATTAGCATTTAATGGTCGGTGCTGGTCTGCTGAGCCATCATTATCACTTATTTCAACAAATCTTATTTTTTCATAAAACTCATGAATGAATTCCAATAAACAAAATTTATTTATCGTGCTTGAAAATTGAGAATGCGCCAAATTAAAATTTAGGTCTAATCCGCTTGGAAAATACTCAAACAGTCGCCTAATCTCAGAAGGCGTTTCCAATAAGCATACGTTTGGAGCGGTAACTGATCCTTCAGTTTCAATCAACAAATTCACACCATACTCGAAGGAGCATTCTAACAAATACGTTATTGATTTTAACATAGCTTGGTACGATTTTTCATAGTCTTGCTGAATTGGATGAAACTTAAAATCAAAATTTCGTCTTGAACTTTTTGCCAGAACAGGCGTTTTCAAAAATCCAGGATGCACGGTATAGTGACTTGCACCGATCTCACTTGCAAACTTAATTGCTGACCTACAAAATTGGATGGACTTATTTCGAGTTGGTTCGTCTAAGGAGGCCAAGTTAATAATAAGATTATCGGTTGTTGATGGAAAGTAATTATGGGTTATAAGTTCTCGCCCGTACGCATATTTACAAATAAAACCATGGTCAACTATCGGCAAGTGTGTCGATCCTAGTTCAAAACCATCACATTCTAAGTCATTCATTAGAAGCAATGTCTCGTACAGATCGCTAGATTGTATACCATTCCAAGTCGTTGAAACAAAAATTTTCATCTATTTAAATTGTTAGCCGGAACACCAATATAAGTCGCATTAGTTTGCTCTATATTGCTTATGACCGCGGCCCCAGCACCAATAGTGACCAAATCCGAGACAAAAACTTTTTCAATGATTGTACTTCCGATACCCACATGCACAAAATTACCTATTGTACAATTTCCTCCGATTGATACTCCAGGTGAAATGTTGCTGAAATTTCCAATTTGAGTTTCATGCCCAATTGTAGCGCCTGAGTTAACTAACACTCCAGCACCAAGTAATGCATTAGAATGGATTATGGCTCCAGGATATATCACGCACCCGGCTCCAATTTGAGCATTTTCTGCGACAAAACTATTTTCGTGTCTAAATGAAAAAAACTCGCCACCGAGAGACAGGATTTTTTTCGATATTTCGGACCGCTTTTGAACATCACCGATTGCAACGACAAAAAAATAGTCATCTGTGAAACATCCAAGCTCATTATCAGGACCCAACCAAATCTCTGATAACTTATTCTTTGGTCCGATACATCCTTTTACTGGAATGCACGCACTTTTCAATAAAGAGATTAATTCAAGTGCATATCCGCCAGTACCTACAACTATAACTGACTTACTCATACCGTCCATGTTACTAACCCTTGAGAGTGAAGCTTTACGCTTTCAGTTTTGTGGCCTGCTTTCTCAAGGGTATTAATGAGTTCAAAACGTCGACAAATATCAGAAACAAATATAAAAAAACCACCTCCACCAGTGCCAAGCAGCCTACCTCCTAACGCACCATTCTTTAGAGCTAATGAAAATATTTCATCTATTTCTGGTCCTGTGGTATCTGGGTTCTCGAGTTTTTTTAAATGCCACGTTTGGGTTAACAACTCAGCAAATTTAACAATATCCCCATTAAGCAAAGCATTTTTAACTTTTTTCACAATTTCTTTAAGTTCACTTCGAACTTCTAATGTCCTAGGATTGCCTTGCTTTATGTTACGATTTTGAACTTCCCACCCCCTATGCCGTTGACCGGTGTAACACAAAACCAAGCGCTCTTCTAACTCACGCATCGCATCAATTTCTAATCGGATTGGCATGACTTCATTTTGGGAAGATGAAAATTCCAAGTAATTGAGCCCGCCATAAACTGTCGCATATTGATCCTGCCAGCCTCCACTAATTCCTAACTCTAGCCTTTCCACTTGGAACGCAAACTCTGCAATTTGCTGTTTTGACATTTTATCACCCTTGGCCTCGGCGAACACTCCAGCCATTGCAGTCAAAATACTTGCTGAACCACCAAGACCAGATCCAGGCGGAAAGTCTGAACCAACCTCTAAATCAAAACCGAAATTAGGTTTGAGAAGCTTGATGCCAGTTGTAATTAAAGGCAATTTTTTATCGCACTCAATTTTTTCGAAAGAGTCATAATGAAGTGTTTCGTTGAAATCACCTGAATAAATATTGACTTCACGGTCTAATCTGGGGCGCAAAGTTGCGTGCGCGAACTTGGCGATTGATACGGCTAAACCGCAACCTTCGTTATTTATAAAATAATTAGTGAAATCTGTTCCACCACCAGCTATACTAATTCGCCCTGGCGCGCGAGCTCGGATGTAAGAGGCTTTTTGGAAAGGAATTGGGCCTAATGATTGAGCCAATGTAATCAAGTGAGATCTTCGATCCAATATCGGCAGCACCTTCACGCTCATATCAAATTTTTTCATCATATCTTGTCGCGTATCATTCTCTTTAGCAAAAATGAAATCCGAATTCATAATTGATGTTATCGAAACATCCAGGTCATTATTTTCTAAAAGCACTCGCCTAATGTCGCCGTCAGATACTACGCCCTTTACTACATCGAAAGAATCTACAATACATGTTATCCCCAGCCCGGTGCGCTTAAGTTCCTGAAGAGCGTCTCTAATAGAAGCCTTTTCTGAAATTGTACTTTTCATTTGCTAATCCAATTATTAGATGACACCAGTAATTGGTCGAAGCTTTCAACCGTACCAAAATCGTAAAACCCATTTGCACCTATTTTAATACAACCGAGTTTTTGATTACGTACCAGTCCTGGTAAGAAATCTTCCTCTAAAGAAGATATTTGGTCCACTACAGCGGAAACTTGCCTACAGTCAAATACGTAGCATCCACAACTTGAATGCTCTCCATCACACTCCTCTTTCTCTCTGTATTTAGTAACTTTATCACCTTCAACTGTGATTTGCGCAAAACGACCAATTTCTTGAATCTTTGACACCCATATTAATGCTTGATACGAGTTCAATTTGTCCATAATCAACTTCTGGTCCAGTTTGAAGTTAAAAAACGTATCTCCGTTTACGATTAGAATTGACCCATTTAGTTGCTTCGTTTCTATCAAATATTTTATTGCGCCTGCAGTACCTAATGCATTTGGCTCCCTTGAACAGGTTACCAAATCTTTCAAATAATGTTGATCAGAAAGGAAACTTTCAATCAACTCGTGTTTATATCCGGTGCAAACAAAAACTTTAGCAATGCCTTGATCGATTAACCAGTCAATTTGGTGTAAAATGAATGGTTTACCACCAAACTCCATCAAACACTTCGGTAGCTTACCACTTCTTGGTAGCAACCGAGCACCCTTTCCCCCGGCTAATATCGCTGCGACACTAATCACGATTTAACATTGCTCATCTATAGCAGTAACCACACTATCGGTGATAAACTGAATTTGCTCTTTGTTCAGGTTCGAAGAAGATGGAAGATGCAAACTTTTATGAGAAATAAAAATAGAGTTTTTCAGACTATCATTGGCCAATTTATGGTATGGTGGGGCTTCATGAACTGGAAAAACCATTTGCCGGCACTCAATGCCCTTGTCCATTAATTTGGATATGATGTGTTTTCTATCTGACATTTCAGGAATAGTAACTGTCGCAAGCCAGAATACACCTTTACACCAATCCGCGTAATGGCGGTATTTTATCTTATCGTTGTCCTTAAAAAATTTAATATAAAGATCTTCAATTGATTTCCTCCGATGTATGATTTCATGAAATTGCTCGACTTGTGAAAGACCAATAGCTGCCTGTAGGTTTGTCATCCGGTAATTGAATCCGATCACTGGATGGTAATATCGTTTTTCCATACTCATACCATGATCTCGTAATATTTTTATGCTTTCAATTATCTTATCATCGGAGCTCAAACATGCCCCGCCCTCGCCAGATGTAAAAATTTTATTTGCAAAAAAACTAAAACATGAAATATCACCGAAGGTGCCTGCTATTTTGTTGTCGATCATACCACCTGGCGCTTCCGCAACATCTTCTATTACGCGGAGATTATATTTCTTACCTAACTCCAATATTTCAGGCATATTCGCTAAGTGGCCAAATGCATGCACGACCACTATAGCTTTCGTTCGATTAGTGATTTTAGGACGAATAGTATCCACTGACATACAAAACGTATCTGTTTCAACATCACAAAGAACTGGTTTGGCTCCAGTCAGTGAAATCATATTAACTGGCGCAATAAACGTTAAATCAGGACAAATTACTTCATCACCTGGCCCAATATCACAAGCGAGCAGAGCTAGATGAAGTGCTGTTGTACAGCTACTAGTAACAGCGCAATGTCGGTCTTCGTGAAGTTTCGAAAGTTTTGTCTCAAATTTTGTAATAAAGTCACCTTGTGATGATATCCAATTAGTACTCATACACTCGCTCACGTACGAGTGCGCTTCAGCGGTTAAAGTTGGTTCAAAAACTGGTATCATCTCTCCCGCTCCAAAAATAATATATTTTCACCCCAAGGGAGTTTGCTTACTTTTTTATAGCGATTAATTAACATAAATTGGAGGGTTTGCGCTAAAAAACAAATTTTTTGAATTTTTTTCATCGTTTTAGCGGAGCTCATGTGGACTATTAAAACCATTCGATATTACGAAGTTCTCGATATTTTGATTTTCATAATCACCGATATGACCATCGCAAAAGTATACGCAAGCTGATTTTTTTATTTTAAAGTAGCTAGCAAGATATTCAATGCAAACTAGACACCAATTGATTATAAAATGCATTATTAGTTTGAAATTTGTTTTTGGTACACTGATATGCCCTTCCACTTCGAGCAGGCGCTCATATCTTTGGGAGATGGAATTTCGATAAGGTACCTTTTGAATTTTTTTGAATTTTTTAGACAGTAAAGCACCAATCATTTCATTTTCTTCATGACCATGTACATTAATCATAAATTTAGCATTTGATCGCAATGTAGTTAAAATATTCTTTACTCCTTTCAACTTATTTTCCTGATTGCCAAAATGCTCGATCGTTTCAGTACATATCACTAAGTCAAAAATTGAACTTGGTAATTCATCAGTCAACAAATTACATGATACACAATTCAGATCAGGAGATCTTTCAATAGCGCCTTTCAAGATGTTTCTGTCATAATCAAACCCCCAATATGAAATTTCATTTTTTTTAAAGAATTTGATGTTCCTACAATCATTACAGGCTAAGTCTCCCACAACCTTACCAGACAGAGAACTTTGTCTGATTTTGTTGTAAATAAAGCGATACATAAAGTTTTTTGAGGGCCTGCCGGAATTAGCTATTTGCTTTCCAAGAATAGGGTTTATATAGTCACTAGCCATCGGACCAATCCATTTCTTTAGACGAATCTACAAAACTTAAAACCCTATCTAAAATTGATGTTTTTGGCGTAAAGACTGTTAGGTTCTCGAGAAGGGAACAATCAGAGAAAGTGGTTAAAAAGTCTCCTGCCTGCATAGAGGTAAATTTCATATTCGCAGAAATTCCTGTAGCTATTTCTATCGCTTTTATAAAATCGAGTAATTTTTCTGCCTTACCATTGCCTATATTTATCACTTGAAAGGGTGCTACAGGAGAGCTGAATTCACCTTCATTTTGACTTGATTCCTTAGTGCGAATTGGCGCTTTATCGATAAGTAAAGCAATAGCTTGCACAACATCGTTACCCCATCTGGAGAAGGTGCTAACTCGCAGCTTGCAGTGATCTTTTTCAATCATTTGATCTTGCTTTAACTCCAAATATGCTCACCGATCTTCGTCGGGTGGAAGATGACCGTAGCATGCTTTACGATTCCTGCAAAACGACATGAGCATAAGTCTGCGCACTAATTATAGAAATGTTTTCATCACATAGAACTTGCTTTTTTAATTTTAATTATTTGTTTTGTAAAATTAAAGTTAAAATGATTGAATTCTTGCCAAATCCTTTACTAACAAAATAACTTTTGGCACTGTTGAACAAATAAAAGAGTTAGAGATGCGCGCCTTATTAATTCCAATATTGATCAAGATATCTACGCCTTTGCGAGATGCGTTAATTCTCTTATCAATAGCTCAAAGAATAGGTATGCAAACACGTCTTGCTAGATTTGGCAATTATAACGCTACAGTGAAGGAACTTATTTTCGATTACAAAATGACAAAAGGCGATATTAAAGGCAAAGCACTTAAACGATTGGGGTGTTGAAGTAATGATGGAAAAATTATTCGATGTGAAGGACCGAGTTGTTGTTGTTACAGGTAGTAATAGAGGTAATGGTCTTGCTATCGCCCTTGGCCTGAGAAAAGTTGGGGCAACGGTGATACGCATAGACTTAGGCTTTGACGAAAAAATTGGTGCATACGATATTGAATTTGATTTATCTAATAGTACAGAAATTGGAAACTTAGTAAGGAATGTTCACAATAAGTACGGACGAATTGACTCATTGGTAAATAATGCCGGTGTCACCATTCCTTCTAGTAACCCTTACATTGATGACGAAGCTTACGAAAAAACAATGTCAATAAACCTACACTCTGCCTTTGTTATGTGTGCCACAGTTTGTCCAATTATGGCAAAGAATAAGTCTGGCTCAATCATCAATATAACAAGTTTAGGTGCTGAGTTAGGTTTCCCTAATAATCCCTCATATCAAATGTCAAAAGCTGGTCTACGTCAGCTGACAAAAGCTTTAGCAAGGGACTGGGGAGAATTTGGAATTAGGGCCAATAATATATGCCCAGGTTATATCAAAACAGCAATGACAACAAAAAGTTTTAATAATAGCGAACTTAACAATCAAAGAAGTGACAACACGCTATTGAAACGATGGGGCGAGCCAGAAGACTTAATAGGGCCTGCTCTCTTTTTAGTCTCAGATGCTTCTTCTTATATGACTGGAACAGATATTTATGTAGATGGAGGATGGACGGCAAATGGTGGACTTTGAGAATTTGGCTTTACTGCTGGAATGGTGAAAGGCTCGCTAGCTAAAGGTAGAGGTGGCAAATGAAAAGCCTTTTAATTAAAATTTATAGGCAGCTCAAATTAATACATGAGCTTGGAATTTCCAATTACTTTAGGTACAAATCAGTTCCGAAAGGGAAGCGGGTAAAACTTGTTATTAAAGGGCATACTATCACTGTAAGGAAGGGAACATCAGATTTAGGTGTTGCGGTTTCATGTTTAGGTGGTGAATTTGAGATTTTAAGGTATTTATTGCCAGAAAATTATGGCGGGATAATTGTTGATGCTGGTGGTTATATAGGTACTGCAACAATTGCTCTGAAAGATATTTTTCCAAACGCAAAATTACTAGTTATTGAGCCTTCTAGCGAAAACCTTGAAGTGCTAAAATACAACGTTGCTAACTTACAAAATGTTAAGATAATGCATGGGGCCTTAGTAGGCACGTCGGAAAAGAGCATACAACTTAATAACAGGGAAACTGGAGAGTGGGGCTTTACAGTAGTAGCCAAGCCAAGCGATAAGCCTAATGCATCATTTATTCAAAAAACTCCAGCTTTTAGGCTTTCTGACTTAGTAGAGGAAGGCGAAAAGATAGGCTTGCTTAAACTTGATATAGAGGGTGGAGAGCTAAGCTTGCTTGAGCATGATATGGAATCATTAAGAAATATTGATGCCGTTTTTGCAGAGCTACATGACAAAATAGTACCTGGTTGCGTAGAGAAATTTTTCGAGTTTTCAAAGGATAGAATTCTTATCAAAGATAAAGGAGAAAAATTTCTATCAGTAAAGCGTTAATAAAACACATTCAAGTTCCAAGAAATGTCCGAATGGTATGAAAACCAAAAGAAGCCAAGTAGTAAATTTCGCAAGTTGTTACAAGAACACGTAGATAAACCGTATTCTAAATCCACCATAAATTAGGTGTGATTGATGAATTTGGTCTATTTCATTGAAGTTTATGGTAGCGGAGGAGGGACTTGAACCCCCGACACGCGGATTATGATTCCGCTGCTCTAACCACCTGAGCTACTCCGCCATGAACAGAAATCGTCTAAAATCTTTAGGTCTCTAGGTCAACTAAATAATTTCGGCCTAATTTACCATTTGGCAAAGTAACTCAAACATCACCGAAACACCTAAAAAAGCTGTATTGCTACTGGGGTCAAAGGGAGGCGATACTTCAACCATATCAGCACCGACTATTTTAACCCCAGAGAGCTCTCGGACGACTTTTAGGGCTTCGTAACTATTAGGACCACCAATTTCTGGTGTACCTGTCCCTGGAGCAAATGCTGGATCAATAAAATCGATGTCATAAGAAATATAAGTTTCCTTTTCACCAACTATCTCTCTAGCTTCAGCCATAACGTCTTCAATACCTCGATCAAAAAACTCCTCAATCTTCACGACTCTAATTCCTACTGAGTCTGCGAAGTCTAAATCTTCGCGATCGTATTGAGTTCCTCGTATCCCAATTTGGATCACTCTTTTTGGATCAAGAAGGTTTTCCTCAACTGCACGACGAAATGGTGTTCCATGAGTAAACATTGTTCCATCAAAATAACTGTGGAAAAGATCCGTGTGACTATCAAAATGTATCATTCCCAGGGGATCTTTTTCTGCAATAGCCCTTAAGACTGGGAGTGATGTTAAATGGTCGCCACCCGCTGTCAGGGGTTTGATTCCCTTTTCAACTACTCTTTTATAAAAAGATGTTATCCTATTCATGCTGTCTTCGATATCAGCAGGATTTATCGAAACGTCACCAAGGTCAGCACAATTCAATTTCTCATATGGCCTTATTCCTGATACCGGATGCTGCGCTCTTATCATGGTTGACGCATCACGCAATTGACGAGGACCATGACGAGGTCCTGGTCTATTTGTCGTTCCGCTATCCCAAGGAACACCGATAATACCCACATCTACATCTTTGATTTTTGGAGTTTCTGGTGAAACATGTGGAAGCCTCATGAAAGTAGGGACACCCGCGAACCTGGGAAGATCAAAACCTGAAACTGGTTTAAAAAATGGATCACTCATATAATTCTCCTATCAGTCTTTTGTGGGCAATTACGCTATTGTTGTCCTGTTTATTAATTCTTTCAATAGCTTCGTCTGCTTCTTCTATTACTGTTGCCATATGATAAGCGTTTGCATGTAAAATTTGCCTCTCATTTACAGCCCATGCTACATGCCCTTTCCAGAAAAGAATATCGCCTTTCTTTCTAGGTGAACCAATATCAAGGTTATGACCCAAAGTATTCATTTGCTGGTCGCTATCTCCTGGACAGTCTACACCACAAAGCAATAATGAAACCTGAATAAGGCCAGAACAATCTATACCTAAATAAGTATTGCCTCCCCATAAATAAGGCGCATATTGTAACAACTTAGAGACTTCAACGGGATCCTTAGGTATTTCTGTTTTTCGCTTTAATTGTGAAACTGAAATCCAACCAAGTTCTGTCTCCAAAAAACCATTTTCAACCGTTTCCCCAGAAACCCTTGCCGCTAATGGCAGCATCTCAATGTTTCTGGACTTCAAATTTGGCTCTATAAAAACATGGGCAAGCGGAGCAATTACAATACAATTTTTTTTTGTTTCTTTTACAATTGCACTTTGAGGAACGTATCCTACGTACTTGTCGTATGTATTTTGGATAAATGCCCAACCTTCAGTTTCATCAAAGCATTTGACTTTTGAACCATAAATAAGCTGTCTATTTCTTTTACCATCTGGTTTATCAAGCAGGTCTACAAATGGCACATTGATTTGGTAATTTTTACCTTCAACAAAATTTGCATGTTTTATTTTACCTTTTAGTGTGGAGCAGGCAGCGATCTTATTGGCAGGTGTCAGACGGGGGTCCATTTTAAATATCTAGAATTTTTGGAAGTGCATCAAACATGGCTCTGGGTCCTTGTGTTATTCCACCTTTCGGTATCCCTGGTTTATTTGTGTCTGACCAAGAGTATATATCGAAGTGTATGTATGAGTTTGGTTTTGTAATAAAGCGGCGTAAAAATAGTGCAGCCGTGATTGCTCCACCATAACCACCGCTGGGCGCATTGTCTAAATCAGCTGTGTCAGGCTCGATCATTTTTTCGTAAGGATCCCAAAACGGCAAAGGCCATACAGGATCATTTTGCTGAGCACCTGAGGCTCTTAATATATTGCTAATTTCGTTACTTTCAGTAAAAAACGGCGCAATATCTGCCCCGACGGCAACACGCGCCGCACCTGTAAGTGTCGCCATTGATATGATTAAATCAGGACTATCCTCGCTTGCGAAGGACAATGCATCCGCTAGCACTAGTCGGCCCTCGGCGCCAGTATTATTAATTTCAACGGTTGAGCCATTTCTAGCCGTGAGTATATCGCCTGGCCGAAATGAATTTTCGGAAATAGAATTTTCTACTGCTGGTATCAGCACCCGTAATTGGATATTCATACCAGCTGATAGTATCATGTAGGCAAGGGCCAAAACATTGGCCGCTCCACCCATATCTTTTTTCATTAGGCTCATTGAGCGGCCAGGCTTAATGTTTAACCCCCCTGTATCAAAACAAACCCCTTTACCTACCAAAGTTACTTTTGGCCCTGCATTTCCATTCTTAATTTCAAGTAATCTTGGCTCTTGAGCAGACGCGCGCCCAACAGCATGAATGAGGGGAAAATTTTGCTGGATTAAATTTTTCCCAACAATTTCGGAGTAATCAGCATCAAATTTATTGGCCAAATTTTTTACAGCAGAAGCTAAATCTTCTGGGCCCATATCTGACGTAGGTGTGTTTATAAGATTTCTGGCTAATGCTTCCGCCTCAGCAAATTGCAAAACGCGATTAGCATCAATCATTTTCGGTTTAAACAAATAGGCTTGGCTGTCTTTTTTATTTTTATATTTGTCAAAAACATAGTTATTTATGAGCCACCCAAGCACTTCAATTTCTAGGTTCTCGACCGCCTCAGGGTTCACAATTTCATAACTGCCTGCTGGAAGCGATTTTGCACTAGCAGCTAAGGAAAAGCGTGATCGCCTTCTTGAATTTTCATTACCCAAGCCCAAAAGCGCAATAGTGTCACCTTTTTTGGTTGGACATAAAATAGACTGACCGAAAGAGCCTGAAAAGTTATTTTGTTTAATCCAGTCTTTAGTAACTGCGTCAAAGGTTTTGGACTTTTCAAAAATACTATCTTGTTCAACACAGTATGCTGGAATTGCCTTATCTCTGGTATCAGCAAATTTCATTTTATTTTGCCTTATTTTTTTTGAGCTTTGATGAAATTGTCTTATACTAGCCTTTGTTTTGCAATGGCTAGTACTTCCTTAATCTGTTTACGAACTAAGCTCTTTGAAAGAGTATGAAATAGCTCAGGCTGGTAGTTTGCGATTATCCCTTTTTGAGAACTCTTTGGCCAAGTGTTTCAGCTATCTGGACGGCATTAAGTGCGGCGCCTTTGCGCAGATTATCTGACACACACCATAGGTTTAAACCATTTTCAATAGTACTATCTTGACGTAATCGACTAATAAAAGTTGCATAGTCTCCAGCACATTCCACAGGTGTAACGTACCCCCCATCATCACGCTTATCAATCACCATAACGCCAGGAGCCTCGCGAAGAATGTCGCGCGCTTCGTCCTCATCTAAGAAGTCTTCAAACTCAATATTTATTGCTTCAGAATGGCCAACAAATACTGGAACCCTCACACAAGTTGCTGTCACTTTGATAGAAGTATCGATTATTTTTTTTGTTTCTGCCACCATTTTCCATTCTTCTTTTGTGCTGCCGTCATCCAAGAACTTATCGATATGTGGGATAACATTGAATGCAATTTGCTTTGTGAATTTGGTGGGAGGGACGTCGGTTACAGGGTTATAAATGGACTTTGTTTGATCCCAGAGTTCGTCCATTCCTTCTTTTCCAGCACCGGAAACCGACTGGTAAGTGCTTACTACAACACGCTTAACGCGGGCACGGTCGTGAAGGGGCTTTAATGCGACAACCATTTGTGCTGTGGAGCAGTTTGGGTTGGCAATAATATTCTTTTCTGAATACCCGGTTATTGCTTCGGCATTGACCTCCGGTACGATCAACGGCACTTTTGGATCGTACCTGTATAGGGAGCTGTTATCTATAACAATACAACCTTTAGCTGCAGCTTTCGGAGCAAATGTTTTTGTCGCATCAGAACCTATGGCAAAGAGAGCAATGTCCCAACCTTCGAAATCAAATGTTTCTAGATCCTTGGTAATAATTGTTTGATCTCCAAAACTTACTTCAGTACCCAGAGATCGCCTACTTGCTAGAGCCGCTATTTCATCCACTGGAAATTGACGCTCCGATAAAATGGTAAGCATTTCCCGGCCTACATTTCCAGTCGCTCCAACAACTACAACTTTGTACCCCATTGGGTGGGCTCCTCTTAATTTCAATTTAGTCAGTAAACTAAACTAACGGGCAGTGCTTACACTACGTTTTGAAATTGTGGAAGACTTTTAATCCAGACGGTCTTTAGCCTTTAAGTATAAAACTAAGCCAATAAACAAACTTGAGGCATAAAATAAGAAGATAGCCATGTAAGCCGCACTAGTTGAGCCTTCAGTTTCAAGCGTAAAACGAAAAATTTTACCACTTAAAAATTGGAAAATACCAGCCCCACCGATTGCAAACATATTCAACAAGGTTACGCATCTACCGGTCAAATGCTCAGGTGAAAAACTTCTGCCGTGAGCAATCATTAAAGGGTAGGACATTCCAAAAAAGCCAAGAATGCAAAATAAAGAAACTGAAATGCCAAATGTTATCTGCTCCACTAAAGCTAGGCCAACTATTGCAGCCACACAGATTGATGAACCCATAAAGATAATCCATTTTCTAGTTCCAAAAATCCGATCCATCGGGCCATAGGCAAAAGTGCCAGCAATCATAGATAAACTCATTGCTGTTGTAGCAAATGCTAAGTTGCCATCTTCACCGAAGGTATCATTAATATAAGGCCCTATCCATAATCCACGTATCCCAGCTACTGGAGCGTAATGTATTAAAACTAAAGGGAAAATGAACCATAGATTTTTAATTTTTAGTAGATCTAGAAAACTGCCTTTATTGATATCTTTAGATATTTTTGGGTTTTTCACGAATAAAAATAAGCCAACAGAAATTGCGGCGCTTACCAAACCGAGTGCAAGCATAGTCGAGCGCCAGCCAAATAAATCTGCTGTAAAGGCTAGCGGTGCAGCCCCAGCTAGATTTCCAAATGAACCGACCCCGATCATTATTGCAGCGAGGCTCGCAAATATTTTTGGGTCATACATTCGAGCAAAAATATAATAGGATCCCATTAAAACTGGCGAACAGCCTACACCAATTAAGCCCATCGAGATTGTTATATGAAGAGGCGTTGTTGCCATTGCAAAAATTACGCTTCCTCCCGCTCCACCTAATAAGAAAATAGAACTGCCTGTCAGTTTTGGTCCAATTTTATCCAAGGCTGTTCCAACGGGTATTTGCATTAATGAAAATGTTAAAAACCAAAAGCCCATAGCAAAAGCCAGGTCATCTGATGTGGCGCCTATATCGAGATATAATTGTTCGCTTAGAACAGCTAAAAAATTACGGAAGAATTGGCTAATTACGTAAGCTAAGCACAGTAAGATTATGCCAATACGCATACTTTACGATCTTAAGTTTTTTGCTGAATCTTTTATCGCATCATATTGACCCGACGGTCTGTAGCGCCAAAGGTATTCTGGCAAGACAGATCCCATATCTAATGGATCTATTTTTAAATTTTCGAAACCTTGTTCTTGCTCGGAAACAATATTGTCAATGCCCAAGTTCTCTATCTGGTCTTTAGTTATTATAGAATTTTTGAATAAACCTAGAGTGAGAATTTGCAGCGTAGTTAATCCAAACGCCATTAATTTGGCAATAAATCTCGGGGTGTTAATAATTAATCTGCGACGCTTAATTGTTTTTAGCATTACAACCATCAACTCCCGGAAATCCTTAATTTCTGGCCCCCCCAATTCGTAAATCCCTCTTGGTACCGGTTCAAGCAAAGCAGACTCCGCTGCTTTTGCCACATCATCTACAAAGACGGGTTGGAAACGGGTGTTAGCACCCACTAGTGGCAAAATAGGAGCCATAGTTGCCATTTTTGCAAATCTGTTGAAAAATTGATCCTCTTGACCAAATACAATAGATGGCCTCAAAATTACAGCAGTCGGAAAATTAGAAAGGACAGCATTTTCACCTTTTGCTTTTGTAGAAGAATAAATGCTATTTGAATTTTCGTTAGCCCCAATCGCAGAAATATGAACAAGCAATTCTATTCCAAGTTCTTTAGATAGTCTTGCTATCCGTTCTGCGCCACTGTGCTGTACTGCCGAAAAAGTATTTTTCTTATCTTCTATAAGAATACCAACACAATTCACTGCCGCATCTGCACCGTTTAGTGCTTCCTCTACTGATGCGTCATCCCTAATATTGCAAAGAATAGGCTCTACTTGTCCAACAACACCGTAAGTTTTTACAAAAAGTGCTTCATTTGGTCGGCGTACCGCCACGCGAACTCTCCAACCCTGTTTAGCCATTCTGCGGGCAATGTATCGTCCTATAAAACCTGATCCACCAAAGATTGTTACCAGCTTTGCCATTTTTTACTCCAAGTCGGGAATTTAAATTGTTATCTACTCTGCAAACAATTAGTTAGCAAGCCTTGCAAATGCTTTCAATCATAGTGAATGCTTTAATCTAAAGGTAACACTGAAACAGATTAAGCTGTAGCCTCACACGACCTTATCTTTATCCAAACCAGATGCTCTCATATGATCTTCAAAATACTTCTTGAAAAATGGAAGGCCTTCAGCAAATTTTAAAAACTCTTGTTGGGAGAAAACCAAAACTTTTGTATCTTCTTCCGCTATCGCCGTTGCGACGCGCCTTGTTGCACCTATCAAAAGCCTTTCTCCGAAATGGTCTCCAGGTATCAAAATTCGGCTTTTTTCTTTGCCTGTTCCACTATCAATTCCAGTAATTTTGATTTTACCGCTAATTATTGTATAGAAACCGTCAGATTTTGAACCTGTTTCATAAATTCGGTCCCCAGCACGATAGTGAATATAACGTGCTTCAGGGGTTTTTTCTGAATATAGCTGGACGACAGACCGTGGTGACATACTATCCATGATCCAATTCCATAGAACTGAAATTTTAGTAGGAATACCTGGTAAAAATAGTATGTAGTATGCGCGCCATATCAACCATGCGAGCCGACCTGTTAGTTTGATACCAAATATTTCGGCAACCCCTCGCCCAGCGCCTAGCGATGCGAGAGCTCCCTTCGAATTATACTGAAAAGTTTTAAGCGGCTTATTTTCAAGTTTGGCTTTAATATTTTGAGCGAGGCTTTTGGCCTCTCTAACAGCAAATTGTGCAGTTGGCGGAGCAAAATCTTCTCGACTTTTTTGCTCCTCATTAAGAGGAATAATTGCACAGTCGCCTATGGACCAAATATTTTTAGTGTCTTGCACCTTTAGGTTTCGGTCCACAATAATTCGACCGTTCTCTTGGGGAACTGGAAACTTTTTTATTACTGGTGAAGGAGAGTTTCCTATCGTTGCAATAATTGTACGGGTATTAATAACCTCTCCCTCAGTGGTTACTAATTGGGTTCCTGTGCACTCAGAAACGCCTACCCCAAGTTGTAATTCTACACCTCGTTGGTCTAATTTCTCAACTGCATAACTAGCTAACGAGGCGGGCATTTCATTAAGTACACGCTCGGCAAATTCCAGCAGGACAACGCGAATTTCAGAAGCTTCGATGTTGGGGTAATATTTCAGAGATCTGTCGATTAAATCTTTAATTTCTCCAACAGTTTCAATTCCTGAAAAGCCACCACCGATAATTGTAAATGTAAGGGCACCTTCTTTTACCTCAGGCAACTGTGTAATATCTGCGTGCTCTAATCTCTCAATTACGTGAGCTCTTAATCTTCTCGCATCATCGAGAGTTTTCATGGTAAGTGCATGCTCTTGTAATCCAGGAGTTTGTGATAGATCACTGTCAGAGCCCAAAGCAATAACAAGGTGATCGTAAGCGAGATGAGTAGGGCGTCGTTGAACGCCTTGAAATATGGTTACAGTTTGAGCCTCTTTGTCTATGCTTTCAACTTCTGCTTTACGAATTTTAATATCGCGAATTAGAAATCTTAGAGGCGATACAGCGTTTTGGGCTGATATAGAGCCTCCAGCCACTTCCGGTAATAGTGGCTGAAAAACAAAATAATTCTCTCGGTTAATGAGTTCAATGGAGACCTTATTTTTCAAAAGCTTTTTAAGATGTCTAGCTGTGAAAAACCCAGAAAACCCTCCACCTAAAATCAAAACTTTTGTCGTCAATTTATACGTTCCTCTACTCAGGTTCTGATATGAATAATTATTGTTAAAGTCTAGTAGGATTAAAAAAATATAAATTTAGAACCCAAAATCTATTTTTGTAAATTACTTCCAAGAAACAAATCTCCCCAATTATATAGCTTTTCATGATTTTACCCTTGACATGTTGGCGCTAACGTAAACGATGTGCGCTATAAAAATGAACAGGGAGATTAAAATGAAATCATTTTTGAAAACAGCTGTGACGGCTGTCGCTTTGGGAACATTGCCTGCCCTTAGCTGGGCGGGAGGAAACCTTGTGATTTCTTCAAACCAGTCAGATGCCGCGCCTGCAGCTGTTGTTGCCGAATTAGTTGACAAATTTAAAGCAGCTAATCCTGACATCAATGTTGAATTAAACACAATTGAACATGAAGCTTACAAAACAGCTATAAGAAATTTTCTTGTCGCAGATACTGGACCAGATATTGGTTTCTGGTTTGCCGGCAACAGAATGGCAGGCTTTGTAAATGACGGTCTGTTTGGTGATATTTCAAGCGTTTGGAAAAATGCTGGCTTAGAGTCTGGTATGGCTTCAACAATGCCCTCAGTTACCTTTGGTGGTAAACAATATGGTTTACCATATGCATATTATCAGTGGGGGCTGTATATCCGTTCAGATATCATGAAAGCTAATGGTATAAGTGAGTTCAATACTTATGATGAACTTTTAGCAGCATGTACAACCTTAAGTTCAAAAGGGGTAAAGGGTGTTGCAATCGGGACTAAATACCTATGGACTGCCGCAGGTTGGTTCGATTATCTCAACATGCGAACAAATGGTTTGGATTACCACATCAATTTAATGCTTGGTAAAATCAAGTATACTGATGAAGGTGTCGTCAATACTATGAAAAATTGGAAAAAGGCCGTAGATGCAGGCTGCTTCATCGACAACCACCAAAACTATTCTTGGCAAGAAGCGCAGCCAGCCCTTATAAACGGAGATGCGGCTATGTATCTTATGGGTAATTTCTTAGTTCCAAATTTACCACAAGAGACACAGGATAATTTAGATTACTGGCAATTTCCTGATATAAATCCCGGAATGGCTCGGGGTGAAGATGCACCTACGGATTTAATTTTTATGCCTGCAAATGCTCAAAATAAAGATAACGCTAAGAAGTTTTTAGAGTTTGTTGCTCAAGCTGAGAATATTGAGACATTTGCTGGTGCATTGAAAAACCTACCGACTCATAAAGACGCGGCAACTTTGGATGACCGCTTCTTGAAAAAGGGTGCTAAGGTTTTGGCTGCATCAAAGACTGCTCAATTCTATGATCGCGACACAACACCTGAGATGGCATCTGCCGGTATGCAAGGCTTTCAAGACTTCATGCTTAATCCAGACGATATGATGGATATCTTGGAAGAGATAGAGGAAGAACGTGCTAGAATTTTTGGTGCGCTTTAAAGTTTTAACTTTCTAAGTAGTTAATTTACAAGGCCCCTGAACAGGGGCCTTTACTTTTTTAACCCTTGTTTGCCCCCAGAGTGAGGCCAGCAATAAATTGTTTTTGTAAAAGAAAAAACATAATTACTGGTGGTAGAGCAACGAGCATTGAGCCAGCGGCCATAACGTTCCAAGCATTATAAAAGCGTCCTCTTATAATATTACTTAGACCAGCAGGCGCCAACATCCCGTCTGGACTTGCCGGCGTTAAAACTAGACTCCAGAAAAAGTCGTTCCAAACAAATGTAAAAATTAGAACAGATAGAGCGGCAATTGCGGGCTTAACTAAAGGAAGAACTATGCGAATAAATATTTTCCATTCTGAAGCACCTTCAACTCTTGCCGCTTCTAAAAGTTCTGATGGAAGCTGAGCAATGAAATTGCGCATGAAAAAGACACAAAAACCTGTTTGAAATGCACCATGGAAAAAAATTAACGCCCATTTAGTATTATAAATACCGAGGTCTTGTGTCAGCCTAAGAACTGGAACCATTAGAATTTGGAATGGTACAAAATTTCCACCGATGAATATGGCAAAGATAATCAACTGTCCACGAAAGCGATATTTAGAAAGCGCAAAGCCTGCCATAGTCGCTAATCCCACTGAAATTGCCACAACTGGAAGCACAATGAAGAAAGAATTTATAAAAGAGCCTCTAAACGCGTCGTTTTTTATAGCAGTCGTCCAGCCGTCCACAGAAAATGGATTGGGCATGTTCAGGCCGCGGCCTCCAGAATTTAACTGATCAGCCGTCATGAAGCTGGCAATTGAAATTATGATTAGAGGCAGCAACCAGCCAAGCAGAACAATTAAGACTGACAGAATATATAGAGCCCGAGCTGAAGGCTTCCATGTCTCTATTGGTCTAGGAAACATCCTTAAGTCTCCTCGTCACGACGGACCATTTGTTGAATGAAAATGGCAATAAAAACAAGCATGATTAAAAAAAGGATGACTGCAATTGCTGCACCATATCCATAGTCCTGGTCAAAAATTGTCTTATGGTACATGTAGCGGGCTAAAACGTCTGTAGACCCACGGCCGGGGCCGCCTCCAGTCATTACCTGAACTAAATCAAATGAGCGTAGTGCGCCGATCATCGTTACAACCAGCGCGATAAATGTGGCGGGCCAAAGTTGAGGGAGTATCACCCTTCTAAGTAGCTTCCATCCTTTGGCACCATCTAAACGTGCAGCTTCAATTTGCTCTGGTTCTATGGCTGTTAGGCCAGCAAGATAAATAATCATGCAGTATGCAATTTGTGGGTACCAACCAGCAGCAATTATTCCGTAAGTTGCCTTGTGTTGATCACCAATGAGACCAGAAGACCAACCAAGAGCACTATAAATTTCTTTAAGTGGACCTGCCGGATCATAAAAATATTGAAAGACGAAAGCGATGACAGCTGGGCTTAAAACAAAAGGGAAGAAGAACATGGATTTGGTTATTCTAACCCAGGCGGGTGATTGGTTTAGAAATAGAGCAAAGGCTAGGCCTATTGGAATTGCAGCAGGAAATAGTACAAGCCACTTAATGTTATTTAGTAGCACTTTTGACTCAACGCTGATGCGCGGCCAACGAACAGGTTCACCCGTAAAAATCCCGACCCAATAGTTTTTAACACGCTCAAAGTCTCGGGGAGTTTTTTCAAAAAACCGTTCATAATTTTCCAAGCCAACCCAGGTCATTACGGGAACGCGTCTGCATGACTCATCTTCTTCCAATTCGAGCAAACTTCGACCATCTGAGCATTGGAATGTCGTTCCATTCCAATCATGGAAACTAATCCAAAAAGATCCAAAGATTGGGTAAATAACTAACAGGAAAAAATAAACCAATGCTGGAAATAGAAACAGCCAGGGAGCGAAACGATTCACATTTCCCATCGTTTATTTCCTAATAGCTTTTGCGCCTTTGTCGAAGGCGTGCATTGTTTTAGATTTAGGTTCAACTTTTAATTTGTCTCCCCTATTGTAATTATGTTCGCCAGGTTCAACTAATGTAATATCAGTATCGTTTGGCAATTTAATGTGTGTAAGCGTCTGACCTCCAAGATGTTCTACATAGTAAACAACACCTTCAAGTCCTGTTTTGCTCCTAATCAAGTGTTCTGGTCTTACGCCAATTTTGACAGCCTCAGCTATTTTTGCACCTTTCCAGCCTGCATCGATAGCTGTTTGGACCGGAACCATATTCATTCTTGGGGAACCTATAAAACCAGCAACAAATTCATTTGCTGGTTTATTATAAAGCTCCATGGGCGCTCCAATTTGTTCTATAACGCCATCTCTCAAAACAACAATTTTGTCTGCCAGGGTCATTGCCTCTACTTGATCATGCGTAACATAAATCATGGTTGCGTTTAATTGCTTGTGAAGGAGGGCAAGCTCAACGCGCATTTGTACACGCAGTTCCGCATCTAGATTTGACAGTGGTTCGTCAAATAAAAAAACTTCTGGATCTCGCACGATAGCGCGGCCGATGGCCACGCGTTGCCTTTGGCCTCCTGATAATTGTTTTGGCTTTCTCTCAAGCAAATCGCCAAGCTGTAAAATATTTGCAGCTTTTTCTACCTTACCAACTATTTCTTGTTTTTCATGTCCCGTTACCTCCAAACCAAATGACATATTTTGTCTCACAGTCATATGCGGATAGAGCGCATAGGATTGGAAAACCATGGCCACTTTTCTATCAGATGGCATCACATCATTTACAACTCTATCACCGATTGCGATATCGCCAGAAGTAGTGGTTTCGAGACCTGCTATCATTCTTAGTAACGTGGATTTCCCACAACCAGATGGACCAACTAAAGCGACAAATTCTCTGTCTTCAACTTCCACGTTGACGTTTTTGATAACTTTAGTGCTGCCAAAAGATTTATGTAAGCCCTGAAGACTAACGGTTGCCATGTCCACCCCCCAATGTTAGCGCTACAATAAAGAGATTTTTTTTGTCTATATGTCAATGTCTCAAGGCATTAAATTTGTCCTAAAGGTGCATTAATTATGAGTTTTCCAAAAATTGCATTCGTCGGAGCTGGTTCGACTGTTTTTATGAAAAATATTGTTGGGGATGTTTTGCAATGGGAAGCTCTCAAGGGCGCACATTTTTCTTTAATGGATATAAATGAGCAGCGGCTATTGGAAAGCGAAATGGTCTTTAATAAACTTGTTAGCTCCCTTGGAGTTCAAGCGACATGCTCCGCTCACACTGATCAAAAAGAGGCCTTAAGGGGAGCAGATTTTGTTGTTGTTGCTTTTCAAATTGGAGGCTTTGAGCCATGCACCGTTACTGACTTCGAAATACCAAAAAAATTTGGTTTGCGACAGACCATTGCCGATACAATTGGCATAGGGGGAATTATGCGGGGATTGAGAACCGTTCCTCACTTATGGAAAATCTGTGAAGATATGCTTGAGCTTTGTCCGAATGCGATAATGCTCCAATATGTAAATCCCATGGCTATTAATACTTGGGCCATTACCAAGAAATATCCAGAAATCAAACAGGTGGGTCTATGTCACTCAGTTCAGCATACAGTGAATGAACTGGCATCTGACTTAAAAATTCCAGTCAGTAAAATTCGTTATCTTTCGGCAGGTATAAATCATGTTGCGTACTTTCTTAAATTTGAAGAGCTTCTTGATGATGGAAGTTACAATGATCTTTATCCAGCATTAAAAAAGGGATATGAAGACGGTTTTTTTCCGCGCCCTGAAAGTATGACGCATGCACGTTGCCCCAACAAAGTTCGCTATGAAATGATGAAGCGCGTTGGTTATTTTGCGACTGAGAGTTCAGAACACTTTGCTGAATACGTACCCTGGTTTATCAAAACAGGGCGAGAGGATATTATTGAAAAATTTGGCATCCCTTTAGATGAATATCCAAAACGTTGTATGGAACAAATTGAAGAGTGGAAAAATCAGCTTGAAGAATTTACGTCTCAGGGAAAAATAGAAGTTCCCAACTCTGTTGAGTATGCATCTCAAATTATCAATTCTGTTTGGACGGACACGACCAGTACTATTTATGGAAATATTTCAAATAAAGGTTTCATTCCTGATCTCCCAGAAGGGTGCGCAGTTGAAGTGCCCTGCATAATTGATGCACAAGGCATCCACCCAAATCGTGTAACTGATATTCCTCCTCAATTAATTGCCATCATGCGCTCGAATATTAATGTTCAAGAGTTAACGGTGAAAGCACTTGTCGCGCAAGATAGGCAGTATGTTTATCATGCTGCAATGATGGACCCCCACACTGGTGCGGAATTAGATTTAGAGCAAATCTGGCAAATGGTTGACGATCTTCTCGATGCACATGGAGATTGGCTTCCAGAGTTTTTGAAATCAAGTGCATCATATGGGTAATTAATTAAGGATTATTTGAAATGAAACGTACTCTCGGTGTTTGCTATTATCCTGAACATTGGCCTAAAAATCTCTGGAAAGAGGATGCAAAAAGAATGGCCGAGGCGGGTCTGTCCTGGGTAAGAATTGGCGAATTTGCTTGGTCCAAGATGGAGCCATCACCTGGCGAGCTAAAATTTGAGTGGCTTGATGAGATTATCGATATACTGGGGACTGCTGGGTTGAGTGTGGTGCTTGGGACGCCTACTGCAACACCTCCAAGGTGGATGTTGGAAAAGCATCCAGATATGCTTGCGATCGATAAAGAGGGGCGGCCGAGAAAATTTGGATCAAGGCGACACTATTGCTTCAGCCATGAAGGTTATCGAGACGAGTGCGTTCGTATTGTTACGCTCATGGCAGAAAGATATGGAAAAAACCCTCATGTGGGAGCATGGCAGACCGATAATGAATATTCCTGTCATGATACTACTCATTCTTATAGTGATTCAGCTAGGTCGGCATTTAAAAATTGGCTCAGGGTTCGGTATGCAGGAAGTGGGAATGATGGCGATATATCGGCACTCAATGAAGCCTGGGGCAATGTTTTTTGGTCAATGGAATATGAGAACTTTGATCAAATTGATTTGCCAAATCTTACGGTAACCCAACCTAACCCATCTCATGTCTTAGACTTTCGGAGGTTTAGTTCTGACCAAGTTGTTTCTTTCAACCGCCTTCAGACAGACATTATCAAGTCATATTCTGATGCCCCCATCGCCCATAATTTCATGGGCAAAACAACAGAGTTTGATCATTTCAAAGTGGGAGATGACTTAGATATAGCGAGCTGGGATAGTTATCCTCTTGGATTTTTAGAAGATCGTGTTGTGGCACCAGATGAATTTAAGCAGGCCTTTGCTCGACAGGGTGATCCTGATTTTCAAGCTTTTCATCATGATCTTTATAGAACAGTTGGTAAGGGTCGATGGTGGGTTATGGAACAACAACCTGGGCCAGTAAATTGGGCTCCGTATAATCCCTCACCTTTACCAGGCATGATTAGATTATGGTCTTGGGAAGCTTTTGCGCATGGAGCTGAGGCGGTTTGTTACTTTAGGTGGCGACAAGCTCCTTTCGCTCAAGAACAGATGCATGCAGGCCTTCTACGCCCAGATAATGCCGATGCTCCAGCGATCATTGAAGCAACTCGAGTAGCTCAAGAAATTGCTGACGCTTCAGACGTCGAGCAATGCATCTCTGAGGTGGCATTGCTATTTGACTATCAATCTGACTGGATGTGGCGAACCTTACCACAAGGCAGGGGCCTGGAATATTTCGACCTAATTTATGACAATTATCGGGCGCTTAGAGGGCTTGGTCTTTCAGTAGATATTCTGTCGACTGAGGATGATTTTTCTAAGCACAAATTAGTTGTTGCTCCAGGTTTGCTATATATGAGTGACGATTTAAAAGAGCGGTTTTCAAAAAGGGATGGCCCAACTGTAGTAGGTCCCCGGTCAGGAAGCTCAACAGAAAACTTTGGGATAAATAGGCCCCTCGGTCCAAACTTACCAAAAATAAATGTGACGACAACTAGAGTTGAAACACTAAGACCTGACATGCCAATTCTATTAGAGGGCGGCGGTTCGGTAAAGGGATGGAGTGAGGCTTTAGAGTCTTCTGATCATCCATTTCGTATTATGGCAAACGGAGATTTAGCGGCAGTATCTGCGGGAAACATAACTTATTTGGGTGGCTGGTTTGATCAAGAAGCTCTTACAAAAGTTTTTAATGAGATTTGTTTAAAAGCGGAAATCAAAGTTATCGAAATGCCGGAGGGCCTGCGGCGTCGAGAAACTTCAAATGAAATGTTTTGGTTTAACTACGGAACAACTAGTGTTGAAGTTGCGGGTCGCACTTTCCCACCCCAGTCAGTTACGCGAGATGTGATTTAAGTAATGAATTACTACTCGATTTTGGCCTTTGAAAACGAAGCGCCTTCATCTTGTCGTTTACGGAATTGTTTCATTAGGCCCAAGTGGTAATCGAGCTGATTTTGAGATCCAGGAGACTCTAATCTTTTCTCTGGTAAAAAATTATTATATCTATCTTCGCCTCTTACGAGGAGTGCGTTTGCTGGTGTATTTCCAATGTCCTTCACGTCTGTGGGTATGTAGCTAATTCCAAAGCCAATTCTTCTTGTATCTCTCATGTTGTTAAAAGATGCATGAAAAAGCTTTGTATGATGAAGGGACATTTGCCCAGCTTGAAGTGGCATTCCCACAGCTGCTTCAGTCTCCACCTCGATGGCTAATCCCTGACCTCTTGGGATCATATTGTCTGGGTTTGCATCATCGTTATGGTCAAAAAAATCATTTTTATGAGAGCCTGGAATGACCTGCATGCAACCTGCTTCCTCATCGGCAATTGTAAGTGCTACCCACGCTGTTATATGCTTCGCTGGATCGAGGAAAAAATATGTACCGTCTTGGTGCCACCTTACGAATGAGTTGGATTGTTTGGGTTTCACCCAAAGTGTGGCATGATAACATAGAATGTTTGGCCCAATAATATCCTCAACAGCATCAAGAATTTTGGGGTGATGGACCAAGTAGTCTGCCCAAGCAAACAGCTGGTGACATCGTGACTTATGCGGAAAATCTATTGGCTGCCCGGTTTCTTCTTCGAAACTTTCTATTTCTTCTATGCTCTGTTTAATCTCGTCTTGAGTTAAAACATCTACTGGGCTCACAAATCCAGAATTATGATATTGATTAACTTGTTCTCGAGATAGAAGTTTTGTCATTAAAATCTCTCACACAAAAGCTCATGGTATAATTATAATACAAAGAATTAATAGGTTTGAAATAAAAAATGACCCCTAGTTTCCCAAGGGTCATTTCACCGTTTAGTATTATTTTTAATTATTCATCTTCAGGAAGAATTTGATTTAATACGATAGCTAAAAATGCAGTTGGGGCTACCGCAGAGGTGGCCAATGTTTTCCAAACCCCTGGTAGATACTGAACTGCACTTGGTACGAGGTTCAACCCCAAGCCAACTGTCAAGGAAATCGCTATAATCATCATGTTTCTTCGGGTCATTTTGACGTCAGACATCACATTCATGCCTGCGCCTGCAACCATTCCAAACATCACAATAACGCCTCCGCCTAAAACTGGCATTGGCATTGAAGCAATTATGGCACCAATTTTTGGTAACAGACCACAAATAACCATAATTACACCGGCGATTGTGACAACGTGACGGCTCATTACGCCTGTCATCCCAACAATACCAACATTTTGGCTGAACGAGGTGTTGGGCAATCCGCCAAAAACACCGGCGACTGCTGTTCCAAGTCCATCCGCGTATGTTGCCCCAGATATCTCATCATCTGTTGCATCGCGACCGGCACCGGCCTTGGTTGTTGCAGAGGTGTCACCCACTGTTTCGACTGCAGATACAATTGATATTAGGGTCACTGCTATAACCGCACCTAAATTGAATTCAAATCCAAATGGTAAAACCTGGAGGCTTGTAATCCAGCTGGCTTTGGCAACACCGCCAAAAGAAACCATACCCAAAATGTAGGCAAGGACATAGCCTGCAATTAAACCAATCAGAATTGCTGCACTTGATAATGTGCCTGAAGCCTTAAACTTCACAACTAAGGCAACAATTATAACTGTCAGTGCGACAGCCCAATGCTTTAGCGAACCGAAGCTTTCCGCAGTCATTTGAAACTCTGCGGCACCACCAGCGGCATATTTTATACCTACTGGGATAAGATATAGACCAATCGCTAAGATAACGAGACCTGTAACTAGCGGTGGGAACCAAGATCTTATACTAATTATTACAGATCCAAGTGCGAAGTGAATTAAGCCTGCAATAATACAGGAAGTGAGAGCAACGCTTAATCCCTGGGTTGCTGCTAGCCCGGCAAGCACACCAACGAAGGCAAAGCTCGTACCTTGCATGATCGGTAAGCGGGATCCAACTGGTCCAACACCAATGGTTTGAAATAGGGTTGCTATACCGGCGAAGAGCATAGCCATTTGAATCATGTAGACTTGTTCTGCACCACCAAAAGCTAAACCCGCTGCACCTGCAACGATGATCGAGGGAGTTACATTTGAAGCGAACATAGCCAAAACATGCTGCAGTCCGAGGGGTACAGCTGTTGCTAGCGGCGGCGTATTATTCGCATCGCTATAAATATTGTCAGATGTAGAGGTCATAAAATTCTCCTGTAGGTTATTCTTCCAATATCTGCCTCTTTTTTGGGCAGTCTAGAGTGTTGTGATACATCTACATATGGTATGTCAAAGAAAATCTTATCTATATTTTCTAAAATTAACCAAAAATTTGCAATTTCACACCAAATTCTAGGCTTCGATCACATTTGGAGAGTCTACCAGTGTCATAAGGCCGCCCTGACTTTTATTTGCTTGTGCCAAGATGGCGGCAGCATTGTTCTGCATGATCTGTTGTTTGGCAAAGTAAGCAGTGTCTGCGAAAAATTCTGGATCACTGATTGCGTCTGCTCCCCAGAAAAATTGAGCGCGCATGTCGGTTGATGATTCAATCGCACTTTCTAAAACAGAATAATGAGCTTTGGCTTCAGCTTTTGCCGAGCCAATGCGGGTTTGAACTTCTTCAATTTTTGATACGACAACAGATGGATCTGCAGCGCCTCCTGGTCCTAAACTGTTAGTAGCCCCAAAGCTAACTGGTTTTTCAAGGTTAAGCGTTGGGGCAACCATTATTTTACCTTCATATTCTGTATTAAATATTTTTGAAGTATCACTAATTGTATTTGTTCCATCATTCGCTGAAATAGAAACATCTTTTACGAAATGTTGATTATCGCTTGAGCTTGAGTAAGAAGTTGACCTTAGAAGTTGTTGAATAGCGGTATCGGGAATACTGTATTGTTTTTCTGACTCAATATTATCAATTGTCATATCGGCTCCTACTACTAGTCCACCGCTTCTGTCAAAAGTACCGTTTACGAAAACAAATCGATAATTACCAGCTTCAGTAATCTCTACGGACTTTCTTCCACTGCCAGTCGTACCCGTTTCATTTATTGCTAAAGTTATTGCATTGGTTGTTGTATTAAAAACATAACCTGCCACGTGGTAATCATCATGATTACCAGTAGCAGTATAATCTAATCGAAGAACATCTCCTACCGTTGCAGAAAAAGTATCGCTCACTGCCGCGGGTCCATGCACAATACCGTAACCTACTTGGACACTAAAACGTCCCTGTTCCAGCTTTAATTTACCGTTGTCTACATTTACGTCAAAGCTTGGCATTGATGAAAGCGCAACATTATCGTTACGCAAAACGCTGGGATGAGGATTTCCTGAACCCTGGTCATAGGTTACTGTCGCCATTTGTAAGTCAGTTGGAGTTGGGATTGAGCTTCCGTCTGCAAGCGTAAAATTATTTCCGAAGTTAACCCTGTCCTCATAAGCGGTCCAGTTTGCTAATCCATTGCTAAAGTCGCCGTTAAGAATAGTAGAAGTATTTGGAATAATTATCTGATCAAAGAAATTAATTCGTAGACCTTTACTATCTTGTCCATGTAGTGATGGATTAATATTACCAATATGCATACTACCATGAGTAGGATCAACATAACGTATTGCATTTCCAGTTTTAACGATAGATCCGGATAAACCATTTCCTGAAATTATATTGAGATCATCCGAAGTCTCTGCATTGTTTGAGATCGTGATATCTAAATAACCGCTTTTGAAGTCGGTGTCTGGGGATAATACAATCGCAGTAGGATCAAATGTAACGGTATTGTTTCCATCGACATAATATAAATCCTTTGTGTGGATGCCCTCTGAATTAGGATTGGCAGCTTGGTCAATAACTGTAAATTGGGCTCCCACAACTAATTGCGCTGCATTTAACCCGGAAGTTCTCGCTAAAATCGTTTCTTTTTGATCATTTGTCAGAGGCTTTGTAATTTCATAAGTGGTCCCAGTTGTAATTGAGTTTTCAGGCGAGTTAATATGATCATAAAGGTCGTCATATTCTACTTGCTTAACACCGATATCTATTGCGGCATCTTGAACGCCAGTCCCAATTTTCATGTTAGTATTTGTTCCGCTGAATACTGGCTTGCCCTTGAAATTGGCTGTGGTCATCAGATTATGAAATTCGTCACCTAAAATTTCAGCGCCAACATCAAGAGCGGAAAGCTCATTGGTGGTTTTATTACCATCAGAAGCCTGCACTGCAATATCGTGTAGTTTTTTTAAGATGTAGTCGCCACTATCTAACGCATTCATTGTAGCGAGAAGGTAACCCTGGGCGGCGGTCATGGATCGTATGGCGCCGCTTTTCGCTGCGATGTCCAAGCGTAAAGTATCTTCCATTGCTGAGAATTTTACTTGATCGCCTGAAGAACTTTTTGTCCTTGTCTTGGCTACCCTTTCAACAGCCTTGATTGCTTCTTTTTCGAACTTCGTCGCTGATAGATCAGCATAAATACTTGCTTTCGCAACACCTATGTTTGCCATTATAAATTTTCCAATATAGTCTTCGCAATAAGGATAAACGACCCAAATATCGAATTGTTTAGCTTTTTTGGAAAAAAAATTTAAATTTTTTAATTTAATAAATTAAAATAATAAAAAACAATTCGTTAGCCGATAAAATTATACGCTCTTTGCCTGGCTCTTTCGTAATGTACAGGCAGAACTCGACCATATAGTTGTTTTGTTCGCTTCACACTTCCCACCATATTTTCTTGTTCTACATCAGACAAAATGGCAACATATCTCGGCACTATTCTTTTCAACGGCGCAATTCTATGGGGTGAATAACGACCTTTGAACAATTGCAGATAGCTGGGCTCTAAAACAATACTCTTCACCATTTTAGATTTTTTTACGATATTAATGTTGATTTTGCGAGGTGACTAAAATCAAAAATTTAGGTTCAGGAAATTAGCCAATGTTCATTTATCCAGGGAGATTTTTTAATATAACGATACCACTTACCACTTTTCCCTTCTGCAGCTTCAGTTGGTTCAGGCAGCCCATGAAAAAGTATAATTTTTGCACCCATAGGAATTTTAGGGGTTAAGAAGTAGTTAAGAGGGAAGTTAGGTACGCAATGATATTTAAAACTTGGACACCAGCCCTCTGGCCAATATTGAAAAATTCCTTTTTTTACAATCATATCAGACAAGTAGGCTTGTTCATTTCTAAATATGCTTAAAATTGTGGAAGAGTTATTATTGAAATTTTCGTAAATATCGTGATGCGCCCCTGCTTCAAACCGGAAAACTGATGAGTTTCCGATCGAAGATTTTTTTTTGCGTTTATCAAAAGCTATTAAAAACTCACCGCTTAATTCAAATATAGGATCTATATTATCAACTATAACTATATCTAAATCTAAAAACAGGCATGTTCCCTTCAATCCATTCAAGTCTTTCTGTAAGATTGATAGTTTTCTCCATCCGCGCTCTGGTTTATTCTTTGGCATTTTAATCGAGGGCAGAGGAAAAGTTTCGATCCTATTATTCAGGCCTTTTTCATTTTCAGTAAAACATATGAAACGAAATTTTTTCGTAAGATTTTTTGAAACCATATTGTAGAGCTTATTGACATAATCGGGCCCATATTTGTCGCCCCACTTCATACAGATTATGTTGACGCTCATTTCCTGACCTACAACTAAATTTCACTAAGCGAGATATTTCATTTGTTTTACTTAAGTGCAATAAAGAGTTGTAAATTTAAAAATCGAAATTGAAGTGTGAGCTTTGTTCAAAATGAAAGACTTAGAGAAAACCGACACTGGTTACTATTATCCAGAAAAATGTAATCTTAACGAATTTAGGGAAATTATTGGTCAAACGCTACCTATGGAAGCTACTCCCCATGCGGCAGAAATTGAAAAGAATATACCTATTTATGATATTTCGTTACTAAAAACTGCTTTTAATGATGAGGGATCAAAAAGCGTATTAATGGCTGAATGGGCCGGAGTTTTAAAGGATGGCTCGGGCGCTATAGTTCTTCGTAATGCTTATCAAGATACATCCGCAATAGATGAGGCCACCAAACTTTATGAAGATATTATAGTTTCTGAAAAAGTTAATAGCGAGGGTGGTGCAGATCACTTTGCAGCTGATGGTGCAAATGACAGAATTTGGAATTCTCTTCAAAAATTATGCGAAAGCTCACCGGATGTTTTCTTAAGATATTTTGCAAATGAGGCTATTCAAATGGCCTGCCAGGCATGGTTAGGACCAAACTATCAGATGACCGCCCAGGTGAATTTAGTACGTCCAGGTGGGAATGCTCAGCAGGCACATAGAGATTACCATTTAGGTTTCCAAACTGCTGAAGTGAGTTCATTATATCCAGCCCATGTCCATGAATTATCGCCAGCATTAACTCTTCAGGGTGCAATTGCTCACTGTGATATGCCAGTTGAAAGCGGACCCACTAAATTACTTCCCTTTTCTCAATCATACCGACCTGGGTATGCCGCATGGCGTAGAGAAGATTTCCGAGAGGTTTTTGAAAATCATTATGTTCAGCTTCCCTTGAATAAGGGAGATGCTTTATTTTTTAGCCCAGCCATATTTCATGCGGCTGGCTCAAACGCTAGTTCAAATATTCACCGAATGGCAAATTTATTACAAGTTTCCTCAGCTTTTGGTCGAGCTATGGAAACGATCGATCGTGCTAAGATGTGTGTTTTAACGTATCCAAGTGCGGCAAAACACCTTGATGAACAAATACTTTCGATTTCTGAGATAAAGGCAGCAATCGCTGCAACTGCTGAAGGCTATTCTTTTCCAACTAATCTTGATAATGATCCCCCTAAGGGTGGACTTGCCCCCGAAACTCAGCAGGCTTTATTTTTGAGGGCTCTTGAAAGTAAAATGGAAAAGGCTGATTTTGAAAATCAGCTCAAATTGATGGAAAGTAAAAAAATAGCGTAATTTTTGCAAATTTAAGGGTTTATCAATAAATTTAACGTGGCTAAAGATAGAATTTGAATAGCCATGGTTGGTGATTTACTGAAAGAGCCTAGTTGGGCTGTCCTTTTTTGCTTTCTTGGCTTTGATCATATTGTATTGCTGAGTTCGTAGAGTTGAAAAATTAGAGATTTGGTTGTGTGTCAGTTGAAGGTTTTACATTGGAAGTGAACTTTGAATTTATAAAAGGTACTACTAAAAATGGTGGCTATTAAACCCATTCTTTTGGCTGGAGGCTCTGGAACTCGACTTTGGCCACTATCTCGAAAGTCATATCCTAAACAATTTGCAAAATTTACTTCTGGTAAAACATTGTTTCAGGAGGCTGCACTAAGGTCAGTGAGTTCTCCGATAGTTAATTTTTTGTCGCATATTACCATTACCAACTCTGATTTTCGCTTCATTGTAGGTGAGCAATTACAAGAAGCGGGTATTGATCCAGGGACTATTATAATTGAACCATCAGTTAAAAATACTGCACCTGCAATCCTTGCGGCAAGTATCTATGCTTTAAAGGAAGACTCAAATGCTATCGTGGTTGTTGCTCCATCAGATCACATAATAAAAGATGTCGATGAATTTCATCAGGCAATAGTGATTGGAATTGAAGCAATTGAGCAAGGAAATTTAGTAACGTTTGGCGTCGAACCTTCTCATGCGGAAACTGGGTATGGTTATCTAGAGTTAAAAAAAAATCAAAATCAAAGTTATAGTCCGGTTGCGAGGTTCATCGAAAAACCTAATTACCAGGATGCCTCAGAGATGCTCAAAGCAGGAAATTTTTTATGGAATGCAGGCATTTTTATGTTTCGAGCTCACGATCTTATAAACGCTTTTGAAAAATATCAGAAAACAATGTTGCTTAATGTAAGTAATGCAGTTGAATCAGGTGTTCCAGATCTTGATTTTCTCAGGCTGGATACTCAGTGTTGGGAAGAGGTAGAAAATATCAGTATAGATTATGCAATAATGGAGAAAGCTAATAATATTGTTGCTGTTCCTTTTTCTGCTGGCTGGTCAGATCTAGGTGGATGGAATGCCGTACTAGAGAATTCTGTTCTTGACGATAAAGGTGTTGCGGTTTCAGTAAATGCTCATGCAATTGATTGTCAAAACTCCTTGTTAAGGAGTGAAAATGAAACACAGCAAATTGTTGGATTAGGGTTAAATGAAATTATAGCTGTTGCAATGCCTGATGCCGTTTTGGTTGCCAATAAAAACCGTTCACAAGACGTTAAATTTGTGGTGGAAGAGTTAAAAGCTTTAAACGTCCACCAAGCAGAAATTTTTCCTAAAGACCACCGCCCTTGGGGGTGGTTTGAAAGAATAGCTATTGGAGATCGTTTTCAGGTAAAGCGAATTTATGTAAACCCAGGTGCTGCCCTTAGTTTACAAAGCCATCTTCATCGCTCAGAGCACTGGATAGTAGTTGAAGGAACAGCTAAGGTGACGTTGGGCGATGAGGTAAAATTAGTCTCTGAAGGCGAATCGGTTTATATACCCATCGGCTCGAGACATCGAATGGAAAACCCTGGAAAGTTGCCCATGCTTTTGATAGAGGTTCAGACTGGCAGTTATCTTGGTGAGGATGATATAATACGTTATGAAGATCTATATAAAAGAGACTGACTTACAAAATAAACCAAATAGCATTTTAAAGATTTTTTTCTACTAGTCTGTAATGACTCATCTTCTAAAATTTAACAGGCTTTTTTGTATACGGCGCTAGAGTTAGGCAGATCAAGTTAAGTTTGAAAATCAACTCAAATTGATAGAAAGTGAAAAGGTCAACATAAATGTTTTAGAGTTAAGGGCTCACGTATAAATTGAACTTGCCTCATGATGAAAATCAAATAGGCGTTGTCGGTGCTGGTCTGATTGGGATGAGCTGGGCTGGTCTTTTTTCTGCCTTTGGATACGAGACTACAGTTTATGATCCATACTTGAATAAACAAGATTTAGCCCATCGGGAAATTGATAAAATATGGGGATCTTTAGATCTACTGTTTGATAACCTCAAAAATAAAAAAGGAGTAAAATTTTCCAATAAAATAAGGGATCTGAAATTTTCTACATTTATTCAAGAAAATTGCCCAGAAAATCTTTCTTTAAAACAAGAAACAATTTCACAGATAGAGAGAATTGTTTCCAAAGATACTATAATTTCTTCAAGTACTTCATCTTTAATGCCGTCAGAGCTGCAGAAAAGTTGCATTTGGCCTGATAGGATCATTGTTGGACACCCCATGAACCCTCCTCATTTGATACCTGTTGTGGAAATAGTTTTGGGGAAAGTTTTCAGTCAAGAAATAAGCAGTCGAGCAAAGTCTTTCTATAATTCTCTGCAGAGAGTACCAGTTCAGATAAAGAAGGAGATGAGAGGGCATTTAGCTAATCGCTTAACATCCGCATTATACAGAGAGGCTGTATATCTGGTGTCCGAAGGTATCGCAGATGTTAAGGACGTGGATACCGTTATTTCAAATGGCCCTGGATTGCGTCTTGCATTGCTTGGACCCCATATGAATTATCATTTAGGCGGAGGAGAAGGTGGGTATAGATCCTACCTTGAACATTTAGGCCCATCTCAAGAAGAACGATGGAAAACGTTAGGGCAGGCAACTCTGACACCAGAATTAAAGGAAAAACTTATTCACGGTATAGAAAGTCAAAATCCCAGCATATCCGAATTAAAAATAAAGCGTGATAATAGTTTAATTAAAATTTTAAAAACAAAAAAAGAAAACAAGCTGTGAATTTCTTTGTAAAGTATTATAAAAAATTATGCTGACCGACTTTTATGGAAACCATCTAACAACAAGTACTGGGCTTGCTCGGGATAGTTATGATATTGGCTTGCGTGCTTTCTTAAGCGCAAATTATGGAGCTGAGGAGGCGTTCTCTCAGGCAATTGAAGCAGATCCAAATTTTGCTCTGGGCTATATGGCTTTAGTCAGAGCGTTTATGAGTTCTGGTAAACTAGCTAACGCTAAAGCAGCCCTACGTAACGCTAAGAATTTATTGGATGGATTAACTAGTCGTGAAAAATCTCATTTTTTATGTTGTGAACTTATTCTTTCAGGTGAGGCTAAAAAAGCAAGAGTGGCAGTTCAAAACCATGTATCGGAATGGCCAAGAGATGTGATGATTGCCCAGATGAGTACGAGTGTTTTTGGCTTGATTGGTTTTTCAGGGGAAGCAGGCCGTGAAAATGACCTGCTAGAATACACTGCAAAACTTCTGCCGCAATACGGCGATGATTGGTGGATGATGTCTATGCACGCAATTTCGCTGTGTGAGACGGGGCAAACACTAAAGTCCATGCAGCTGATGGAAAAGGCTTTAAAATTAAATCCTAGAAATGCTAATGCTGCGCACTTTTTTGCGCACATACTTTATGAAGAAAACGAAGTATTGGCGGGGCGTGAATACTTAAATGCATGGATGCCAACTTATGATCGTCGTTCTTTATTACACGGTCACTTGAGTTGGCATCAAGCATTGTGGGCCTTACATGACGGTGATGAGACTTCAATGTGGAAGCTCGTGGATTCTTCTGTATCGCAGGAAAAAGGGAGTAGCTTGCCAATAAATGCACTAACTGACACAGCCTCGATTTACTACCGTGCAGAGCTTGCAGGATATAATGTTTCTAATGAGCGTTGGCATAAACTAAGTGAATATGCGGCACAAAACTTTCCTAAGATGGGACAAAGTTTTGCAGATATCCATGCGGCATTAGCTCATGCAATGGCAGGAAATGAAGAATATCTAAACAAATTGATTGATGGAAATAGTGGTTTTGCTGGGGATATTGTTCCAGCAGTTGCGAAAGCTTGGAAGGCTATATCTGAAAAAAAATGGGACAAAGCAAGGGAAGAACTAAAAACTGCTTCATCGGAATTTGAACGTTTTGGAGGGAGCAGAGCCCAAAGGGATCTACTTGAATTTACATATGTAAATGTTCTGTTGCGGATCGATAAAAAGGAGATAGCGCGGAAAACCCTTTTAGAGCGTCGACCGGTTTTTTATGATACAGTTCCCATTCTAGCCATGTCTGGGTAATAAAACTTAGTGTGAGACTTTGCCCAAATTTTTACCAGTAGTTACTTTGAATTTACTCGCTTATTTAGATCATTTTTTTGATTAATCATCTTCTCTGCCAATAAATTAGCTACCTAAACAGTATTTGTTTTTTGAGCTTTCACCATAGCCCTGTATTGCCCTTTTTTCTTCATTAAATCTGAATGAGAGCCGGATTCAACCAAAGACCCTTTGTCCATAACGAAAATAATGTCTGCATCTTCAATACTGCTTAATTTATGTGCTACAACTATGGTTGTTTTGTTTTTTCCAAGTTCTTGTAAAGATCTAGTTATGGTTGCTTCGGTGACAGCATCTAATGCTGATGTTGCCTCATCTAATAGTATAATAGGTGCAGGTTTAAGAAAGGCGCGAGCTAAAGCAATTCGCTGCTTTTGCCCTCCTGACAGTTGACTTCCATTGGGGCCAACAGGCTGCTCTTGTCGCTCTAGAAGTAAGCCATCGATCTTTGCTTTTTTTGCTGCATCTATAATCATTTCTTTAGTTGCTGATGGGTCAGCATATCGTATGTTATCTTCTAGTGATTGATCAAAAATTACTATATCCTGAGAGACTATGGTAATTTGGTCTCTAACAGAGGTCATGTTTAATGTGCTTATGTCTATACCATTGAAAGTTATTTTTCCCGACTCTAGGGCATAAAGCCTACCTATTAAGTTTAATATGGTTGTTTTACCTGAACCTGTGCTGCCAACAATTGCGTTTTTTGTTCCTGGTTTAAAATCAATAGATAGATCTCTTAATGTATTGGAGCTGGTATTATAACTAAAGTTTACATTTTCGAATTTAATTGAAATCGGGTTGATATTATCATTGTAAATCTTTCCTGAATTAAATTCTTCTGCTTTAACAGTAAAAATTGAATGCACACTTTCTAGTAAGATAAGAGATGACTGTAATTGAGTGAAAAACTGAGCCACGTTTCTAGCTGGGTCAAAGACTATTACTAATCCGATAAGAAAGGCAATAATTGAGGCTCCGTCCATATCAAATTGATCTGAGAGAGCCATATATCCCCCACCACCAACCACTAACATATACACAAACGCAGATGAAAGATCTATCACTGGCGGCGTCAGAGCATGGGTTCGCATAAGCTTATAAGTATAGCGTCTAATTAATTGTGCTGAGCCTGAGATGCGTTGACCTTCGGCACCCTCCTGGCCAGCCATTTTTGTGGTTCGCATTCCAGTTTTCATTTCATCAATATTTGAAATAAATTTACCGATAGATTTTTCAGCTAAAGTTTGCATTTTTCTTACACGTCTCACGACTGCTATCATCAAAAATGCAATCAGCGGTATTACCACCAGTGCAATACTAAAAAGATAAATATTTTTATAAATTAAATAACTTGAAACAATTAATACAGTTGCTGCATCTCGCATTGCCTTTACTGTTGTCTGCCCAACAAAGGTACTTAATTCCTGAACTTGATTGACTAACCGTAGAATTAATTCACCAGAACTTGTTTCGTCAAAATACGATTGGGGTAATCGTAAAATATGGTGAGTTAAGTCGCGTCTAAGTTCAAAAAGCGCGGAAGTCGATAATTTTGCAGAAATTGTTGGAATCACGAAGCTGGTAAATGCCCGCACTGAAAAAATTAAAAGAACCGCAAGGCAGACCCAAATTAGCTCGCTAAACTCGCCACTTGCAAAAATTACACGCAAACCTGATTCTGTAAGAACCAAAAACTGCTGATAGACAAAACCTTGAAAGAAAATCAATAAAAGAACGAGTACTAGCCATTTCGTCCTGGCACGCATGTAATTTGTCCAAAACCACTTTAGATTAGATTTATCGCGATCAGAAAAAAAATGACTAAGCAAAGCAATGTCCGGTAACTATATCAGCTCGCTGGTTAATATCATTTTTCTTTTGTTAATCAATTGGCGATTGCAATTTAGTGTTATGGAATGTTCTCATCCTTAATATCGCGTAACAAAATTCTAAGAGGCAAGATCGTAGCAAGTGTTCGGTTGAAAGACATTATCGGCTGCTCTGCTACATATAGGATATCATTTGGGCGAAGCTCCATTGCGTCAGCCACAATAAGTCGAGTTGGGCTTTGTGCATCTAAATGATACGCCACTACTGGATTGCTGCCTCTAAGTAGGTATACCTCTGATCGTTTTGCACTGGAAGCGCTTAAAGCCCCGCCACTAGTAAATAAAACATCTGCTAAAGTTTCACGTTTTGAAGGATTTATCTTAAAAATTTGTGGAGAAACACCTCCCAAAATAAAAACTTTATTTTCTTTATATTGCAAAAGTTTTACAACTATACGGTCTCCTGATTGCAAGTACACTTTTGGCTTAGTAATATCTAGGAGACCATCGAGGGTAAAAGTATAGCTTCTGTCATCTCGCAATAAATTAATTTGAACAATATTTTTTCCATCAACGCTCAAACCATTCTCTAAAAGTACATTGGCTAAGGTGATTGGACTATCTGTTATAGCAATCACTTTACCAGGCTGTCCCTCAATGCTTAACAATGCATTTTGTGAGAAGAAATTTGTAATCTGGATTTGAAATTTGATTTGAGAATTTTGTATATCTTGCCTTAAGTTTTTTATTTCATTACGTAAATCATCAAGTGAGCGTCCAACGGCCTTTATTTCTCCGACACCTTCAAATACGACACTGCCTCTATGATCCACAATCGAAGAAGTAGCCACTATCTTGGTGAAATGATCTTGTACAAAGATATGATCACCAGATCTAACATTCAGCTCAGGCGCATTTTCGCTGTAAATGTCGCGAAGTGATATAAGATATTTTTCACCATTCCTCTGGAGTTTAATGTGGGTAATCGTATCAGGTTGAAAACCAACATTCGCTGAAGTTAAAATATCTCTTATCGAAATTATTTGATCGTCTAAAAAGATTACTTTTGAACTAGAATTTATGGTTAGGTAGATTTTTTGTGATTTAAATTCGCTAATTTCCATTTGAAATCTTGGGGTTAAGCCATTTCGGATTAAAATGTTTCGCACTTCAGAGCGTAATTCATTTAAGGTTTTGCCACCTGCTTCCAGGCGCCCAACCTCTAACAGGAGAATACTCCCGTCTGGTCCAATCCGACCCGTTGAATTTATGGTTTTATCAACACTTGGCTGTGCAGTAATTACAAGCTTATCGCCGAATTCTCCGGCAGGTACCATTGAGGCTTCTGACTTGACTTTTTTGATAAGGGTTAAAGCCAAAGTATCGCCAATACCCAATTTATATTTAGATGTGCTTGTTTGTCTTGGCCATTTGCTAGGCATATGTTTGGGCGAACGTCTATTTTCAACCAATCTTGAAAATGTTATGGTGTCCCCTATACCAATTTTGTAATCAGTTGGCGTTTCACTTTTTGGAAATTCGGATAATAACGCCAGCTGTTCTGAAACAGGTTTAGAATTCCCACCTCTGCCATTTTTTAGTAAAGCGCGAGCATAAGGTGCGTTTTTTTGTTTTCTTGCCTCGTTTATCGTAAGCGTTTTTTCTATTACACTAAAATTTTCTTGTCCTGAGTTATCTTCGGTATTTATCTCTAAATCAACATTCTGGAGAACTTGTGAACAATTCGCTAAAAAGACAGTAGAAATACAAGTCAAAATTATTTTAATACTTTTATTCATAAAATAGCACGTCTACAGGCTGTTTTATTTTTATATTTTTTATGTCTATTTTTTTTGTCTTTCGCAAGCCTGCAATCAGAACTAAACTGGGTACAAATTCTGCCAACGCCATTAGTCCTAACTGAGCATTACTATTGCTAGAGCATATGAAGACTTGATCAAAGTGTTTTGTCAAATCGTTAATTTTTGAGTTAAATTGTTTTGAGGTAAAAAAGTAAGAGCCGTTTGTGTTAGACAATATATTAATATTTTCACCCATATCTACAGTTGAAAACTCTGAACTAGTCGATGACGAGCCATCTTTAATAACCGTCTCTGATTGCCCTGTTGTATCGCAAAGAACAACCTTCCTACCAGATTGAGCACTTTGAGTAGCTAAGAGACGGGCAGCATCAGATGCAGATGGTCGACCTCCAGAATTAAAAACATAAACAATTTTTTTATTTGAAAGCTTTACAACAGCTTCATCAAGCACCGTTATTTTGTGGTTTGAAACAAATGAAATAATGTCGGAAATTGGTTTTCTCGACAAACGCCTAATTGACTTTGATCTTAAGACAAGATCAGCGTTGGCATCAAAAACCAGTGCTGATCGAGTATTGTAAATACCCCTGCGCTTTGAATTTATGAGGGCCAAAATAATTCCTATGAATATTCCGAGTATTGTGCCTAATGCTAAAATTTGATTTCTTTTGGGGGATGATGCTGAAAGTGGTGTTGTTGCGTACTCAAAAACCTTGAAGGTTTCTGGTTGGAAGCCCGCAGCCAAAGATTGAGATTTGACTTGTTCAATAAGAACAATGTAAGTGGCCTCAGCAATTTTAGCCTCGCGCTTAAATTTTGATAAACCTTCCGCACTTGTGGCATAGATCTTGGCGTTATCTTCAATAGTTTTTATATCACCGTCCAATCGATTAATTCTATCTTTTAGAGTTGCACTGACAGCCTCAACAGTCTGAACGTCAGGCCAGGTCCAAGCAGTAACAGACTCGCTCATGCCCAAAACCCGGCGGAAATCGATATCATCAACAAGCGGGTGGTTCGATCGGAGCGTCTCAAATGAGCTGCCATCTAGGTTTTCAGTTTTTACAAGGCTTCCTACAATAGAGAGTAAATCAGCAATTTCTGTGACTTTGCGTCTCTCCATTCGGATTTCATCAAGTTTTAGGCTATCCTTAATGAAGATTTCTTGAGCCAGCGCACTATTTTCAAAAGTATAATTTTTGAGGCTTTTTTCTGCTTCTTCCATTTCTTGGAGTGCATCTGCTAGCGTTTCAGATAGATAATTCAATTGAGACTTTTGAGCTGCATCACTATCGGATTTGACTAGTAGTTTTATTTCTTCCATTATTTTGTTTGCGTAACTAGCAGCTTTTTGTGCTTCTATATGCGTAACAGAAACTGTGATGGTGTTACTTTTTTTTGCTTTAACAAACCCTATGTAATTTCGGTACTTGCGGACAACGTTATGTTCCACAATGGCATCTTTCTCTAATTGAGATTTTTGCCATCCAATTATTTTCTTTAAAGTTGCCTTCCAAAATGGGTCTTTATGGTCAGGATTGTAAGTATTAAAATAAGGATCACGATCAAGTGAATATTTGTTGTTAAAATTAAGAATAAATTCTCGCCCGTTTACGCGTTCGAGGAGGCTTTCCACGCTAGATGAACTCCTATTTGTTACTAGGCCCGCGACAGATACTAGAGCTCCCATGCCTTCGGGGAATTTAAAACCAGAACTACTATTGTTTTCAGAGATTTCAAATATTGCTCGTGCAGTGAATTTTTTTTCAGCGTTTATCGCATAATATCCTGATAGGAAGACCGATAAACTGGTGATCAAAGTGATAAGAAATTTGTGTGCCCAGAGTGCTGAAAGCAACTCACCTAGATCAAAATCGACATCTTCAAATTTTGGGTTTTGAGACATTATTTCTACATTTTTAGATAATATATTTGTATACAAAAGTTTGCATGCGGATACAAGTTAATAGCGTGATCCAAAAATAAGTCTTACAAACTAAAAACGCCCCCGAAGTTCGTCCGAGGGCGTGATAATTTTTTTCCTAGCTTTAGTAGCCCGGATATACGGTACTGTCAGTTGTAGTTGTGGTCGTCGATATTGTTGCATCGTCGTTCGTCATTGCTACAACAACGGCAGCCACTACCGCGGCGGCTACTGCTACAGATGCTGCTGCGACACCACCAACGGCTGCTCCAGCTCCAGCTCCAGCTGCACCAGCACTAGCTCCACCAGCCGCGCCACTAGAACCACCGGCTGCTGAGCCAGATGTTTGAGCGCCTAAAGGTAGAGCAACCAGTGCTGTTATTGCTAAACTAGCTAATAGTTTTTTCATTATTTAGTCCTTTTGCAAAAGTACAATATTGATATTCCACAAATATCTTTTTTTATCAACCATGAAATTTTTAACCTGAGCAGAAAAATTAAGTGTTGCTAAATTTCAACACTTTTTAGTTAGCTACCGGTCTAGTCGCTCTGTTAGAATATAACCGAGCGTGTCACTGTGGAACTGTGATGACCTTCGAACAATTTCGCGATCATCCACAAAATAAGTATTTTTTATTTTAATTTGTTTATTAGTGCAGTTCTCATCAAATTTTCTGACTGAAAATTTTACATCCCAAATTTCAATTACTTTCTTAAGACTGTTTCTTTGAATTTTGCATTCAAGTGAACGTTTTAAAATTTTGTTATTTCCAGTCATATAGATGAGTTTACGCTCGTAGCGTATCAAGTTTTCATTAATTTTCGCCCATGGTGGCATTGAAGAAGAAGAACCCATTAAATCGTCACCCATGCCTCTTGATGCTTTCAAAATCCCTCGTTCCGTAGTGATGGTCGCGCCGTCTGCTCCCAACCATGTTTGCCCGATACCTTGCCCGGGATAAGGGGTTAGTGTGCCGTTTTGGCCCGATTTAAGTTTGACGAAGAGCACGGGGATATTGGCTGCGTCAATTTTTTCTCGACTTAACAAAATCCTAGAATCAACAAATATTTCTGAATGATTTCTTTGGTCGAAAGCTTGTTTTAGCAGTTGTAAAGTTTTTATTTCTCCTGTTTCACGCTCTGGAGTGTTTGTGCAGGAAGTCAAAATTAAAATTAACGCAAAATTGATTAGAAAAGTTTTCATTTCCATAGTCTTCCAAATTCTCTTTGAAAGCTTGCGTTCTGCGACCATTCGATTTGTCGATATAGCTGCCGAGCACTTGATAAAGATGCGCCACCATCTCTTGTGATCGGGCGTATAGTTAATCGCCGTCTTGATTGAACGGGTGATGAAACAATCCAATCTATTGGCAGACTTACGTATAAAGCCTTATCAAATGAACCTTCACCAAACGTATCGAAAGGGACATCCGTGAGCGTTGCGTAGCCTCCTATTTCCCAGCCGCTTCCGAACTTACGGGAGATTGTAGCTGTTGCGCCCCAATCACCCGCGAGATAACGTCCTGCATTTACCTCGATATCAAACATACCTCCAGCGTCATAGTAGAGACTTACATGGCCGACTGTTGTTTGGTAATCGAGCAAATCAAAGCGCATATCATAATCTCTTTGACGAACGTGATGGATATCAACACCAATGCCAATGGGCGATTGCGCCGGTTTGTATAGGACTTCTCCACCAAAGCCAGCGAAAAATGGCTCTAAAAGTCCAGCGTGAGAGCGACCATATAGCGCTGGCGCTAACTTTTTGACATATGACAATGCCAGTTTATGGATATGACCACTTTGCCCTGCTAAATCGTAAAGCGGCCAACTTGAAGATACTTGAGGCAATTGTGATCCAGAATCTAAACGTTGATTATCAGTCAAATTGGTTAAAATTGACTTGCGAACTGCACCTGAAATTTTTAATCCAGGCGTTATCAGATAACCAGCTGCGGCCTCAATACCCGTTTCTAAACTGAAAGGTTTGTCCGGGTTAAAAATACGGTGTTCGAGGTATGGGCCCACTCCCCATGTAAACCGTGGGCTATTTTTTGTGATATTAAGAACTTCTCCATCAATGGCGACAATTGAAGGATCTTTGTTTATTGGTGCTGCAGGTTCGAGTTGCTCAAACGTTACTTTCTCCAAGTCTATACGATAATTTGCCACTTGTAGATCCTGGGAATAAAATGAAATGTTGGCAAACTTAATTTTATCTGATGAAAATCTCTGTAAAGTGCTTGAAATCCGTCCCAGGGCCTGCGCGGTTGAACGAAACTTTGTATTTGTGACGACAATGTTAACAGTATTTTCCTCAAATTTTAAATAATGGACTTCGAAGCGATCTGCTTCAAAAACTTTTTCTATAAGATCTTTGTAATTCTTATTTACAGGCAAAGCGTTTTCTCCCCGAAGTCTCATGGGGACTGGTGCGAGCTCTTTGCCGCCTAACATTGGTGGTCTACCAGGATTTATTGAAACCTGGGTTGTGACCGAGAACTGACTTCCATACAAGTATTGTGTTGAGAGACTAATGTAATCATTTAACTGATATGATATACCAATGTTCCACGGGCTGTTAACATTTAAGTACGAAGTTTCTTGAGCCATAATGTCGGAAGAATATTCTGCTGAAACTATGATTTTTTCACCAAAATAGTAGTTCATGCCATAAAAAACAGCAGCATCACCCTGAAACCAATTGATTTTGCCTAGAGTTCCACCACTGCCAAAATCGACTTGTCCTCTTTGATCAAAACCAGAGGAAAAAGCTCCCAATGGATTGGAAAAAGAATTTCGTCCAGCTAGACGGCCAAAGCCTAGTCCTGTTGTCAATTCAAGGTTGCCGATTGATTTTGTACCAACAATATACTCAGAAGAATACCAGCCAGTACCAATAAAATCACGAAGGCCAATAGAGATTGCTGGTAGGTATTTCTTTTCATCAAGTATTGAAAGATGCGCGTCAAAACTCCTATCCCAAATTAATCGTCCCTGTGCAAAATTACCTCCACTTCCTAACCCTGCATATCTAAAAGAGACGCCAAGTCGAGGTAAGGCTTGAAATGTAACTCCAGTTGCTAAAATGTGTTCATGGTTTTGGAGAGTTAAAATCAATTCAGCATCAGGAAGACGTTTTGCAGTAGGTAAGTCTAGAACGCCAGGCAAGCCAAAGTTACCTGAAGCCACTTTTTTTATCTCAGTCGCTGGTACATAAATAGGTGATAGGCAAGCAATAAGAGTACAAGCCAATAAAACTAAAAATTTACTCTTCTTCTTTTGTACAATTAGCAAGTATGGATCCAAATTTTTTTAAAAGCTTAAAACCGTTAGCTTGGAAAGATTAACTTTCAAAGTACAGAATAATGGCTATTTTTTTTCACTACTTGTGACTACTATATGAATTAGTATAATAAGTTCAATGCAAGTTTTTAACGGTGGGATGACCAGTTGGTTTTTTAATTTAAATGTTTCGAGTGAAAAACAATAAAATGACAAAAAGGCAAATCATATTCTCACAAACCGTAGCAGTCTCTTTACTATTAATTTCTACATTGTCTTATGCTGAAGCAGAGGAAATAATAATCCAACAGGAAAAAATAACATTTGAGAAATGTCTTAATGTGATAACTGTAAGTGAAAATAAGTTATCCGTGGCTGCAGAAATTGAGGATATCTCGGATCAAAAGCGTGTTGCTTCATTTAAGCTTACTGACGGGACGCTTACAATTACCTGTGATGAAGCTAAAGGCAACATAACTGTCTCGACAAATACAAATTAATTTATTTTATATAAATCATCTAATGAAATTTCAGTTTTTGTTTGCTTCTGAAGGAGATCGATAAGTATCCAAACGCGCTTGTTATCTGCAATCTCTTCTACATTGCAAATAAAATCTGAAAAAGGCCCTCGTTCGATTTTAACACGATCGCCGGCAATAATACCACCCATTTTCTGGACAACGTCATTTTTATCACATCTGCACTTCAGACCTTCTATAATTTGATTATTTACTGGTCGATACGTGCCGTCCAGCGAAACAACCTTGGATACTCCTCGCGTACCGTTTATACTATTCCATGGAATTGGATCTCTTGGCGTACCCATAAAGAGGTATCCGGGAAAGAGCGGAATTTTACGATTTAAAAACCTGTTGTTCTTTTTCGTGGTTTTGAGAATTAGAGGGCAAAAAACGTCAAATCCTTGCCGCTGCAAATTTTCAAATGCCCTACCGTGGCCATTTGGTTTGATTTGAAGAAGATACCAATTCATGAGTTAACTTTTCAATTTTTCATGCTAGTGTTCAACTTTGAGCAAAGGGACCAAATTTTTATGGTAATGGAAATATTTGGTCGATTTTAATAAACTATATAAAATATATTTTGCCTTCAATCAAATATTGAATTAATACTGCTCAAGATTGAGCAAATAAAATGCAGATCGAAAACCACCATATTTCACTGGCATGGTATATGAGTCGACCATGGTGCGGTAGCTGTTCTCAAATGAAAATTTATGGCTAGTACAAGAGATCAGCGCAAGCAAGAAACTAACTTAAAGGTAATGCAGCTTGTTGATGCAGATCCTTCTGTTTCAACCCGTGAAATTGCTCAAAGAGTTGGTATCTCAAATGGAGCTGCCTATTACTGCGTGACAGCTCTAATTGACAAGGGTTTTGTGAAGTTAAAAAACTTTACACAGTCTAAAACCAAAGCAAACTATATATATGAACTCACGCCTCGCGGTATTCGAGCAAAAGCTGCTCTCACAGTTCAATTTTTAGAACTCAAGAAAGATGAGTATAATGATTTGAAAGCGGAGATAAAAAGACTGGAAAATGAATTAGGTTTAGATAATCAAATGAATACTGAGAAAAAAGAAGGCCTCTATGAGTAATATACAAGCGCTAACTTGCTTCAAAGCCTATGATGTACGTGGAAAACTTGGTGGAGAGCTAAATAAGGAGATTGCATATAGAATAGGTCGTGCCACCGCACAAACATTAAATGCAAATACCTTAGCCTTAGGCTATGATGCCAGAGAGACATCACCTGAGTTAGCTCGAGAGGTGGCGAAGGGTGTTTGTGACAACGGGACAGACGTTTTAGATATAGGTCTTGCTGGGACGGAGGAGATTTATGCCGCAGTATCGGAATTCGGTGCTTGCGCCGGTATTGAAATCACTGCTTCACATAATCCTATAGAATACAATGGTATGAAAATTGTGAAGCATGGCTCGCAACCTTTATCTGAAGTAGAATTCTCAAGCATCAAATCTCTTGCGGAGAAAAATAGTTATGTTTCCTCAAAACGTCGCGGTACGGTGATAGATAAGAGGATTAGCGCCCGTGAGTCTTATATAGAAAAAGTTATGGGGTTTGTGGATTTGCGAAATCTTAAACCTCTCAAAATCGTTATCAATTCTGGTAATGGAGCTGCGGGTCCCACCGTAGACGCATTAAAGCAAAAAATGGAGGCAGAGTCCGTAAAGACAAACTTTGTATATGCAAATCATAATCCAGACTCGTCATTTCCCAATGGAATACCTAACCCTCTGCTTAAAGCGAACCGATCATTAACAACTGATGTTGTAATTAGTGAAAAAGCTGAATTTGGTGTGGCTTTTGACGGCGACTTTGATCGCTGCTTTTTGTTTGACGACCTTGGAAATTTTATCCCTGGAGAATATGTCGTGGGCCTTTTATCTGAAGTTTTCTTGCGCGCAGAGAAGGGATCTACTATTGTTCACGATCCACGTGTCGTCTGGAATACTATGGATATTGTAAGCACATTTGGCGGTCATGCAGTTTCATCAAAAACAGGGCACGCCTTTATAAAGGCTGCAATGCGAGAAAACGGCGCAATCTACGGTGGAGAGATTTCGGCACACCACTACTTTAAAGATTTCTACTACTGCGACAGTGGAATGATCCCATGGCTAATGATTTGGGAGTTAATTTCGAAATCAAATTTGTGTTTGTCGGACTTAATCTTAGACCGGAAAAGACAATTTCTATCGAGTGGTGAGATAAACTTCACAGTTGCTGATCCTGAAAACTGCTTGGAAATGGTTAATAGTTTATTTACTTCGAAGGCAAAGTCTATCAATGAATTGGATGGTCTATCGATGTCGTTCGAAACTTGGAGGTTTAATCTCCGAAAGTCCAATACCGAACCATATGTACGTCTCAATATTGAGACTAGAGGTGACGAATTGTTATTAAGAGAAATAACTCAAAAATTTAGGAAAATTATAACGAATGCGTAACTTACATTGTCAATTAATAGAAATCA
>CACAPQ010000001.1 GCA_902534325.1 Paracoccaceae bacterium | reverse complement strand
CCAACGAGCAGCAATACATGTTCAGTCTTCAGGGCGTACAGAAGTAACCGGAGCCAATGTCCTGGTTGCAATGTTTGCTGAACGGGAATCAAATGCTGCATATTTTCTTCAAGACCAGAATATGACACGATATGATGCTGTTAACTTCATAGCGCATGGCGTCGCCAAAAATACTGATTATGATGAGGCACGTTCGGTATCGAGCTCAGATCAAAATGAAGACAACTTAGAAAAATCTACCGATGGTATCGAAGATTCAAAGAAAGAAAGCGCACTTGAGAAATATTGCATTGATCTGAACCAGAAAGCCGAAGTCGGTGATATAGACCCTTTGATAGGCAGGGACTATGAAGTAGAAAGGTGCATTCAAGTCCTATGTAGGCGAAGAAAAAATAATCCATTATTAGTGGGCGATCCTGGAGTGGGAAAAACCGCAATTGCGGAAGGACTAGCTCGGAAAGTTATGTCCGGCGAGATACCCAAAGTGTTGGCTAGTACAACTATTTTTTCTCTTGATATGGGAGCACTTTTGGCGGGAACCCGCTACAGAGGTGATTTTGAGGAACGCTTAAAAGCAGTTGTTGCTGAACTTGAAAGCCATGCTGATGCCATATTATTTATTGATGAAATTCACACAGTCATAGGGGCTGGAGCAACTTCCGGTGGTGCTATGGATGCTTCGAATTTATTGAAGCCCGCACTGCAAGGCGGCAAACTCAGGACAATGGGCTCAACGACATACAAAGAGTTTCGTCAACATTTTGAAAAAGACAGAGCGCTTAGCAGGCGTTTCCAGAAAATTGACGTTAATGAGCCCAATGTTGACGATACGATTAAAATCCTTAGAGGTATCAAGGGATACTTCGAAGACCACCATAACATTAAATACACTGCAGATGCCATAAAGTCTGCAGTCGAGCTCGCTGCTCGCTATATTACAGATCGAAAGCTGCCTGATAAAGCAATCGACGTCATTGACGAAGCTGGAGCAGCCCAGCACCTTCTTGCATCCACAAAGAGAAGAAAAACCATAGGTGTAAAAGAAATAGAAGCAATTGTTGCCAAAATTGCACGAATACCACCAAAAAATGTTACCAAGGACGATGCAATTGTATTGAAGGACTTAGAAGCAAGTTTGAAAAGGGTTGTTTTTGGACAGGATAACGCTATTGAATCTCTTTCGTCAGCAATAAAATTAGCTCGGGCAGGTTTGAGAGAACCCGAAAAACCAATCGGAAGTTATTTGTTTACAGGACCAACGGGAGTTGGGAAAACAGAAGTAGCCAAACAACTCGCGGATAATCTAGGTGTAGAACTGCTTAGATTTGACATGTCAGAGTACATGGAGAAGCACGCTGTTAGTCGATTAATTGGCGCACCACCTGGATATGTTGGCTTTGATCAAGGAGGCCAGCTCACTGATGGAGTTGATCAGCACCCACATTGTGTTTTGTTACTTGATGAGATTGAGAAAGCACATCCAGATGTATACAACGTTCTACTTCAAGTTATGGACCATGGGACTTTAACAGATCATAATGGTCGATCAGTAGATTTCCGTAATGTGATTGTCATTATGACTTCAAACGCGGGAGCAGCGGAACAAGCTAAAGCTGCAATTGGGTTTGGCAGAGACAGGCGCGAAGGCGAAGATACTGCAGCCATTGAGCGTACTTTTACCCCCGAATTTAGAAACCGCTTAGATGCAGTTATAAGTTTCAACCCACTGCCTAAAGATACTATCTTACAAGTTGTTGAAAAATTTGTTCTTCAATTAGAAGCCCAGTTAATGGATCGTCATGTAGCAATTGAAATGACAAATGAAGCTGCCTCTTGGTTGGCAGATAAAGGATACGATGACAAAATGGGCGCTAGACCACTGTCGCGAATTATCCAGGAGCACATAAAGAAACCCCTTGCAGAGGATCTGCTTTTTGGGAAATTGTCTAAAGGTGGCTTAGTAATTGTAAGCGTAAAGAACAATAAAATTAAATTGGACCTAAAAGGACCGGAGAAGAGAAGAATTGCTCGAAATAAGCCACCACTTCTTACTGCAGGTTGAAAATATACGACGTAATCGAGTGGTACATTGACTATCTTTCAGTGAGCTTGATCTCAATTCTTCGATTCTGGGCACGTGCCTCTGGAGTATCTTCGATACTAATCGGCTGATATTCACCAAAGCCATTTGCAGCAAGGCGTGATCCTGAAAAGTTAAGTTCTGTAATCATATACTTCACAACAGACAGGGCCCTAGCCTGACTGAGCTCCCAGTTGTCTTTAAACTCCCCACGACCTGACAAGGGAATATCGTCGGTATGGCCATCTACTCGTATTACCCAGTCGATATTGTCCGGTATGTCTTTCATGATAGAACTTAAACTTTCTGTTACATTAGATATTTCAGCTTTACCCTCTGTACTGAGGTCAGAACTGCCAGGCGAAAATAATACTTCAGACGAAAATATGAAACGATCCCCGACAATACTGACACGCTCTTGACCCTTTAAAACTTTTCTCATTCGACCAAAAAATTCAGACCTATAATTTGCTAATTCTTCTGCTTGGTTAGTTAATTTACTATTTTCTTCCTCGAGCCTTTTTCTTTCTTCCTCGAGTCTTTTTTTCTCATTTTCCTCTAGCTTACGGCGCTTCCGCTCCTCGCTCGCTAAGCTGGCAAGTGCTTGGTTTAGTCTAGAGCCAACATTTTTCAACTGAGCTTTTTGCTGTTGGTCCCTTTCTTCCGAAAGACTGAGAAGTTCGTCTAATTCTCCAAGTTGCTTTCTAACTTCCGACAATTGCTGATTCAGAAGAGCTGTCTGCCGCTCAGCCTTAAGAAGCTCCTCATTTGACTTTTTGTTTTTATTTGCTTGTTTTTCAATTTCTTGCTCAGCTTGGTTCAATAAAAGCTGCTTTCTCTTTGCCTCTTCTAACGTTGACTTTGCCGCAGCATCAGCAGCCAATCGTGCAACCAAAGCACTTTCTAAATTTTTCCTCAATTCAGCATTGTTTTTCTCAATTTCTGATTTTTCACCAAGAACAGCCAACAGTTTGTCTTCCAACGACTGCTTTGTATCACTTAATTCTTGCTTGAGATTCTCGCCTCGCGATAATGCAGCTGCAAGGGCAATATTAGTTTGATCCAGCTTATCCGAAATTTGTTTTTCAGCAGTTTCTAGCTTTTCTATCGATTGCTTATTTTGAGTAATATTAATGCTTGCTGCTTCCAGAGCAAATAATGTTTCTTTCAATTTGTCGTCTATTTTTTCACGTGCATTATTTGAGGCAGCCAATAAGGTTAATGTGTCTTCTGCTTCTTTTCTCTGCTTTTCCAACATCAGCGTCATTGCCGTAAGTTCGGCGTCAGCATTTCTCAAGCGCTCTCTTAACTCTTCGGCTACAGCTATCGAAACAATCCGTGCCTCTTCTTCCTCTGAAAGCTGTTCCTGCAAAAGACCAATTTCATCAACTTTTTCGGTAACCTTCTGCTCCGCGTCATTGAGATCTTGTTCAAGCGTCGCAATCATACTTTCAAAAACTTCTCTTTGGGCTGCAGCCATCCTAGCAGCTTGTGCAGCTGCATCGATTTCACTTCTGGCAGTTGCTAAGGCTAATTCCAGTTGATCTCTATCACTTTTTAAATTGTCACTCTCATTTTGGAGTTCCAAAATTTTATCTGTGGCTGTTTCTTGATCGTCCTGTAGGCTACCAATCTGTAAATTTAAATTATCTCTTTGCAACAGAAGGCCTGCAACTTGAGCTTCAAATTGTGTAATTTTTGAATTTGCCTCACCAATTAATTGAGCCTGCTCCGCACGTTCCTGAGTTAGTGTGGATATCAGAGTTGCCTGCCTTTGAAGTTCACTCTCAGTATCTGCAAGAGTGCCAGCCAAGGAATTCAGTTCAAGCCCCAATTTTTCTGTTTGTTTTTTTTCTAAACCGAGAGCCTCTGCTATAAGCGCTATCTCATCTTGCAAATTATTTAATTCACTCTCCTGACCACTGATTGTTTCTCGAAGTACAAATTGAACAATCATAAATATGGTCAAAACAAACATCAAAACGAGCAAGAGACCAGTCATTGCGTCTACAAAACCTGGCCAAATTGACGCTTGGAACCTTTGTCCTGTCCGACGGGAAAGTGCCATGCTAACTTTTGCCTTTAGTCTTACTTTTAGCTTCAGAAATCACTCCAGAAAGTGAATTTAATTCTGATCGTATTGCCGAGGTAATTTCCTGACGACCAGAGGCCAAATCTTCCATTAAGTGAAGCATTTGCACGTCGATAGATCGTAATCGCATTCGGCTTTCTGCATCCGCGGCATCATTTTTCTCAATATTTGACAAAACCTCAAATAATTTTTCTTGGCCAATTGCAACGCGCTCAAGTGCTGCATTACTTGGTGTGCTCTGTCCAAGCTGATCAGTCAATCCATTTAAGTTTTCAGCAAGTATGGAGAGTTTTTCATCGACTAAAGTACGAGAGTTTTCTGATTTAGAAAATAAAAGCTGCATTGCTTCCATTTGTTCAGACATCTGATCCAAAACTGAATTTATTAGAACCTGATCACTAGTACCTTCTGTTTCGCCAGATGAGAAACCCAAGCGAGTTATCGAAGATAACCACTCCTCCAACTCGCGATAAAATCTATTCTGACCATGGCTAACAAATAGTTCTAAAAGGCCAACAACCAGGGAACCCGCTAATCCTAAAAGTGAAGAGGCAAAAGCAACGCCCATTCCATTAAGCTGACCTTCAAGGCCATTCATCAGTCTATTAAATACTTCGACTCCCGTTTCGCCATCTTGTTGAACAAGAGACCTTATGGTTTCTACCAGCGCAGGAACAGTCGTAGCTAGACCGTAAAACGTTCCAAGCAGCCCTAAATATATTAAAACATTCACAATGTAGCGCGTAAATTCTCTAGCTTCTTCAATGCGTGTCGCAACAGAATCTAGAATAGAGCGTGTTGAAGAGGCTGCTATTTGAGTTTTAGCACTACGAGATCCTAAAAGCGTAGCTAGAGGAGCAAGTAATCTCGGCGCCTTATCTTTTTTATTTTCTTTTTCGCCAGCAAAGCTTTCAAGCCAGCGAACCGAGAAAACCAATTGTACAACTTGCGCAAAACAACTTATTACGCCAATCGCAAAGACAAATAGTATCGCACCATTTAAATATATATTCGATGCAAATACTGGCCAAACACTTGGTGCAGCAATTACAACACCTAGACCGCTCAAACCCGATACTATCAATAGAGAAATAATCTGTCTGATGGGTTGAGAAAATTGTGAGCCAGTATTTAAATTACTTTGATCCATACTTGGAGACCTTTATATTTTGCTTGCAGTATACAGTGTTGTTAACTTTTTCCAATTAATCATCTTTTTGATTTTTGATTAGCATAACTTTGGTATACAGACACTCGATCTCAGCATCATTAATACCTAATTCTGCTATCTTGTTTCGAGTCCTATACAGATATTCATCATTGGGTCCTCGCCCCCCTTTTGCATCAGCAATAATTTTTGCCTGCTCATTTAGGGTTAATTTACAATATTGAGCATGTCGTTCGTCAATTACATATACTAACGACTGGATAGATTGGCCATTTTTTAAATGCAGCGATACTTTTCTTTCAAGATATGCAGATGAAACGAGTTCGCGCCCTCTTAAATATTCTAACGTTTCAGCTTCTTTACCTTGTTCTACTTTGAAGGCTAAACCCTCGCAAAAACTCTGTCCATCTGTACTCAAAGCCAAAACTAAACCAGGGTTTTCAGTAGTACCGCGATGATGTATTGACCGCATAGAAAAAGATCGCCTGTAACCATCTAATCGAGCAATTTTTTTTTTGGAATATCTAAAGCCAGGGTTCCAAAGCAGAGAACCATAACCAAATACCCACATTTTAAGTTCTCCTACACTGTAAAATTTATATTAGGTGCAAAACTGTAAATACAGAAGTAAACAACTAGCTATGCGGTTTATATTTTTCATAACGACTTTACTAGCATTTGCGTGGTCTTGTTATTGGTTTATAATGTCAAATAAATATTCCGATAAGGTTTCTTTATGGAGTGATATCGGCAGTGCTAATGTATCAGCAAATTTAAGTAAAATTAGGGGCTTTCCAAATCGATTTGACACTACAATTACAGATTTAGAAATTAAACAAGCGAGTTTTGAACCTATCAAAATAGACCGTTTGGACGTTATGCGGTTGAGTTACGACGGCTCACATTACATTTTTGCAGCCAAATCAATACAGAATATCTTTGAAAGTAATTTCACATTTTCGAAAGGTTTGGCCTCTGCAGTAAGCAATGGTGAGGTTACCCCCACTATTAACTTTCAGGGAGAAAACGTTTTTATCAATAAGAAATTAATATTTGAAGAGCTGAACTTCAAAATATGGCCTAAGACTGATTTATCTAAACTAAATTTTTCAATGTTCGCTAGAACGGCTGATATCAAGGGCGGTGAAATTGATTTATCGTTTCAAGGTCAAATAGAATTAAATTCTGATTTTAACTTCGGGAGTTTAATAGGCTTCGTCTCAAATATAGATGCGTTGAGAAATATTTCAGGAAAACTTTTCGTCGAGGATATTAAAGGATTGGATACGGTTATACGAAAAGAATTTAATAGCTGGAAAATTTTTCTTAAATCGGATTCACCAGAAAAAATACCAAGTGTTATTCAAAATTTAAATATGGTTATACTCAATTAAATAATGTTTCGTTGCAATCATAAAAAGTTGCTTTTTTATTTATCGGCAAATTAACTTATGATTACGTTTTTTCGTTAAAATAACCGTAAATCTTTTCTGCCATAGATTTTGAAATTCCATCAACTACCTTTAAGTCAGCTAAACTAGCTCTTTTTACCGCCTTACCTGATCCAAAATGACTCAAAAGGGCTTTTTTTCTCTTAGAGCCAATGCCAGGTATTCCATCAAGCGGGCTCGAAACTATTTGTTTAGCCCTCTTCGCTCGATGAGTACCGATGGCAAATCTATGTGCTTCATCTCTCATCCTTTGTATGAAATATAAAACTGGGTCATTTCTTTTTAATGCAAATTTTGGCATGCCATGCCTATAAAATTCTTCCTTGCCCTGATCACGATCCATACCCTTTGCTACTCCAACTAAAGGTATTTCTGGAACACCAATTGATCTCATTGTTTCTGAAACAGCCGAAATTTGACCAGCACCTCCATCTATCAATATTAAATCAGGCCACTTTCCAAGCCTATGATCCGGGTCTTCAACAATCAGCCTCTTAAAGCGGCGCGTAATAACTTCTTTCATCATCCCCACGTCATCACCCGGGACAATTTTATCATTTTTTATGTTAAATTTTCGATACTCTTTTTTTTCCATACCCTCTGGACCAACCACTACCATAGCACCAACCGCATCAGTACCTTGTATGTGAGAATTATCGTAAATTTCTATTCTACTTGGAATAAATTTTAGATCAAAGGAAACTGCTAAACTGGTTAAAAGCTTCTTCTGGGTAGCAGCTTGCTCCAGCTTTCTACCCAAACTTTCTCTTGCGTTTCTTATAGCACTGGAAACAATATCAAACTTTTCCCCACGCCGCGGAATAATAATATCAACCTTCTTTCCTAATTTTTCTGTAAGTAAATTGATAATTAAGTCATGATTCTCAACCTGATGTGACAATATAATTTGTTTTGGAGGCTCTTTGTTGCTGTAAAACTGGCCAATGAATGCCTCTAGCACCTCTTCATCGGAGTTATCTAAATTTACTCTAGGATAAAAATCTCGATTGCCCCAATTTTGATAACCTCTTATGAAAAAAACCTGGATACATACATGTACACCTTCTCTATGCAATCCTATTATATCTGCCTCACGTATTCCCTTAGGGTTTATTCCTTGTGATGACTGAATGTGCGTTAAAGCTCGTATCCTATCACGGAGGCTTGCAGCTTTTTCGAATTCCATCTCAGCTGAAGCTTTCTCCATTTTTGCGGCTAACATTTCTTGGATTTCTGTTGACCTACCTTTTAGGAAATTGTCAGCAGAATTTACTAACTCTGCATAATCTTCTTTTGTCACTTTACCACCACATGGCCCAGCGCATCTTTTCATATGATAATTTAGGCACGGCCTATTTCCAGCCTCAACTTCTCGATCACTACATGATCTGAGGAGAAAAATTTTCTGAAGAGTGTTAATCGTTCTGTTTACGGCTCCGGCGCTGGCAAAGGGGCCATAATATAAACCTTTTTTCAGTTTAACACCACGATGCTTTTCAATTCTTGGAAAATCATGTTCGCTCGATATAAAAATATAAGGAAAAGATTTATCATCACGTAGCAGTACATTATATTTTGGTTTGAGTTGTTTAATTAAATTTTGCTCTAACAGCAAAGCTTCAGTCTCAGTCTCAGTTGTTAGAACCAGTAAATCAGCAGTCTCTGAAATCATACGGGTTATTCGTGAGCTGTGACCAGAATTTTGGGCATAGTTTAATACCCGAGCTTTTAAACTACGAGCCTTGCCAACGTAAAGTACACGCGCCTTATTATCCAGCATTCGATAAACTCCTGGCGAATTATCTAATTTATTGGCAAAATTTCGAATGATTTCTTGACCTAGTTTGCCCAACGTCTCTCTCTGCTGTAATTTATTCTTTTACAAAGCGATTCTCATTTCGCTGCAACTATATTGCACCAATTTCAAGAGAAAAGCTGTCCACCGTTTCTGTGGATAAGTCTGAGGGTAAGTTGATGCAAATCAAGAATTTTCTTTAAATTTGAAGTATTTTGCTGTTTTGCACAAAAAATAGGCGTTTTCCTAAGACATTGATAATATTGATTATTTTTTTTATATCTTCCAAATAGTTGAAAACATTAGATTTTTATTAAGAGCAGAGAAATAATCCCATCAGCGGTGCAAAACTTTACAATCCAACTACTATTCTACGCCTAAAACATCAGGAGTTTGCCACGCCAAATGCTGACCTCCATCAACACAAATTAGCTGACCCGTCACACTTTTGGCTTCTAATAAATAACCAACAGCTGCAACAATTTCAGATGGATCGGATCCCCTACCTAAAACAGTATTTTTTCTCTGACTTTCAAAGTGTTCTTCTGATTGACGTGCGCCTTTAAGGGTCGGACCAGGACCAATTGCATTCACCCGTATGTTTGGCGCTAGAGCCTGCGCTGAAGTTTGAGTAAGCGCCCAGAGGCCCATTTTAGCTATCGTATAACTAGTAAATTCAGGTGTTAATTTTTTTACACGCTGATCAATCAAATTTATGATTAAACCTTGAGCCAGCGGCTCACCGTTTTCATCGTTGTTAATCGGTGGGACTTGGTTAGCAAAAGTTTGAGTAAGCACTAGTGGCGATCGGAGATTACTTTCAATATGACGGTCCCAGCTTTCACGATTTGCAGTCCATATATTATCGTATTCAAAAATAGATGCGTTGTTTATTAAACAGCTTATTGGTCCACCTAGCTTTTCATTAGCCCGTGTAATTAGCTCTCGCACTTCTGCTTCTTTTGTCAGGTCAGCGCGTAGAGCAGCGGAATTTTTTCCAATTTTTGATTTTATATATTCAACAAGTTCTTCAGCACTGGTTTCAGATGAATGATAATGAATAGCAACTTCAAAGCCTCTTTCAGCAAGAAATAGCGCCATTTCCTTACCTAACCTTTTTGCTCCTCCAGTAACTAGCGCTCTCATTTACTCTCTTTTCATTTCAAAATAGCCGTCAGGTAGCCAATGTATAATGCTACAAAAAGAAAGCCAGACAAACGATTAAATTGGATATTTAAAAATATAAATGGTGCTACTAATAAACTAGCGCATAACATGATCCAGAAATCAAACTTTATAAAGGTTGGATCAACTGGTACTGGAGAGACTAAAGAAGTTATCCCAATAATCGCGAGTAAATTGAATATATTCGATCCAATTAAATTTCCTAAAACAACTTCCGCTTTTTTTCTCACAACAGCAACAAATGTAGTTGCCAACTCTGGTAATGATGTGCCTATTGCAACTAACGTGAGACCAACAACTGCATCACTGATACCATAGCCTTTGGCTAGTGCAGAAGCATTAGTTACGAGTAGATCGGCCCCTAAGGGCAAACCTATTACACCCAAGATTAAGAAAAAGATTATTGTCCACCATGAGTGAGATATTCTTTGCTGAAATTCCAAAATTTCATTATTTAATGCTTTTTCACTGTTTTGCCTAAACGTATCAAGTAGAAAAAAGGCCAGTAAAGAAAGTAGTACAATTCCATAAACCCAAGAAAAGCTACCACTCATTCCAAATACAATAAACAAAACAGATGCTGCAATCATCAAGCCAAATGATCGTTTTGTATCTGCGATATCGTTTTGCAACCCCACTATCAAAATAGGTAGACCTAAAACTAACAGAATATTAGCAATATTAGATCCGACAACGTTACCAAGAGCCAAACCAGATGATCCGCTCAATGTAGCTTTTATAGCAACTATCAGTTCGGGCGCAGATGTTCCAAAAGCCACTACAGTAAGCGATACAAGTAGTGCTGAAACACCCAATCTATTACTCAGCTGAATAGCTCCCCTAACTAGAAAGTCTCCTGAGATTAACAAAAGAAACAGACCCAAAAAAGAAAGAGTCCACAACATCAGAAAGTTTTATGGTTAGGAACAACCACAAGATTTTCCAATCTTCAGTTGACCACATTTTCCACAACGCAACTTTTTAGATCTACTTGGCAAAAGAATATGAGCTTTTCCAAACATTGCTAAAACTATTATTAAAATTAAAAATAAAATAACAATTTTGATAATCATTAGAGACCAAACCGAGCAAATGCGGCGCGCTCTTCCAAATAAACGCCAGCCTCATTAATTAAATTTACACCAAAGCGCTGCAAAAAATTCTTTTTTTGACCATAAATTTTAATTTGGGTTTTATTACCAAATTTTTCTTTTATTACGGTGTCGAGATGTCCTATGCCATCAATTAGCCCCAATTGTTGGGCCTTTTCTCCCAACCAGATTTCGCCTGTAAAGATATCATCTTTCTGAGTGAGTTTACCACCGCGGGTTTCTTCAACATGTTTAATAAAGAGTTCGTGCATTTCACTAAGTATTCTTTTTAGCCGTTTTATATCTTCAGGCTGTTCTTTTTTAAAAGGATCCAGCATTGACTTCGACTTACCTGCTGTGTGTACTCTACGTTCTACGCCATATTTATCAATTAATTCCTGGAAACCAAATCCAGCAGAAATAACTCCAATAGAGCCTATAATTGACCCAGTATCTGCATAGATTTCATCCGCAGCGCAAGCGAGCCAGTACCCTCCAGAAGCAGCCACGTCCTCAACGAATGCAAAAACTGGCATCTCGTTTTCTTCCGCTAAGCGTTTTATTCGAGAACTTATTAAAGAGGATTGAACTGGGGATCCCCCTGGCGAATTAATTAATAGTGCCACTGCTTGATGCTTTCCTTTCTTGAAAGCCTTTTCCAAAATTGGATTTAAAGTCTGGTCGCACAAGCCTGCACGAGCGCCAGTAGAAATTACGCCAGACATCTTAACAACAGCAACACTTGGCTTAGAGGGTAAAAATGGAATTTTTAATTTCATAGAGAACACATAATCTGTGGTTATCAATCAAACAAGGGACCCATCAACTTTTTTATGATTATTGCTTTATTCGCCAACCAGTATTGAAAATCCAAGCAACAATTATGATGCACGCGATAGTAAAAGAACTTATTGCTAAAAGACTTACAAAAATAGGCACATCGGCATTTCCAAAAAATGACCACCTGAAACCTGAAACCAAATAAACCACGGGATTGAATAACGTAATTTTTTGCCAAATTGGTGGCAGCATGGAAACTGAATAAAATGAACCCCCCAGAAATACTAGCGGCGTTACAACCAATAAAGGTACCAATTGTAATTGCTCAAAATTTCTTGCCCAAATTCCTAGGATAAAACCTAATAAAGAGAACGAGATACAGGTCAGAACTAAAAACAAAATCATAGCGAAGGGATACATTATCTTTAAGTCTACAAAGATAGCTGCAGTAGCTAAAATAACTAGGCCGATAAAGAGGGCTTTAGTGGCAGCAGCACCAACGTATCCCAAAAGTATCTCAAAATAATTTACTGGAGCCGACAAAAGCTCATAAATAGTTCCTATAAATTTCGGAAAATAAATACCAAAGCTTCCATTTGAAGTCGCTTGCGTCATTACAGATAACATTATCAACCCAGGCACAATAAAGGCCCCATAACTTATTCCTTCGACCTCTTGGATTCGACTGCCTATAACACTACCAAAAACTACAAAGTATAGGGAGGTAGATATTACTGGCGAAACAAAGCTTTGTAGTAGAGTTCTGAAAAACCTGGCCATTTCAAAGAAATAAATTGCTCTGACTGCTTGGAAATTCATTCCACTTTCTCCTTAACCAAATTCACAAAGATTTCCTCTAAAGAGGATTGATCTGTTTGAATATCACGTAAATTTATTCCGGAATCGGAAAGATTAGATAGTAGTTTAGTTATTCCTGTTTTCTTTTGTTTCGTGTCATAAATATAGGTTAAACTAAGACCATCATCTGACAACTTAATATTTTTTTCGCTGAGCTCTTTGGGAAGCTGATTTAATCTTTTCTGTAATTCGATCTTCAATATTTTTTGACCAAATTTTTGCATTAATGAGGCCTTTTCTTCCATCAAAAGAAGCTCACCTTTGTTTATAATCCCAACCCTATCTGCTATCGCCTCAGCCTCTTCAATGTAGTGAGTTGTTAAAATAATAGTAACGCCATCTTTCTTTAAATCAGCGACGACATCCCACATGCTCTGGCGAAGCTCTACGTCGACACTTGCTGTAGGCTCGTCCAAAAACAACAGTCTAGGCTCATGAATAAGTGCTTTGGCAATAAGCACCCGGCGTTTCATTCCGCCAGACAATTCCATAATACGAGAATCCCGTTTGTCCCAGAGTGACAACTTAGTCAGAACTTTTTCTGTTAAAGCAGAATCTTTTTTCTTCCCAAACAAACCACGTGAAAAGTTAATTGTATTAAGTACCTTTTCAAAAGGCTCTAAAGTTATATCTTGCGGTACTAATCCAACCAGTTTTCGAGCGTCTCGAAAGTTTTTTGATATATCATATCCGTCAATAAACACAGAGCCACTAGATGGATTTGTAATTCCACAAATAGTTGAAATAAGTGAAGTCTTGCCAGCACCATTTGGGCCTAATAAAGCCAAAATTTCACCTTTATTTACTTGCAGCGAAATCCCTTTTAGAGCCTCAAAACCTGTCGCATAGGTTTTTCTAAGCTCATTCACTTCAAGTAGCATAAAATCATTCACCTTTTGGTTGGAATCAATCATAAATCAATAATTTCCGGGTAAATCAAAATTACTCAGCGTTTCGAATTGTATCGATCATTATCTGAACATTTTTAGGATCAGCTTCAGGCGTAATTCCATGACCAAGATTAAAAATATGTGGGCCATTGGAAAGGGCTTTCACTACTCTTTTCGTCTCATCAATAAGGACACTGCCCCCAGAAACCATATGGGACGATGCTAAGTTACCTTGAACACAGCCATCCACTTGGATATTTTGACTGATCCATTCTGCAGAAACAGATTCATCTAAGGCCACACAATCGGCTCCAGCTTGTTTTGCAAATCCTATGTAGCGGTCACCAGCTTGTCTGGGAAATGCTATAATCGGGATGTTCGGATGCTTCCCTTTAAGTGCTGAAATAATTTTTTTACATGGTTCAAGTGCATATTTATCAAAATCATTTCCTTTTAGAGATCCGGCCCAACTATCAAATATTTTTATAACCTCCGCTCCAGCATTTATTTGATGAGATAAATATTCTATTGTTCCCTCAACAAGAAGATTCATTAGATTATCAAACAATTCTGGATTATCATTTTTTAACAAATGTGCTGGCGCCTGATCAGGGGTACCACGTCCGGCAACCATATAAGTGGCCACGGTCCAAGGCGCACCAGCAAATCCTATAAGGGTAGTTTCTCTAGGTAATTCCTTCGATAAAATTTTAACTGTCTCATAAACAGGGGCTAATGTTTCATTTATTTCTTCTGGCTTTCGTAAATTTGCGAAATCCAGTTTTGTTTGTACAGTAGATAAGCGTGGACCTTCTCCTGTTACAAACCATAGGTCTGCCCCCAAGGCTTGCGGTAAGAGCAGAATATCAGCAAATAATATTGCGGCATCGAACCCATAGCGCCGGATCGGTTGAAGCGTCACTTCCGCGGCTAATTCGCTATTATAGCAAAGCGACAAGAAATCACCTGCCTGTGCTCTTGTTTCACGATATTCGGGCAAATAACGACCGGCTTGCCGCATCATCCATATTGGAGGTATTTTCTGTTTTTCACCTGCGAGAGCCTTTAAAATTTTTTTTGTCATCATCAGCCTTTTATTTTGTATAACCTGTTAGTGTTATTTGTCAGAACAATTGTCAATTATAATTGTCACACTCGTTTCACTCGGTTAGTATCAACCAGCATAAAGTAGCTTAAAGTAAATTAAATGAAAAATAACTTCCCCTCTCCATCTACTCCATTGCGTATTGGCACCCGCGGCTCTCCATTAGCTTTGGCTCAAGCATACGAGACAAGAAAGCGTCTGGCAGAAGCTTTGAATGCCAGTGAAGATTCTTTCGAAATAGTAGTTATTTCAACAAGTGGTGACAGAATTTTAGATAGACCTTTAAAAGAGGTAGGTGGAAAAGGTTTATTTACTAAAGAAATTGAGCAGGAGATGCTCGATAGAAAGATTGATATAGCTGTCCACTCGATGAAAGATATGCCTGTAGAGCAACCAGATGGATTAACACTCGGATGCTACTTGCCGCGCGAAGATGTCAGAGATGCTTTTGTTTCATCAAACTTCAGAAATGTCAGCGATTTACCAAGTGGCTCTAAAGTTGGTACTTCATCACTTAGACGCAAAGCTCAACTTAAGTTTTCTCGACCAGATCTCGAAGTTGTCGAATTTAGGGGCAATGTTCAAACACGTTTAAAGAAGCTAAAAGACGGTATCGCTTCATGTACTTTTTTAGCCATGGCCGGTTTAAATCGTTTAGGATTGGAGGAAGTAGCCCAAAGCGCAATAAACCCAAATGAAATGTTACCTGCAATAGCACAGGGCGCTATTGGAGTTGAGTGGCGAGAAGAAGATAAACAAATAACCGATATACTTAAAAAAATACACCACAAAGAAACAGGACAACGTTTAAATGCGGAGAGAGCATTTCTTGCCGAACTAGATGGTTCTTGCCAAACACCAATTGCGGGCTTGGCAACAATTAAAGGTTCGTCACTGAAATTTACTGGCCAAGTTTTGCGTACTGATGGATCAGAATCTATATCTGAAACTGCTTCTTGTAACATTGAAGACGGGCCAGAATTAGGTCGGGAAATGGCACAGAAAATTTTAGCGCAAGCGGGCCCAAAATTCTTTGATTGGAGAGATTAGGCCTAATGTGCTTTTGGTAAAACTTTGCCTGGGTTCATTATGCCTTCCGGGTCGATTGCATTCTTAATTTGACGCATGACGTCTAGCGATACTCGATCCTTGCGTCTCTCCATAGAAGATAGCTTAGACAACCCAATACCGTGTTCTGCAGAAAAACTGCCGCCTAAGGTTAGAACGACAGTTTCTATCGCCTCCATTATTTTATCTTTATGTTTTTCATCGTCTTTACTTGGCCAAACGGTGTAATGAACATTTCCATCACCAAGATGAGAAACAATCAAAACATCCGCATCAGGGTCCAAATCTGGGAGCTTTTTCTCCATGACATTTAAGAATTTAGATACCTTGTCCAATGGAACGGCTATGTCATTATTTATTAAAGGGGTTTTTAAGAGGGAGATTTCTGCTGCAGCCTCCCGACGCTCCCACATAATCAAGCGCTGCTCTTCATTTTGCGCAATGTGAGCATCTAAGATGAAACCATCATTTAAGTTTTTGTTTAAAATTCTTTCTAATTCACCACTAAGCAAAACTTTTCCATCATCGCCATATCGTGAAAATAATTCTACTGTTGTTTCCAATTCAACCATAACTAAATGTTCGTAGTCTTTTTTAAATGGCTTCTTGGAAGTAGAAGATAGCTCCAAATGACCTTGAATATATCTTTTAGGCATATACTCATATGCCGCAACTGCTCCTCCAGTTTGATCCTGTAATTCATTCAGCAAGGCGAGGGCACTATCAAGACTTTTAACTGCAATCATGGCAGTTGCGTAAGCTTTAGGTTTTGGAAAAAGTTTTACGACAGCCTTGGTAATTATTCCTAATGTTCCCTCAGCTCCAATAACTAAATCTCGCAAACAATAACCTGAATTATCTTTATGCAACTCAGACATCAGATTCATTATTTCACCGCTTGGTAATACAATTTCCACTCCCAACACTAGATCACGAGTGTTGCCATACTTAAGAACGTTCGAACCCCCAGCGTTTGTGGATAAAACACCGCCTATCGTCGCCGAACCACGGGCTCCAAATGTAAGCGGAAACATTAAATCATTTTCATTTACGATCTGATGCAAATTCGCAAGAATTACTCCAGCTTCAACAATAGCAATTTTCGAATTTAATCGAATTTCACGGATTTTATTCATCCGCTCCATAGATATGGAAATCGCATTATCAGAATGCGTACCTCCATTCAGACCAGTATTGCCACCTACAGGGACTATATTTACGTGAAAAGAACGAGCTAATCTCACAATGTCAGATACTTCTTCTGTAGAAGCTGGACGAACGACGCACAAAGGTTCAAATTGATATTGGCCCAGCCAGTCTGACGAATAGCGCTCTTTGTCAGTTCCCGTTAGCACATTTTGATCACCCAAGACCTTTTTAAGTTCCTCAATTAAGGACATCGAAACCACCAAAAATAAAGTATAGATTGTTCACTAAACTTGTATCAAATTTAATTCGAATAAACAAAATGAGCATATTAAAGCTCAATGCCATTTAGCCACTGGGGGTAGGCTCATTAAGACGGCATCTGCGTCATGACCAGTTGTTAATCCAAATTTTGTTCCGCGGTCATAAACTAAATTATATTCTGCATATAAACCACGATGGGCCAACTGTTTTTCTTTATCAACATCTGAGAAGCTATCATTTTTACGCTTCTCTATAAGAGGAAGATATGCTGGTAAAAATGCTTTTCCAATGTCCTTAGTCAATTTAAAGTCGGCTTCCCAATCTCCAGTACAGCGGTCATCCATAAAAATCCCTCCCACGCCTCTGGCCCGATGCCTATGCGGAATGAAGAAATATTCATCTGCCCAAGATTTCAATTCAGAATACAAACCAGGCCCATGAGGTTCTACAAATTTCTCCAGTGTTTTATGAAAATGTTCCGTATCCTCTTCAAACTCTAAGCAAGGGTTGAGATCGGATCCACCACCAAACCACCAGGCGTAAGGGGTCCAAAACATTCTTGTATTCATATGAACAGCTGGACACTGAGGGTTTTGCATGTGGGCTACTAAGCTGATACCGCTAGCCCAAAACCTCGGATCTTCTTTTATTCCGGGTATGTCTTTTCTAGCAACCATCGCTCTTTGAGCCTCAGACCCTAAATTTCCAAAAACTGTGGATACGTTTACACCCACCTTTTCAAAAACACGACCATTTCGCATTACGCTCATTATTCCACCGCCAGCATCACTACCATCGTCAGCGGTACGCTCAGTTTCTTTGACTTCAAAGGTACCTGGTGCTTCATCCGAAAATGGGCCGGATAAATGGTCTATTTCGATTTGTTTAAATGCACTAACAATTTCGTCTCTAAGAGATTTAAACCAACTACTAGCGATTGATTTTTCAGCTTCAAACATTGATAGAAAATCTCCTAAATTCTTCTCGAACATTGGCTATGAACTTATAAAGTGTCAATGGAACAGCGAAAAAATGAAGTACAAAAAAGTTAATGAGCAGCAATAGAAACGGGATCAATTAAGCTCCGCCCCCCATCAGCATTAATAACCTGACCAGTAATAAATCCTGCTGCATTAGATGCTAAAAAATGAACCGCCTCAACCACATCGGAAGCAGGAGCAATTCTTCCAGTTGGAGTATGGGCTTCAATTTCTTTCCTAAAATCAGGGTTTTCCCTTAATTTGTCTTGCAAACTCGCAGACATAACAGATCCAAACGATACTGCATTCACTCTTATACGGTACTTAGCGAGTGCCACAGCCATCGACCGTGTCATTTGTTCTAATGCTGCAGTTGAAACTGAATAAGCCAGAAGTTCGGGCTGAGTCAATCGAGCTGCGATAGAAGACAGATTTATAATCGTACCCGCAAACTCATGGTCCTGCTCTTCATCTTGTTTTATCATTCGCTTTGAGACCATTTGCGACAATCTTAGTGAGGTCATTAAGTTTTGCTGTAGTAATTTTTCCACTGTTTCATCATCCATATCCAATGGATCTGTAGTAGCCATCTGACGAGAGGCGTTAACTAGTACATCCACTCGGTCAAATGCATCTACCGTTGCAGAAAGAAGGTTTGCTAAAGTTAATTTTTCACGCAAATCCCCCGCAAAGTATCTAATATTACTATCGTCAGCACTTTCACCTAAATCTTTTTTTAAAGCTTTTTCATCAATATCAGCGCACATGACATTAGCACCATTTTCAGCAAAATGACGGGCTAACGCTGCTCCAATTCCATTTGCCGCCCCTGTTACGATAACGGTTTTTCCATCAATTGAAAAAGACATTTTATAATTTCCTAAAAGCTAAAAAATTTATTGGGTTTTCTGCTCGTATCACTTTAAATTTTTTTGATCCTGAAAGTTCAGAAAATGAAGAAAAATGACGTTGAATTGCATCCTCGTATGGTAGGTGTCTATTGGCAACCATCCAAAGAGTACCAGATTTTTTTAAATTACGCGAGGCGGCTTTTATAAAATCAGCTCCAAGTCTCGGTATTGCTCGACCTAGATGGTGAAATGGCGGGTTCATAATTATAAAATCTAAAAGTTTAGGGGCCTTCCATGTTAACGCATCACACCAATAAAACTTCACTCTTTGATCGTTTAAATTACTTTTAGCTAATTTTATAGCAATAACATCAGCCTCTATAAAATGTAATTCGCTGATACTATCTTTTTCAAGAGCTTTGACGCTTAAATAGCCCCATCCTCCTCCTAAATCAGCGCCAACGCCTGTTAAATCTCCAGGTAAAAGTTGTGCCAATAATTTAGATGCTGGATCAACTCCATCAGCGGAAAAAACGCCAGCTTGTGTTTTAAAACCATCCTCAATCTTTAGGGGAATATCTTTGTACATTTCCAAATCGGCGGGTGTTTCAAACCATGCAGTTTTACCATGTGCCTTGGAGATAACGTTTGTAATTTTAGTATATTTTTTGAGGTCACGTATTACTGACTCTATTCCATTACTTTTTTCACCATCCACTATAATCAAACCTTCAGGAACAGCTTTCGTTGCCAAATAGATTAAGTGCCTAGCCAGCTTTTTTGAGTTTGGAACTGAAATTATTGCTAAATTAAATTTCTGCTGGGATATACTTTGAACACATTTTATTCCTGCTGTTTCGAGTTGATCAACAACTGGGAAAAGTGTTTGATATGCAACCAACTTATCCAAAGAAAGAGACAAACAGTCAGATGGCGTCTCTGGGTTGAAAAAAATCGCCTCATTATCTTGGGAGAATAAAGAGCCAAATTTACGCTGTACAAATTCTATGCGCTCAGGAAACATAATTAAAATTATTCAAAAAATACTGTTAGAAATATATTACTCTTTTTCCATAGTACATTGCAAAGGGTGCTGATGCTGTCTAGCACAATCCATTACTTGAGCTACTTTTGTCTCAGCCACTTCATAGCTGAAAACGCCAACTACTGCCAAGCCCTTTTTATGGACTGTAATCATGATGTCGAATGCTTGTGGATGAGTAAGCCCAAAAAACCTTTCTAAAATCATGACTACGAACTCCATGGGAGTGTAATCATCATTTATTAATAATACTTTATAAAGAGGTGGCCTTTTTGTTTTTGGCTTAGTTTTGACCAATAACTCTTGGTCTTCGTCACCCTCTTCTTTTTCAGACATTATTTCTTTTGATAAAATGTTCATTACTCAAATTTAAGCTTTTTTTTCTTAAGTCCATATATAAACACAAATTCCCCATAGAAAAGAGAGTAAAATTTTACTTCAATTGACTTGCAATCGGATTATATCTTGTGTCGATTATTTACAAACATACAACATGTAGTATTGATAAGAGAAAAATCCTTAAAATATAATGGTTTATTTGACGAACTTGTCCTAATATTGTTAAATGCATTTAAAAGCCCGCAGAGGCTAACTGAGGCAGTAAAGGAAAATTATTTGAGACGAAGGCAAGTTTCGCCGGCGCGTGTCGGTGCTATATTACTCTCTTTTTTGTTCTGCGTAACTGCACCAATGGTGTTGATGGCAAACCCAAAGTATGCCGCCATGGTAATGGATGCACGTAGCGGTGAAATTTTGCACTCAGAGAATGCCAATAAAAGGTTGCACCCAGCCTCTTTAACCAAAATGATGACCTTATACGTTGTATTTCAGGCCGTAGAAAACGGTGAAATATCGCTAGATAAAAAAGTGAAGATATCACGCCATGCGGCTTCTGAGCCCCCCTCTAAACTTGGTTTGAGATCTGGGCAAAAAGTAAGATTGCGTTACTTAATTAGAGCCGCTGCTGTTAAATCTGCAAATGATGCAGCAACGGCCCTTGGTGAAGCGATTGAAGGTTCGGAAGCAGCATTCGCGCGAAGGATGAATAGAACCGCCAAAGCAATGGGAATGAACCGTACTACATTTAAAAATGCCCACGGCCTAACAGAATCTGGACACCTATCTACAGCGCGCGATATGACAATCTTAGGTCGTCACTTATTTTATGACTTTCCAGATTATTATAATTTGTTTGCGCGCAAAACTACATCTGCCGGATCCACTAAGGTTCGCAATACTAATCGAAGATTTTTAAGCCACTACCGTGGAGCAGATGGTATAAAAACTGGGTACACGAGAGCGGCCGGTTACAATCTCGTTGCATCTGCTAATCGAAATGGTGAAAGAATAATTACTACGGTCTTCGGAGGAAGAAGCACAACTACCAGAAATGCTCAAGTAGCGAAACTTATGGATCTTGGGTTCAAGAAAGCCCCAAGAAACGTTGAAATTCAAAAACCAAAACCTCCTTCTTATACTGCAATTGCAAGAGCGTCCCAAGAAAAAAGCATATCTAAAAGCTTGCGCCCCAAAATCCGGCCAGAAAATAATGAAAATGGCATCTTGATTGCGACTAGTGAATACAGATCTGATATTTTATCTGCTTTAAAACAAGCTCAGATAACAGATAAATTGGTGGAGCAAACATCGGAGCTTTATACAAATATATCATATAATCCCGAGCCTAAGCCTACATATAAAATCGAAACAGTTGATTACCCAAGGACAATTAGTCGTCTTACCTCTTCTGGACAAAAAGATTGGGGTATTGATATTGGAACTTACCCAAACCGATTTACCGCTGACAAAATACTTATAAAAACAGCTTTGTCAGAAATGATCGCGTTGGAGGGTTCATTGAGAAAAGTAGTTAAAAACAAATACGGGTTTAGAGCAACTTTTCTTGGCCTCTCGGAAAGTAAAGCAGGCCAAGCTTGTGAACGCCTTAGAAATAGAAACATTAGTTGTGATATAATTTCGCCAGGCTAACTTTTTGCCGCCATTAAAAGATCACGCGTGTAGGGTTCTTTAGGATCCTTAAAAATTTGATCTGTATGGCCACTCTCAACTATATCACCTAGTTTCATTACAAGAACCCGATGTGACATGGCACGAATAACTGCAAGATCATGACTGATAAATATATAAGCTAATCCATACTTTTCTTGAAGTTGCTTCAATAACTGCACAATCTGAAATTGTACGGTTCTGTCGAGAGCCGAAGTAGGTTCATCCAAAATAACCAATTTTGGCTTAAGCACCATAGCCCGGGCAATGGCAATCCTTTGTCTTTGACCCCCAGAGAATTCATGAGGGTAACGATTTTTAAACACTGGATCCAAACCAACTTCATTCATAACATCTTCGACTAACAGCTGGGTATCATCAGAACTTTCTGATTGATGAACCTCCAAACCCTCAGATATTATTTGTGCACAAGTCATTCGAGGCGACAATGAACCAAAAGGGTCTTGAAATACGATTTGCATATCAGATCGCAATCGTCTTAATTCTCTTGTTTTTAATGAACCAATATCTTTACCATCAAAATTAATTTCACCCTCGAAATCAATTAATCTCATAAGGGCTAGAGCAATAGTTGATTTTCCCGAACCACTTTCACCTACTATTCCTAATGTTTCACCCATTCTTAGATCAAAAGTAGCTGAGTTTAGCGCTTTAATATGGCCTACTGTCCGCTTCAAGAAACCTTTATGAACAGGAAACCACACCTTGGTATCTTGAGTGCTCAAAATTATCTTGGAGTGTGCGGAGACTGATTTAGGGCCTGAAGCAGATACTGCCTTCAAAAGTTTTTTTGTATACTCATTCTTTGGCTTTTCAAAAACACTATCAGTACCCCCTTGCTCAACTATCTTTCCAGCATTCATTACACAAACTCGGTCAGCTATTTGCCTAACTATGTTAAGATCGTGTGTGATAAAAAGCATCGACATTTCAAATTCTTTTTTTAAATTTGCTAAAAGATCTAGAATTTGGGCTTGAATTGTTACATCTAATGCCGTCGTAGGCTCGTCTGCTATCAAAATTTTAGGGCGATTTGCTATTGCCATCGCGATCATAACACGCTGCCGTTGACCTCCAGACAATTGATGCGGATAAGCGTTTAGCCTAAACTCAATGTCTCTTATTCCCACCTTTTCTAAAAGATTTATGCAATTTTCTCGTAATTTTTCTTTATTCAAGTTTTGATGTAACGATATTGTTTCTGACAGCTGCCGCTCGATGGTATGTAATGGATTGAGCGATGTCATAGGTTCTTGGAATATAAAGCTAACCTGACTTCCTCTCAATTTCTGCAGAGCCCGCTCATCCTTAGGGTCAACTGAATTTCCATCAATATTTATTTCACCATCAACTGAAGCAGCATTTCCCAATAAAGCAGCAGTACTTAGTGCAGTTACTGACTTTCCCGACCCACTTTCTCCAACTAAAGCAACAGTTTCACCTTTATTAACCTGAAACGATACATTGTTAACTGCCTCGAGACGTGCTCCATCTTGTAAGAAACTAATGTTTAGATCCTTCACAGTAAGAATAGGTTTCATTTAAAGGTCTTCCTAGGATCGAACGCATCTCTCACACCTTCAAAAATAAAAACTAAAAGGGCCAACATTATTGCAAAAGTAAAAAATGCGGTGAAGCTAAGCCACGGTGCTTGAATATTTTGTTTTGCCTGTAGCGTAAGCTCTCCTAATGACGGCGCAGAAGATGGCAGACCAAATCCTAAAAAGTCCAAGGCCGCCAGACTAGCAATGGTCCCGGTCACAATAAACGGCAGCATAGTAAGAGTAGCTACCATCGCATTTGGTAGCATGTGCTTAAACATAATTTTCAAATTTGAAACACCTAACGCTTTTGCTGCTCGAACATATTCTAAGTTTCTGGCACGCAAGAATTCTGCTCTTACAACTCCCACTAAACCCATCCAGCCAAATAGAACCGACAAAAATACAAGCAACCAAAAACTACGCCCAAGGATCGCAAACATAATTATGATTATATACAACGAAGGCACACCAGACCAAATTTCAATAAATCTCTGAAAAAGCAAATCGGTTCTTCCACCAAAATACCCCTGAACAGCACCTGCAATGATCCCAATTAAGCTAGCTAAACTCGTGACTATAATTGTGAAAACAATAGAAAGCCTGAACCCATAAATTACCCGAGCCAGAACATCTCGCTTGGTATCATCTGTCCCAAGAATATTTTCACTATTTGGGGGCAATGGAGCTGCGCCAGGACGATCGACTGGGGTATCATATGAATATGGGATAATCGGCCATAAAGAATAACCTTGTTTAAAGGAAGGTGTGTTCAAATCAAAAGATGCATCTGAGATTGCCTCCATAATTTCTTCTGGTGATTCAAAACAATCCTCCAACCCCCCTGATATAATGAGACACTGAACTTCAGGATCTCTGTAAACTGCCTCCGTTTTGAAATCTCCTCCAAAAGCCGTTTCAGGGTAGAAGTTTGCAATAGGAAAAAAATACTCACCTCGATACTTTACAAGAATAGGTTTGTCATTTGCTATTAGCTCAGCAAGAAGTGAAATAAAAAAACAGATACTAAATATAACTAAGGACCAGTAAGCACGTTTATTCGCTCTAAAATTACGCCACCTGCGCCTATTGAGAGCAGAAATCTGCATCAGCCCTGTCTTCCTTCAAAATCAATCCTAGGATCAATAAATACGTACATCAGATCAGATAATATTCCGACTACGAGCCCAATGAGCCCAAATACAAAAAGTGTCCCAAAGATTACTGGGTAATCGCGTGCAACTGCGGCCTCGAAACCCATACGCCCAAGACCATCAAGAGAAAAGATCGTTTCAATTATTAAACTGCCTCCAAAAAAGACGCCTATAAAAACTGCTGGAAATCCTGCTATCACAATCAGCATTGCATTTCTAAATACATGACCATAAAGAATTTGCTTTTCTTTTAAACCTTTTGACCTTGCTGTGATCACGTATTGCTTTTGAACTTCATCAAGAAAACTGTTTTTCGTAAGTAATGTAAGAGTAGCAAATCCAGATATAGATGAGGCGAGAACCGGTAACGTTATATGCCATAGATAGTCTTTAATTTTTCCAAAGAGAGACAGGTTTTCAAAATTTTCCGAAGTCAGGCCGCGTAGTGGAAAAATCTGATAATAAGAACCACCAGCAAAAAGAACTAATAACAATATTGCAAACAAAAAACCCGGGATAGCATAAGCAAGTATAATTACTCCGCTAGTCCAAGTGTCAAAATCACTGCCATCCGTAACCGCCTTCTTAATGCCTAAAGGTATGGAAACCAGGTAAGCTAAAAGAGTTGACCACAAACCCAAAGTAATCGAGACGGGCATTTTCTCTATAACCAAGTCGACTACACTGATCGAACGAAAATAGCTTTCACCAAAGTCAAATCGCATATAATCCCATAGCATATTCAAAAAGCGCTCGAGTGGTGGCTTGTCAAAACCAAACTCCTTCTCAAGCTCTTTAATAAAATCATCGGGCAAGCCGCGCGCTCCGGCATAGGATCCATCGTTATTATTGCCTACTTCCCTGCTTCCCCCAGAAAAAGCTTCAAAGACGTCACCCTCACCTTCAATTTGAGCCAAAATTTGTTCTACGGGTCCGCCTGGAACAAATTGAACAAGTGTAAAATTAATTATGAGAATTCCCAGAAGCGTTGGAAATACTAATAAAAGTCGGCGAATAATGTATGCGCCCATAAACTACCTTAAAGCTCCAGAGGACCTAAGAACCTCAGCCTTATCTGAGTTAAACCACCAAAAATCAAGGTAACCCAAATCAAAGGGTGGTATTTCATCAGGATGTTCATACATGTCCCAGTATGCGACTCGGTACGTATTATTATACCACTGAGGCACCCAAAAGCGTAGAGATCGTAGCGCTCGATCCAAGGCTTTGACAGATGTTTTCAGTTCAGCTTTATTCTCTGCGTTAATAACATGATCAATTAATGCATCTATAGCTGGATTGCTTACTCCTGCAGAATTAAAAACAGACACGTCCGAACTTTCCGAACCAAAATATTGTTTCAAACTGGAAGATGGCTCCAAGGACATTGGATGTTGCGTTGTAAGCATATCAAAGTTGTAATTTCGCTTTCGGTCGGTAAATTGTGCAGAATCAATTCTTTCATATTTAGCATCAATACCTGCTGCCCGAAGATTATCTATATATGGTAAAATCACTCTATCAAATGCTGGACTGCGCTCTATAATTTCGAGAGAAAATACATCTCCATTAGAATTCCTGCGAAGCCCATCATCACCAACTAACCAACCAGCATCGTCAAATAACTTCGAAGCTGCTCGAAGATTTTTTCGGTCCAAAGCCCTCAAACCTGATACTGAGGCAGTGACAACCTCATCATCCAAAATACCGGCGGGCAAATCACCTGCCAACGGTTTTAGTAAAGCTAATTCTCCCTCGTTAGGCTTACCTTCCGCAGCCAACTCAGAATTTTCCCAAAAAGAATTTACACGAGCATACTGGCCAAAAAATAGTGACTCATTCGACCATTCAAAATTATAAAGCAACCCTATAGCTTCTCGAACTTTAGGATCTGAAAATTTTGATTTTCTTAAATTCATAACAAACGCTTGACCAGTTGCGATACCGCCGTCTGGAAGCGTCTTTTTAATAACTTTTCCTTCATCCAAAGCGGGAAAGTCATAAGCAGTAGCCCAGTTTTTCGAAACGTTTTCTATACGCATCGTATACTCACCAGACTTAAAACCTTCTAAAGCTGCACTACTATCAGCAAAATATTCAACTGTTATGGTATCAAAGTTTGATCTTCCTTTCATCAAAGGAAGATCAATTCCCCAATAGTTTTCATTGCGTTTATAAGTGATGCGTTTGTTTACTTCGAACTCTTCCATAACATATGGTCCTGAGCCAATTGCGACTTCCATTCTGCTTTCATCTAGCCTAGCACCAGTCGCTTCAAACCATGCTTTTGACATCACTGGTAGGCCTCCAACGATCGGTATAGCATCGCGCTTAGATGCGTCAGGATTAAAAAAATATTTTATTTTTTTAGGGCCTAAAACTTGTGTATCTTTTACAGTCTGTTCCAAAATTGCCTTATAGCTAGCCAAACCCTGTTCTAAAAAAAGCTGAAATGTATAGTTTACATCATCAGCAGTAACAGGTGTGCCATCGGAAAAATGTGCTTCTTCTCTAATGTTGAAGATTACCCAAGATTGATCTTCCGGATATTCGATACTCTTAGCAAGCAACCCATAAAGCGAACCAACCTCGTCAGCAGTGCCACCCAATAAAGACTCAAAAGGCGCTGAAGCAAGCGCACCAGACCGTCCTTTTCTTGTGTATGGGTTCATTGAATCAAACGTTCCCATGCTCCAAATGGAAATATCGCCACCCTTAGGTGCATCCTTGTTAACATATTTTAAGTGAGCAAAATCCTCTTGATAACTCAACTCTCCAAAAAAATTAAAACCGTGTGATTCTGTTATCTTTTGATCTGCCCAAGCAACCCCAGCAAGCAAAATGACTAGAGACAGTGTAAACAGCGAACTAATTATGGGCAGAAAAACAAGATTTTCATCTATTTTTGTACGAGCATTTGCTTTGTAAGACAGCTTTGACATTAGAAACCCCCTGATTGATCCATAATTAAGTTTTATGGATCAATCAGGGGGTTTCAAGGGTATCAGCGCATTTAAGTAGAAATAATTTACCGATAATCATTTAAGCTGCAGATATTCGCCACTAAAACGAATTATTTCACCGTGGCAAGATATGCTATCAAGTTTGCCCGATCTACTGGCTTTTTTAATCCGGAAAATGCCATTTTAGTTCCGGAAGCATATTTTTTCGGATTCTCCAAAAATCCATCAAGATTTTCGGGGGACCAAGTTTCTGCAACAGCTACAAGAGCACCAGAATAGCCATATCCATCTACAGATCCAACGGCACGATCAACGACAGCATAGAGATGGGGTCCTGTTCCATTCGCACCGTCCTCTAACTTGTGACAAGCTTTACACTTCCCAAAAACTTTAGCACCTTTGTCGATATCCGCTGCTAAATAAAGTTCAGCAAACTTTGGACCCTCTTCTTCCATCTCGTCAACTTCAACTTCTGCTTCAGCGACTTCTATGGCATAACCTGAAGCGTATTCGCCCCCATGACCGCCACCAACATGGTAAATTTCTTCAGCTGCCCAATTGCCCAAAAGGTAAATTAAGAGGGCTCCACAAAAACCACCCAAAACTTTTGTCGCTGTCATTGTATCCATGTGATTTAACCTTTTGCTCGAATTTGCGCATTATCTACTCTTTTCCTCTGGGATTATGCAAGGTGTAAGGTATATATAGTGCAGCAAAATAAATGAAAATCGGATAAAAATGACAAACAGGATCGCATTTCAAGGAGCTTTAGGAGCTTACTCTCACGAAGCTTGTATTGCCTATAGGCCTGATATGGAGCCTCTTCCTTGCCAAACCTTTGGCGATGTGTTGCGTGCGGTGCGCGATAGTGACGCAGAACTTGCTATGTTGCCTGTTGAAAACTCATCTTACGGCAGGGTCGCCGACAGCCACCGTTTATTACCAGAATCAGGACTGCACATAGTTGATGAATGCTTCACTAGGGTGAGGATCTCGCTAATGGCTAATGCAGGAGCTAAGTTGGAAAACATTAAAGCTGTAAGAGCACATTTAGTTTTACTACCCCAAGCTCAAAAATTTTTGGATAAACACAAAATAAGAGCAGAGGCAGCTGCAGATAGTGCTGGCGCAGCAGCTAAATTAGCTATTTCTGAAAAATTAGATGAAGGCGTGCTGGCAAGTAAACTTGCTGCCAAAATATACGGCTTGGACATTTTAGCGCGAGACATAGAAGACTACGGGCATAACACTACGCGATTTCTTGTGATGTCAAATACTCCAAATTTAGAGCGTCGCGGAAATGATAAATTGATGACAACCTTTGTTTTTCAGGTTCGAAACATTCCTGCAGCATTATATAAAGCCATGGGTGGTTTTGCCACAAATGGTGTTAATATGACCAAACTCGAAAGTTATATGGTGGGAGGCTCATTTACTGCAACTCAATTTTACGCAGATATCGAGGGACATCCAGATGATGAAAACGTCGCTAGGGCGCTTGAAGAATTGAGTTATTTTACTGATAGCTTATCAATTCTTGGAGTTTATCCTACCGATAAAAAACGGTATTAAATGCTTTCATATGGCGGCGGTATTTAATCAATCTTGCAAACAATCTGAAAGCCATCTCTCTAACAGAAAATTAGCTATCGATCCTTTCCGTGCAGGAAATATACTTTGGTTTAGACCTGCAAAAATGTCTAAAAGTTCCGACTTTCCAATCCACCTGGCGTCCTCAATTTCATCGGTATCAATTTTTATTTTCTCACTATGAGCAATACCATGACATCCAAACATCAAAGAGTTTGGAAAGACCCAAGGCTGGCTCGCTAAATAGGATACTTTACCTACTTCAATACCACTTTCTTCCATCACCTCTCTTCTTACAGCCCCTTCTATTGTTTCGCCTGGCTCTACAAAACCAGCCAACAAAGAGTACATTTTTTCAGGCCAATTCGGAGACCTACCGAGCAAAACCTTATCGCCCCTTGTGATTAGCATGATCACAACTGGATCTGTCCTAGGGAAATGAGAAATCCCACAATTATCACAGTTTTTTTGCCATCCAGAAAGTGTCATTTTGAGCAATGAACCGCAAGCCGAGCAATATTTTTGCGTTGTGTTCCAGTGAAACAAACCCTTAGCAATTGAACACAGCTCAGCTTCTCTTCTGTTCAAATTTAGCATTTGACCTCGTAGCTCACAAAAAGCATATTTTTTATCCAATCTTGGATGTTGTTGCTGCGTTGGGTCAAAAAATACGTTTGGATCAGGCTGGTCTCCCGTAGTTGGTTCCCATTCAGATATATCAAAAGCAATGTAGTTTTGGTTATTTTCGGATCCTAAAAAGATTTCAACTGCACCTTCACAGAGTGGATGAGGAAACTCAAACATTGCCAAAGAAGGTTGATTTTCTAAATCCATTAAAATTTTGCCACGCCAGACAAAGATCACGGAATCGCCCCTTGAAGCTTTTGCTTTTTCGGTTCCACGAGAAGCGGCCGCTCTGTTTAATCCAGAACCACCGAAAGTTACGTCTTCAGCATTTCTCACAAGAATATCTCCATTAACATCTAATTTATATTGATAGAATACTTTCGATTAGAAACAATAAGGTTAAAGCAGAGATCTTGAATCAAACCTCAAAAAGCAGTAAAGTGAAGTTGAGAGGTTGGTCGGGCAAGCGCCTCGCCAACCCGGTCAGGTCCGGAAGGAAGCAGCCGTAACGAGCACCGTTTGGGTCGTACTTAACCTCTCACCTTTATTATTGAGTGTTATTTGAGCCAAGTAATCTTGCCCAATTTTCCTGAGCTTTGGTCTCAACGGCACAAGGCCTAATTTTACGAAGCCTCTCTAAAGCTTCATCCGGATCTTCTCCAAATTCTATCATAATCCGTAAAACGATCATGCCTGTCCTTCCGCATCCTCCTCGACAATGTAATAGCAGCCTATCCCCATCTTTAATTTTCTGATGTATATTTTTCGAGATTGGTTTCCACAAAACTTCTTGCTTCTCATCAAGTATGCCAAAATCTTTTATTGGGAAATGTAACCAGGGTATTTTTTCTTTTGCTATAAAAGAGATAAAGTCGCTTGCGCCAAGATCCTTCATCTCTTTTTTCTCTGCTAGTGATATTATTGTAGCTGGCTTCCAATTGAAAATTTTTTCAATATCAGCCAAAAAGTTCCCTTGAAGGCCTGGTAAACGGCTTATCCCTAATAATGCGGGCCCAACGGATATTTCAAAAACTTCAAAGGAATGCATTAGAATTTTATTTTCCATTATATTGATGACTGGACGTCTAGCACACAAACACTTAGCTTATAACTACCTTTAGTTAAGAACAAAGATATGACAGCAGAAGAAACAACAAGTTATCAAGTATTAGCCCGAAAGTACCGTCCAGAAACATTTTCTGACCTCATCGGACAAGAGGTAATGGTAAGAACGCTAAAAAATGCCTTTGAGGCCGATCGGATTGCTCAAGCCTTTATGATGACTGGTATCCGTGGTGTCGGAAAAACAACTACTGCTCGAATCATAGCAAAAGGTATGAATTGTATTGGGCTGGAAGAGAAAACAGGTCCAACAACAAATCCGTGTGGCCAGTGTGAACACTGTATAGCAATAAGCGAAGGACGGCATGTTGACGTATTAGAAATGGATGCAGCTAGCAGAACTGGTGTAGATGATATTAGGGAAATAATCGATAGCGTTCATTACCGTGCTGCTTCTGCACGTTTCAAAATTTATATTATCGACGAAGTTCACATGTTATCTAATAATGCATTCAATGCATTATTAAAAACCCTTGAAGAACCACCGGCACATGTAAAATTCATATTTGCAACTACAGAAATCCGAAAAGTTCCCGTGACTGTTTTATCAAGATGCCAAAGATTTGATTTACGCCGAATTGAGCCAGAAGAAATGATTAAAATGCTTAAAAATCTAGCAAAGCTTGAAAATGCTAGTATTTCAGATGAGGCACTCGCGCTCATCACGCGTGCTTCCGAAGGTTCTGCAAGAGATGCACAATCATTGTTAGATCAAGCTATCAGTCATGGTGCCGGAGAAACTAATGTTGACCAAGTTCGAACAATGTTAGGTCTAGCCGACCGCGGAAGAGTTTTAGATTTATTTGAATTTATCATGCGCGGTCAAGCAAAAGAAGCATTGAATGAACTCGGCAGCCAATACTCGGATGGAGCTGACCCAATCGTGATAATTCGTGACCTGGCGGAAGTAACACACTGGGTATCCGTTATTAAAATCACTCCTAATGCGGCTGATGATCCAACGATTTCACCTAATGAGAAAGCTAGAGGACAGACATTTTCTCAATCTTTATCAATGCGAATACTTACGAGAACCTGGCAATTACTTCTTAAATCCTTGGACGAAATCTCATCAGCACCAAACTCAATTATGGCCGCAGAAATGGCAATCATCAGAATAACGCATATTTCAGATCTACCAAGCCCTGAGGAGCTGGTAAACAAGCTTACAAATAATCAGTCCGATAATACGTTGGCTAAAAAAAAGCGTTCTGAAGGGGATTTAAATAATACCACTTCTTCAAATTACAGACAAACTCAAAGAATAGAAACAAAATCTATACAGAATGAAGGCAATACAGCTCTTGCTTTGGATACCAACACTTTGGCTTTAAAATATCCTACTTTTGAAAGTGTTTTAGAAATAATACGTAAGTTCCGGGATGTTAAACTTCTCATAGATATCGAAAACTCAATTCGCTTAAGCAGCTATGTTCCAGGGAGAATTGAGTTTACACCAACTGAGAATGCTCCAAAGGACTTAGCGCAAAGACTTGGCCAACTACTACAAAATTGGACCGGCTTTCGATGGGCTATAACTGTTGTCAGCAACTGTTCCGTCGAAACAATTCAAGAGCAAAGAAACGCCGAAGAGGCACAATTAAAAAATGAAGCAAAACAACACCCTTTTGTTAAAACAGTTTTTGAAAACTTTCCAAATGCGTCTATAACAGAAATCAAATCACAGTCACAAATTATTAAAGAAGCAGAAGAAACAAAGTTGCCAGAAATTGAGGGCGAGTGGGACCCTTTTGAAGAGTAAACTTAGGAGAGTAAAATGTTTAAAGGATTAGGCGGGTTAGGCGATATGAGCAAAATGATGAAAGCTGCTCAAGAAATGCAGGGGAAAATGGCCCAAATGCAAGAAGAAATGGTGAATATTAAGGTAGAAGGACAAGCTGGAGCCGGTATGGTCAAGGCTACTTGCTCTGCAAAGGGAGACCTGAAAGCGTTAAATATAGATCCATCACTTTTTAATAGTAATGACAAGGAAGTTGTCGAAGACTTAATCGTCGCGGCAATTAAAGATGCTCAAGAAAAAGCCAGCAAAAAAGCAAAAGAAGAAATGGGGAAACTTACAGAAGGTTTAGGGTTACCGCCTGGCATGAAACTTCCATTTTAAAAAATGAAAAATAATCGAGAACTTGATGTTTTAATCGAGCTTATGGCAAAACTCCCTGGGCTTGGACCACGATCAGCACGTCGCGCTGTTTTACATTTGATTAGGAAACGCAACTCTCTTTTGCTACCATTAGCCGATATGCTTTCCAACCTATCCGAAACAGCCAGAGAGTGTTTGAACTGTGGGAATATTACCACTACTGAATTTTGCGAAATATGTGGTGATCAAGAAAGAGGTAACGGAGAGCTATGTATTGTTGAAGATGTCTCAGACCTTTGGGCAATGGAGCGAGCAAATACTTTTAAGGGTCGTTATCATGTTTTGGGCGGTACCTTGTCTGCTCTTGATGCCGTGGGGCCTGAAGAATTACGCATACCAAAACTATTAAATCGCGTTTCGTCCGAAAACATCACTGAAGTCATTTTGGCTCTTAATGCCACCATAGAAGGTCAAACAACAGCAAATTATATATCTGAGCAACTTGAGCATTCAGTAAAAGTTACCTCGCTGGCGCAAGGTGTTCCAATCGGTGGAGAGTTAGATTATCTTGATGAAGGAACAATAATGGCTGCACTCAAAGCTCGGCGACAAATTTAAAAAATCAAAAATAGCGCTATTCTTTATTGGCCTGCTGGCTTTCTTCTGGAAGATTGAAAAAGCTTTCTGCATCCGAAAAATCTTCATCGGTTTCTTCTGAATTTTGCGACTGATTTTCTGTTAAGCTAAATGCTTCTAATCCTTCCATATTAGAGGGTATCTTAGGCTCAGCTGGCATTTCAAGCGATTGCTCAGTACTCACCAATTTACGTCTTTCATCATCAGACATGATCGCTCCATCAGTTGCCTTTTTTGTTGCTGCTTTTTGTACGGCAGTGTCTAACTCAGATTGCTTACAGAGCCCCAACGCAACCGGATCGATAGGTTGAATGTTTGAAATATTCCAGTGGGTCCGTTCACGGATAGATTGAATAGTTGGTTTAGTTGTTCCTACAAGTTTGGAAATTTGGCCATCGGTTAATTCGGGATGGAATTTGACCAACCAATAAATCGAAGCAGGTCTATCTTGCCGTTTGGATAATGGTGTATATCGAGGGCCACGCCTTTTTTCCTCTCCTACGGCTGCAGGATTATGTTTTAGAACTAACTTATAGAGCGGATCCGCTTCAGCTTTTTTAATGTCGTCAGCATCTAGTTGGCTGTTAGAAATAGGATCAAAGCCCTTTACCCCGGTTGCCACGTCCCCGTCAGCTATACCTTGAATTTCCAATTCATGCATTCCAACAAAATCTGCAATTTGTTTAAATGTAAGCATAGTGTTATCAACTAGCCAAACAGCTGTCGCCCTTGCCATGATAGGTTTAGCCATTTTTTATCTCCTTCATACAATTCACAACCACCTGAATTCAGGCGCCCATCCTAAAGGAATTATCCGATAATAGGGGAACTGGAGTTGCTATAACGATTTTTTTAAAAAAGTGAAGTCTTATTAATAAATTTATTACCAACCCGTATTTATCTGACTAGATCTAGAGAAAAGGTTTATCATCAATAAATCCAGGATAGAATTCGTTGGAATACTATCTAAAGGTCAAAACTTGTTATTGAAAAAATTTTGTGGCGAAATATTTTAACAATAGAAGTGTAGTAATAGTATTTTTGTTGCGCTGCAGTTGTGAAATTATTAAAAGATAGAAAATTTTGAGGGGACTCGTTTGATGGCTCATGATGGACAGCACGACCTTATGGTTTCAATGCCAATTTTGGAAAATGTTTTAGGCTTAGCTAGAGAAACAATTAAGCCTTTAGAGACACTAAACCAAAAAGCCATAGACAAGCTGAGCGATCTAGTCACAATAGAAGGCAAGGTCTCATCTTCAATGATAGAAACACATCAATCTGCTGCCCATGGCGTAGCTTGGCTTGCAACCTACACAGAAAGCATTAGCCAAATGGTGAAATGGGCTGAAAGTCTTTCTCAAGAAAAGAAGTTTGGACAGCCAGAACAGCTTTTACTGCAAATTGGTATCAGCGAATACCTTGGGCAAATTATTGGTGGAATTATGATGAGCCAAGGTGAAATCTTTAGGCTTAATGATATTGGTTTGAGTAATTTAGACTTGTCAGAGTTTCAAACAAATGCGGTGCAAGAGCTTTCAAATAAAGGCAACACTCAACAAGCTCGTACACAGTTAGTAGATATCATGCTGGAGCATTCAGCCAATATAACAATCGGTGACTGCGGATTGGACGAAGATTTAGAAATGATAAGAGAGCAATTTAGAAAGTTCTCGATTGATAGAATTGAACCGCACGCACATGATTGGCATTTGAAAGATGAACTAATTCCTCTCCAAGTAATTTCAGAATTATCAGAGTTGGGCGTTTTTGGACTAACCATCCCCGAGGAATACGGCGGACTTGGTTTAAGTAAGGCATCAATGGCGGTTGTCTCAGAAGAATTATCTAGAGGATACATAGGCGTTGGCTCGCTGGGCACTAGGACCGAAATTGCAGCTGAATTGATTCTTTGCGGCGGTACAGAAGAACAAAAAAAACATTGGCTACCAGGGTTAGCCAACGGTGAGATTTTACCAACTGCAGTTTTTACAGAGCCCAATACAGGCTCTGACTTGGGAGCGCTTCGAACGAGAGCCATAAAATCCGAGAATGGCGACTACCAAATTACTGGGAACAAGACTTGGATCACACACGCCTCTCGCACTCATGTTATGACTTTACTGGCGCGGACCGATCCGGATTCAAAAGATCATAGGGGTTTATCTATGTTTCTAGCCGAAAAGCAACCTGGAACTGATGATAATCCTTTTCCAGATAAAGAAATATCCGGCGGTGAAATCGAAGTCTTAGGCTATCGAGGTATGAAAGAATATGAAATGGCCTTTGACAAATTTATTGTGGCTAAAACGAACCTTCTAGGCGGTCAGGAAGGAAAAGGTTTCAAACAGCTTATGCAAACATTTGAAAGTGCAAGAATTCAGACTGCAGCACGAGCTGTTGGAGTTGCTCAGGCCGCTTTAGATGAGTCCTTAAATTATGCAAAAGATAGAAAACAGTTTGGAAAATCGCTAATCAAATTTCCTCGGGTAATAAATAAATTAGCAATGATGGCTGTAGAAATCATGATAGCTCGGCAGCTGACTTACTTCAGCGCATATGAAAAAGACAACGACCGCCGATGTGATCTTGAGGCTGGCATGGCAAAACTACTTGGCGCAAGAGTCGCCTGGGCTGCAGCAGATAACGGGCTTCAAATACACGGTGGAAATGGATTTGCTTTAGAATATAAAATTAGCCGTATTCTTTGTGACGCTAGAATTCTGAATATTTTTGAGGGTGCAGCAGAAATCCAAGCCCAAGTTATAGCACGCAGATTGTTGGAAACTTAAATTATATAAAGCTTACCCTAGATAAAATTTACCGAAGCTATAAGCTCACATCTGGTAAAAACTCACTTGGAATATTATTTTCATTTAATATTAAAAATTCTGAAAAAACTTTCCCCATATGGGGGGCCATACCTAAGCCTATTTTAAAGCCACCATTCATTATGAATTCTGATGGAAAAAGTGGATGTTTGCCTAATACTGGTGCTCTAGACCGAGAACGCGGCCGCACATTTGCCCAAGTGTAGATTGGATCTTTACCCTTTAGTTCTGGTAATATGTTTGAAGCCTTTAAAATCAAAGCTTTTAAATTATCATCGTTAGTATCGTCTTGTTCAAAACTACGTTCAGATGTTGAACCAACAGCAACTGTACCATTAAAATGTGGGATAAAGTGTAAAGTTTCTGCAAAAAGTTGTGCTGAATTTGGCTTTGTTAATTTAAATAACGCCGCCTGCCCTTTTACTCCGTTTCCAAAATTGTTTTCTAATTTTCTTGATATTCTACTGAGGTCATGAACACCCGTTGCCCAAACAACTTTACCTTGATTTTTTCCTTCTAGAAGAAACTCGCAACCTTTGTTTTCCAAGGCCTTAGCCAAGGATAAACAAGCCAATCTAGGATGAATTATTGCAGAAAGTGTATCAAAGATCCAAAGGCCTGTGGGTGACGTTAATTTCCAATCTTTACTATTATCTATAATCTCCCAAGTTGCAAAATTTTTCCAAAGATTATCTGCATTTTCTTTCCTTTCTTGAGCCAAGTTAACGCTAGGTTCATCCATCAAAGGCTGTAGTCTACCCGTTCTCCTATATCCACTTTTCAATTCAGAAACATTATCTACAGATCTCCAAAATTTCTGGCTGTAAATCAAACTTTCAAGTTGGAATTGTTTTTTTGTGTTCCAGTTCTCCGGAACATGCGGTGCCAGGGCTCCTACTATACCGCCACTGGCTCCAGTAGCTATGCCATTTGGATCAATTACCCTTACTGACGCACCCAAATTGAGACAATGCCAGGCGAGTGTAAGCCCCATAATCCCAGCGCCTCTAATAGTGATGTCTATCATTCGCTCTTGTCACCTGCTAATACACGAGCGATAGAGGTCACAAAAGAAAAGTGCAAGCCTTTGACAAACTATAATTACCCAAATCTTGTTTGGAGAAATGATCGAATTCCCATAGCTCAAAAATTTGATGACCCTTACTACTCCCTGGATAATGGATTGGAGGAAATGCGTCATGTTTTTTTAGATAGTAATAAACTCCCTCAAAGGCTGAAAGATGGATTCAAGATCGCAGAATTAGGGTTTGGGACAGGATTAAATTTTTTATCAACTCTGTGGCATTGGAGACTCAAAAAGCAAAAAGGAGTACTTTATTATACTTCCTTCGAAGCTTTCCCTATGCAGGCAAAAGAGATGATCAAAGCTCAGAGCGAATTTGCTGAATTGACAAGTATTAAACATGAGTTTTCGCCTCTTTGGGGCAAGCTCCTACAAAAAGGAGAGCTAAATGGAAGTGACTACAAATTGGAACTTATTTTGGGTGATGCAAGACGTACAATTAAGAATATTGATATAAAGGCTGATTGTTGGTTCTTAGACGGTTTTTCTCCAGCTAAGAACCCAGAACTATGGGAAGAAGAATTAATGAATGATGTCTTTAGATGTACAGCTAATAAAGGTACATTATCAACCTACTCTGCCGCAGGTGTTGTACGCAGAAATTTAAGTTCAGCAGGCTTCGAAGTTAAACGAATTTCCGGTTATGGGCGTAAAAGACATATGACACTAGCGATCAAAAAATCATGAAAAATAATCCAAAACTAGGAATATCGCTTATGGCAGTAACTATGCTGCTTTTTGCTATTCAAGATGGGATATCACAATATCTGGCGCGAGAGTACAATGTATTTTTTATTGTTATGGTTCGGTACTGGTTTTTCGCTATATTTGTATTCCTTTTATGTTCTCGACAACCCGGTGGGCTTCGCAGAGTGGTATCAACCAAACAACCTTTTTTACAAATTTTTCGTGGGGCACTGCTCGCTTTCGAAGTTATTGTGATGATTACGAGTTTTACTTTGTTAGGTTTGATAGAGAGCCATGCTATTTTTTCAATTTACCCACTTCTGGTAGCAGCATTATCTGGACCAGTTTTAAAAGAATATGTTGGTTGGAAACGATGGTCTGCAATTTTTATCGGTTTTGTTGGTGTCATGATTATATTGAAACCAACCAATAATCTGTTCTCTTTTCAGGCAATAATTCCTTTGATTGCTGCTCTTATGTTTGCTTTGTACAGCCTTCTGACAAGATATGCAGCCCGCCAAGACAGTACAATGACTTCATTTTTCTGGACTGGGATAATTGGAGCAATTGTAATGTCGGTTGTCGGAGTTGGCTACTGGGTTACCTTGGAGGCTATACACTGGGCCTGGTTAGGTCTCCTATGTATTCTAGCGTGCTCAGCACATTATTTACTCATAAAGTGTTACGAATTGTCAGAGGCAAGTTCGCTTCAGCCTTTTGCTTATTTACAACTGCTCTTCGCGACAATTATTGGTCTTTGGATATTTAGTGAAAATCTAGAGACACATCTTGTTATCGGCGCACTACTGGTTGTGCTCGCTGGATTATTCGCTTTTTGGCGTGATAGGCAAAAGGCCTGAACCTTTTAGGTAAAAATAAAAAGAAGTAGGAGGATTTTTGTTTAGCCGTACTTTGTAGTTTGGAAGACTTTCTGAAACTCGCATGACATAATTTCGTGTTTCTTCGAAAGGAATACTTTCAACCCACTGAACCAAGTCAACTTTTGGGTCTCGTGGATCTCCCAGAAGCTCAATCCAACGGTCAGCGCGAGAGGGACCAGCATTATATGCAGCTGCCATGAGAATCGGATTTCCATCATACCTTTCAGAGAGCTCTTCCAGATATGCTATACCAATCTTAGCATTGTATTTCCAATCTGATAACATTCTTTCAGATGAAAATTTCAAGCCTAGCCTTTTTGAAACTTCTTTAGCTGTCTTTGGCATTACCTGCATCATGCCAAGAGCTCCAACAGGTGATGCAATTTTTGGATAAAACTCGCTTTCTCTACGCGCTATAGCCAATGTCATTTCTGGAGGAATTCTTTGTGGCATATCTGCCACCGGGTGAAGCGCAAAATAAGGCCTTGGGAAAACCTTACTTTGACTTGCTGCTCTTTTTGCAACCATAACCAGCTCATGAGGCTTTTGATTTTCCTCTAAAAAATCAACTAATCTTAATATATCTTCATCAGATAATGTTTCGGTTAAATGGGTGAGAAAGCGCTCTGCAAGCACTTCCCTATTTGCAGCAAACAGCAGCAAAGCTGCTTTAAAAACTGAACCATTTGAAAAACTTGCATTCTTCCATGACTTGGAGTGAGAAGTATTTAAAACTTTTATATCTACCGTCCTTCCCACTTTTTCGGCTGCCAGCAAACCGTAGTAGGTTTCCCACCGATCGGCTCCTATTTGATAAATTTGTTGTGCGACATCCATCTTACCTTGCTTTTCATATGCTCTTCCGAGCCAGTAAAGACCCCTCCCTAATGAAATTGGAGCATCTACCGCCACTAAAAAATTCTTGAAATGCTTCAAAGCTAGCTCTGCGTTATTCAACTTTTCTAATGCTAAATATCCAGAAAGCCATTCTAGAACAGCATAAGTATCACCTTCTTCAAGATAGTGATTAGACGAAATATTATAGGCCCTTTTATACTGTTTGTTATACATCAGATCACGAGCTAAAATTTCTCTTCTTTCAGCCCATTTTGACGGCTGAGATAAATGACTGGCTGATTTACTGTAGTTTTCTAAAACTTGGAGAGCCGAATCCCGAAGATTGTATCTAAGTCGCCATTCGAAACGTGCATGCATCACTACAGGATGTTTCTTCCATTCTGGAGGTAAAGAATTAATTTTTGCAGATACATTTTTTTTATTCGCATAAAGAGAAAAAACAGTATCAGCTACCGCCTTTTGAGTATCACTCAATAAAAAAGACATCGCATTTAATGAAGCTTTATCTTTTTCCCATAGGAGAAACTCAAACCGATTATCTTTTAAAGGAAGTAAATTTGTTCGGAAATTTTCAATAATCCCAAAAGTTGTACTCTTATTCATACTTTGATCAGCCCAAGCTGCTTGAGCAACAAGACCTGCCTTAAATTTTTGCCCGTCCCGCTTCAGCGCAAGTGCATAAACTAGGCTACCCAAACCAGTTTGAGGTTTTTCCAAATCAAAGAACGCTAAAACCTGCTTATCCGGAGCATTAAAAAAAGTTTTTTCAGATCTTTTCCTGAGATAAGGTAGTCCTGGCCAATCAGAATTTTGTTTCAAAAAACTTAAGGCTTGATCTGGTCTTCCCAAACCTTCTCTTAAATAATGCCACAAAATAATAGAGTAACCCAAATCCCCATCTTTATTAGCAAGTAGAAAGGCTCTATCCCAGTCTTCATTTTCCATAGCCCTGAAGGCAGGCTCTAAAGGTCTTACTGGCGCCTGAGCATCTGCCGTGGTGAAAAATAAAAGAAGAAATAATGTAATATATCGCAACTTTGCTTGCATTTTTGATCCAGAACCTAAATACGGTACTTTAAGTGTACTGTGCAATTTAAGTTAAGCAATGTTGCTTTTTAGGAAATTCTTAGTTTGCAATTAAACTATAAGGAGTGTTTCATGTTTAGAGGATCATTACCAGCAATGGTCACACCGTTTAACAACGGCGAAGTAGATGTGAAAGGGCTGCGAAATCTTGTAAATTGGCATATAGAGCAAGGAAGCCATGGACTTGTACCAGTTGGCACAACCGGCGAAAGTCCTACCTTAACACATGCTGAGCATGAGCAAGTGGTTAGCGAAGTTATAAATGAAGCAGCAGGTAGGGTCCCTATTATTGCTGGTGCCGGCTCAAATAATACTTCTGAGGCAATTAGATTTGTAGAACATGCTAAAAATGTAGGAGCAAACGCTGCTCTGGTAGTTACTCCTTATTATAACAAGCCAACTCAGGCAGGCTTAATAGCGCACTTCACTGAGTTAGCAAAGATTGGCCTTCCAATAGTTATCTATAATATTCCAGGGCGATCTGTCGTAGATATGTCACCTGAAACTATGGGTGAATTAGCAAAATTGAATGAGATTATAGGTGTAAAAGATGCGACAGGCGACTTAGCCAGAGTTTGTGACCAACGTTTAACTTGTGGTGATGACTTTATACAACTGTCAGGAGAAGATGCGACAGCGCATGGTTTTAATGCTCAAGGAGGCGTTGGTTGTATTTCTGTTACTGCAAATGTTGCTCCAGGGCTTTGTTCAAGGATGCAGGAAGCAACCCTAGCAGGTGACTATTCCCTAGCTCTCAAGATTCAAGATAAATTAATGCCTTTGCATAAGGCTATTTTTACAGAACCTGGTCTAGTTGGTGCAAAGTACGCGATGAGTAAATTAGGGCTATGTAAGGATGAGGTACGTCTTCCACTTACTCCACTCTCTGAACAGACCAAACAAAAAATTAATTCAGCACTTAAGCATGCAGATCTAATTTGATCAAAATTATAGAAAGCAGTTGATTTATTTTAACTTGATTTTAGACTTAAAGACCGCAAGTCTTTTAATATGAATAAACTGACTCCATTTCCTGGCCGAAAATCGCTTCAAGTAATTTCATTTGATCGGAAAGAGTTAGCAATTATATTATCTATCTATGGCAAAATGGTGGCTGCTGGTGAGTGGAGAGACTATGGCATTTCGGCACTTAACGACGTGGCAGTATTTTCAATTTTTCGCAGAACAGCGGAAAATCCTCTTTATCGAATAGAAAAACGCCCAAAGTTACGAAATAAACAAGGTGAATATGCGGTAATAGGTATGGATGGCCAAATTTTAAAAAGAGGTCATGATTTGAAAAAAGTAATACATGTTTTAGAGCGTAAATTAATTAGAGCTGTTGTATAAATTCGCAGACTAAAGTTTTGTAATCAAAATTTTTTTTCAAAAATAATTCAAAATATAAAACTACTACTAGACAAAGAACAAAACAAGAACATATTTATTTGTATGTTTGCTGAATTATCAATAATATCAAACTTTACATTTTTAACTGGGGCTTCACATCCCGAAGAATATATGATGCGTGCTGCGCTTCTTGGCCTACCGGCTATTGCAATAACTGATGTTAATTCAGTTACTGGAATCGTGAGAGCATACAGTGCAGCACGAGATATAAAGCGCTTCGTAAAAGAGCGTGAAAGTAAAAACTTAATAGGACCTCCCCGACCTAAAAATATTAAAAAGCCTCCTTCACTAAGTCTAGATACGGTACCGAGATTGATATCTGGATCAAAATTTAAGTTAATAGATGGATTTGAAATAACAGTGTTGCCTAAGTCACGCAAAGGGTGGGGCACATTATGCCGGTGTCTTTCTAAGGGTAGATTACGTAATAACAAAGGTTTTTGTGATTTGGTTATTGGTGAAATCAGTGAAGAACTAGATGATGTGGTACTCCTTATTCACTCACCAGAAACCCCATGGGACTTGAAAAAATCAAAACTTTGGTTAGAGAACAGCAACCTTCTTAAAAACAAATTTAATCAAGATGTCTATGTAGTATTGAGACCAGAATATGATGGAATCGATTCTAAAAGATTCAAATATGTCAGGAAACTATCCGAAATTATTAGATGTGATCTCGTTGCTAGTGCACATCCAATTATGCACCATAGCAAACGCCGCAAACTAGCAGACGTTCTAACAGCAATTCGCCTAGGTAAAAATGTAGATCAGTTAGGAAAAAATGCACTACCAAATGCAGAAAGGCGCCTACGTTCATATGCTGAAATACTTAAGATTTTTTCTAGATACCCAGAGGCAATAAATAATACAATCCGTATTTTAGATAAATTACAGTTTTCATTAGATGAGCTAAGATATCAATATCCGCTGGAAATAAACAATGGGGAAACGCCACAAAAACGTCTTAAAAGATTAGCTATTGAGGGACTCGATTGGAGGTATCCTTCGGGAGCCCCCAAAAAAGTGCAATCCATGCTAAATCACGAACTAAACCTTATAGGCAAATTAAAATATGAACCTTACTTCCTAACTGTTCACGATATCGTTACTTTCGCACGAAGCCGTAACATTTTGTGCCAAGGTAGGGGTTCTGCAGCAAACTCAGTTGTTTGCTACTGCCTTGGGGTCACATCAGTCAGCCCAGAAATTGGAACAATGGTTTTCGAGAGATTTGTTTCTGAAGCACGCGACGAACCCCCTGATATTGATGTTGATTTTGAGCACGAACGTAGAGAGGAAGTTATACAATACATTTATAATCGATATGGGCGGCATCGCGCTGGCCTTTGTTCAACGGTGATTCATTACAGAGGCAAGCGCGCTGTTCGAGAGGTTGGTATTGCAATGGGTCTCAGTAAAGATACAGTCAGTGCTTTATCATCTCAACTATGGGGATTTTTCAGTACAAAAAAGTTAGAGGAAAAACGTATACGTGAGATTGGTTTAAATCCGTCAGATCGTCATTTAAACCTCACACTTAAAATTATTGACGAAATTATAGGTTTCCCAAGACATTTGAGCCAGCATGTGGGTGGTTTTGTAATAACTGAAGGACGCTTAGATGAGTTAGTACCAATTGAGAATGCCTCAATGGAGGACCGAACTGTTATAGCTTGGGATAAAGACGATATTGATGCCCTCGGTATATTAAAAGTAGATATTCTTTCATTAGGCATGCTGACTTGCATCAGAAAAAGCTTCGACATGATTCAACAATATTTTGGTGATGACTATACCTTAGCAAACCTACCCGCCGAAGACCCCAAAGTTTATGATATGTTATGCCGCGCTGATAGTATTGGTGTTTTTCAAGTAGAAAGTCGTGCTCAAATGAATTTTTTACCTAGAATGAAACCTCGCTGCTTTTATGATCTTGTTATTCAAGTTGCAATTGTGCGGCCAGGACCAATTCAAGGCGACATGGTACACCCTTACATTCGGCGCCGAAATGGTGAGGAAATTGTAAATTTTCCATCAGATAAGCTTGGAGAAGTACTAGGTAAAACTCTTGGCGTTCCTCTTTTCCAGGAGCAAGCAATGCAAATTGCAATTATAGGCGCTAATTTCAGTCCCGATGAAGCTGACCGCTTAAGAAGAGCGCTAGCAACTTTCAAAAAACACGGAAATGTCAGTGAATTCTTAAACCGATTTATTAATGGTATGCTCAAGAATGGTTATGATGAAAACTTTGCAAAGCGATGCTTTTCTCAAATTGAAGGTTTTGGCTCATATGGTTTTCCTGAAAGCCATGCTGCTAGCTTTGCACTATTGGTATATGCAAGTGCATGGGTTAAATTTCATTATCCACAAATATTTGCATGCTCCCTACTAAACTCTCAGCCCATGGGGTTTTATGCACCCGCACAAATTATCAGAGACGCAAAAGAACATAATGTAACTATAAGCCCGGTATGCATAAACCGTAGTCTCTGGGATAACACACTTGAACCTGACGGATGTGGAGGTCATGCTGTCCGGCTTGGTTTCAAACAAATTAAAGGGATGAAAGAAGAGGATGCAATCTGGATCAATGCAACCCGAGGAAATGGATATTCCTCCATTCATGATGTTTGGCGCCGTGCAGGGATATCGCCAAATTTATTGGCTCGTCTTGCAGAAGCAGATGTTTTTTTTGCTCTTGGATGCTCTCGCCGCGAAGCCCTGTGGGAAGCAAAATCGATAAGGGCTAATAAACCCCTACCCTTATTTTCAGGCGATCTTGGTGATGAATTTATAAACGAACCCACCGCTAATTTACCAGTCATGACAACCGGTGAGGAAATTATTGAAGATTATGCTGCGCTCCGGTTCAGTCTTCGCGCACACCCTATTGCTTTGTTACGTTCCTATCTTACGCCAGTTCACTGAAGTAATAATTAAACTACCAAACTAAAATGGCGCTTTTGATCGAAAGGACATACCTCTTCCACTCTCGGGATGATTTAACCTTAATTCTTCTGAGTGAAGCATCAATCTATCATAGTTAACTGCATCTCCTTCTGCATACAAACGATCGCCTAAAATTACGTGCCCCAAAGCCATACAATGCACACGTAATTGATGTGATCTGCCCGTTTTAGGATTTAATTTCAAACGACTTTCTTTTTGATCAGCTCTGACACAACGCCAGTTCGTTATTGCCGGCTTACCAGTCTCATAGCAAACTTTCTGCAATGGCCGATTGGGCCAATCGACAATGATTGGCTTTTCAATTATTCCTGATTTTTCAGATACTTGCCCCGAAACACGAGCAACGTAAGTCTTTTTAATCAGTCTCTTTTCAAACTGCATTGAGAGTTGTCTTTGAGAATGTTTACTCATAGCAAAAACAATTAGACCTGACGTATCACAATCCAAACGGTGAACTAATAGAGCCATTGGAAAAATTCCATGTATTCTGTTAAGCAAACAGTCTTGTAAATGCAGACCTCGACCCGGAACCGACAGCAAACCTTCTGGCTTGTTCACGACTAGAATATCGGAATCTTCATAAACAATATCTACCGGTGTAGCTGGAGGAGAATATTTTTGCTGTTTCATTCCTAAGCCGGTACGAAATTTTAATTCAACAAACAAGTAAATCTATTCAGATCCAAAGTTACCAAGCATTTTGATCTTTAAAAAAGGCAGGGGTTTTATTGTATTAAATGGATAATTTATCAGTTACTCAACGACATGACTTAACTTAAAGCGATTTATCAATGCCCCTAGAAGATTGGATTATTTTTACAGGCTTTTGGGCACTCTTTGTTACAATGCCTGGACCAAACGCACTTAATTGTGTCGCTAGCGCAAGTGAATTTGGTTTTAGAAAAAGTCTAGTTTGTGTAGCGGCCATATTAAGCCAAGCAACACTATTTTTGACACTCACTATTCTCGGACTTTCATCAATAATCGTGAATACTCCCGAAACACTGATGATATTAAAAATCATAGGAATTATTTTTCTAATTTATATTGGAATTAGAGGTCTGGTAGATGCTGGAAAATACACCCAACCAAAATTTTCATTTAACTCTTTATTTGTGAAATCATTTTTAATTGCAACAATAAATCCGAAATCACTCGCTGGATACCTGGCTGCGTTTACTATAGTTATAAACCCTGACGTCGCAATCAGAACTCAGATGTGGGCAATTGTACCAACCGCCCTTACAATCACCTGTTTAAATTATACAAGTCTCTGTGCTTTTGGAGCTTTTTTAAAAGGTAAAGCAGCCACAGTGACACTAAATATTCAACTTCGTAGAATATTGTCACTTTGTTTTATTTTTTATGGAGTAGTACTAGCATTTTTGACAATTTAAAAAAAAACCAACTAATCAGAGTTTTCATGTTTAAATCTTTTAAAAGTGTAATAAAATTTATTTAGAGATCGCTGTAAAATATCAGGGGAGATTATTTTATGTCTGACTTTCCAAAAGAAGCTAAAGTTGTAATTATTGGTGGCGGCGCTGTTGGTGCAAGTTCGCTCTATCATCTAGCCAAAGCTGGTTGGACAGATTGCGTTTTACTGGAAAAAAATGAATTGACCGCTGGGTCTACTTGGCACGCTGCAGGTAATGTTCCTACATTTTCGACTAGTTGGTCGATAATGAATATGCAGAGATATTCGACAGAACTATATGCAAGACTTGGTGAAGAAGTCGATTACCCAATGAACTATCATCAGACTGGATCTTTACGCCTAGCCCATTCTGAAGAGCGAATCCAAGAATTTAAGCGTGCCGCCAGCATGGGCAAATACCAAGGAATGGATATAGAAATACTAACTCCGGAAGAGGCTAAAAGTTTATATCCTTTTTTAGAGATACACGATCTTGCTGGTGCACTATATGATCCAAATGATGGTGATATTGATCCAGCACAGCTTACTCAAGCTTTAGCCAAAGGAGCAAGAGATCTAGGAGCCAAATTACTTCGCTTTACTCCAGCAATTGGGGTCACCCAAAAGAATGACAAAACCTGGACCGTTCATACAGAAAAAGGTGATATTAATTGCCAGTATGTTGTGAACGCAGCAGGATATTATGCTCAACAAGTTGGAGAATGGTTTAAACCTTACGGTGGAAGAACTGTCCCTATGATGGTTATGAGCCACCAATATCTTTTATCTGAAGAAATACCTGAGATTGAAAACTATGCCAAAAAGTCTGGTAAAAAACTACCTTTGTTACGAGATGTAGATATCTCCTATTATTTAAGGCAGGAGAAAAATGGTTTTAACTTGGGACCCTATGAGCCAAATTGTAAGGCCCATTGGGCCACTGAAGACGACCCCATGCCAGACGATTTTAGCTTTCAATTATGGAACGATGACTTAGATCGAATAGAAGATATTGTTTCTGATGCCATGGAGCGCGTTCCACTCTTAGGGACTTCTGGCGTAAGTAGGATTATAAATGGTCCAATTCCGTATGCCCCCGATGGCCTTCCACTAATTGGACCCATGCCTGGTGTTCAAAATGGATTTGAAGCCTGTGTTTTTACTTTTGGGATAGCACAAGCTGGAGGCGCTGGAAAAGTTCTATGCGAGTGGATTACTGAGGGCGTTACAGAATGGGATATGTGGTCATGTGATCCAAGAAGATATACCGACCATACCGATCATGAGTATTGTGTTGCAAAGGGCATGGAAGTCTACGGTAACGAGTACGCTATGCATTTTCCTTGGCATGAATGGCCAGCCGGGCGAAATAAAAAACTCTCTCCTGCTCACAACCTTGTTTTGAAAAACGGTGGTCAGATGGGTGCCTATAACGGGTGGGAGCGTGCTAATTGGTTTGCACAAGAGGGCGATGATATATCAGAGACAGCAACAAAAACCTGGAAAAGGTCCGGACCTTGGGAACAAAGGATTAGAGAGGAATGTGAAGCTGTCAAAGATGCTGTTGGAGTTTTGGATTTGCCAGGCTTTAGCCGTTTTGAACTAAGTGGCGATGGTTCCGCCGAATGGTTACGATGCCAGATAACAGGTGGTTTACCAAAAATTGGCCGGATCAATCTTGCTTATTTTGCGGATGAAAGAGGGCGAATTTTAACAGAGATGTCAGTCATGCGACATAGCGAAGATCACTTTACTTTGATTACTGCGGCTTCTGCGCAGTGGCATGACTATGAGCTTTTAAGTCGATCAATCTCAAAGGGATTAGCTGTTACTGATATTACAAATAAATATGGTACCTTGATTGTAACTGGACCAAAAAGCCGTGCCTTATTCCAATCTTTGAATACCGAAGCTGATTTAGAAGCAAGTTGGCTAACGCACCAAAAAGCAAAAGTTAAAGATATAAATTGTAATTTAGTAAGAGTAAGCTTTGCAGGAGAATTAGGTTGGGAAATACACGCACTCAATAAGGATATAGCAGCCTTGTATGAGTTATCTGTCCAAGCAGGTGCAAAACCTTTTGGCATGTGGGCCTTAAATTCACTCCGAATTGAAAAAGGCTATAGAGCATGGAAAGGAGATTTATCTACAGATTATTCCATGCTTGAAGGAGGGCTCGAAAGATTTGTCAAATTTGAAAAACCCCAATCCTTTCCAGGAAAGTTGGCACTTCAAAACGAGAAGCAACAAGGTAGCACTAAAAAATTTGTAACCTTGATAGTAGATGCTAAAGAGTTTGATGCGCCATATATGTCAACTTTATGGCATAATGGTGAAGTTGTAGGGGAAACAACATCAGGCGCTTGGGGTTACAGGGTCAATGAGTCAATCGCTTTGGGCATGTTAAGAAGTGACCTAGCAAGACCTGACATAAATCTGGAAGTAGAAATTTATGGAGAACGTAGAAAAGCAGTAGTTCAGGAAAACGATGCACTTTGGGATCCAATGAACGAAAGACTACGAGCTTGAGATACGTTAAGAGTTCAGTCATAAAAATTAAAATATTTGAAATTACTCCACTATTTTAGAAAAAGAGGATTATACGCAATGTCCGAAATTACTTTACTTGATGGATCGATTGGTCAAGAGCTTGTGAAGCGATCAGGGGAAAAACCCACACCCTTATGGTCTACCATGGTTATGCTTGATGATACCAAATTACTTTCTGAGGTACATGACGAATACTTCTCGATGGGAGCAACCGTTGCAACAACCAATACATATCCTGTTCTAAAGGACAGATTAGAAAGAGTTGGCTTAGAAGGAAGATTAGAAGAGCTTTGGGATAAGGCTATTGACACGGCTATTAGCTCAAAAAACAAAAATGGATATGGTCAAGTTGCTGGCTCAATTGGGCCTTTGCACGCAAGTTATCGACCTGATTTAATTCCAGATGCTATAAAAGCCTCAAAACAATACAAAGATGTAATAAATCATCTAAGCGCAAAATGTGACGTTTTGCTGATTGAAACAGTGAGCTCTATAGAACATGCAAAGGCTGCTTTAATTGCAGCCAAAAATATTGATATCCCACTTTGGATGGCATTTACGACAGAAGATTTTGACGGAACAAAACTCCGGTCTGGTGAAGAGCTTTCTTTGGTTAAAAATCTTCTGAGCGAATATAAAGTGGATGTAGTTTTAGTAAACTGCTCAAGACCAGAGGTGACGAAGGATTCATTAAATACAATAGCAGATTTTAACAGACCGTTTGGAGCTTACGCAAACGGCTTTACTAAAATAACAACAGGTTTCTTAGAGGATTTTCCAACAGTTGACGCATTGAAAGAAAGGCATGATTTAAGCCCCAAGGAATATGCAAGATTTGCTATGGAATGGGTTGAAATGGGCGCAACTATCATTGGTGGTTGCTGTGAAGTTGGCCCCAGACATATTGAACAGCTTGCTAAAGAACTGAGAGATAATGGGCACAAAATAGTGTGAGGTTAGTATGAGTAACATTCCAGAACATGCACGAGTGATAATTATTGGCGGTGGCGTAATTGGATGTTCGGTTGCATATCACTTAAAGAAACTGGGTTGGAAAGACGTTTTATTACTTGAAAGAAAGCAGCTCACATCCGGCACAACTTGGCATGCTGCTGGATTAATTGCGCAATTACGTGCAACGGCTAACATGACTAAACTGGCCAAATATAGTCAAGAGCTTTACGGGACATTAGAAAAGGAAACAGGTGTTTCGACCGGTTTTAAGCGAGTAGGTTCAATAAATGTTGCTCTGACCAAAGAGCGTATGGAAGAATTAAGCCGATCTGCGGCAATGGCGAGAGCCTTTGATGTTGCAGTGGAAGAAATTTCTGCTGATGAAGTTTTGGAAAGATATCCACATATTAATTTAGCCGGGGTTGTAGGCGGTGTATTCCTCGAAAAAGACGGACAGGGCGACCCGGCTAATATTGCGCTAGCTTTAGCCAAAGGAGCAAAACAAAAAGGCGCCAATGTAATTGAGGGAACAAAAGTTACAAAAATTCACAAGTCTGGAAGAATAGTAAAGGGTGTTGACTGGGTCAGTGGCTCAGGAGAGGCCGGGCATACTACTTGTGAAATGATCGTTAATTGCGCCGGCATGTGGGGACATGAGGTTGGCAAAATGGCAGGTGTAAATGTTCCACTTCACGCTTGCGAGCATTTTTACATTGTCTCAGAACCAATAGAAGGGCTCAGCCAATTACCGGTACTACGCGTTTTGGATGAGTGTGCATACTACAAAGAAGATGCTGGAAAATTAATGTTGGGCGCTTTCGAACCTAACGCAAAACCCTGGGGAGTAGATGGTATTCCTGATGATTTCGAATTTGACCAATTACAAGAAGATTTTGATCATTTTGAGCCCATATTAGAAATGGCTGTTAATAGAATTCCAATGCTGGGTGAGGCAGGCATTCATACTTTTTTCAATGGGCCTGAAAGTTTTACTCCAGATGATGCCTATCATTTAGGTCTTGCGCCTGAATTAGATAATTTTTGGGTAGCAGCAGGCTTTAATTCAATAGGCATTCAATCTGCTGGTGGAGCCGGCATGGCCTTGAGCCAATGGATGAACGATGGTCATAAACCATTTGATCTTGGAGATGTCGATATTTCGAGAATGCATCCATTTCAAGGCAACAAACATTATCTATTTGAGCGTTCGAAAGAAACTTTGGGCCTTTTATACGCAGATCATTTTCCTTTTAGGCAAAAAGAAACTGCGAGAGGTGTAAGACGATCACCTTTTCATTCCTATCTAAAAAATCATGGAGCCGTTTTTGGGGAACTCGCCGGCTGGGAAAGGGCAAATTGGTTTTCAGAAAAGGGTCAAATTCAGGAATATCAATATAGTTGGGGACGCCAAAATTGGTTTGAAAACTCCCATAATGAACACATGGCCGTTCGTAATGGTTTAGGTATGTATGACATGTCTTCCTTTGGCAAATTGATGGTTGAGGGGCGAGATGCTGAATCTTTCCTCAACCATATTTGTGGTGGAGATATGTCAGTTCCTCTAGGGAAAATTGTATATACGCAATTTTTAAATTCAAAAGGAGGTATAGAAGCTGATGTAACTGTTACAAGGCTTTCCGAGATTTCATATTTAGTAGTAACACCAGCAATCACAAGATTAGCAGATCAAACATGGATGAGAAGAAACATAGGAAATTTCGAAGTCGTCATCACTGACGTCACTGCGGCAGAAGGCGTTTTAGCGATTATGGGGCCAAATTCTCGAAAATTCATGGAAGCCATAAGCCCTAATGATTTCTCAAATGAAACAAACCCTTTTGGAACAGCCCAAGAAATTGAAATTGGAATGGGTTTGGCGCGCGTTCATAGAGTTTCCTATGTTGGTGAGTTAGGCTGGGAGATTTATGTCAGCACAGATATGGCTGCACATGTTTTCGAGACAATCATGGAACAAGCAAAAGGCAGCCAGTTAAAGCTTTGTGGCATGCATATGATGGATAGCTGCCGAATAGAAAAAGGCTATAGGCATTTTGGCCATGATATTACCTGCGAAGATCATGTATTAGAAGCTGGCTTGGGATTTGCAGTAAAAGTTGACAAACAAGGCTTTCTGGGACGTGATGCTGTAATTGCTAAAAAAGAAAAAGGGCTAGAAATGCGAATGGCGCAATTTCTTCTGAAAGATGCCGAGCCATTACTCTACCACAATGAGCCTATCGTACGCGATGGAGAAATAGTTGGTTATTTAAGTTCTGGAAATTATGGGCACGCACTGGGCGGAGCGGTCGGAATGGGCTATGTACCTTGTAAAGGCGAAAAAACATCAGAGTTACTTGCTTCATCATATGAAATAGACGTAGCCGGAAACCGCGTCGAAGCAGAAATTTCCTTCAAGCCGTTATATGACCCTAGGGGCGCCAGAACAAAAGCCTAGACACCACCTTACCTTAATTTTGGCGGTTGTAATGTTGCCTTATTTTTGACATTGCCAATATCACTTTTAAGTTCGTTCACCTGCGGAAACTCAAGCTTGAAACCTATATTACGGATTTTACTAGAGGCTTCATCTTCATAATTAAAATGTGCCACATCAATATTTCCTAAATTAATGTCAGTAAAAGAGAGAACCTCATTGATTGATTTTACTAATGCTTGCTGGGCAGATTTTTGAGCTCCCATTAAGCAAATTAGATGAGAAATTTCATCTTCATTATATTTAACAGCACAAATCCAAATTTCATCAAACAAGCCAACTGCAGGTTCAAGTTTTTCTTGCAATGCTTTAAAAATTATCTCAGGGACAGCTTTGGCCGGAAGGAATTTTTTAGGCGCAGTTTGTACCAAATTAGGTGTCTCATCTAAAACATTCACAAACCACTCAATGACCTCCCACGGGAGCAATAATTCACCTTCGGAAACACCTAAATTAATCCCTAATCCTATTTTTTCTTCCAGCAGCATCTTTGCCAAGACTCGGCCAGTAATTTGCGCAAATGCAGCGGTTTCCCCGTAAAACTCAGAAAGGCTCTCTTCGCTATCAAATGCTAGAGCAAAATTCTTTCCTTCAAGCTGAATAAATTTGGGTTCAAGTATTTCATTGCTGGGTTCCTGCTCAAGTAACAAAAATAAATCCGTATCTGCAAGTACTCCATAATAATTTAGACGAGCATCATTGTTTTCTGGGTTCCGCGACATTTCCTCAAAAGCTTTGTTAAGCTGTTTCATTTTTTTAAAATGCCTCTAACTTTGTTCCTCAAAATAGGTACGAGTTCTTTTTCAAACCAAAAATTCTTTTTTAGCCAAGCTTTATTTCTCCAAGAAGGGTGTGGCAGTGGTAAAATTTCAGGAGAATAAATTCTCCAATTTTGAACAACGTCAGTCACAGAGCGATTAGTATCAAGATGCCATTTTTGAGCAAAGGATCCCACAAGGAGTTGTAATTCCAAATTTTGAAAACTGTCTAGAATTAAAGAACGCCAAGTTTTTGCACAAATTTTGGGGGGTGGCAAATCACTGCCATTAGCATCGTAACCTGGAAAACAAAAAGCCATCGGGATTATAGCAATATTTCTCTCATCATAAAAATCGTCTTTATTCAAACCCATCCAACTTCTTAGAATATCTCCTGATGGATCAGAAAAAGGCACACCGCTTTCATGTACCCGGGCGCCAGGAGCTTGCCCAGCAATCAAAATTTTAGCTGTACTTCTACCCCTAATAACCGGTCTGGGCCTATGTTTGGTCTTTGTGTTTGAGAAAATGTCACTGCAGATTTTACAAAGCTTAACTTGCTCAAAGATTTCAGTCATAACAATAGCTAAGATTTAACTTTTTTGAGATGAAAAAAAATCATCCACATTTCGAATAACCACAACTTCTACAGGTCATACACCCTTCAACCATCTGCATCTCAAACTGGCCACAACTAGAGCAAGCTTTTGCTTTATTCTCGGAAAAGTTAATAACTTGATTTGACTTTGGATCTTCTTTTAGTCCAAGTCCCTCACCTTCAAGAAAACCAATTTTTACCATGTGTGTTTCTAAAACTCCACCAATCGCAGCAAGAATAGAGGGTATATATTTTCCATTAACCCATGCACCACCACGCGGGTCAAATACTGCTTTCAGCTCTTCAACAACAAATGAGACATCTCCTCCTCTTCGAAAAACGGCTGAAATCATTCGTGTTAATGCGACTGTCCAGGCGAAATGCTCCATGTTTTTAGAATTAATAAAAACTTCGAAAGGCCGCCTAGAACCATTCACTAGCGCATCATTTATTGTGACGTAGATAGCGTGTTCACTGTCAGGCCATTTTAATTTATAAGTTGAACCTTCTAACTCATTAGGCCGGTCCAATGGTTCTGACATATATATAACGTCCGCGCCATCTTCTTCCATTGGCTTTTCTTTAGAGCTGGAAACGGTCAGTACGGATCCTGTCACATCATTTGGTCGGTAAGTTGTACATCCCTTACAACCAGTTTCATATGCTTCCATATAAACACTTTTAAAGGACTCAAAATCAATATCCTCTGGACAGTTTATAGTTTTAGAAATTGAACTATCAATCCACTTTTGCGCAGCTGATTGCATTTTTACATGCTCTAATGGGCTCAGTGTTTGGGCATTTACAAAATAGTCTGGAAGAGGATTATCTCCTTTTAGATCTCTCCACATTCTCACAGCATAATCGACAACTTCTTCTTCAGTCTTGGAACCGTCTTTTTGCAAAACTTTTCGAGTGTAAGAGTAAGCAAATACTGGTTCAATCCCAGAGCTTACATTCCCAGCGTAGAGACTTATTGTTCCAGTAGGAGCTATCGATGTTAATAAAGCATTCCGAATTCCATACTTTTTAATATCGCTGCAAATTTCTTTATCCATTGTCTGCATGGATCCTGAATTAAGGAAGGCCTCTGCATCAAATAATGGGAATGCGCCTTTTTCTTTGGCCAATTCCACAGACGCAGCATATGCAGACCTTGCTAAAATATGCAGCCAGCGCTCTGTTTGCAAAGCGGCTTCATCCGAGCCATATCTTAAACCCACCATCAACAAAGCATCAGCCAAGCCAGTTACGCCAAGTCCAATTCTTCTTTTGTTTTTGGCCTCTTGGGCCTGCTCAGCTAAAGGAAAATTTGATGCGTCAACAACATTATCCATCATTCGGACAGCAGTTGCTACTAAACTTTCAAGCTCCGATTCGTTAATTTTTGCGTATTTCTCAAAGGGCTTCTCGACTAATTTCGCAAAGTTTATCGATCCAAGCAGACATGCTCCATAAGGTGGTAATGGCTGCTCCCCACACGGGTTTGTGGCAGAAATAGTTTCGCAATAATTTAGATTATTAAGTTTGTTTATTCTGTCGATGAAAATCACACCTGGTTCTGCATAGTCATATGTGGACTGCATTATTTGATCCCACAACTTCTGAGCTTTCAGTGTTTTGTACACTTTATCGTTAAATACTAAATTCCAGTCATCATCATTCTTCACTGCTTCCATAAATTGGTCAGTGACTAAAACTGATAGATTGAACATACGCAATCGTATGGGATCAGATTTCGCAGAGATAAACTGTTCTATATCCGGGTGGTCACAACGCATTGTAGCCATCATTGCGCCGCGCCTAGACCCAGCACTCATTATTGTTCGGCACATTGAATCCCACACATCCATAAAGGAAAGTGGGCCAGAGGCGTCGGCTGCTACTCCCTTAACTAATGCACCATTTGGCCTTATAGTAGAAAAATCATAACCTATTCCACCACCCTGCTGCATAGTTAGGGCAGCTTCTTTTAACATATTGAAGATGCCCTCCATATCATCGGGAATAGTTCCCATAACAAAGCAATTAAATAAGGTTACTTTTCGGTTTGTACCAGCGCCTGCTGTAATTCGGCCAGCCGGCAAAAATTTAAAATCTTCTAACGCTGCATAGAATTCTTTTTCCCACTGCTCTTTATCCTTCTCAACACTTGCAAGATCTTTTGCAATTCTTGCCCATGTATCCTCAACTGATTTATCAATAGCAGTTCCATCAGCATCCTTTAAGCGATACTTCATATCCCAAATTTGTTCGGCAATTGCCGCATCAAAACGTGACATTTAAAAACCCTTGATAGAAAATCTTAAGAACAGTAGGCAGTCACCTTAGTATTTTGAACTCTCTTGGTCAACTTGCTAGTTTTGTTAATAGCACTATCGTTTAAACAAGCCTAGGAAACATAATGAGTGAATATGTAAATTTAGTAAAATTGAGCGTAGGATCGCAAACTGTTTCTGACCTCGTTGCATGGCAAAACAACCCCAGAGCACAAGGAGCGGACGGTTGCACCCGTCATGTAACTCGTATGTGGCCAAAGCGCGAAAAAGAGATTGTAAATGGTGGCTCCATTTACTGGGTAATCAAAGGCCAAATTCAATGTAGGCAAAAGATAATTCGTCTTGATGAAATCATTGGCACTGATGGAATACGAAGATGTGCAATTATTCTGGATAAAAATTTAATTTTAACCACCATAACCAATAGGCGCGCTTTTCAAGGCTGGCGTTATCTCAATCCTATAGACTCACCTGGTGACTTAAATGCTATACGTCAAAACGAAGAGCCCTTACCTCCATCTTTAGCTGGGGCACTTGCTGACATTGGCGTGATTTGATTTTGGCCTCAAGCTAAATATCAATCTAATGTAGACAATTTCTTTAACAATAGATTGGCCACCTGATTTTCCTCTTGAGAAAACTCCGGCGTCAAAGACTTAAAAAGCGTTGCTTGTGATTTAAGGATCAAACCATCTGATAAAATTTTAAGATGATTTGCCTTTAAGGTATTTCCTGTCGAGGTTATATCAGCAATAGCTTCGGCTAAACCGTTTTTTACTGCACCTTCGGTAGCCCCCTGACTATCAACAATTTGGTAATCTGCTACGCCGGCTTTCATTAGGAATTCCCTGAGTAGTCGATGATACTTAGTTGCTATGCGTAAGCGATATCCATGTTTGTCTCTAAACTGCGCCGAAACATCATCCAAGTCGTCTAAGGTATTGACATCAACCCAGAAGCTAGGAACTGCAATAATCAAATCTGCAAATCCGAAACCTAATTCTGAGATAGGCTTTACTAGCTGATTAAAAAGAACCAATTTTTCTTGAATTACGTCATTTCCTGTAACCCCAAAATGCAAACGGCCAGCAGAAAGTTCTCGCGGTATTTCGCTAGCCGATAAAAAAATAGGCTGAACGTTCTTTATACCCTCAATATGGCCTGCATACTCTCTATCTGACTCGCTTCGAACTAAATTTATTCCACGGTCTGAAAACCAATCAAAAGTTTGAGCCATTAGTCGGCCTTTTGAGGGTATGCCTAGTCTAATCATTATTGTTTCCCCGTAACAAAAGGGTAAGGTCAGGCCTCAAAACCGCTCCAACTGCAGGTATTTTTTTTCCTCGGCCCATTCTTTCGGTAAGCGCATCGTATCGACCACCAGTGGCAACTGGTGCTAGCTCCGTATGAATTTCCGAGTAAAAACCAAATACAAATCCATCATAATATTCCATGGATGTCCGCCCATAGGAGCCTTCAAAATCTAAAAGATCTACTTTAATTTTATTTTTTTCTAAAAACGTTAGGCGCTTGGCAAAATTATCTACCGTCAAATCTATACCTGGCATTTTTTTTGATAATTTTTCCAAGTGATTAAGAGCTACCGGGCATCTATGTTTTAACGATAATAGTTCGTCCAAAATTTTGACTTCTTCTGGGTCTATTGGTTCTGTTTCAGACTCAAATTTAATTTGTTGGAGCCGTTCTCTTATTTCTTGAACCTTTCTCGACCCAATAGCCTGAAATTTATCAAGTAGCTTGTTATAGTCTTCAAAATCTTGAATAGACTGAGCTTTTGAAGATAAACCTGAGAATTGGTTTAAAAGCGTTCTAAAACGATCAGGGCGCCAGATATGTCTCAGGAGTGCCTTTTTACGTGTTTCCGTAGTTGATAAAGACCGTACAGCAGCCATCAAAATACCAATATCACCAGTAGCTATTCTAACTGGGAAACCATTCAGGGCTTCATTAACGAGCGAAAAAACTTCTGCATCTGCTTTTTCTGGGTTAGCACCATCAAATATTTCATAACCTACTTGCAGAAATTCTCTTGGTCGATCCGGAAACTCTTCTTGTCTTCTAAATACCTTACCACAATAAGTATATCTCGCGGGTGACACACTGTTTGCCATATGTTGCTCTACAATCGGAATGGTAAAATCAGGCCTTAACATCATTTCACCATAAATAGGGTCATTAGTTATAAAAGCCCGACCGCGAATATCCTCCCCATACAAATCAAGTAAAACATTTGAAATTTGTAAAAAGTTCAGTTCAACGACTTCTGCGCCTGTTGCTTCAAAAACAACAGCTAATTTTTTTGCTTCTCTTGATAAGTCTTTCAGGTCAGTCATCATTTGTAGGAATTTAGTATTTCTTTAATTTTTTGCACAAGCTCATCCCGCTGAACAGTGAATTGGCTTGGCCTATCTTTCCACTCCTCTAAAGTCGCTTCCTCAGAAAGTTTTTTGCCTAAAATTAGATCCTTAATTTGGATCGTTTCACTTTCACGTTCTTCAGTACCCTCTATAACGGCAGCTGGTGAACCTCTATTATCTGCATACTTCAACTGATTACCAAAGTTTTTTGGGTTCCCAAGATATACTTCAGAACGTATTCCAGCATTCCGCAATTCGGCTACTATCTCTTGATAATCACTAATTCGATCTCTATCCATAACAGTAACAACGACGGGGCCCAAACCAGAAGCTTTTATTCTTCCTTTTTCTTTTAATGCAGCTAAGAGCCTATCTACCCCAATCGATACACCTGTTGCAGGAACGGATTGACCTGTAAAGCGCTTTACTAAATCATCGTAGCGTCCACCGCCTGAAACTGATCCAAACTGTCTTTTCCTTCCCTTTTCATCAAAAATCTCAAAGGTAAGCTCGGCTTCATAGACTGGACCAGTGTAATAGCCCAAACCCCTTACTACAGAAGGATCGATTGAAATCTTATTACTGCCGTATCCGCCAGCTTCAAAGAGTTCTGCCATCGTTTCCAGTTCATTGACACCCTCTAGTCCTATTTCAGAAGATCCAATCAAATTTTTTAAATTTTTTAATGTTTTTTCAATATTGGTGCCCTTAGAAGTTAAGAACGCCAAAACTATATCGGCCTCGCTATCAGATAGACCCACTCCATCAATGTAAGCCCCAGATGCATCAAGCCGGCCTTTTCCCAGTAGCTGTCTTATGCCACTCTCTCCAACTTTATCAAACTTATCGACAGTTCGAAGTATTGCGTCTTTTTTAGATGTTTTTTGAATATTCATACTCTCAAGGACACCATTAAGAACTTTGCGATTATTTGCTTTAATTATGTAGTCACCCTCCGAAATTCCTACACTCTGAATGGTATCAGAAAGGAGCATACAAATTTCAGAGTCCGCTGCTATACTTGCCGACCCTACCGTGTCGGCATCACATTGATAGAACTGTCGAAAACGGCCTGGACCGGGTTTCTCATTTCTCCATACTGGCCCCATTGAATACCGACGGTATGGAGTCGGAAGTTCGTTTCTATATTGCGCATAAACCCTTGCTAACGGAGCAGTTAGATCATAGCGAAGTGCCAACCAATCTTGATCATCTTCTTGCCAAGCAAAAACACCTTCATTCGGCTGATCTACATCAGGTAAAAATTTTCCGAGTGCTTCTACAGTTTCCACTGCGGAACTTTCAAGAGCCTCAAAACCGTAGCTTTGATATATTTCCGCTATTTTCTGCAACATCTGGTTTCGTTCTGTCACTTCGGAACCAAAATAGTCACGAAAGCCTTTTGGCCTAATAGCTTTTGGTCTATTTTGTTTTTTGTCTTTAGCCATTATGAATGTCCTGCGGCATCTATTTATCATCCATCTAGCGATTTCCCATTCAATGAGCAAGCAATGCGGGGTCACATTCTTGATTGTTCTATTTATTCTACTACCTCAATTTACATGAAACGAGTTTTAATATTTGGAAATTCTGGCGGAATAGGTGCTGCCATACAAGAGGGGTGTATCGCCAAAGGCTATAATGTATTGGGGCTCTCTAGGAGCCAGCATGACTTGGATTTATCAGATGAAAGTAAAATTATTTCTTTAATCGAAACTTTGGATGGTAGTTTCGACCAGATATTTATTACGACTGGAGCACTCGTGGTAAATTCAGCAGAACCAGAAAAAACTATTCGGCAGTTTAACTCTAATGCTGCGCTCGACCAGTTTATAACTAATGCTGTGGGGCCAACTCTTATTTTAAAACATATCAAAAAACTAATAGATAAGAATTCGAGTTGTTTTATCGGTGTATTATCAGCAAGGGTAGGCTCCATTGGCGACAATAAGCTAGGTGGTTGGTATAGCTACAGGGCATCAAAAGCTGCTTTAAACCAATTTATTCGAACTACAGCTGTCGAATACTCTCGCTCATTTCCAAACCTGACATGTGTTGCCATTCATCCTGGAACAGTGAGAACAAACTTCACTAAAAAATATCTTGGCCGTCATCCTGCTGTTTCGCCTGAAGACGCTTCCACGAATATTCTGCAGTTAGCCGAAAATTTAAAACCAGAATCTTCTGGTCAATTTTTTGATTGGAATAAAAAAATAGTACCTTGGTAAAAATTAATATTAGTTAGTCGGAACCTGTTTCCACCAATGCACCGTCATCCCATTTCCCACTAGATGACTCTCCACTGGCAAATTTAATGGTCCCTCTACCCTGGCGTTTGCCCTTTACAAAACTACCTTGGTAGATGTCACCATTAGCGTAAGTTGCAATTCCAACTCCAGTAATCTCACCATATTCCCAATCACCTGTGTATTTGAAACCGTCAGCTAAAGTGATTGTGCCTATTCCATGCCGTTGACCATCCAAATAGTCACCTTCATAAATCATACCGTCTGTGAAGGTTGCTTTCCCTACACCGTTTCGCTTACCCTCTTTCCAATTTCCCTCATAGATATAGCCATTTTCAAAACGCATTACTCCGTAGCCATGGTACATAGCATTACGAAATAAACCCTCATAAACTGCATTGTTAGGATAGGTAGCTTTTCCTTTACCTTCAATTACTCCAGCCAGCCATTCCCCAGAGTAGCTTGAACCATCGGGATAGATTATTTCGCCAAGTCCATCAGCCAAACCCTCTGAGAAAGTCCCTGCATATCGAGAACCATCGGGATAGATTACTTCACCTTCACCCTTTATCTGACCTTCCTGCCAACTTCCCTCATATTTATATCCATCAGCACCAATAAACTTCCCCTGGCCACTTCTCTGATCATTAGAAAAGTTCCCTTCATATAAATCACCATTTGCGTAAGTTACTCTCCCCAAACCCTCTCGGCGGCCGTTAACCAGTGTTCCCTTATAAATATCGCCATTCTTCTGAGAAAGTTGACCTTCTCCATTAATTTCACCAGCTTTCCATGTCCCCTCATAGGCTAGACCCTCTGGCATTTCGAGACGGCCTTTACCTTCACGGAGACCTTGTGATACTTCGCCTGTGTAAGTTGATCCATCTGGGTAAGTTACTTTTGCGGTGCCTTGCTTTACGCCATTTTCCCATGTTCCGTCATAAATATAACCATCTGGGCTCTTCATAACTCCATTTCCATTGTGCATGGCATCAAGAAAAGTTCCTTGGTAAGTTGTTCCATTTGCATACTTTGCATAGCCAACACCAGTTATGCTTCCGTTTACCCATTCACCTTCATATGTACCACTATCACCGAAGGTGATTTTTCCACTTCCCTCAGGCTTTCCCTTGACAAAACTTCCAACATAAACTGATCCATTGGGAAATAATGCTTCACCTTGTCCATTTATTTCACCTTCAAACCACTCACCAACATACCGATAGCCATTTGGCAGTTCATAGGTTCCATTTCCATGTGGCAAGCCATTCAAAAATTCGCCATCATAAGCCCCGCCATCACCATATTCTTGAGTACCGCTTGATGTTTGCGAAACAGCCATACTACCACTTACAAAGAATGTGCTGATTAGAATAACGATGTAACTAAATTTCATCAGTTAAGTCCCTGCTCATGTGTCTTACACTCTAACCTAATAACAGAACTCACGGGTTACAATGTTTTCTTTAATTTGTTTTTTTATTTCATCACCAATGTGGAGGTTTATCACCTAATACAACACCACTTATATCATCTCGCTCAGTTTCTTTTTGAATTAAGAAGCTGACTTTTTTATTTAATTTTTCTAATTCGCGGCTCTGCTTTGCTACGATATCTGATAAATCTTCAATATCCTTTATAAGATAGGAAATATTTGCCTCATTTTCAGTCAACCGTGAATTAGTTGCGCTATTTTCTGTTTTACCCATAATTTCTCACAATATTGATGACTATTATTTAACAAAATTTTCATCGAACCAAATAAAAATTCATTTTGTAATTAATTATATGATTTAATTCCATGTTTGCTATCATTAAAACTGGGTTTTCATTTTTCAACAACGGTGTATAGTTAAGACATGATTTGTGAGTTCTTAACAAAAACAACCATTAATGGGGTGCAAAAGCTTCTAGAACTGCACCTGCTACTAAGCTGCCTCTGAGCGTGCCATTGTCTGGTGCGACCGCTCAGAGGGGCAGACTACCGCACCACCAACTTAGTAGAAAAAACGAGATCCAAAAATGAAAATAACAACAGACAAAGACCGTGTAGTAATTTTTGACACTACGCTGAGAGATGGCGAACAGTCACCAGGGGCAACCATGACCCATGAGGAGAAATTAGAAATAGCAGAGCTCCTCGATGATATGGGAGTTGATATTATTGAAGCTGGGTTCCCTATTGCATCAGAGGGTGACTTCAAAGCGGTAAGTGAAATTGCCGAGCGTAGTAAAACAGCCGTCATATGTGGCTTAGCACGGGCTAATTTTGGGGATATAGATCGTTGTTGGGATGCAGTGAAAAACTCAGAGAATCCAAGAATTCATACATTTATTGGAACTTCGCCATTACACCGCGCGATACCGAATTTAGATAAAGATCAGATGGCGCAAAAAATTCACGATACAGTGACCCATGCCAGAAACTTGTGTGGCAATATCCAGTGGTCGCCAATGGACGCAACCAGGACAGAGCATGATTATTTATGTCGCGTTGTAGAAATAGCTATTAAAGCTGGAGCAACAACCATCAATATTCCAGATACAGTAGGCTACACGGCGCCACTTGAGTCAGCTGATCTTATCAAAATGTTAATAGATAAAGTACCTGGAGCAGACGAAGTTGTCTTTGCAACCCACTGCCACAATGATTTGGGCATGGCTACTGCAAATTCTTTAGCCGCTGTAGAAGGGGGCGCCAGACAAATTGAGTGTACAATAAACGGATTAGGTGAGCGCGCCGGAAACACAGCTCTTGAAGAAGTCGTTATGGCATTAAAAGTCCGTGGCGACATCATGCCGTTTTATACTAATATCAACACCTCTAAAATAATGAATATATCCAGACGAGTTGCTTCTGTTTCCGGTTTTCCAGTTCAATTCAACAAGGCAATAGTAGGAAAAAATGCATTCGCACATGAAAGCGGTATTCATCAAGATGGAATGTTAAAAAACTCTGAAACATTTGAAATTATGCGCCCTGAAGATGTTGGGCTTTCAGCCACAAATTTAGTTTTAGGAAAACATTCGGGTCGCGCAGCTCTCCGATCAAAATTGCAAGATTTAGGCTATAATTTAGCCGATAACCAACTGAAGGATGTGTTTGTCAGGTTCAAAGAATTAGCTGATCGTAAGAAAGAAGTATATGATGAAGACTTAATCGCGCTAATGCAGGCTGGTGAAGATGCTGCAAACGATCACATTGTTTTAAACGAGCTGAGAGTAATCTGCGGCACAACTGGTCCACAGGAAGCAGCTATGAAATTAACGATCGGTGGGGAAGAGTCTTCAACTACAGCCACCGGCGATGGACCGGTAGATGCAACATTTAATGCAGTAAAATCACTCTATGAGCATAATGCTCACCTCCAGTTGTACCAAGTCCATGCAGTCACTGAGGGAACAGATGCCCAGGCCACCGTTTCTGTTCGAATGGAAGAAGACGGAAATATAGCGACTGGACAGTCTGCTGATACTGATACCGTGGTTGCCAGTGCAAAAGCTTACATCAATGCTCTAAATAGGTTGTTTATTCGTAGGGGTAGAACTGGGCAAAACAAGCGGGAAGTTAATTGGAAAGATGTTTCATAGAACAAAATTAATGATCATATTTAGATAACTTATTTCCAGCTTGAACGCACCCTAGCGCGTTGTATTTCAATTAGCCCCATGGCTGTCCAGCCAATAATATTTGTTTCTACGGAATCTTTTCTGAAAGCCGTCCTCAGCGCTGTATCAAGAATCTTTCGGTCTTTTTTTGAAATTGGCGCTGGATCTAAAATAATTTGCCCTCCAATACCTCGAAGACGCAGCTGTCTGGGAAGATCCCGAGCTGTGGATAGATTGGCTTTCAGGGCTGCTGCCGGACTAGTATCCGAGCCCGTGTTTATATCTACAGTCGTGCAAGCTCTGGTAGTTTCGATAAAAAAATGCCCATCACTAGTTTCAACCCGCTTAGATTTTAATTCCTCCAATAAATCTAGAACTCCATGGGCTTCAAAGCTTCCACTTTCTGAAAAAACAACTGCATCTTCGCTCCATTCACGCCATGCAAGAACGTGTGGCTTATCAGATTCCAAAATTAGCTGTTCTTCATTCGATTCATCAGAAGATATCTTGCTTGCCAAATTGAGCATTCCCTCTGCATCATCCAAGATGTCTTTATCGACGGCATTTTTGCAACTTGATCGTAAAATCATACCTTCCTTAAAATTTTTCAAATTCAATCGAATTAAAGCAATCAATTCCTCTTTGCGTTCTTCATTTTTAATTTGTCTTGAAATATTAAGACCTGGATTTTCAGGAGTAATAATAACATATCGGCTCTTTAAAAGAATTTTCCTGCTAACTGGTATCGCTTTCCCGGTCTCAGCAAAGCCAGATACTTGAACAATTAAACGTGAACCCTGGGATAATCCCTTGCCTTGGCGCAAAAAAGCTGAACCGTCAGGTGTTTTCAAAAAACAACCACCTTGACCCTTGATCGGCCGATCAACAGTGGCCCGATAAATCTGCCCTGGTGTTGGGATATCACTTTCTATAAAAAAGTCTTGCAAAATGCCATCAACGACTAGGGCTGATGCCTCTTGATTGTGAAAATGATCTAAAAAAATTGATCGCTTAACCATTGTTTTTACCAAATACTGGATATCCAAAGGAGCTCAACAACCCAATTGTTTCAATTAGAGGCAAACCTACTATACCGGTATATGAGCCAGCTATCCATGGAATAAATGCTGAGGCAGGTCCCTGTATTCCATACCCTCCTGCTTTGCCTTCCCAGTCACCGCTGTCTAAATAAATTTCTTTTTCTTGAAAGTCCAAAACCTTCATTTTGACCTGGCTTACTACTTCCTTTGTTTTTATTTTATTTTGTTTTTTAACTGCTACGCATGTTATTACCTTGTGTCTTCTTCCTGATAACAAGTTAAGAAAACTATTCGCCTCCTCCCGGTCGATAGGTTTGCCCAAAATTCGTCTACCCAAAGAAACTGTTGTATCAGCACAGATGGCGATTTCATCATCAGCTAATTCTAATGCCTGAATTTTTTTTTCGACAATCCTTCTACAATACTGAAGAGGTAATTCTTTTTTGAGAGGCGTTTCATCCACATTTGGAGCACGAATTTCAGCGGGGATTATCCCGACTTGTGCCAAAATTTCTTTTCGGCGAGGACTTCCTGAACCTAGAATTAATTTCACAGCTTATTTGTAGCGGTAATTTATACGACCTTTTGATAGATCGTACGGTGTCATCTCCACTTGAACTTTATCTCCTGCGAGAACACGAATTCTGTTCTTTCGCATTTTCCCTGCCGTGTGAGCGATAATTTCATGGCCGTTTTCTAGCTCAACTCGAAATGTCGCGTTTGGCAGGAGTTCCTTTACGACACCTGGAAATTCGAGCAATTCTTCCTTGGCCATGTTCTCTCCTTAAATGTTCTGGGGACGTGCATAGGCGAAATATAAAGAAATGAAAAGTATTTAAAATCTATCCCCGATCTTACGATAGATCTTCATAAAAAATTTTAAATAATAAATTCACTCAATAATATCCGTTTCTTTTAAAAACCTTAGGAGTTGAGGGGAGATATATTCGACAATTATCTGCACGCCATTTGGGTTTGGGTGTAGGCCATCTGCTTGCAAAAGATGTGACACATCTCTGCCTTGTGTAACTTCGTCAAGCAATGGTTTTAAATAGCTATCGATATAAGCGATATTCTTTTCCACTGCTAGATCAGTGAAAATAGCGTCAAAATCTTTTTTATATTCCTCACCGTAATTTCCAGGTGCATATGTCCCAACTAAAAGAACCGGAAGTTTATTACTTTGGGCTATATCAATAATAGCTGATAAATTCTCTTTAGTTATTTCTGGTGGAAAGCCACGCAAAACATCATTTGAACCCAAGGCAACCACCACTCCAGATACATCTTCTGTTAAGGACCAAGAAAGTCTCTCTAAACCACCCGCTGATGTGTCGCCTGAAACTCCACCGTTAATAAAGTCTACAGCGATACCGTTATTTGAAAACCAGTATGATAACTGATTAACGAGACCCTCTTCCTGGGGCAAACCAAATCCATGAGTAATACTGTCACCCAAAATGAAAACTTTTGGCTCAGAATAGGCAAAAGTTGGCGCCATAAATATAATTAGCGGAATAATGGCCTTGTACAGTAAATTTTTTGCTTCATATCTAATAACACAGCAAAAATTTCTTAGGTTATTTATCATGAAAAGGCCCTCAATTTTATTAGAAAATGTCTCACTATCTTTAAACGGAAATGCCGGGATTGTAGATATACTAAAGGGTATTTCAATTGATATTCAAGAAGGTGAAAGTATTGGGATTGTTGGCCCTTCAGGATCTGGTAAGTCTTCATTGCTCATGCTAATGGGTGGATTAGAGAGAATTACGAGTGGTAAGATAAGCTTACTAGGCGAAAATCTTCACGAAATGAATGAGAATAAGCTAGCAAGTTTTAGAAGAACCAATGTTGGAATAATTTTCCAGTCATTCCACCTTATTCCGACAATGACTGCACTGGAAAATGTTGCAATTCCTCTGGAATTAAGCGGAAATAAAGATGCTTTTGATCTTGCAGAAAAAGCACTGATAAAAGTTGGCCTTGAAAATAGGCTATCACATTTTCCTTCACAATTATCAGGAGGCGAACAGCAAAGAACAGCTCTTGCCAGAGCAGTGATCGCCAACCCAAAAATTTTATTAGCAGATGAACCAACCGGAAATTTAGATATCGAGAACGGAAAGATAGTAGCCGACTACTTATTCGAGCTTCATAGTGAAAACAAAGCCACGCTAGTCTTAGTAACTCATGATTTGGAGTTGGCAGACCGGTGTGAAAGAAAAATTAAAATCTCTGATGGTGACATATTTACTCAATGAAAATTTTGCAAGAACTTCAAATCTCTTGGCCAATAGCTAGGCGAGAAATACGAAATGGCATTTTTGGATTTCGGATTTTAATAGCTTGTTTAGTCCTTGGTGTTGCCACAATTACAATTATTGGCTCAATAAAAAGTGGTATTGAGGAAGGGCTCAGAGAAGAAGGGGCTCTATTATTAGGTGGTGATGCCGAAGCGGAGTTTACATACCGTTTTGCAAATCCGGCTGAGTTAAGTTGGCTAGAAAGCAAAGCAAAAAAAATAAGCGAAATAGTAGATTTTCGCTCAATGGTTTTCGTCGAAGGAAAAACAATTGAACGGGCATTAACCCAAGTAAAAGCTGTTGATAAAAATTATCCACTACTGGGTGAGGTAAACCTATATTCTTTTGAAAGTCTAACCGAAGCACTTCAGAAACAAAGCGGGGTACCCGGAGCAGTTATTGAGCAAATTTTAGTAGACCGATTAGGTTTAAAGATTGGAGATACCTTCAAATTAGGGCAAACTAAATTTCATCTTGGAGGAGTTATTAAATCTGTTCCAGATAGCGGTAGCGACGGATTTGGACTAGGGCCGAGATCAATTGTTTATAAAGACGACCTAGAAGGTTCGGGCCTACTCTCACCGGGAACACTTTTTTCAACGAAATACCGTCTGGATTTAAAAGATACGGCCGACTTAGATCTACTTTCAAAAAATGCATCAGAAAAATTTGAGAAAACGGGAATGCGTTGGAAAGATGCACGTAAAGCTGCTCCAGGTATAAATCAATTTGTCGAAAGACTAGAAACTTTTTTAGTACTAGTTGGTCTGTCGGGGTTGATAGTCGGAGGCGTTGGCATTGCCGCATCTGTAAGAAGTTATCTTCTTTTGAAGACAAGTACGATAGCAACACTTAGAAGCATAGGCGCATCAAATAATATTATTTTTCAAACTTACTTTATACAAATAATAATTTTTTCCTTGTTAGGTATCCTAATTGGTGGATGTCTAGGAAGCATCGGACCCTTTTTATTTGGTAAATGGCTTACTTTAAGTATTCCTATACCAATAAAGATTGGTATTTATTTTAAACCTGTTTTAGAAGCCATTTTTTATGGTCTGCTTACCTCAATAGCGTTTTCTTTGTGGCCTTTGTCGAGTATCGAAAATATTAACTCTTCTGCATTATTCAGGAATGAAGCTGAAACAAAATTTAAGCTTCCGCGTTTTCGTTATCTTGCCACTATTTCAGTAATTATACTTTCTTTGATTGCTTTAGCAGCCTATTTTACAGGATCAATTAAGCTCACGCTTTGGACTGCTTTTTCAATTAGTTCTTCCTTCCTTTTCTTGATATTTGTGGCTTTTGCAATCCGAGTTGGAACTCAAAAACTTAGAATTAAATTAAGGCACAGTCCAAAAATACGTTGGGCTCTTTCGGCAATTACAGGACCAAAAGAGGGGGCAGTAATTGTTATCCTATCGATAGGCATCGGCTTATCCGTTTTATCCAGTATTGGCCAAATCAGTGGAAACATAAGAGCAGCAGTCCAACAAGATCTACCCGCTGTAGCTCCTTCATATTTTTTCATCGACATCCAAAAATCACAAATGCCAGAATTTCGTCAAATTATGGAGGCAAATGTAGACGTAACCTCTTTCGATGAAGCGCCCATGATCAGAGGTATAATATCTCGGATCAATGGTGTTCCTGCAAAAGAGTTTGCAGGGGAACATTGGGTTCTTAGCGGGGACCGTGGTATTACTTATTCAACCGCACCGCTGGAACGAAGTAAAATCACTGAAGGTGTTTGGTGGGCACCAGATTATAAGGGACCAGCTCAAATAAGTTTTGCTGATGAAGAGGGCAAAGAAATGGGCTTATCCCTCGGAGATGAATTGACCGTCAATATTATGGGCAGAGATATTAATGCTACCATAACAAGCTTTAGAGATGTTGATTTTTCAACTGCTGGAATAGGCTTCATCATGTCAATGAATCCTCATGCCTTACAAAGTGCACCACATTCATTTATTTCAACCGTTTATGCAAAACCAAAAGCCGAGGCGCAGTTGCTACGGGAAGTAGCAGGGAAGTTTCCAAATATTACTGCCGTGAGAATTAAAGAGGCAATAGCGCAAGTCTCTAGTATTCTTAGTTCTATTTCTTCCGTTGTTTTATATGGAGCAACAACCACTATACTGACCGGGTTTTTGGTTTTAATTGGAACCGCTGCGTCGACTGAAAAAGCAAGGAAATACGAGGCCGCCATCCTAAAGGCAATCGGGGCTAGTGAAGCATCTATATTGTTTAGTTTTGCACTTCGTTCAATCCTACTTGGTGGGGTCGCCGGTATAATAGCTTTAGCTATTGGCATGATAGGAGCCTGGGCCGTTTGCAACTATATAATGGGGACAAAATATACGATAATATGGCTCAACGCATTTTACGTTATTGTTGGAGGTGTATTAGCAAATGTTGTCGCAAGTTTGTATTTTTCAATAAGGGCTATGCGCACTAGTACATCGTCAGTACTTCGTTCGGAATACTAATGATCAATAAAATCTGCTGGAAGCAGTAGCCCAAGATCCTTTGATTTTTGGATATCATTTTTTCTTCTATTACCCGGCAAACGAACTCCATCTGTCTTCTCAATATTGACCAGCAATTTTTCTAAACGATTATAAAAGGAGCCGTTATCTTTTCCTGGGTCTATGAACATTAGAAACTGGCCAACACCCGGCGGATCACCATCAGGGTCGAGAAATGAACTAGCTTCGTTACTCGGCCTGCCACCAGAAAATGTAGCAGCTAAAATTTCAACCATAAGGGCTAATGCACTTCCTTTAGCTTCACCAATAGGCAACATTGACCCTTTTAAAGCTTGATCAGGATCAGTCGTTGGTTTTCCTGAACTATCCAACGCCCACCCCTCTGGTATTGTGGTATTTACCTTTTTCGCATGCATTATTTTCCCACGTGCAACCTTTGATAAAGATAAGTCTATAACTAACGGATCTTTTTCTATTCGTGGAACTGCAAAAGCTATTGGATTGGTACCAAAAAATGGATCTTTACCGCCCCAAGGGGCAATTGCTTTGGGCGTATTTGCCATCATCAAACCAATTAGACCATGGTTTGCTATTTTTTCAACTTGTACAGAAAGAGCCCCACAGTGATGCGAACTGAAAACAGATACTACGGCACTCCCATATTCTTTTGCGACTAAAGCACCCTCAGAAATAGCCTGATCAAGAGCAGGGTAGGCAAAGCCATAATCCGCATCTACCGATATAGATGTTGGCTTAAGATGTTCTATTTTAATTTTAGCATTTGAATTGATTTTTTTTGATTTAACTTGAGCAATATAATCTTTCACTCGCGAAAACCCATGGCCAATTTGCCCTTCAGCCTCAGCGGCAACCAGCGCGGTTGAAACTGACATGGCAACGGCTTCTGTTACACCGTTTCTAAGAAAAGCTTCTTTTACTAATTGTTCAGCTTCAGCAATAGATACTCTGGTCTCTAAAGACATTTGAAACCTCTTATTAATTAGTGGCTGCAAAGCAGCCACCAAATTTAACTCATCTAAGCACTTCTATATAGCTTTGTCATAGAAAATTCACGGTGACCAAGTGCTTCTGCCGCAGTGTTTCTGCCATTTGCTGTTCTTCGGATCATATCTATGAGAGCATCTCCTGCTTCGTCGATTGTTTGATCTCGCCGAAGAATTCCAGATACATCAACATCAATATGTTCGCCCATGGTTCTGACAGTTCTTGGATTAGCTGTTATTTTGATCACAGGTACAATGGGGTTCCCTACTACGTTGCCCTGCCCTGTTGGAAATGTATGTATGACAGCTCCGCCTGCTGCCATTAGGGTCACACATTCTGCAGCTGCTGATGAGCTATCCATAAAATACAAACCTTTTCCTGAGTTGGGTTGTTCTGCAGGATCTAAAATATCTATGTATTGAGATGTTCTGCCAATTTTTTCTAAATTACCCAAAGCTTTTTCTTCAATCGTAGTTAACCCACCAAGTATGTTACCCTTGGTCGGCTGACTGTCAGAAAGATCATCAGTTTGATGGGCAAAAATAACATCATCTTGGTAAGCCTTCCACATCTTATACCAACGCTCACCGACTTCCTCATTGATAGCGCGCTTTTGACAAATATGCTCGGCACCAGTTATTTCTGATGTTTCCCCAAAAAACCCTGTAATTCCTTCTGGTAAAAGTTTGTCATACATGTTGCCAACTGTGGGACATGAACCCAGACCAGTTGTCGTGTCACTCTCACCACATTTCGTTGAAACCCAAAGTTCTGAAATAGAACATTCCTCTCGTTGTACCTCAGTCGCTTTATGAACGAAGTCTTTTGCAGCCCAGCTAGCCGCCCTTATAGTCTCAAAATCACCTTTTTGCTCAATTGAGAATTCCGCAACTTCTTTACCAGTCTCACGAATTCCATCAGCAATTCGTTTTGTCCAATCAGGTTCAATTCCAATTACAACAACTGAATGAACATTCGCATTGCTGCCAGTACCAATCATTGTGCGAAAATGTACTTCCAAATCTTCCCCAAATTGCAGCCGACCGTATGCATGAGGAATTGCCATAGTACCTTTTACATTATTGGCTACAGCTTCACATGCCGCATTCGAAATGTCATCGACTGGGAGTATTAAAACATGGTTCCTAACGCCAACACGCCCGTTTTCTCTACGAAAACCCTTAACTGTTATATTTGAATATTTTGATGCCATTTTTCTTTCCTTACCAGCGTTTGGTTTTGCAATTGTGTGTATGAACATGTCCGCCTTTAGGGATATCAGCTATTATTTTACCAATATCTTCCCCATATTTAACTGCAGTATCACCGTCCTTTAAATCTTTAAGGGCTATCTTGTGCCCAATCGGCACATCTGCACCCGCAGTAAGCGTAAAAGTTGAATTATCGTGCGTAACGCAGCAAAACATTTCAGTTCCGGCCGTTAAGCCCTCAACCACAACAACACCGACATTATCTTCATGATCGTGTACTAAAAGATGCGGTATATTCGACATATTTTTCTCCTATTTTATTAATCATTTGGGCTTAGTAAAATTTTTGGAGAGGCAATTTTACCCTCTCTAATCTCTCTAAAAGCTCTATTTCCTTCTGATAGTGGTCTTCTTTCAATCCAATCTAAAGGACCTAAACGACCATCAAAAATCGCTTGAGCAGTATTTTTAAAATCTCCTGCTGTATACGTGTAAGTTCCAATGAAGTTAATTTCTTGCAGGGTTATTCGCCTTACATCAATTCCACCAGTATCTTCACCTAATCCTATATGTGTAATGACTCCGCCAGGAGATACTTTAGCAGATGCAAGTTCACGAGTTTGTCTAAAGCCCACTGCATCTACTACAATCGAAAAAAATTGATCAACTTTTTCAAATGCAATTACGTTACATTGATCATTAAGATATTTTCTACGAATAGAATTTGGTTCCACTATTATAATGTTTTCAATTTCCATCGCTTTGAATGCTAAAGCGGATGCCAAGCCAATCGCACCTCCTCCTACAATCAATACGTTTCTATCCATACTCGGATGTAGAGCCTCTAGAGCCAATCTAGCAGCGTGCCAACTGACAGCTAACGGTTCTGTTAAAGCCGCTTTATCTAAGGAAACGTGAGAAGGAACCTTTACTAAATTTGTTTCGGGAACTGATACCATTTCAGCAAAAGTGCCTTCACGTGGAGCCATTGAAATGATTTGGCGGTTTGGACATATATTTTCACGTCCAGCCTTGCATGCTTGGCAATTCTTACAGGTTACAAGCGGATTAATCGTAACTCTTTCACCATCACGATCGCCACCCAAAATTATACCGGATGCTTCATGACCTAATATCAAAGGAGCCGGTCGACGTTCATCATGGCCAAGGAAAGCATGCATATCAGAGCCGCATATACCGGCGCTATCAACTTTTATTAACTGCTCATCAGAATTTACAATAGGATCCATGACTTCGCGAAAATCTAATTGTTCCTCTCCGACATAAACAAGCGCCCTCATTTTGCTGTGAACCCTCCATCGACCATTAGAACTTGACCCGTAACATACCTGGAAGCCTCGGAACAAAGAAAAAGCAAAGGTCCATCTAAATCTTCCATCTCCCCATTTCTACCAATACAGGTCTGACCAGCATTTCTTTTGGACCGCTCTGCATCTTCAAAAACTATTTGAGTTAATTCTGTAGGAAAAAAGCCCGGACCAATGGCATTCACACAAATGCCGTGGGACGACCAGGCTTCAGCCATTGCTCTTGTCAGCTGTCCAATAGCACCTTTTGAAGCACCATATGCTATACCACCAGGAAATGCCCTAGTGGTTTGTACTGATGCAAAATTTACAATTCTTCCCCAGCCTTTCTTTTTCATTTCAGGAACAAGGAGCTGGGATAAAAAAAATGGCGTCGAGAGATTTAATGAAATCGTTTGATCCCATCCAAGATCGGTTACTTCATCAGCTGTTTGCCGAGTATTAACTCCAGCCGCATGAACTAGAATATCTGGCGGACCAAACTTGCTGTTTAATTCTAAACACAAGTCCGCCAATCGCCCGCGATCAGAAATATCAGCAGAAATATAAGAAAAATTTTGTCCCAATTCCAAAGCTAAACTTTCCAATACCTCTGTTCGCCTAGCCACACCAACAACTTTAGCTCCAGCGACAGCAAGTACCTCGGCTGAACGACGACCAAGCCCAGAACTTGCGCCTGTAACAACAGCCACCTTTCCAGTTAAATTAAATAAAGACGTGGATTTATCCATTAGCTGTTAAATCAAACTCCTCATTAGGAAAAAATTTAGCCAAGCGAACGTCTGCAGCCCTTGCATGACCTTCCATTCCCTCCAATCGAGAGATCCGAGCCGTGGCTTCAGCAATTGATTTTGACCCCTCTCTTGTTGCTCTTTGATATGTCACTATCTTCATATATTTGTGGACGCTCAAACCACCAGTATAATTAGCGGCTCTTGAAGTGGGCAAAACATGGTTGGTTCCCGCGGCTTTGTCACCATAAGAAACAGTTGTTTCCTCACCCAAAAATAATGAGCCGTAACAGGTCAGACGTTCAAGCCACCAATCAAGATCATCAGCCTGAACTGTAAGGTGTTCAGGCGCATATTCATCAGAACAAGCAGCCATTTCTTCCCTGTTCTCGCAAACAATTACCTCCGCATAATCTCGCCAGGCCGCAGTTGCATTTTCTCGGTTAGTCTCAGGCAAGTCATCAATCAACTTTGGAACCAAATTCATAACATTATTCGCTAAAGTTTCGTTATCCGTAACCAACCATACAGGTGAGTTATAGCCATGTTCTGCTTGCGATACTAAATCTGTAGCTACAATAAATGGATCAGCAGTTTCATCTGCCAAAATCAAACTATCAGTCGGACCTGCTATCATATCTATTCCAACTCGGCCAAACAGAATACGTTTTGCCTCAGCTACAAACTGATTACCAGGTCCAACTAAAATATTTGCCTGTGGCAACCCAAATAAACCGTATGTCATTGAAGCAACTCCCTGAACGCCCCCCATGGCCATTATTTTGTCTGCGCCACAGATATGAGCAGCATAAATAATCGCCGGAGCAACACCAACATTTGGCTTAGGTGGTGAACAAGCAGTTATGAACTTACACCCTGCAACTTTTGCAGTTGTCACTGTCATAATGGCACTAGCAATATGACTATAGCGACCACCAGGAACATAACACCCAGCTGCATCAACTGGAATAACCTTTTGACCAGTTACAAACCCAGGATGAATTTCAATTTCAGTGTTCTTTAATGTTTCTTTCTGCTTTTCCGCAAATCGTCTCACATTATCGTGCGCAAACTCTATATCTTTTTTTAGCTTAGCTGGAACTAAGTCACTTGCCGCCTCTATTTCTTCGTCTGTTAAAATTATATTCCCTTGGTACTGGTCAAATTTTGAGGCATACTCTTCAGCCTTTTCATCACCTCCAGCTTCTATATCTGTAAGAATATTTTTTACCGTTTCATGAACCTCTGAGGCATTAGATTTTGGTGTAAGTTGTGCCTTCTTCAGGTATCTTCGTGACATATTTGTGTCTCCTGTTTAGAGCGACTGCTCTTTATTGTTATAGCGAACGGATGAATACAGAGATAATCCGATTATTATTGCTCCAATAGCTCCAGTGATAGTTTCAGGAACTTCAATGATAGATTGGGCAAACATAATTATGGAAAGAGCGAAAATTGAATAAAAAGCACCATGCTCAAGATATCGAAACTGCTGTAGTGTTCCTTTTTCAACCAACATAATAGTCATCGCGCGAACGTACATCGCGCCAATTCCAAGACCTATGGCTATTAAAATAATATTTGTTGTTAATGCAAAAGCCCCAATTACACCATCAAATGAGAAACTAGCGTCAAGTACTTCTAAGTATAAAAATGCTCCTAGACCACCTCGAGCACCCAAATTTGTTGCACTATTTGAATAGTCATCAAGAAAACTTCCTAGTCCATCTACAAGAGTAAAGACCAACAAACCAGAAATAGCAGAAAGAAGAAATGATGCCTGCTGGCTTTCAGTAACCACCTGCGACATGAATGAAATAATAAATAGGACAACAGCAATTTCGAAGCCGCGTATTGACCCCCACTTTCTTAAGTTTTTTTCTAAACCAACAATCCAATCAATTGATTTATCCTCATCTATAAAAAACTTAAGCGAAACCATTATTAAAAAGGTTCCCCCAAAAGCTGCGATAGAACTATGTGATTGGTGAATAATGTGAGAGTACTCGTCTGGATCTGAAAGCGCCAAATGAATTGCTGCAAAAGGATTTATCCAGGCGAAAGTCGCGACAATCGCAACAGGAAAAACTATACGCATCCCAAAGACGGCTATGAGTATTCCCCAAGTTAAGAACCTCTGCCTCCAAACAGGAGTCATCTCAACCAACTTGTTGGCATTCACTATTGCATTATCAAAAGATAGAGCAATCTCGAGTGCGGCCAACACTGTTCCGACTAGCAAAAATGAAAAAACTGCACTTAGTGTTTTTTCCGTCTCCCAGCCCAACCAAGCTGACAAAACTAAACCAACAAATGTGACTACTAGTGGCCACTTAAGATAGGAAACTACTGATCTTTTGGGTAACATAAGTTTATTGCCCAAAAACTTGGTTTGGTAACCAGAGTACAATTTGTGGGAAGATAAAAATCAGTATCAAACCTACGAGTTGGATAAGCATAAATTGCATCATTCCAAAATAAATGTCTTTCAGGTCCCAGTTTGGCACAACACCTTTCAAAAAGTATGCAGATAAAGCCACCGGTGGAGACAACCAAGCTGTTTGAAGGTTTACAGCCACTAAAATGCCAAACCAAACCATTAGATCATAGGGATTTAATCCATGGATATCCAAAGCAGCTACGGTAGGCAAAAGGATTGGAACAACAATCAATACAATAGGAACCCATTCCAGCGGCCAGCCAAGTAGAAATATCAGCGCCATAACCATAATTAAAATCAAGTAAGGAGATACATCCAATTGAAGCATCATCTCTGTCATCATCTTGGGTGTGCCCAGAGATGAGAACTCAGCACCGAAGAAATTTGATGCTGCCACAAGAAACATGATTAATACTGTTATCTCAAGAGATTTGACTAGATTATCGAAGAAACCAGGAATTGTGAATTTTCCATATCCTAACGATAGAAGAATTGCCCCAAAGGCACCCATAGCTGCGGCTTCTGCTGGAGTAGCAAAACCTAAGAGTATTGAACCCAAAGCAAATGAAATCAAAATTGTCGGGGGCATTAAACCTGCGAAAAACTCATCCCATAGTTCTGAGAACTCAAACCTTTCAGCAGCATCTTTTCTGTAAATAGCCAAACTTAAGGCACCAAGAAAAGTGGCAAACAGAAATAGAACTAGAGAAACCCAAGGGACATTGTCACCCCATGTTGTGATCAGACAGTACAGATGGAACAAAAGAGCCAATGGAAGCGTTAAGCGAAGAATATTTAGTTTTCGGTATGCCCGAAATGCAATCAATATTGTTACGACTAGTACTATCAACCCACTGAAAGGAATAATGCTGGCAAAAGTTCCGCCTATACCTAAACCAAAAACACGGCAGATTGTAAGGACACCCAGAGAAATTAATGCAATTTCAGCGCCATAGTAGTCAGATGTTTTTGGCTGATCTTCTTCTGACAGCACTGGACCTAGCTCTGGATTAAGCCAACATCTCCCCAAAGTATAAATTAAATAAAGTGATGCTAGCAAAGCTCCAGGGATAAATGCACCACGAAACAAATCTAATGTTGATACTTCGAGAACTGGGCCCATAACAATTAACATTATTGATGGAGGTATAAGGATACCCAAAGTACCGCCGGCCGTTATCGTTCCAGCTGCCAATTTAACATTGTAACCTGAACGCGTCATAGTCGTACCGGCCATGATACCCAATAGCGTAACAGAGGCACCGACAATTCCTGTTGCCGCAGCAAATATCGTAGAAACAATCAAAACAGCAATATAAAGAGAACCCCGAACACGCGCCATAATCATCTGAATTGATGAGAAGAGACGCTCCATAAGACCTGCTGCTTCCATGACAATGCCCATAAGTATAAATAATGGTACTGCCATCAATTGATCGTTCAACATTGTCGAATTCGTATTCAAAGTCATAAGCAATGTTGTTAATTTGAAATTCGATCCCCAAATTCCAAAAACAAAGGCGAGGAAAATAAGCGTAAATGATATTGGGAAACCAATAAAAATTACAAAAAGCATTGCCGCGAGCATAATTAAACCAATCGTTGGCTTAGAAAGTCCAGGCCGTGATGACATAAGATCGGTGAAGGCCTCTCCACCAGGTGTCATATCCGGCAGAAAAACAGCCATAACTAGCCAAAAAAGAGCAATAAAGTAGAATGGAAGAGCCATTACAAAATATCGTTCCCGCTCCTCGCCCATTTTATGAAATGCTCTGAATAGCTCTGGAAAACCCTGAAGCATAAGCAGCAAACCACCAACTGGCATAGCCAATCTAGCTGGCCATAATAAGGGCTCCCAAGGACTATCAAACGCGGTTTCGCCGGTTCGGTAAGCAAGCTCCCAATACTGTGCTGCAATAATGGTGAAAAACAACATAGATGGTATGAAAAAAACCATATAAAGAATAGCGTCAACTGTCGCTTGGGTTTTATCACTCCAATTGCGATAGAGAAAATCAGCGCGAATATGGACACCTCGCATCAAGCCGTAACCGGCTGCACCCATAAATAAAACTCCAGCAATCATTCGGCTAATATCGTAAGCAAATAAGGTGGGACCTAGACCTAATGCACGGGCTGTATCATCCCAATCATAACTAGCCATAATTCCGAAAGCATTTCTAGAAATGACTTCAAAAACAACGACACCGATCAGAGGAACCATTAAAAGACACAGCGCCCTACCAGCAAAATCGTTCAAAAGGTCGATATAACCAGTAATTGGCCGTTGCCATGACGTCATGTCAGCTGGTGTTTCTCCTGGTCTTTCTGTTCGACGCTCAGCAATCAGTTCATCTGCGATTTCCAAATCATCAGGAACCTGTTCATCCGCCATGTTCTGATCTCCCCTTTAGATATTCTTCCCACTCTTGAGGAAGATTTTCTCAATTAAAAAAGAGCTTGCAGCACCTTATTAATTGAGAAAATTCGTGGAGCCAACAAGCTCCACGAAAGGTTTATAAATTTACTTTAAAGTATCTGCGTGTGCTTTACCTAGACCAGCATTCGATGCTTGAGCACCAGCCCAAAAAGGAACAGCTATATCAGCAAAATCTTTTTGTGACTGCCACACCTCAGCAAAGAATTCATTATCTGCTGCTGCTTCTTCAAGAAGCTTTTTGGCTGCGGCCATATACTCTGTAAAGTAATCAGCAGGAGTATCTTCTAAGATGACACCATGATTTTCTGTCAAGTCTTTCAGTGATTTTCCATTTTCGTAAATACGATAAGACATTGACTTAGACAGAGAAGCATTTGCGGCAACTTCCAGAGCTTTCTTTTCAGTCGCTGAAAGGCTGTCATAAACATCTCCATTTATGTAAAGGTCAGCGTTCACGACAACTTGGTGTAAGCCTTGTAAGTAGTAATGCTTCAGCACTTTCTGAAAACCAAAAACAGAGTCTGGCTTAGGGCAGCACCACTCAGCAGCATCAATTGCACCTTTTTCCAGCGCTGGCAAAATATCGCCACCACCCATAGCAACAGCTGCAACACCAATCTCATTGTAGGCAGCGCCAACCATACCAGGAGGTGCGCGGAAACGTAGCTTACGGAAATCATCCATAGACTCGATTTTTTCTGGAAACCAACCCAAAGCTTCTGGGCCAACTGGCTGCAGCATAAAACCTTTTACGTTAACACCCATCTCATCCCAGAGACGGTCATAAAGTTCTTTACCACCACCGTACTGAAACCAAGATAAAAATGCCATTGCGTCTAGACCAACGCCAGCACCTGCAATTGGTGCACCAAAAAGGTTAGCTGCAGGGTGCTTACCACCCCAATAGTGTGTCCAAGCAAAACCAGCCTCAACAAGACCAGCATCAACAGCATCCATGATATCACGTGGTCCAACCACCGCGCCAGCTGGTAGAATTTCGATTTTTACCGAACCACCAGTCAGCTCCAAAACATCTGCTGCAAACGCCTCAACCATTCGCACCTCATCTGTCGAATTTCCAAGAACAGATTGAATACGAATGACGGTTTCAGACATTGCTGTCGAAGCCAAGAGAGCAAGGGATGTAGCCCCTGCGGTTAAAATTTTAAAATTGAACATGAATCTCCTCCCATAGTTCAACGCCTCCTAGTTTGAAGATAACAGCCAAGCCGGAGACTTTTCTTGACCTTTATTTAAAGATGCTTCTTGCACCCTTATTCTAATTAAGACATCAGCTGTTAAGCCTCCTTCAAAATTAAATCACTTGCTTTTTCACCAATCATTATGGCTGGAGCATTTGTATTGCCGCTCGTAATTTTAGGCATGATTGAGGCATCAGCAACTCGCAGACCTTCAACACCTCGTACTTTCAATGTTGGCGAAACCACAGACATTTCATCGGTTCCCATTTTACATGTACCCGTTGGATGGTAGATCGTAACAGCAGTCCTTCGAACCCAGTCCAACGTTCCTTCTTCATCTGCCAAAGGCACTTCCGAGCCTGGAGCATACTCCTCTGAGACATGGCTCTTCAATGGCTCGTACTGCGCAATTTTACGAGCAATCTGAACGCCCTTTACAATAGTTTTACAGTCCGTAACTGTGGCTAAATAATTTGGATGGATTTCAGGATGGTCCAAATAGTTTGGAGACTTCAACTTTAAATACCCTGTGCTTTCTGGCCTTAACTGAAGGACAGATGCAGTGAATGCCGAAAAAGTGTGTGTACCTTTTGAAGGCATGTCTGCACTGAATGGCTGAATATGAAATTGAATATCTGGAGTTTCCAAGTGATCTTCAGTTTTAAGAAAACCTGTTCCCAAGCTTGCTGCCATAGTCATGGGACCACGTTGAGTTAAGATATATTGCAGGCCCATTAAAGCCATTTTAACGTAATTACTCGTTTCCGTATTTATTGTAGATAAATCGGTCTTAAAGACAGGTCGAGCTTGGAGGTGATCTTGTAAGTTTTTACCAACGCCTACCAAATCACTAACAACCTCTATTCCCAGATTTCTCAGATCTTCTCCAGGGCCAATTCCAGAAAGCATAAGAAGTTGCGGAGAGCCTATTGCACCAGCACAAATAATAATTTCTTTTCTTGCTGTAATCGTATCCAACTTATCTTTTATGATTATGTCGATAGATGTTGCTTTTCCATCAACAATATTAACTTTTTTTGATTGGGCGTTTGTAATAATTTTTAAATTTTTTCTACTTTTAATAGGCGTTATGTATGCAACTGACGACGAACACCTGCGACCACCTTTCATAGTCAATTGAAAATGGCCCACCCCTTCTTGCGTTAAGCCATTGTAGTCGTAATTGCGTTGATAACCTGCTGTAACAGCAGCATCGACCCAGCGGTCCACAATATCACGTTTCAATCGAGACGATTGAACCGAAAGAGGACCGTCTTTTCCCCTTAATCCAGTTTCATCAATTCCATCCCAATTTTCAGAACGCTTAAAAAATGGTAAAACTTCCTCCCAAGACCATCCTCTGCAACCAAGTTGGGACCAGATGTCAAAATCCTGCGGCTGACCTCGAACGTAAAGAAGACCGTTAGTAGAGCTAGACCCACCCATAACCCTTCCCCTAGGCCAGGGTATGGATCTACCTGCAATTCCTTTGTCTGGTTGCGTTTCGTAGCGCCAGTCAGATTTTGGATTACCCATTGTACGAAAATATCCAACCGGTACATGTATCCACGGGTTATTATCATCTGGGCCCGCCTCAATTAAAGCGACGTTATAGTTTCCACATTGCGATAGGCGGCTTGCAACTGCACAGCCAGCAGATCCAGCGCCCACAACAACATAATCAAACTCCATTAATTCACCCGATATCAAAAAATGAGACTTTTTTTCTCGATTATTGCAAATTAATACGTTACAGCTAATTTAAGAGAACGCAATAGTTTTATTTAGGGAATGTTATGACGGAGATAGAAAGGATACCGACAAATTTAAGAACACTCCTTATTTTAGAGGTATTAGGCAAAAACAATCGAGCTATGACAGCCACTGAAATTAACGATACTCTACAATTACCAAAACAAACGGTGCATAGGTTGTGTAGCACCTTGGAAGAGAATGGTTTTCTAACAAGAGTTGGCCATACAAAACGTTATCAGGCAGCACGACGATTAAGAGACTTGGGTATAGGTTTATTATATAACTCTCGTGATCATATCGCACGTCGCCAGATTCTGTTAAATATTTCAAATAAAGTAAAAGAGACAGTTAACTTCGTGATACCCGAAGCTTCTGGAATGAACTACATTGACCGCGTTGAAACCGACTGGGCTTTCAGAATCCAACTTCCGATAGGGACCAACGTACCATTTCATTGTACTGCCAGCGGCAAATGCTTTTTAGCCAGTCTAGCTCCAAAGAAAAGAAAGGCTATGATAGAGGTAATGGATTTGAAAGCACATACCAAAAGAACGCATGTCAGACAAGAAACTTTACTGTCAGAACTAAAGCAAGTTTCAAAACAAGGTTATGCTTTAGATCAAGAGGAATTTATGGATGGTATGGTGGCAATTGCTGTACCCGTTAAGGACAATCGTGGACGATTTGCTGCTGCACTTGCATTTCATGGACCTACACAGAGAATATCAATAGAAAATGCTTTGGCTCGTAAGGACATCTTAACGGAAGCAGCAAACCAACTTGCCGATAGTCTATTCAATGAAGATTAAAAACTGATTTAAATTTCACAATCAACAATTGCTTTAGCAAGTATCGGAACTGTATTAGAATTCAATCCCGCTATATTCAATCGACTATCACCTACCATATAAATGCCATGTTTTTCTCTTAAGGCACTTACTTGTTCTGAAGAAGCTCCAAGTCTTGAGAACATACCACGGTGATCGGCTAAGAATCCAAATCGATTTGAGCCAGATAATTTTTCTAATTCATTTGCTAATTGCGTGCGCAGTGAAAGCATCGACTTCCTGACCTTCTCAAGTTCTTCCATCCAATTACTTTTTAGGTTTTCATCCGATAAAACCATCGTTACCAGACGCGCACCATGATCTGGGGGAAAAGAAAAATTTTGTCGGTTTAAAAAAGCAAGTGTCGACTGATTTAAATTACGGGCATCTTTATTATGTGATACCACTGTTAAAAGACCTGTTCGCTCACGGTAAATACCAAAATTTTTAGAACAGCTAGCCGCTATAATTGTTTCTGGCACACTGCTCACAAGCTTTCGAACTCCAGCAGCGTCTTCTTCCAAACCATCGCCAAAACCTTGATAGGCAATATCTATCATTGGCGTTGCCCCAGATTTAAGCAAAAGTTCAATTACCGCATCCCACTCGGGGGCCTTTAGGTTTGCGCCCGTCGGGTTGTGGCAACAACCATGAAGCAAAATAATATCACCATAACTTGCATTAGCTAAATCTGACATCATCGCAGGAAAATCAACTGACCGTGTCTTAGCTTCAAAATATCGGTAAGGTTCGACTGGAACTCCTAGATATTTTAGAATTGATAGATGGTTTGGCCAGGTCGGATCCGAAACAAAAACCCTAAGATTGGGATTTGCCATTTTACCTAACTCAAAAGCTTGGCGCACGGCTCCAGTTCCACCAGGAGTCGCCGCGGAGGCCGTCAAACTTTTGTCAATTTTATCTCCCAAGAGAAGATTGATCATAGCTTCAGAAAACTCAGGGGTGCCCGTTAAGCCAACATATGACTTTGTTTTTTGGGTTTCCCATAATAATTGTTCAGCTTTTTTAATTGAGTCCATTATTGGAGTTTGCCCTGATGCGTCTTTGTAAACTCCAACACCAAGATCAATTTTATTCTCTCGAGGATCTTCTTCGTAAAGCTGCATTAGAGCTAGGATTTTATCTGCAGGTTGATGTTGTAAAGAATTAAACATTATGTATCCCCGGTTTCTACAGGTACAGTTGGATACATACCCCACTCTGTCCAACTTCCATCGTAAAGCGAGTGGTCAGATTTTCCAATTCGATCCAAAGCTAAGTTTATAATTGCTGCTGTGACACCGGATCCACAACTAGTTATCACCGGTTTTTCTAAGTTAACATCTTTGGCTTTAAAATGATTTATAAGCTCATTTTGGGATTTAAGAGTACCATCATCATTTAAAAGATCACCATAAAAAATATTCTTAGAACCAGGTATGTGCCCCGACCGAAGTCCGGGTCTGGGTTCTGGATCATCTCCTCTGAACCGTCCAGCAGATCTCGCATCAAGAATTTCATAATCACCTATTTTTGAAGCCAACGATACTTGGGTCACATCTTTGACCATTTCGTCACGGTATTTAACAAACATATGCCTATCTCTTATTAGAGATGGAAGACCATCAACGGGTCTTCCCTCCCTTAACCATTTAGGAAGCCCGCCATCAAGTACGGCGACATTTTTTTGGCCCATCACATTAAATAGCCATCTAACTCGAGCCGCTGAAAAGAGCCCATGAGAGTCATAAATTATAATTTGGTGACCATCCCCAACGCCAAGCTTTCTGACTTTAGACATGAACTTTTCAACCGGTGGAACCATATGAGGTAAATCAGAACGATGATCAGAAATATCATCAATATCAAAATATCTAGCATTTGGAATATGAGCCTCGTCATATTCAGCCTTTGCATCTCTATCAATATTAGGGAGGTACCAAGTGGCATCCAAGATTCGAATTTCGGGATCAGTCAATCGGCTAGAAAGCCAATCAGTTGAAACTAAAACCTGCGGATCATTTTCCATTTAATTTTTCCACTAACTTAAAATAGCTGACTACAATCTCAAGATGATTAGGGCAAGCATCAACATTGATTAAATTTAGCACATAATAATTCATTTGGTTTCCCAAAGTTCACCTTCGTTATTCAGATTGCCGAAGAAGCCTTTGTTTTTGTCTTCCCCAATCCCGTTTTGCCTCATCTGCACGCTTATCGTGAATTTTTTTACCTTTAGCGATACCGATTTTAATTTTAACCCGCCCAGTATGATTGAAATACATAACCAAAGGAACAAGCGTCATTCCTTTTCGCTGGGTATCATTCCAAAGCCTAGATAGTTCTTTTTTGTTTGCCAGTAATTTTCTTTTTCGACGCTCTTGATGCCCCCAGTTTTTTGCCTGGTCATAAGGGGCCACATATGAGTTTACCAACCAAAGTTCACCATTTTCAATTTGAGCGTAACTTTCTGCGATGTTTGAACCACCATTCCGCAGTGATTTAACCTCAGATCCTCGCAAAACAACACCACACTCAAGATCATTTTCTATGGCATAGTCAAATCGCGCACGCCTATTTTCAGCGATAACTTTATAATTTTGATCTGCTTTTGCTTTGTTCATGAATTAGTCGCTTACACACACTGGTAATTATTGTCCACAAAACGATAAGTTTACACAAAAATTTAATCGACAGGGTACTTAAACATTATTAAATTTAAATTTGAGTATAGGGGGGACAATATGCGAGACAATAATTTCATCATCGAAAACAATGCAAAACATTTATGGCATCCAATGGGAGCGCCAAGAGACTCGATTAATAATCCTCCTAAAGTTATCACGAATGCTAATGGATCGCAGATTAGCGATATAGACGAGCATACTACAGTTGATGCCGTTGGAGGCCTTTGGTGTGTAAACCTAGGTTACTCAAATGAAGCAGTTAAAAAGGCCATATCAGAGCAACTCAATCATCTACCTTATTATTCTGGTTTTGCAGGGACAACCAATCCAGCTGCTATTGAAGCCTCTTTTATGGTCAAAGAAATGTTTAAAGCTGATGGAATGGAGAAAGTTTTTTTTACAGCAGGTGGATCAGATTCAGTAGAAACCTGCCTTAGGCTGTCTCGGCAATATCATCGTTTGCGGGGAGAACCTACCAGAACAAAATTCATATCCCTAAAAAAAGGATACCACGGAACGCACTTTGGCGGGGCATCCGTGAATGGGAATAATAGGTTTAGAATAGCATATGAACCTTTGTTGCCAGGCTGTTTTCATTTACCTAGCCCGTACACTTATCGAAATCCATTTAATGAAACCGATCCCCAGAAATTGGCTCTAAATATTGCGCAGGCTTTCGAAGATGAAATTTCTTTTCAAGACAAAAATACTATCGCTGCCTTTATTATGGAACCTATCCAGGGAGCCGGTGGCGTAATTGTTCCAGATCCTTCTTTCATGGGCCTCATGCAGGAAATTTGTGAGAGGAACGGCATACTAATGATTTCAGATGAAGTAATAACTGGTTTTGGTAGGACTGGATCCTGGTCGGGCGCGAGGCACTGGAACGTTAAACCAGACATGATGAGTATGGCTAAAGGTATCACATCAGGTTATTTCCCTGTCGGTGCAGCCCTAATGGGCGAAAAAGTAGCAGATGTTTTCGAAAACTCTAATAGTCCTGAAGCTGGTATCTTTCATGGCTACACTTATTCCGCTCATCCTGTTGGCGCAGCTGCTGTTTGTGCCTGCCTTTCTGAAACTCAAAGAATCAGCACAAAAGACAATGCAGGAATTCGAGGCAAACAACTCTATGATGGCATAGTTAAACTGAAAAAGAAATTTGATGTTATAGGTGATGTAAGGGGAGGTCAGGGTTTAATGGCAGCTATTGAAGTTGTCAGCGATCAGAGGAAAAAAACTGCTATGAGTATGGATGAAATGAAAAAACTACACCAAAATACTTATGAAGCAGGAGCTATGGTTCGGCTAGGATTGAACAATATCTTAATGTCGCCACCTCTTGTGATATCGGAAGCAGAAGTAGACCAGATTTTAGATGCTTTGGATTATGGTTTTTCATCGATGTAACCTAAAGCTTTATCCAAAGTTATATTTCCTACTTTATAAAACTTTGAAGTCTCCAGGCTTTAAATCACCTAATTTCCATTCTCCAATTGATGTTCGGATAAGCCGCAGCGTTGGAAATCCGATATTAGCAGTCATTCGCCGAACTTGCCTGTTTTTCCCCTCCTTAATTTTCAGCTCGATCCAGCTGTCAGCAATAGACTTACGCACCCTAATGGGCGGGTTTCTTTCCCAAAGCCACTTTGGCTCTTCTATTGTTTGAGCTTTTGCAGGCTTTGTAAGACCATCTTTCAATTCAAGTCCTTTTCTGAGAGCGTACAAATCCTTTTCTTTAGGTATTCCCTCAACCTGAACAAAATAAGTTTTTTCAATTTTAAATTTAGGCGAAGATATCTTTGTCTGCAGACTGCCGTCATCGGTTAAGATTACTAAACCCTCACTGTCTAAATCTAATCTTCCTGCCGAATAAACCTGTTTAATATTTATAAAGTGGGATAAAGTTTTCCTTTCTTTTGCAAAATTTGACTTGTCAGTAAATTGAGAAAGAACATTAAACGGCTTATTAAATAAAATAATCATACTTTGAACGAATTGCTTGCTTTCATCATCCCAGTCTCAATCTTTCGCCAGTTTAATATCGGCGTGTGCGTATAAGCTAATGCCGTTGGATGGTTAGAGTTAAGAACACCCAATTGTATAAGCAGTGAAGCGATTGCACATTCTGAAGCTCGAGTTCCCCCATCAAATATTTTAAGTGCAATTCCTTTTTCTAACTCAGGTAAGATTGCTACAAAGACACCTTCGGCCCCAGTTTTTAAAATTGCTTTTTTTTCGCAAGCCTTCATTAAATTTGTACAAGCACGCCGCTCGCCGGCCACCAGTTCTGGGTAGTTTACCATTGCATTTCTTAACTTAAGTGCCGCTTTGCTTAACTGATCATCCCGTTTATGCGCTGTTGCAAACCAAGACATAGCTTTGCCAAGAGAATATAAAGGCATGGCAGGGTTGGGAGCCGAGCACCCATCTATTACAATTCCATCAACTTTATTTTGCGTTAATTCCTGGAACACGTCCATTACCATGAGTTGAACGGGATGGTCCGGATCTGTATATTCTGCTCCAGCGTTTAAATGGCGAGAAACGGATAGAAAACCAGCATGTTTTCCGGAACAATTATTGTGAATTTGACAAGGTGAGCGCCCTTTTTCACGCATCTCTTTTTTAACATGCGGATCCTTTGGTGGTTGAGAACCACATCTTAGATCAGTGTCACTAAAACCAAGATGAGAAAGCCAACCTAGGACTCTTGATAAATGAATTTCCCCTGCATTGTGCGAAGAACAGGCAAGGGCTAACAAATCTTCCCCGATAGAAAATTTTTTTTCAGCTCCTGATATGATAAGAGGTATAGCCTGTATCATCTTTGCAGAGCTTCGAGGTAGAATTAATGCATTTGGATCGCCCCATTGATGGCTTATTTCACCATCTTTATCGCAAATTACAGCCATACCAGTATGTACAGACTCTAAATATGAACCGCGCCATATTTCACACATAATTTGTGGTTTCATAAAATTTTTATACCTTTTATTAAAAAATTAACTTTCTCAGGGGTTTCAACTGAAGCATATTTTAGGCTAGGGTCCTTTCAACGTACTATACTATTTAAACGGGCATGACTAAATAAAGAAAAAATCTATATTGGCGTTGGCTTTGATGATAAAGGAGCAGTTGTTTATGAAATTTTTGACACTATTAATATCAGTAAAAACAATTATCGCTTTTATTGGCATAACTCTTTCAACACAGGCTTTTTCACAAGAAACAAGTAGCAACAAAGTTGCAGATAAGACAGACTGGAGCATTTTTGTGGAAGATAATCCAAAAGAATGTTGGAGCGTGTCTCAACCTAAAGAAATAATCAATACAAGAGATGGGAGAATTGTAAGTGTGAAAAGAGGGGATATTCTGCTGTTCGTAAATTTCCGGCCGGAAAGTAAGGTTAATGGCCAATTAACATTTACCGGTGGATATCCCTTTGCAGATGGCTCAAATGTAACATTAAATGTAGATGGAACAAATTTTGCCCTTTTTACTGAGGGTGAATGGGCATGGGCCCGCTCTGACGAAGACGACGTTAAAATCATCAAAGCTATGAAAAAAGGTGCCAAAGCTATTTTGACGGCACGATCATCCCGTGGCACCAAAACCCAAGATACTTTTTCTTTATTAGGCTTTACGGCAGCAGTTGAAGATGCCGAAAAACGCTGTAAATAAGCTCCATACTATCGAATTAATTAGCCACTATTAATTGGCAAATACAAAATTTGACTGGAAATATTTTGACTGAAGAAACTCAAACATCAAAAATATTAACACATAATTTTGTAACGGTTCCGAGAAAGGCGCCTGAGGGACCTCTAAATATAGTTGGTCTTACTAGATCGTCTTTGCGGGAGGTTCTTATCGAAAGCGGCACTCCTGAAAAACAAGCAAATATGCGTGTTGGGCAGATATGGCAATGGATATACGAGAAAGGTATACGTGACTTCGGCAAAATGACAAACTTAGCCAAACCTTATCGCGAAGCTCTTCAAAACAACTTTCTGATTTCAGTTCCCAAAATAATCTCAAAAAATATTTCCCAAGACGGAACACGAAAGTATTTAATGCGAATAGACGGTGGGCATGAAATAGAAACCGTTTACATCCCCGAAGAGAATAGAGGAACTCTTTGCATAAGTTCCCAGGTAGGTTGTACTTTAACCTGCTCTTTTTGCCATACAGGAACGCAAAGATTAGTTAGAAATTTAACTTCCAGTGAAATTGTAGGGCAAATTTTAGTAGCGAGAGATGACCTAGGTGAATGGCCAACTCGAGGAATACCTAAAACTGAACCTAGGCTTCTGTCTAATGTCGTTTTAATGGGCATGGGAGAACCCTTATATAATTTTGATAATGTTCGTGATGCTATGAAAATAGCTATGGACCCTGAGGGAATTGCTTTATCAAGAAGAAGAATTACGCTTTCAACATCAGGTGTTGTTCCAGAAATAGCAAAAACAGCTGAAGAGATTGGTTGCCAATTAGCTATTTCTTTTCACGCCACCACTGATGAAATTCGCGATAAACTGGTTCCTATAAATAAAAAGTGGAATATTTCCAATTTGTTGGAAACTCTTAAAAACTATCCAAAAGTTTCAAATTCAGAAAGAATAACTTTCGAATATGTAATGCTAAAAAACATAAACGACTCTGATGAAGACGCTCGCCGGTTGGTGAAATTAATAAAAGGAATTCCGGCCAAAATAAATTTGATACCCTTTAATGAATGGCCAGGATCGCCATTTGAAAGATCAGATTGGAAGCAAATAGAATCTTTTGCAGAAATAATTTACCGAGCTGGTTATGCCAGTCCGATACGAACGCCTAGGGGCGAGGATATTATGGCTGCTTGTGGTCAACTCAAATCAGCTACAGAAAAAGAACGCAGATCAAAGAGAACTTCAGTACCTGTAGACCTAAACGGATAAATTTAACTTTTACCCTTCATTGCAACGCGCATTTCGAGCCGAGAGTAACTTCAGCCGAAGAGCATTCAACTGAATGAAACCCGCAGCGTCTTTTTGATCATAAGCTCCAGCATCATCCTCAAAAGTAACATGAGCTTCAGAATATAAAGAGTTTTGTGACCGCCTTCCAATCGTACGGACAGAGCCCTTGAAAAGTTTTAGTCTTACTGTTCCTGACACAAATTCTTGTGAAAGATCTATTGCAGCCTGAAGCATCTCACGCTCTGGTGAATACCAAAACCCATTATATATCAATTCAGAATACTTGGGCATTAGGCTATCCTTTAGATGCCCCGCGCCACTATCAAGAGTTATTTGTTCAATTCCACGGTGTGCCTCTAACAAAATCTCACCACCTGGGGTCTCATATATACCGCGCGATTTCATGCCAACAAACCGGTTCTCTACAAAATCCAACCGCCCGATCCCATGTTTATATCCATACTCATTCAAAGAAGTTAAGATTGTAGCTGGCGACATTTTATTTCCATTAATTGCCACCGGGTCGCCCTTATCAAATTCGACTTCAATCATCTCAGGTTCGTCCGGTGCATCTTCTGGATTAACTGTACGCTGGAAAACATATTCAGGAGCAATCTTTGCAGGATCTTCTAAAACCTTTCCTTCTGACGATGTGTGAAGCAAATTTGCATCAACTGAGAAAGGAGCTTCACCTTTCTTATCTTTTGCTATTGGTATTTGATGCTCCTCTGCAAATGCAAGCAACTTGGTTCGGCTACTCAAATCCCATTCCCTCCAAGGAGCTATAACTTTTATATTCGGGTCTAAAGCATAGGCGGACAGCTCAAATCGAACTTGATCGTTACCCTTTCCAGTTGCTCCATGTGCAATAGCGTCAGCACCGGTTTCTGCAGCTATTTCAACCAATCTCTTGGAGATTAATGGCCTCGCAATTGAGGTTCCTAAAAGATATTGTCCTTCATAAACTGCATTAGCTCGAAACATCGGAAAAACAAAATCTTGTACAAACTCTTCACGAACGTCCTCAATGAAAATATTTTTAGGTTCGATGCCAAGCAGTTCAGCTTTTTTTCTAGCTGGTTCGAGCTCTTCACCCTGGCCAAGATCAGCTGTGAAAGTTACAACCTCACAGCCATACTCACTTTGGAGCCATTTCAGAATAATAGATGTATCTAGACCGCCGGAATAGGCTAAAACAACTTTTTTCGGTTTGGACATTAAACAATCCTCTACATTTCTAAGTTCAGCGCGATAACGTTTTTTAACCTGATGGGCAAGTTAACATATTTTCTTATTATATGAAAAAATACGTAGGTATTTAAATCTTTTGAGTGCTTGTAAGATGTTTAAACTTAATGCAAAGCTATGCTATGGAACACTTCAACGAAGCGGCAAAAGAAGCCGAAAAAGCAATGCGTGGAGTCTTTGAAAGAACACCACTTCAAAAAAATGAGCACCTTTCTGCAATTTATGGTGCAGATATTTGGTTAAAACGAGAAGATTTAAGCCCTGTTCGCTCTTACAAGTTACGGGGTGCGTTCAATGCTATGCGCAAACAAGACAAAAATAAGCTTTTTGTTGCAGCAAGCGCTGGAAATCATGCTCAAGGTGTTGCGTACATGTGTAAGCACTTTGGCGTTAGGGGTACCATTTTTATGCCCGTAACTACTCCAAAGCAAAAAATTCAAAAAACTGAGATTTTTGGAGGCGATGCCATTCAAATTGAATTAGTTGGGGATTACTTTGACGACTGTCTAAAGGCTGCACAAGATTTTTGCAAAAAAAACAATGGACATTTTTTATCGCCCTTCAATGATGCTGATGTTATTGAAGGTCAAGCATCAGTTGCTGTTGAAATAGAAGCACAACTCGGTTTTTGCCCTGATCATATTGTTATGCCTGTAGGAGGCGGAGGACTTTCAGCTGGTATCTTAAAATATTTTAAAAATAGCGCACAATATTCTTTGATTGAGCCTTTGGGAGGTGCATCCCTGTGGGCTGCATTAATTGCTGGTAGGCCTGTGCCTCTAGATAAAGTTGACACATTTGCAGATGGTGCGGCTGTTGGCCAAATTGGCAATAAGCCCTTCGAAACACTTAAGTCGATTGGTTTAGCTAATGTTTTAAGAGCGCCAGAAGACAGAGTTTGCATTACAATGTTAGAAATGCTCAATGTCGAAGGAATTGTTCTTGAGCCAGCCGGGGCGCTCTCTATAGACGCTTTGCAGGATTTAGGACAATCAATAAGCGGTAGATCTGTGGTTTGTATTACCACAGGTGGAAATTTTGATTTTGAGCGCTTGCCAGAGGTGAAAGAAAGGTCACAGCGTTTCAAAGGAGTTAAAAAATATTTAATTCTTAGAATGCCTCAACGCCCAGGTGCCCTAAAAGAATTTCTAAATTTTTTGGGACCAGATGACGATATTACGAGGTTTGAGTATTTGAAAAAATCTGCCCGTAATTTTGGATCGATCCTGATCGGAATAGAAACTAAAGATCCTAATCATTTTGATGATTTTTTTGAAAAACTGTCAGACGCAGGCATAACGTTTTCAGATATTACAAATGATGAAACGCTAGCTCAATTTGTAATTTGATGAACTTCAAAAACAAAACAATTTTGATTACCGGTGGGGCCCAAGGTATAGGTTTTGCTTTATCTACAAAATTTTCCACTATGGGCGCTAATGTTGTAATTGCGGACAAACATAAAGACACCCCTAATATAGCAGACAACTTTGGTGGCTTCGGATATGTGTGTGATGTAACTCAAGAAGAAGAACTAAATAGTTTTATAACTTTTGCCGAGAGTAAGCTTGGTGGAGTTGATTGTTTCATTTCAAACGCAGGAACGATTTTTGTTGATCCAGATCACGTCGCATCTGCTTCAAACAAAACTTGGGAGTTAAGCTGGAATTTACATGTAATGGCACACGTCTATGCTGCTAGACGATTGTTACCGGAGATGTTGGACCGTAAATACGGTTATCTCGTAAATACGGCTTCCGCTGCTGGCCTCCTTTATCAAATAGGCGATGCCCCGTATAGCGCCAGTAAAGCAGCTGCAATAAGTTTTTCTGAAGGAATAGCAATATCGCATGGCGATGACGGCATAAGATCTTCCGTTATATGTCCACAGTACGTTGCCAGTAATTTATTGGGATTTAGTGATCCTTCAGATGCTGAAACTATCGAGGGATTATTATCGCCCACAGAAGTTGCAGAAAAAGTTTATGAAGCGATGTGCCGCGAAGAATTTTTAATCTTACCTCATTCAAAAGTCCAAAAATATTTGACAAATAAAGTGTCAGATTACGATCGCTGGATCGATGGCATGCGCAAATTAAAAAAGAAGTCTATTGCAAAGCGAGGCTCAGCAAAACCTTTGGACATACTTCATCTAGTTTAAATTTTCTGAAGATGATTTTCTAAAAAATGTAAATCACCACCATGTAATAAGCGAAGTGCCAAATGCGCATGCATAATGTGAGCTGAGTGGCCTTTTTCTAATATGTTACTTGTCTTAAGCGAAGGAATAGCATGGTAGATTTTGCATACTTTCTCGGCGTACATTTTATATTCCGGCATATAGACAAAGCGCTTGTATACACCCAAAAACCTAGGCTTTGAGATTAGCCAACCTGTTTCTTCTAAAACCTCACGATGTAGAGCTTGAATAGAGTTTTCTCCTTGATCTATTCCCCCACCAGGCAATTGAAACTCAAAATCTGGTTCCTCTTGGTAGGTTAATAAAATCTGATCACCACGAGTTAAAATTGCGTAAACGCCTGGTCTTCTTACATATTTTTTTTCTAAATCAGGAACATTTCCAAAACGCCGCATATTAATTTCTCACTTAAGTTATCTTGTAGCCACTATATAGACAGGGTATGCGTGTCGCTAGTATAATTAAAAAGAGCATGTCATGAACTCGTCAGCTAGAATTTGGGATGATACAGTCCTTCCATTTCAACTTGATAAATCTGAGATAAGAGGCCGAGTAGCAAGATTAGATGGAGTTCTTGACGGCGTACTTAAGCAACATAACTACCCCATTACCGTGGAAGCATTGGTGGCAGAAATGACACTTTTAACCGCAATAATTGGCGAAAGTATTAAGCTTAGGTGGAAACTATCCTTGCAAATCCAATCAAAAGGTGCAGTCAGAATGATTGCAACAGATTACTATGGACCATCTAAAAAAGGGGAGCCTGCAAAAATAAGAGCCTATGCAAGTTTTGATGAAAAACGTTTAAATAAGGCACCCTATTTTGAGCAACTCGGTGAAGGCTACTTTGCGATCCTAATTGACCAAGGCGAAGGCATGAAGCCATATAAAGGAATTACTCCACTCTCAGGTGGATCATTAGCTTCTTGTGCCGAAGCTTATTTTGCTCAATCGGAACAACTTCCAACACGATTTAAGCTTAGTTTTGGAAAATCTACAGAAGCAAATCGACAGGAACACTGGCGTGCAGGTGGCATAATGGTTCAACACATGCCTAAGTCGTCAATCGAAGTATCGGGTGAGGGCGGCTCAGGAGAAGACGGGCTCATGGTTGCATCAGATTTATTGACTGGCAATGATCATGATGACTGGAATCGTGTAAATATATTATTGGATACAGTTGAAGAAATTGAGCTCACGGGCCCAGTTGTAGAACCAAAAAACCTACTTATCAGATTATTTCACGAAGAAGTTCCAAGAGCTTTTGAACCACAAAGTGTGGAATTTGGTTGTACCTGCAGCGAAGAACGCGTTCGCCAGTCTTTGTCTATCTATTCAGCTAAAGATATTGAGAAAATGACCACACCGGAAGGCACCGTAACCGCCGATTGCCAATTTTGTGGAGCACATTATGATTTAAGCCCGGAGACGGTAGGATTTCAGGCAAACAAAAATGGAAAGTCATAAAAATAATTTAATAAGTAATATCAAGTCTAATCTTTCAAAATATGAATCTTGCTCCTCAGATTTTGATCTAAACCCAGATATGGCTTTTAATCAAAAATCAAACTTTCTTGAAGCTAGTGTATTAATTCCAGTTTTAACTTTTAAAAAAAATGTTGAGATTTTGTTAACAAAACGATCGACTAACCTAAAAAACCATCCAGGACAAATAGCGTTTCCAGGAGGCAAGAAAGAAATATTCGATAGTAGCCCGATAGAAACTGCTCTCAGAGAAACAGAAGAAGAGGTTGGTCTAAGCCAGCATCTAGTTGAAATAATTGCATCTCTTCCAACACATAAAACCGCCACGGGCTTTAAAATAAAGCCTTACATCGGTGTAATTAGCCAACCTTTCGAAGAAACATTACGATGTGGCGAGGTTGATGAAATTTTTACTGTACCTTTCGATCATATTCTGAATGAAGAAAATTTTTCCATTCAAACAAGAAAATGGAATGGTTCGCAAATACAATACTATGCAGTTCCATATGGCCCCTATTATGTCTGGGGTGCAACTGCGAGAATATTGTTAAACTTATCACAGGCATTAAGCCGATGAAAATATCTGCTGATTGGCTAAATAAACCATCAACTCGATTAGTAATGGAAAGATTAGTTTCCAGAGGATATCAAGCCTACTTTGTTGGGGGTTGCGTCAGGAATACTCTCTTAAATATTGAAGCTACAGATATTGATATTGCTACCAGTGCCCATCCAAAAAAAGTTTTGGAAATTATGGGAAACGCGGGGTTAAAAGCTTTACCAACAGGAATTGAACATGGAACTGTCACCGTAGTGGCTGACAAAAGAAACTATGAAGTGACTACTCTTCGAGAAGATATTAAAACAGATGGGCGAAGAGCTAAGGTCAAATTTTCTAAGTCCATTTTAGAAGATGCTAAAAGACGTGATTTCAGTATTAACGCCATATATTGTGAGCAGGATGGAACAATTTTAGATCCGCTAGGTGGGATCGCTGATATAGTTGGAAAACGAGTAAAATTCATAGGAGATCCCTATGCACGAATAAAAGAAGACTATTTGCGTATATTAAGGTTTTTTCGATTTCTAGCATTATTTGGTAAAAAAGATGGAACCCATGAAATCGAAATTGCCGCATTAAATGATTTAAGAGATGGATTGGACACAGTTTCAGCTGAAAGAAAAAGTGATGAAATTTTAAAATTATTCGCGGCGCATAATCTAAAACACTCAATTTTTTTAATGGAAAAGGCAAGCATTAGTTCAAAAATTTTTGATGCTTACGATTACGAAAGTCTTAAAAACCTAGAAAAGTTGGAAAACAGACTAGAGGTCGCCCCTTGCGCAATAAGGCGTTTAGCCGCCTATACAGATGATAATTTAAAATCACACCTAAGGTTTTCAAACAAACTAGCAAAAGCTCATAGAGTTTTAAGAGAAGAGGCGGCAAGTCAAAAAGACGCCGCTGAGCTTTCTTATCGTTATAACGAGAAACTAGCTTTGGATTGTATACTGGTGAGGTCGAGCTTGCACGGCACAGAACTTAGCGGGAACGTTTTTAGTAGAATAAAACTGGGATCTGTTTCTAAATTTCCAGTTAAATCAGCTGACTTAACAGAATATTTTTCTGGCCCAAAATTAGGTGAAATGCTCGCATATTTAGAGCAAAAATGGATTGAATCAGATTTCACACTAAGTAAAGAAAGGTTGTTGTTCAGCATCAGATAGTCAAAAGAATAATTCGTTATTTAGGAAACGAAAGATATAAAAAACAAAATGTTCCGTTTTTTTGAAAATTTAGTAGATCCATTTTCCAACTACCACGAATTAGATGATCCTCCGAACACCGTTCGCTCATTTTTTATGAGTTATACAGAGCCGTTTCTAGGAATATTTATTATAACTGGCTTGGTAGCCACACTAGCTGCCGCTAGCGAAATTTACCTTATTTATTTATTGGGCTGGATAATCGATATTGTAAGCGGTGATCCAAAAGACGTTTTCACTAATTTTTCAAATAATTTTATTTGGGCGGCAGCTTTTATCCTTATCCTTCGGCCACTTATTTTTGCCGTAGATGTATTATTAATTAACAATACTTTAATGGTTAATATCGCCACACTTTTTAGATGGCGAGGGCACAAACATGTTTTACGACAATCAATTGGCTGGTTCGAAAATGATTTCGCAGGCAGGATTGCCAATAGAGTAATGCAAACACCCAGATCTGCAGGGGAAGTAGTATTCCAAGTATTTGATTCTCTAGGATACTCGCTTGCCTATATTTTTGGCGGCTTGTTGTTATTAAATAGCGTAGACTTTCGACTCATGCTACCCATGGCAATCTGGTTTTTATTATACCTTGTTTTAATCGTCTGGGTTATTAAAAATATCAGTCCGGCCTCAAAAGCATCTTCAGACGCACGATCAAGTCTAAATGGTCAAATCATCGATACATATACCAATATTCATTCGGTTAAATTATTCGCTTATGAAAGCCAAGAGATAGACAGTGCCAAATCAGCTATTGAAAAAACACGTCAAACGTTTGCCCGCGAGATGCGCCTTTATACTATAATGGACTTTGGCCTGAATATTTTAAACGGTTTACTAATAACGAGTTTGATAGGCATGTCACTTTATCTTTGGTATATTGGAGAAGCTACTACCGGAACCATAGCAGCTGCATCAGCCCTAGCAATTAAATTAAATGCTATGACAGGTTGGATAATGTGGGCAATATCTTCATTTTTTAGAGAGCTTGGTGTGATACAGGAGGGTATGGGTAGTTTGGCGGATCCAATCAAACTAAAGGATCAAGAAAATGCAGAAAATCTAGAAATTACAAAAGCTAGAATTGAAGTAAAAAATTTAAGTCATCACTACGGGCTTCAAAGTGGCGGTTTGAATAAGTTAAGTATGACTTTTAGAGAAAATGAGAAAGTTGGATTAGTTGGCAAGTCAGGTGCTGGAAAATCTACTTTGTTAAAATTAATTCTTCGCTTCTATGATGTGGAAGTTGGTGCGATCTATATCGACGGCCAAGATATTTCAAAAATAAGCCAAGTTAGTCTACACAAGAATATTGGTGTTGTTCAGCAGGATAGTAGCCTCCTACATAGGTCCATTCGTGAAAACATTTGCTACGGAAAATCAGATGCAACCGAAAAAGAAATCATCGCAGCAGCAAAAAAGGCGCATGCCCACGATTTTATTTTAAACCTGCAAGATGAAAGTGGAAGAAAAGGATACGATGCTCACGTTGGAGAGCGTGGAATTAAACTGTCAGGAGGACAACGCCAGCGGATAACGTTGGCACGAGTAATTTTAAAAAATGCTCCTATTCTGCTTTTAGATGAGGCTACGAGTGCGCTAGACAGCGAAATTGAAAACCAAATTCAAGATACTTTAAAAAATATGATGAATGGGAAGACAGTAATTGCAATCGCGCATAGATTGTCGACGATTGCCCAGATGGACCGAATACTTGTGCTAGATAATGGTAAAATTATAGAGGATGGAGATCATCAGTCCCTTTTATCAAAGGGCGGGTTGTACTCTGAACTTTGGCATCATCAATCTGGTGGGTTTTTAAAATCTGAGTGACTAAAGACTTAAAGCACAAACAGGAAAGTTAAGTAAATTTTATAAAGAATTTTGTTGCCGAAAATTAAATATTTAAGGTAATAAGGTGGAAAAAGAGCAGTCAAAGTATAAAATGAAATTAAAATTAATTCTGATTACAGTCATCTTTACTTCTTTAAGTGCCGTATTTTCTTTGGCAAATAATACTACAGCCATCGACCAACCAATCACTTCAATTGTAGTTAAAAAATCAGACCGAAAAATGTATCTTTTTAATGGTGAAAAAGTACTGCGCCGGTATCGCATTGGACTGGGGTTTTCACCCAAAGGCGACAAGAAATTTGAAGGTGATGGCAAAACACCAGAAGGAAAATATTACATAGACCGCAAGAATCCTAACAGTCAGTATTATCTATCTTTAGGAATTTCTTATCCCAACGACAGAGACAAAAAAGAAGCGGCGAAGCTAGGGAAATCGCCTGGAGGTAATATTTTTATTCATGGCCGCGATAAGTCACCAAAATGGTGGAGGCGCGATTGGACGTTCGGTTGTATAGCCATACGAAATCATGAAATGGACGAAATTTATCGTGCTGTCGATATTGGCACACCAATTTTTATCCTCCCATAAATATTTAAGTTGGCCCACCTAGAACTAGTGTCCACCAAATTTTTCCACTGGGCTCTTGGTACCAAGAGAAACCTAAATCAATTGCATTTGGATCTAGAATTACAGCTCTAGTATTTTTATTTTCCATCCATGCAGCAAGTGTATCCAATTCATTCTCAAATGTTTCAGAAATTACCTCTCCCCGAAACTCGCCAGAATAGTTTAGACGCCGAGCCCTATCCAAAGGTGACGAACCGTCTGAACCAAAATGCCAAGGGCGGTTTTGAACAGACATATCACGGGAATGTGTCGCTGCTGCAGCATTTAGCTGAGCGTTTAACTGCAGACTGGTCAAAGACTGGCTAGACCGTAAAACATTAACAGCATCAAGCATCCTGAATTGTATTTGGGCTGTCGATTGAGCTCTCATATCATAAACTTTGGGGACCGGCTTGCCATCAGACGCCATTTGTATTTCTTGCGGAGCACAGGCTACTAAAATAACAGCAATTAAAATCGAAATAAAAATCTTTAGCATTACGTCCCACACCCATGCTTTTTCATCCTAGCAAAGCAGTCTAATATTTCCAATTGAGCCTACAACGTTCTTGCATTAAAATATACGGAACACAATTAGGGTTTTTTAATGTTTATAATTAATCGTCGTAATTTTTTGAGAGTTTCGGGTGCCTCTTTATGTGCCCCAAGCCTTGCTCTATCAAATGTCAACCAAGACAACACAACAGAAATAGAAAAGGAAATCTCGGAAAATATAAGACACAACGTGTCTAGTTTTAGAGCTTTAAATTGGAAGCCTTACTTTAAAACTCTCCGAAAAGGTGCCATTTTGGTCGATATCTCGTCCAGAGCATTACATTATTGGTCATCTGATGAACAAACTTACCGTTTGTTTCCATCTTCAGTTCCCATGTCTGATGATTTGATAAAAACTGGGAGAACAAAAGTTACCAAAAAAGTTGAAGGCCCTAGCTGGAGCCCAACACCGGCTATGAAAATTAGAAATCCTGAATGGCCAGATTTTATAGGGCCAGGCCCAGAAAATCCCTTAGGCACGCATGCTCTATATCTGAGTTGGACTTATTTTCGAATTCATGGAACTCATGATACGCGAAAAATAGGGCGCCGGTCATCGAATGGATGCATTGGTCTTTATAATGAACATATTGCAGAATTATTCACTATGACGGAAGTTGGTACGCAGGTTCTAGTTATCTAAAATCTCTAATTTTGTCAAAAATAGTAATAATTTCAATCCGATGTTTTGTTTTCCACTCTAAGAAGATGGATAAATGGAAATTAGCACAGATAAACCAATAGAAATTGAAATTTACTCAGCTTCTGTTTTTTACGGAAATGAGAGAATTTTAGAAAACTTAAGTCTATCCATTAAAGAACAAAGGGTCGGATTTATCGGGCGTAACGGCTCGGGCAAAACTACCCTTTTACGCATTTTAGCTGGTTTACAAGAATTGAATAATGGAAAAGTTTTAATAGATGGGACCGAAGTAGCAAAAAAAAGAGAAGAGGCCATTAAAAAGGTTGGGATAATTTTTCAAAATCCCGATCATCAAATCATTTTCCCAACTGTTGGCGAAGAGCTTCGTTTTGGCCTCACGCAATTAGGTCTGAACAAAAATGAGGCTGATATAAAAGTTATCACATGTTTGAAACAATATGACAAAGTTGACTGGTTTGAACGATCCATTTCTACTTTGTCTCAAGGCCAGAAGCACTTGGTTTGCCTACTCTCGGTTTTATTAATGAAACCTAAGGTTTTACTTTTGGACGAACCATTTACTGGAATAGATATACCTACACAGCTAAAATTGGAAAATTACTTAAGTTCTCTAAAGCAAACTATCATTCACGTTTCCCATGTTCCAGAAACATTCGAAAACTATCAAAGATTAATCTGGATGGATGAAGGTATTGTTCAAGCTGACGGCACACCAAAAACTGTCATAAAGAAGTATAGAGATGCTATGAAAAATTACGACGAAAAGACTATTTAATGTTTACTAACGTGTCTCCACATAACACCAAACTAGATGAAATCTCTGTTCAAAAAAAGATCGTTCTCAGCTGTTCTGCTGCAGCAATTTTATTTTTTATAAAAAATCCACTTGTAATGTTCAGTATATTCTTAATGCTCTTGCTAATCTATTTTTTAGCAGGTGGGCTAAAATTTCTAGGGTTAGGGTTGTATCACCTCAAAATTACTGTCCCTTTTGTTGTTATTCTGGCTTTTTGGCATCTGTATCTAGGCCACTTAGATAAGGGTGTCACTCTTATTTTTCGGCTTATTTCAGCATTCTTAATCGCGAACCTTTTTTTAATGACCAGCAAAATTCATGATATAATTTTAGCAATTCAGAAATACTCACTTTACCTCAAGATTTTTGGAATAAATCCCCATGCCGTATCTATAACAATAGGCTTGTTTATCAGATCAATTCCAATATTGAACCAGCGCGCTAAAAATTTAATGCTTGCGCAATCGGCCAGATCAACTAAACGCAGTTTTTGGAGAATTTCAGTACCTCTAGCATTATCAATTTTAGATGATGCGGATCATGTATCAGATGCTCTGCGTGCTAGGGGTGGGATAAAGAAGAGAGAAAATTGATGGAAAAAACAAGTGTTCTGGTAGCTTTATTTGCCGCTCTGATTGCTGTGCTTGGGTTGGTTCCTGCCTTTCCTTTAGCTTCTGGGGTCCCAATAACCGCGCAAAGTTTGGGCGTTATGCTATGTGGAACAATTTTAGGTTCTAGAAAAGGTGGCTTGGCAGCATTATTTTTTGTGGTTTTGACTTTGATAGGTTTACCCTTATTGGCTGGTGGAAGAGGGGGAATTGGCCTCCTTGCGGGAGCATCTGCGGGTTTTATAGTTGGTTTTCCTATTGCGGCCTATATTACTGGCTGGCTCATGGAGAAGACAAAATCTGTAGATATTCTAATTTCTGTCTCGCTGTCTTCCATAATGGGAGGAATAGTCATACTCTACATTCCTGGGCTTATTGGTATGATGATTAATGCTGGAATGTCTCTGAATGCAGCAATCGTGGCTGTTGCGGTCTACTTACCTGGTGATATTTTAAAGGTGATATTAGTAACTATAGTTACTAGTGCGATATTAAAAGCGCGGCCGAATAGTGTCTTAACCAGACTCTAAGACTTTAACATCATAGCCGAACCAATACCTCCAGCTGCAGCTATTGCCGCCATTCCAGATGCTCCTGGTGTGTTAATAAGTTCATTAAATAAACGAACTACCAGTATCGCTCCCGAAGCACCAATTGGATGACCTCGAGAAAGAGCACCTCCTCTTATATTTACTTTATCTAAATCAAGATCACATAAACGAGTACATATTATTGCTTGTGCCGCATAAGCCTCCATGAGCTCAATAAAGGCCACATTTGATAAGCTTATTTTTGTCTGATCTAAAAGCGCTTTTATTGCTCCAACTGGCGCCAATGGTGCTTCCTCTGGAATAACTCCACTTGTTCCAGAACCTAATACCTCAACTCCTTTGCACATATTGTTTTTTAAAAAAAGCTCTGACACCAAAACAACAAAACTAGCCGCATCAGCCGCTATCGCTGAATTTGCATGAGTAATCGTATCTGATAATTTGGGCGCTCGTTTGCAAATTTTTTGGTTAAGTTCTCGCGCAAACAAATCATTTGTTTGATTTAAAACTGGAGTTATTTCAGATCTCAAAATCTCCTTAGATTTCAGTGCGTTTGAGTGGCTATTAATACTCCAATTATCTTGTTCTTCCTTACTAATCCCAAACTTCCTAGCCAACTTTGCAGTGGCTTCAGCCAAATCAGGATCATTGAAACCAGCTGGAGCGAAAGCTGGCCTATCATAAGAAACTAGTGGCTGATCTGAGTTTTTGGGGTGTAATCTAACTGGCCGCGTGGAGTAGCTTTCCACTCCTCCAGCAACTACAACTTCTGCACGACCACTTTTTATAAGATCTGTCCCGATACTAATTGCGTCCATTCCTCCACAACACTGCCGGTCAATTGATATTCCACCTACCGAAAGATTTAGTTTTGCTTCAAGGCTAACCATTCGAGCTGGATTTCCACCAGCACCCAAAGCATTAGAAACAACAAGTTCATCAACTTCGAGATTATCTATTTTAGCCTCTTTTAAGGTATCAATCACAACCTGAGCTGCCAAATCATAATATGTCAGCGATGCAAATGCTCCAGAACGTGGAGCCACCGCGCTTCGCTTGCCCGCAATTATAAAAACGCGTTGACTACTCATGGTAGTTATTTTTCAAAGCTCTTAGATCTGTCTTGCCGGAGGGAAGTAAGGGCCACTCATTTAAACTAATCTTATAAATCTTTTTAGGTTTGAATATTTTGTTTATCTCTTTCAAGGTATCGTAGAGCCTGTCTGTGGGAACTTCGCCATTTGTTGCTACTGCAGCTATTATTCGATAGTCACTTAATTTATTTTCAATTTTCCAAACAGCAGCATCTATTACACTCTCAGCCGTCTTAAGTTTGTCTTCAATTTCGTAACTTTCCATAGTTTTATCAGCGACCGTTAATCGTGAACTGTCTTCACTAAGTAGAAATAAATACCCGTCTCTATCTATCTTTCCATATTCACCAATAGTTAGCCATTCATCTTGCCAAACTAAATTTTTGTTAGATCCTTCAGCATATTTCAAAAATAAGTAATTCGATTTCACCCATATACGGTTTTTATTGGGTCCAGTTTCTTCTACTTTAATTTCGACATTTGGAAAAGCTTTGCCAACTGACCCAACAGGAGTAAACTCATCTGAAATCGTTATAAAACTTGTTTCACTAGATCCATAAAATAAATGCACAATCGCGTTAGGAAAAATTTGTTTGGCCATTTCTCTAGTTTCAGAATTAAGGCGCCCTCCCCCAATAAATACATTTAAAGTACTTGGTAGAGTAATAAAAAACGAAGAAATGAACCTTATTTGTGTAGGCGTAATATAGACAAAAGTTGGCTTAAATTTAATCGACGCCTTAAATTCACTTTTAGATCTCAGTTTCTGAACGTGGTGGACGTTGTGACCTAAGTATAAAGCCTCAAGCATTCCGTATAGTGCTAACGAATGTGTTAAATCACCAAATACCAGATAGTTTTCTTTTTCTTTTTGTAATAAATTGATAACTTCAAATGAGCTAATCCAGCTCTGGGTAGTTCTCAAAACAAATTTAGGGTCTTTCGATGTCCCACCAGTTTTAGTTCTAAAAACGCCTATACCATTAGTATCGTCAGTTTTGACCTCATCAAAATCTGAGATAAGTGGGCACTTGTCTTCAGAAACCTTTTTAATAAAAATTCCTATTGCTAAATCTCCAGCTATAGCCTCTGAAAAATTGCATGGCTTTAAATGTGAAGTTGAGTAACGCGCTTCGGTATGCCACTTAAATAAACTTCCCAATTTTAACACCAAGAACTTTTGTTAGAACTAAGGCATATTATCTTTAAAGAAATATATACTTGTAACATTGAGTTTTCTTCTTTTTGACGTAACTATAATATCAACTGACCTTGGAAAATCAAAAAACACAGTTTATTATAAATTTCTAATAGATTTTAAACTACGGAGTTGATCCGATTAATCGCATTGTAGAAATTTCCGATCTTAAAAGATCTGCTGAGAAAGTTATGCGATTAGATCGTATGGGCTCAATGCATCAATCCAGGCTGTCTTTTTTAAGGCAATTTTTAAGAAGAGCTGCGAAAGAAAACTGGAAGTTTAACAGGGATCTGTTTGAAATAAACGTTAATGGTGTAGGCAGAGCACTCTACAGGCTCAGCACACCTTTACGCGATTATACTCTGATATGCTTTTCACATGATTTACCTGATGAAATGCGTAGCGATCGCGTCATAGCCTCAGCTTGGGACGCTACATTTACTCTTTATGATGGAAGGCCTACGCTGGATGATCTAGAAAGACTAGAAAAGCATGTGCCTTACCAAGAGGAGGGTCGGCTAACACAAAATGAATTATGCCTGTCTCGCGCAAACCGCTCCGTTAGACTTTGGGATTATGTTTTAGACTGTCTTTCAAATGGCAACCAGCCCGACTTAGACCGAGTCAGAGATGTTGGGTATTTGATGCGTACAACAGCGGTATATGGATCAGGAAAGTTCGGATCGGCTGACCGTCGAGTTGTCGAAAATCGGGAAGAAGCGAATTCTCCGTTCCAATTAGAAATGATGACTGTGTATTTAATAAGAACATTTGTAATGGATTTAATTGAGCACTTGGCAAAAATAAAAAATCCGGGCAGCGCGGTAAAATTGGATAGCACTATAAGGCGTTCGTTTGGAGTTGGTAACTCAACAGGTCTTGGAATGGCTCCATTTTTGGTCAACCATCCTAGATTAATTCATAATTGGTTTGAAGCAAAAGAAAACGCTATCGCGACAGTAAAAAATTTAAAAACTGCGACACAAACTGAAATATCAAAATTTAAAGAACTAGTAACAAGATTAAAACCACATTTAAAAGCTTGGCGGTCAGAACACCCTATACAAATTGAGAAAAATCTGGCGCTTGAGGAAGATATTGAAAAACTAGAGACCAAATTAGAAAACTTCAGTTTTAGTATAGGATCCCCTTGGAGGCTTTTGTGTGACTGGTCAGAGGATGAGCTAAGTATAGAGGGACAAGAGATGTTAAACTCTCTTATTCTGGAACCTTATGGACATCTAGTAGATACTTTTGGCGATGAAATGTCTTGTGACGAGGCAAAATTATTCGCGATAAATGGCGATGTGACTATTGCAAATGTAAAGTCGACCATTGAGCAAAATTATGGATGGGCTTTAGAAATTGATTGGGCAGATCCTAATTGTGATGCTAGGGCATGGTATACTTCAGAAGAAAAATTAGAGCCACGCTTAGGAGAACGCTATGAGATGCCAGAATTAAACGAATATGAACAAGCGCTTCAGCCAGGTCGAGATGTAGCCAGAGCATATAAAGATCTATGTGAACTTGAACCAAGCACCACTATTGCAGATTTTTTAAGGACATATCCGAAACATAGACATATAATAAGACGCTGTCTTACTTGTGGTGAACTGCCATTTTCGGAAATTCGAGATAACACAATAAACAGTTCGATGTTACCAATCGATATGTTGAGAGCAAAGTTATCATTTTTTGGCGCTTGTCATTTTGATCCTCGCTCTGACCGATGGGTAAGGATTAACATGTTTAAAGGAGCGCCGTTTCCAGATGAATTATCCTCTGGAAGTGATCCAGAGAATTGGATTTGGGCACCTTGAAAAAGGGAATTGAACTTTCTCTAAATGAATATGAAGCTCTTCTTAACAAGGCTGCGGTGGGTTCGGGTTTACCTTGGGGAATTGCAGAAGATGCTGCCGCTTGTGGGGCGTGGTTTATGTCTTGTGGAGTAAATAAGCTCAACACCTGGATTGATCGCTTAAAAGATAACTCTTTTTGGATAGATTATTGTAAGAAAATAGATCAGCCCAGCAGTAACAAACTGAATAATATTTTTGATTTAGCGGCTTCAGTCTACGTGCAACCTGATACCAAGGTAAAATTGGATAGCTATGAGTGGAATGGGTGGGAGCTTATTATTGATGGAGTAAAGCAAACAACATCATTTCGTGCCTGTCTTAGTGAAACACAATTCAAAATATTAAACGAACTTGCCCAAAAAACTTACGCACCTGCTACAGATGAAAGCAGACTTAGTGGAGCCGGCGCTGGGCTGTCAGATAATGACTAATTTCTAGATAATTTCGACTAGATCTCACAAAAACCTAAGCAGCTCGCTTTTTTATCGGAGCCCATAGAGTTTTATTCGTGGCATATAGCAATGCAGATAATAGAACTAAAAATAAAACGGCGCGAAGACCAACATGCTTTCTTGCCATCATTTTTGGCTCAGCAGCCCACGTTAGAAATGCCGCAACATCCATAGCTTCATACTTCAGCTCATTCGAGTGCCCATCGTCAAAGTCTACATCTTCACCGTATAGTGGTGGTGCCATCGCTATCCAGCGACCAGGATAAGCAGTGTTTTCATAAAATACCGTACCAAATTCTTCTTTTTCTTCTCCAGTGTACCCAGCCAAAAGTGACGCTATATATTCTGCCCCACCAATTCCTTTTACAAATTGATTTATACCCGTTCCCATAGGACCATGAAATCCAGCCCTGGCTTTTGCCATTAGAGACAGATCAGGTGCGCCTGCATCAACAACTTCTGGAAAATGATCTGTTGGCTTTGCAGGACGGTAATCATCAAGTTCTGGGTCAAAGATTTCGTAGTTCTCTGCATAGGCTCGAACTTGGTCTTCGGAATAACCTAGACCGCCTTCGTCGCCTAGAGTACGGATTGGAACATACTTTAAACCATGACATGCGGAGCATATTTCCGTGTAGACCTTCAGTCCTCTTTGCAGCTGATTTTGATCGTAAGACCCTAGTGGGCCTTCGAATGAAAACTTGTAATCTTTGACATAATTATCCCCACCACCAGCAGCAACAGAAGAGGTTGCTGTCAAAAAGAGTACAACAAAAAAGTTTAAAATTGTTTTTCCTACAAACATACTATTAATCATCCTTGGCTCATTCAGCAGGTACTTCGGTTGGAGAAGAGCCCGCATTAGCTTCTTTGGGGTGCGACTTATTGAAATCTTCTTCAATTGTCATCGGTTGCGGAAGGGGCTTCTCAAGCACGCCTAGCAGCGGCAGAATAACTAGAAAATAAGCAAACCAGTAAGCTGATGCGATCAGTGATAGCGAAGCATATGGTTCTTCAGCTGGCATCGCTCCCAACCACATAAGAAGAATGAAGTCGACTACCAATATAGCAAACCAAAGCTTCAGCATCGGTCTGTACCGGGCTGACCGTACAGAAGAGGTGTCAAGCCAAGGAGCTATTGCCATCACAAGAATTGCTCCAAACATTGCTAAAACGCCAAAGAACTTAGCATCAATAATTCCACCTGTTAAAAAACTCACAATCTGAACCACCCAAACATCAGCGGTGAAAGCGCGTAGGATTGCGTAAAAGGGCAGAAAGTACCATTCAGGAACAATATGAGCCGGAGTAGCTAGAGGGTTAGCCTCAATATAGTTATCGGGATGCCCTAGATAATTTGGCATAAAGCCAACAACTGCAAAGAAAATAACCATAATAACTGCTAAAGCAAATACGTCTTTTATTATGTAATAAGGCCAAAATGGAACTGTATCTTTCTCCGCCTCCTCTTTGGAACCTCTTCGCACTTCCACACCCGTCGGATTATTGTTTCCTGTAGTATGAAACGCCCAAATATGTACAATAACCAATCCAGCTATCAAGAAGGGTAATAGGTAATGTAAACTAAAAAAGCGATTCAGGGTCGCATTATCGACCGCTGGACCACCAAGTAACAGCGTTTGAAGCGCATCCCCAACAAATGGTACCGCACCAAAAAGACCAGTTATAACAGTTGCACCCCAAAATGACATTTGTCCCCAAGGTAAGACATAACCCATAAACGCTGTCGCCATCATGAGAACATAGATTAACATTCCAATGATCCAAGTGACTTCTCTTGGTTCTTTATAAGATCCATAATAAAGACCCCGAAAAATATGGGCATACACTGCAATAAAAAATAGGGAAGCACCATTGGCATGGAGGTAGCGAAGCATATGCCCGCCGTTAACATTTCTCATAATGTGTTCGACGCTAGCAAAAGCCTGGTCTACGTGAGGCGTATAATGCATCGCAAGAACGATGCCTGTTATGATCTGCAAAGCCAAACAAAATGTAAGAACAGCGCCCCAAATCCACATCCAATTCAAATTTTTTGGGGTTGGAAGCATTATAGTGTCATAAAGCAACCCGACTATAGGTAGCCTTCTGTGCAACCATTTTTCACCCTTTGATCCAGGTTCATAGTGGTCGTGAGGTATTCCTGCCATTGCTCTAAATCCTTATCCTAACTTGATAGTGGTATCATCAACGAAGACGGCTTTGGGCACCGCTAAGTTTTCAGGTGCTGGACCTTTTCTAATTCGTCCCGATGTATCGTAATGCGACCCATGACATGGACAAAACCAACCGTTAAACTCGCCCGCACCGTCTCCTAGTGGGACACAGCCTAGGTGAGTACAAACACCCATCATAACTAGCCATTCACCGTTTTCATCTAAACTTCTGTTCTGATCGTCAGCAGATGCTTCAGCAATATTATCGTTTCGGGCGGTATTATCTAGCAGCTCGTCTAAATTAACACTTTGGGCTTCTTCTATTTCCGTTTCAGTCCTACGACGAATAAAAACGGGCTTCCCTAACCATTTCACAGTAAGCTGGGTACCAGGTTCAATCTCAGATATGTCTACCCTAATTGATGCCAATGCTTTGACATCTGCGGAAGGGTTCATTTGATTAATTAGCGGCCAAACAGCTGCTCCAGCTCCTACGGCGGCTGTTCCTCCTGTTGCATAAAACAAAAAGTCTCTGCGAGTTCCTTTTTCTTCAGTTTGTGACACTTGTTAGCTCCAAAAAAATTATGTGGCGATCACACCCCCACTGAACATTATTGCGAGATTCTCATTATGTCAGGTTATTTAGCTCTACGTGCAACTATAGTCCAGCTTTCAAACCGGCTATCATGCGATTTATTTCGTTAAGCGGTAATGTGTCGCGGCATTTTTTAAAAAAACTCTGAAACCAATAGCTTTGATCTAATAGAATTATTTGCTAAAGTTATAAAATGGTCAGAATTATTTGCAGTTTTTTACTTTTTTTGTCAATTTTTTTACCGATCCAAAACGTTAATGCGCAGTCTTTAGAAATAGATGTTTATGGGGGTATTCAGTCTTCACCGCATAGCCGAATAACTGGCAAGCACAGCACCTCTGGGGTCCAGTATAGTGAATTAGTTGGATGGGACGGAAAGTCTTTCGATGCTCCCATCTATTACGGTATCCGGACAACTTTTTGGCGCAATGATAAGTTGAGTTATGGAGCAGAATTTACACATGCAAAAGCTTACGCGCCCAGTAGCGCTTTACAAAGCACCGGATTTGACAGGTTAGAATTCACAGACGGCCACAATATCATAACTTTCAATATAAATCGACGTTGGGAATTGGGTAATTTTAAAACCTACTCTCTCGTTGGGCTAGGTATCGCTATGCCGCATGTAGATGCTCTGCCTTCAGGAGGTCTACACACATTTGAATATCAGTATACCGGACCTGCTGTGAGAGCCGCTGTAGGCTTATCGCGAAAGTTAAATGAGGATTTTTCAATTTTCACCGAATATCAATTTACAGCATCAGACAACAAAGTTTCACTAAGAAATGGCGGCACTTTAAACACTAAACTCTTAACAAATGCCGTTAATGCAGGCGTAAGTTACAACTTCTAAGTATCCTTTAAGATCTAACCAATTTGTCGTAAGTATCCGATATCTCTTTGGTTAGCGCACCTACTTCAAATGTATAATCTCCAATCTGACCAACAGGTGTCACTTCGGCAGCCGTACCCGTAAGCCAACACTGTTCAAAACCTTCCAATTCTTCAGGCATGATGTGCCTTTCAATTACTGAGACGCCTTTTTCTTTTAAAAGATCAATTACTGTTTGGCGAGTGATCCCATTTAAAAATGCGTCAGGGGTGGGAGTATGTACAGCTCCATCTTTTACAAAAAACATGTTAGCCCCCGTTGCCTCAGCAACGTAGCCTCTATAATCAAACATCAGAGCATCTGAACAACCCTTGTCTTCGGCTGAATGTTTGGACATGGTTGCAATCATATAAAGACCAGCAGCCTTTGCTTGAGATGGCGCTGTTGCTGGATCTGGCCTTCTCCACTTCGCTATATCTAATTTGGCTCCTTTAAATTTCGCATCACCGTAGTAATTTCCCCAAGACCACACGGCTACAGCAACTCGAACAGGGTTTCTTGATGAAGCGACTCCCATATCCTCGCCCGCGCCGCGCCAAGCAAAGGCTCTTACGTAAGCATCTGTGAGACCATTTTCTTCTAATGCTTGATATTTAGCCTTTTCTATTTCTTCGACAGAATAAGGTATTTCAAAATCAATTAAATTGGCTGACTTCTTAAATCTTTCAGAATGCTCAAAGCTTTTAAATATTTTACCATTATAAGCACGTTCACCTTCAAATACAGAACTTGCATAATGCATGGCATGCGTAAGGACATGAACATTGGCGTCTCTCCAATCAATGAAGTTTCCATCTAACCAAATTTTACCATCCCGATCATCATAGCCACCTGACATAGTAAATCCTTTCAAATTGCCCACTGTTTTCAAAAATTACAAAATTAAGGCCGAAACGGACATAAAATTTCGCAAAATGTCAGATTGGCTAACATTTGACACTTACAATGTCAATAAGACTGACTTATTATGAAGCATCTTTGGAGATCCGATATGACCAACTCAAATAACATCACTGGCGAGTCACTTCTTTACCTCACAGACAATCAATTGCGACAAGGTATAGAGGCCATGTTTTTTGCATATCGCGGCTTTACCGCTGACCCAGACAGAATCTTGGAAGAATACGGTTATGGTCGTGCTCACCACCGTGCAGTTCACTTCATAAATGGCTCACCAGGAACAACTGTTAATAATTTACTGAATATATTGGGAGTGACAAAGCAGTCATTAAACAGGGTCTTAAGAACTTTGGTAAATGACACACTTGTTGAGGTGAAAGTTGGTACTCGAGACAAAAGAGAACGGCATCTTTACTTGACCAACCAAGGACGTGAACTGCAGGAACGTTTATCGTCAGCGCAAAGTAATCGGATGCGAAAAGCTTATAAAAATGCCGGCCCCAATGCTGTTTCGGGTTTTAAAACAGTTCTAGAAGCTATGATGGATCCAGAGCTTAATAAAATTTACTCAAAATTGAGAGCAGAGGGTAATTAAAATGGATCCGCATCTTTTAATTGTGGATGATGATGAGCGAATTCGTTCTCTTTTACAGCAATTTCTTATTCAAAGTGATTATTTAGTATCAACTGCTGAAGATGCTGAACAAGCCAGAACGCTTTTGTCTGCAATAGAATTTGACTTGATCATTCTCGACGTAATGATGCCTGGTCATGACGGTATTTTACTTACCGCTGAACTTAGAAAATTACAAAATAATACGCCAATTTTATTGCTTACAGCTAGAGGGGAAACTGAGGATAGAATAAAAGGGTTAGAAGCTGGTGCAGATGATTATCTTCCTAAGCCATTCGAACCCAAAGAATTACTCCTGCGTATAAGCGCAATTCTACGCCGGATGCCCGACTTGAAAGAAAATCAAGTGACGCCAGAAACTTTAAATTTTGGCAACTTGATTTATGATGTTGCACGCAACGAACTTTGGAAAGGCGGAAACCAAGTACGTTTGACAACTACAGAAAGTCAACTGATGAAAATCTTCACTTCTGCATTAGGTGAACCTATATCACGCGCAGATTTAGTAACATCTTTAGGGAGAGATGTTAGTTCAGCACATGATCGTGCAATCGATGTACAAATAACAAGATTGCGTAGGAAAATAGAAGTTAATCCCAGCCAACCTAGATACCTTCAAACGGTTAGGGGAGCCGGTTACATGCTTCTCTTCGATTAATTGAAAAACAGACTAGTTTTCTCCATCGTTTAAACTTGCAGTTACATAATTAACGCTAAGGTCTCTATCAGATAAAGCCCAAGACCATTTGATAGGATTAAAAACAAACCCTTTTTTATCAACAGGAGTAAGCCCAGATTTTGAAATAAGTTGATAGAGCTCATCTGGCTTTATGAATTTTGACCATTCGTGAGTCCCTTTTGGGAGCCACCGCATCACATATTCAGCTCCAACAATCGCCATGGCAAAACTCTTAGGGTTTCGATTAATTGTGGAACAAATCATCAGTCCACCTTTTACTAAAAGTTGCCTGCATGCCGTTAGATAGGTAAGCGGATCAGCGACATGTTCAACAACTTCCATATTAAGAACTACGTCAAACTTATTGCCACTTTCAACTAACTCCTCAGCTGTTCCGACTCTGTAATCAATAGAAAGGTTAGAACGGCTCGCATGTGCTTTTGCTATAGGTATATTCCGCTCGGCTGCATCAACCCCAACTACTGTCGCACCTAAGCGCGCCATAGGCTCACATAAAAGACCTCCCCCACAACCGATATCTAATATCGCCAAGCCTTTGAAGGGCTCTTTACTCTTAAGATCTCGGTCAAACTCTAAAGCTATTTGGCTTACAATATAATCAAGCCTACATGGGTTAAGCATATGCAAAGGTTTAAATTTTCCATGAGGATCCCACCACTCATCAGCCATAGCCTCAAATTTAGCCACTTCTTTGGGGTCTATTGTATCAATAACAGATTTCATTGGATACTCCGTCTGGTCATTTACCACTAAAATACCATATAATCTAAATATGGATAAATTCTCTGGTCAAAAACGCGCAGCTCAATTTTTATTTCCATCAATCGATCCCTTTGACAGCATGATGTTCGAGGTAGGGGGTGGCCACAAAATTTACGTTGAGAGATGCGGTAATCCAAAAGGTAAATCTGTAATCGTGCTGCACGGTGGACCCGGAGGTGGCTGCAGCCCTGTTATGAGGAGGTATTTTGACCCTACCAAGTACCATATCATTCTCTTTGATCAACGCGGATGTGGACGCTCTAAACCACAAGCATCAATCAAAAACAATACAACCTGGGATCTGGTAGCGGATATAGAAATGATCCGAAAAAAATTAGAGATATCGGATTGGTTAGTATTTGGTGGAAGTTGGGGAGCCACGCTTGCATTAATATATGCCCAGAATTTTCCAAAGCGCGTTAACAACCTTTTGCTTCGTGGAGTTTTTTTAATGACGAAGCCAGAATTGCATTGGTTTTATGGTGGGGGCGCTGGGCAATTTTGGCCTGATGTTTGGAAAAAATTTAAAGATCCAATACCAACCGATGAACAGACAGATCTCATAAAAGCATACAACAAACGACTATTTTCAGGGAATCTAAGAGAAGAAATGGAGTTTGGTCAGCATTGGTCATCTTGGGAAAATGCCCTTGCCTCTATTGCTTCTGATGGTATTTCAGCACGGGCGCCAGCGGATTATGCTCGGACCTTCGCGCGCCTTGAAAATCATTACTTTATAAACAATGGATTTTTAGAGGATAAAGATGCGATTTTGAGCAATATGGATAAGATAGGAGATATTCCTGGTAACATCGTGCAGGGAAGGTTTGATATGATTTGCCCTCCAACAAGCGCTTTCAATTTGTTTGAAAAATGGCCAAAAGCCAAAATCAAAATAGTGCCTCAAGCTGGGCACGCTATGTCAGAGCCTGGTATATCTTCAGAGCTGGTAAGAATTACAAATGAACTCGTATCTTGAGATCAAAAGTAAATTATTGTTTAAATCAGTATCACTAAAATTTTTTGGATAATTTAAATGACCTTGAGAAACGACGCTGCTTTAGACTTTTTACTAAACCGCCGTTCTAGACCAGCCAAAACACTAACTAGCCCAGCCCCGTCAAAGGACGAGTTAATTGTAATCTTAGAAGCCGGTACTCGTGTACCTGATCATGGTAAATTGGAGCCATGGAGGCTTAAAGTTCTGGAGAAACCAGCGTTAGAAAAAGTTGCAGTTACGGCTAAAAAATACTGTAATTCACTCAACTGTGATGAAGCCGTTACGGCAAAAGCAGTGAAACAATTTGAAGATGGTGAGTTGGGTGTGCTTGTTATCGAAGTACAAAAGCGCTCAGAAAAAATTCCAGAAATTGAGCAAACATACTCTGCAGGTGCTGTTTGCCTAAGCCTTGTTAATGCTGGGCTTGCCGCCGGCTGGGGAGCTAATTGGCTAACGGGATGGTTATCACATGATAAAAAGTTTGTAGCAGAGACTTTCGGACTACGAACAAACGAGAGGATTGCTGGAATAATTTACTTTGGAACCGAAACAATTACTCCATCTGAGCGGCCACGACCTAATCTTTCAGAAATTGTAACCTGGGATTGATTTTGATCATCAGCCGTCAGGGTTTTATAATCTAACTCAATTTTTTAAACCTCAATTAGGCTGTTTGGCAAGATCCTGTTCGACCTCTGCCCAGTCGTCGGAAGGGATTACATTGCAGAGTGAGTTCACATTCTCGAGCCATACAAATACTGAGAGGAAGGGCTGCTCATATACTCGGATAGCATGGGGTCTGCCCGCCGCATTCCAAATAAATGATCCAGCCGGGTAATCCTGCCAGTCGGGAGTGCCAAAACGCCACCCTGATCTTTTTGACAGATTTAAATAGAGCTCTGGCGCGTCGTGGTTGTGATCCCTGTAGAGCGTCCGTGGGCCCATCATGAAAATGCCAAGTCGAAAACCTGGATGTTGATACCCACATGCAGCTGGCCCAATGAGCAGTGTATGCAGGTTGCACTTTGCGTATCCCTCACCCAAATCCGCACCGGGGGGATAGAATTGGGCGTTGTCTTCGCGCCAGATCAGATCATCTTTTGCGGCTGCCAGGTGAATTTTTATATCGCGCAATTCTGGAGCAACAATCCCGGCGATGGCATTCTTCAGAACCTCATCATGCCGAGTCTCTTGGGGAGGTAGATCAATGAGTTTTTCGTCAGAAAGATCTATACCCTTCAGCCTGTCCAACGTTAGATCAACACCGCACATACCAACTCCGTGATTCTGGAAATAGGTAACAATGGAATAAATAAGTGCTTGAATACGATGTTGCTTGTCTGTCATTATTTGTGGCCCCCACCCCCTGATGGGCAGATAGCAAAACAAATTATAACCCCATAATGATTACGAGACTTGATTATAGCGCTACTCCAAAATTGATTGTGCTGGTTGATCATTCGTATGGCAGTGAACACCGCCACCAGCTGCCCAAGAATTTAACATTTCTACGATGTGCACGTCTCGATTGGGAAAGTAATTTTCAATTCTAGATTTTGCTGCAGCATCTGTTTTGGGATTACCAAAACCTGGTGCTATGACAAATCCATTTCCAACTAACCAATTGACGTAGTTTGTGTCGAATCTTTGGCCATTATATTCAACGTAACTTTCGATCGGCTCTCTAATCACATTAAATCCAGCAGCCTCAATAGTTTCACCTATCTTATCAAATAGTCTGCCATCTCGACTATCTGGCTTGCAATACGAACTTTTAGTACACTGCAGAACCACAACTGTACTGACATTAATAAACCTTGCTATACCGTCAATATGTCCTCGCGTCCGATCGCCGTGTGGAATGCCTTCAATTAAGACAACCTTAGAGACACCAAAGTATTGTTTAAGGTCACTCTCGAGCTGCTCTTTAGTATATCCTATATTTCTATTTGGATCGCCAATAGTACTCCAATTCAACATTACGGTATCCAACCCGTTGAACTCAAGATTTCCGCGCTCGTGTACTATATCTATATGATCAACTGGCATCTGAAGTATCTTGCCGATCTGATCTGGTATAGAGTTATCAAGATAGAAAGGAATATTTGTACCAAAGCCACCGCCCCAAGCATTAAATTCCCAATTTTGTATTCTTAACTTATTCTCTTCGACCACATAAACTGGGCCATTATCTCGAATCCAAGAATTATCGTATTTAGCAGCTTGCCATCGGATATTGAGGTTTTCTGGGTCAGCTCCAACACTCAGAATTGCATCTTTAGCTTCTTTTAAAATTTTATTCGAACCATACAGAATATGTAGAGTTTGATAACGAGAGATTATATCAGAAATTTTCGCAATAGCCTCTTCATAATCCTTTTCCCATCGGCCAGGCCATTGCAACCAGATTGCCTCCTGAGGTTCCCACTCAGCAGGAACTCTCTTTAAACTTGATTGAAGGGGCTTTTTGTCAATCACTGTTTCAGCACTCAAAATAAAACCGCATGAAAACATAGTTGTTAATACGAAGACATACTTTATTAATTTGCGCATAACTACTCATACAAAATTTATTATGTTTTCCAACTGAAAAGCACTGAAGTGTTGTAATCTTAGTATAAGTTTCCATATTAACTTTCTGATAAAAAATGTTAGTACAGTATCTTAGCAAGCTAACCGCTGCCAGTTTTTGACCCCCACCCCTTAATCTACTGAAATTACGGTAGAATGTTTCCCCAGCGTTTCCCCAATAGGTTTTTTGTTCTTCTAATTTTCTGCTAAGTCATTGATTTTAGTGGTGAGCCGTACAGGATTTGAACCTGTGACCCACTGATTAAAAGTCAGTTGCTCTACCAACTGAGCTAACGGCCCACTAGGGAGCTACTTAGGAAGCACAGATCCTCTGGTCAACCCCGAAAACGAAAATAATCACTGTATTACTGGATTCATATGGTTTGGCGGCGTATATGCAGCGTATGGACTCGATAACTACAAATAATTTGCCGTTTATCAAGATGCACGGCCTAGGCAACGATTTCGTTGTAATTGATGCACGCGAAAGGGATATCCAACTCCCTCAAAGGGTTATATCTGGTATTGCAGATAGGCACTTTGGCGTAGGCTTCGATCAGCTGGCCGTAATATCCAAAGGTGAATTTGATGCACATCTTACATTCTATAATGCAGATGGATCTGAGTCTTTGGCTTGTGGAAATGCAACTCGATGCATAGCCCGTCATTTGATGGATGAAGAGTCTAAAGAAAGTTTGATTCTTACCACAATGCACGGACAAATACCTGCTGTAGATTTAGGGAACGGCGTCACATCAGTAAATATGGGTCAACCTGAACTGGAATGGGACAAAGTACCTTTATCTAAAAATATCCCAACGTTAGAACTACCGATAGAAGGATCACCAACTGCTACAGGAATGGGCAATCCTCATTGTACGTTCTTTGTTGAAGATGCAGAAAAAATAAATCTTGAAGAAATAGGGCAAAAATTTGAAAATCACCCCCTATTCCCAGAACGGACAAATGTGCAATTTGCATCTATATCTGCCCCAAACAAAATTAGAATGCGCGTTTGGGAAAGAGGTGTAGGCGTAACATTGGCATCTGGATCTTCTTCTTGTGCAACGGCCGTTGCTGCAAACAGACGAGGGTTAACTGGAAAAGAAGTTCAGATAGAACTGGACGGCGGCGTTTTAAATATTAGTTGGCGTGAGGAAGGGGTCTGGATGACCGGGCCCACAATGAACGTTTTTGCCGGCAGCTTTTCTGAAGAGTTTTTAAATAGCTTATGACTTTCCCCACACCAAAATTATCAACACTAGGATGTAGGCTCAACGCATATGAGACTGAAGCGATGCGAGAGCTTGTGACATCTTCAGGCTTAAACGATGCGGTAATTATTAATACCTGTGCAGTGACTGCGGAAGCAGTGCGAAAATCAAAACAAGAAGTTAGAAAACTACGAAAAGAAAACCCAAATGCAAAAGTAATTGTGACAGGCTGCGCGGCTCAAATTGATCCTTATAGTTTCGCTAGTATGGCTGAAGTAGATTTTGTAATCGGTAATTCTGAAAAAATGGCCGAAGAGACTTGGGCACAACTTTCAGATAAAGAAAGCTTTGAAACTGAAAAAATTAAAGTCGATGACATTATGTCGGTTAATGAAACTGCAGGCCATTTAATCGACGGCTTCGGTTCCAGAAGTAGAGCATATGTTCAGGTGCAAAATGGTTGTGACCACCGATGCACTTTCTGCATTATTCCATTCGGTCGAGGCAATTCGCGCTCTGTTCCAGCAGGTATCATCGTTGATCAAATAAAACGACTAGTTGATAAAGGTTTTAATGAGGTGGTCCTTACGGGTGTTGATCTAACCAGTTGGGGTGCAGATCTTCCAAGCGCTCCAAAGTTAGGCGATTTGGTGATGAGAATTTTAAAGTTAGTACCCGATTTATCAAGACTACGAATTAGCTCGATTGATAGTATTGAGATTGATGAAAATCTAATGCAAGCAATTGCAACTGAAAAAAGATTAATGCCCCACTTACACTTAAGTCTACAACACGGGGACGATCTAATTCTGAAACGTATGAAACGTCGTCACTCGAGGACTGATGCAATTAAGTTTTGTGAGGAAGCCCGAAAGGTGAGACCTGAAATAACTTTTGGCGCCGATATCATTGCTGGCTTCCCAACCGAGACAGATGAGCACTTTGAAAACTCTGTTAACCTTATTCAAGATTGTGGGCTGACATGGCTTCATATTTTCCCTTATTCTCCTCGAGAGGGCACGCCAGCCGCCAGGATGCCCCAAGTGAATGGAAACCAAATAAAAAGACGAGCTGCAGTTTTGAGAGGTCTTGGAGCAAAACAAATACAGTCTCATCTTTCGTCCCAGCTTGGGAAAGATCACAGTATTCTCATGGAAAATTCCTACATGGGTAGAACAGAGCAGTTTACCGAAGTAAAATTTGATAAAGAGCAAATCGAGGGCAGTATTGTCTTAGGTAAAATAACCGATGCAAATGAAAAGCAACTTTTCGCAACTGCAATCTAAGAAAATGAGTACTACGCCCATACTTTACAGCTTTCGCAGGTGCCCCTATGCAATAAGGGCTCGGCTGGCTATTTACTCAGCAGGCATAGAATTAGAACTACGTGAAGTTTTATTGAGAGAAAAAGCCCCTAAGTTTTTAGAAGTATCCAAAAGCAAAACTGTTCCGTGCTTGCAAACTAACGATGGCATTTTAGATGAAAGTCTTGAAATCATGATTTGGGCTCTAAAAATAAATGACCCCAACAACTGGCTTAGAGAAATCAATAAAAGCCGTGAATTAATAGAGACCTGTGATGGCCCATTTAAAAATGCGCTTGATCGAACAAAATATCCCAACCGATATCCTGATGAGAATGCAGTGGAAAATCGAGTGCTGGCCAGTAACTTTTTAGGTGTTATTGAAAGCAAGCTTAACCCCTGTTTGTTTGGAGAAAGTTTTAATCTCGCCGATATATCTATTTTACCATTTATCAGACAATTTGCTCATATTGATTTTGATTGGTTCTTATCCCAACCTTGGCCAAAAACCGCACAATGGCTGGAAAATTTCAAAACTTCTAAAATGTTCAATTCGGTCATGAAAAAATATCCCAAGTGGGAAGAAAATGATCCTGTAACTTTATTTCCATGATATCTAAATAGGGCTTATTTCACAATTTGAACTTGCTAATTTTCTGGTAAATCGAAAATCTATACAATAAGCTAAACGCCACTCAGGAGCAATTTGATGAAGCTAGTTTACTCACCACCATCACCATTCGTTCGTAAAGTAACAACACTTATTCATCATGCAGATCTCAATGATAATATTGAGCTCATTAATGTCAAAACAACAGCACTTTCCGTGGCAGAGGAAGCAAGAGCTGCCAATCCACTAGGGAAGATTCCCGTCATGATTTTGGAAGATGGAAAAGCTATATTTGATAGTCGTGTTATTACTCGATATCTCGACGAGTTTGCCGGATCAAACCTTTATCCACAGGAAAAAATTTATGATATTCTAACACTGGAAGCTTTAGCAGATGGGATAATGGAGAGCGCTGTTTCAATTATATACGAAAGTAAATTGAGACCTGATAATGAACAATCTCCATCTTGGATGGAAGCTCAATGGTCTAAGGTTTTACATGCAGTCAAAGCTCTTAATGATGGAGAGTTCAAAGCTATGGATGGAGAAATAAATATGGGTCAAATAGCGTTGGCTTGTGCCCTTGGGTATTTAGATTTTCGACATGATGCTAAACAGTGGCGTATTGGGCACTCAAACTTAGCTTCTTGGAATGATAAAATAATGAAGCTTCCAGCATTAATTAAAACAATACCGACGGATTGATATGAAGACAGAAAATTTACAGGAATGGATTGGAAAAACTGAGGAGAGAAGTGATCTTCTAAACGCTTTCCCGGCCAACGCAATGGCTGCCACTTTAAACCACAAAAAATTAGATTATTCGGAGAACAAAAATTTACCGCCACTTTGGCATTGGCTATATTTTCTGCCAATTTTTAAGTTATCTGAAGCCGGCTATGATGGGCATGCTGCGTTAGGGGATTTTCTACCGCCAGTTCAACTACCCAGACGAATGTGGGCGGGCAGCAGAATAGAATTTGCATCACCATTAAAAGTTGGCAATGAATACAAGAAAACGAGCAAAATTAAAAATGTCACGGCTAAATCAGGGCGCTCTGGAGATTTAGTCTTCGTAACCGTTTCCCACGAGGTAAGTAATGGGCCAACAATACATATCAATGAAGAGCACGATATTGTGTATCGCGAAAAGGCCACGGGTTCTTCGGGACCTGCAAAATTGATAGACGCTCCTAAAGATTTTGATTTTTCAATTGACATAAGCCCAGATCCTGTTTTGCTGTTTAGATACTCTGCATTGACTTTTAACGGTCACCGAATTCATTATGACCATCCTTTCTGTACAGACACAGAAGGCTATGATGGCTTGATTGTACATGGCCCTCTATTGGCAACCTTGCTGTTGGATGGTTTGGCCAGTCACAAACCGAATGCTATCGTTGAAAATTTTGAATTCAGAGCCATGGCACCAGTTTTTGATAATATGAAATTTCAGGTCAAAGGAATAGAGCAAGAACAAGGTGAATATTCTCTTTGGATTGAAAGAGAAGATGGCTCAATGGCGATGAATGCTAAGGCTACAGTTAAATAAGCTTCTTAACTTCCATTTCAAAAATCAAGGTCACTTTCTTTTCGAATAGTTTTACGACCTTGTTTTACTTCACTCCGCTGTTTTTTATCTTTTATTCTTCGTCTTTGGCTACCTGCAGTTGGCCTGGTAGCAATTCTCTTTTTCTGCACGATGGTAGCTTTTAATATCAAATCTTTAAGTCTTTTTCGCGCTATTTCCCGGTTTCTCGTTTGATAACGTGTATCTTCAACCTGGATAATTATGGCCCCTTCATTTGTCCAACGTCGACCAGCGATCTTTTTTAATCGGAATTTTACTTGATCAGGAATATTGGGAGATCGCAAAGCCTCAAATCGAAGCTCAACCGCAGTGCTCACCTTATTTACATTTTGACCACCCGGCCCTGAGGATCGTACAAAATTTTCCGTCAGCTCCCAGTCTTCAATTATAATATTCTCATTAATTTTAAGCATTACTTTTAATTACAATATTGAATGAAAAGGGCGGCCAATAGGCCGCCCTAAATAAACTTTTTGAGATTGTAGGAAGTGGGTCGGTTAGGAAATACCAATTGCGGACTTCACTCCTCAAGGGCTGCCTTAGAGCGCAAACTCCTCAACTGTTCCGACACCTCTCTCCAATACCTCTTTAGACACTGGACCACCTCCTTTCATTTGTTTCACTTATCCACAGCTTGACACAAAAAATAAAAATGTCAAAAGCTAATTATTTCGAGCGTGATAAGAAATAATGATCAATCTGAACGGGACCAGTGCAAGCAATGCTATGGATATTTTGACCGACCAGTCCACCATAGCTGTTGCGATCCAGCGCGTTTGTTCAAAGCCTAAAGGACCCATTACAATTTCATTAAAAAAATCGATGTTATGATCGCTACCAAGCAGGCTTGTCATCATTAACGAAAAAGAAATAAAGAAAAATAGAATAGTATCTATAGTTGACCCAATCAACGTAGAAACCAACGGCGCACTCCACCAAGTCCCATGCCTAAGCCGATCAAAAATTTTCACGTCCAACAACTGAGCGCAGAGAAATGCTGTAGCAGATCCAATTGCTATTCTGAGTGTAACTGCTGGAGCCATAAAGTCGGGAGCGATTTCTATATTAATTTGTGTACCAATTAAGGAGCACACAATACCAACAACGAACCCAAAAAAGACTACCCGCCGCGCATCCGCAGGACCATACATTCTATTGATAAGATCAGTAACTAAAAATGCAAATGGATAGGTGAACGCTCCCCAGGTGAGCCAATTACCTATAAAAAATTGTACTAAAATATTAGAGGCTACTACAATTGTAGCCATGGCAAAGATGCCAGGAAAAAGCTTGTTCATTTCATAATCCGTTTTCTCAAGGTGTTCGGAGACTTGGCCCCCACACATCGGAGACGCAAGTTATGTAATCCCGTTTAAACCTATTAACAAGTAGAATTAATTAGAATTAACATCTGGCGCATTTAAGACTGCAATACACTGTTCTGGTATACGTTTTAGTGTAAGTGGAGGCTTTGGTTTTGGCTTTGGTGCATTAGGGTCTCTTTTTGGTGGGTTTAGAATATTCTTTACCCATTTTTCCGCTTCGCTGCAGCCATCACCTAAAGGGGGAGGATGTTGGTTTTCGCACTCGGTAGCATCATTTGGGCACTTCAACCTCACATGAAAGTGATAATGATGCCCATACCAAGGTCTAATTTTTCTAAGCCAATCTCTATTCCCTTTTTCATCCTTGCACATTTTAACCTTTGCACCTGGAAAAACAAAAATCCTCTCAACGCGGGGGTCACTAGCTGCTGAGCGCAGCAACTTATGGTGTTCTTTTGTCCAAGAGTCATTGACGTATGCACCTCTTGATTTGCGTAATGAGATAGAACTAATATTTTCACGCTCAGTTCTTGTCAGGTTCAAATTAGATGCTGGTAACATCCAAATATCAACATCTAATCCAGTTTGATGACTGGCATGGCCAGATACCATTTGCCCGCCTCTAGGCTGTGCTAGATCACCTATATAAAGACCTTTCCAACCCCTTAATTCAGCGGCTTTTTCTGAAAGCTTCACTAAGTAATCCAGTAAAACTGGGTGGCCCCAGTTTCTATTACGTGAAAGACGCATTGCCTGCCAAGTTGGACCACTCTCTGGTAAAACTTGACCCCCAGCTAAACACCCAAATGAGTAACCACCTATTGGGCTCGATGGTTGTTTTGATGGTCTGGAAAACTTACCAAAATAATCCCTTGCCTCACCCGGAGAGTCTTGGCTAATCGGTGCCGCAAGTACTGAAAACGATGCACAACTCAAAAATATAGCAAGATTAAAAAAGCTTATTAAATTAACTATTCGTCTCACCATCTGCATCAACCCACATCAAAATAATTAAACCAATTATAAAAAGTCCTATAAGAGGAGAAACACCAATACGGGGACTTTGCGTAATTGCTGTTACTATCCCGATTAATGTGGGCGCTAGAAAAGCTGTCGCCCGCCCCATTAAACCATATAAACCAAATGCCTCGGTTGCTCGCTCTATTGTTGTATGCCTGACCATCATAGTGCGGCTAGCAGCCTGCATGGCCCCCCCAAAACCGCCAATTAAAACACCACAAATCATAAAGATAGTATCGGGTAACGTTGAGCCATCTGCTAATTGAATTCCAAATAGAGAATTAGGGGTCATTCCAACAATTGTTATGCAAACAATAATCATTACATAAATGCAAAAAGTAATAACAGGCTTTGGACCCAGCAAGCTATCTGCTTTTCCACCAAGCCAACTAAAAAGCGCAGCACCAAGAGCCGCGATTATTCCAAATACTCCTAGTTGGGTTATTGTCCAATCGAGGACAAGTGCTGCATATACTCCACCAAAACTATAGAGCCCATTCATCGCATCTCTATAAAACATTGAAGAAACAAGGTAAGCGCTCATGCTACGTCTAGACCTAAGCCCCTTTAGCAATCGAACTAGGTCTCGAAGCCCTTTACCAACATTAATCTTATCTAAAAGAGCAGGATCATCTTTAATATTCCTAAAATATGGTATTGCAAAAATAACAAACCATATTGCTGCAAGCGGTCCAACAAAGCGAGTGCCTTCCATTTGTGCTGGATCCAAAAATCCGAAAAGGGGTTCAATCCCCAACATAAATGTTTTTCCATTGGGCTGTTCGACTAAAAACAAAAGGGCAATAGCAAGCGCAAAGACGCCGCCTAAATATCCAAACCCAAACCCTGAACCAGAAATTTTCCCGATCTCACTCTGGCTGCCCAAGGTCGTTAATTGAGCGTTAGTAAATATCAAAGCAAACTCAGTACCGATGTACCCCAGCGCAAAAAAGTACAGCATAAGGGTTAAATTTGATCCATCCGGAACACCCACCCATGTTCCCAAGGCACCCAAAATCAACATTATAGAGAAAACATAGATCCAAGGCATACGGCGACCAGATGTATCTGCAATTGCTCCTAGGATTGGAGCGCTAATCCCTATAAATAGGCCGGACGCAGACAAGCAAATCGACCACATAGTCTGTGCTTTTGCTTTGGACACCTCTGTCTCCATACCAGATGCAATAAAGTAGTCTGCTGCCACAGTTGCAAAGTAAGGCGCAAAGAAGAACGTCAGCATTAATGTGTAAAATGGTTGGCAAGCCCAGTCATAAAAAAACCAGCCCCAAATGCGCTTGCGTTTTGACATTAGCAATCTCCATGATAACTCGCATCACTTAAACATTATTTACTAAATTATACCAAGTTATTCTTTATCTGGCGGCCATGGGCGATTATTTTCAGCTTCAATCCAACTAGCAACCCAGTTTGGTATTTTAGGTCGCTCCACATTTACGCCTAATGCCTGTATTACTTTATCAGGATTTATAATTCCAACGCTATCAATAAACGCACTTCGATAGACTATATGACCAGCACACTCTCCATTTTGTTTCCAAATTGATTGCTCAATATAAAAAAACCGGTCGTCCCAACATAAACCTCTGCTACGCATCTCAAAACGTTCAAACACCCGAATACGCCTACGATATCGAACCGAGGCGCCAGCCATTGGCATACTCCAACGCTTTGTTTTTAATAATGAAAGCAAACCACAACGTTTAGCGAGAACGAGCCTCCCTAAATCGTATAGAGTAAGGGTGCGTCCATTATTTAATTCTAACCATAAATCTAAATCCCAGGGCCAACAGATATGATATGAAATATGAAATTCGCCCAAATTTATTGGTCCAGCATTTCTATTTACCCAAAACTCTTTGGCCATGCGAATTACTGGGTACATTTTAAGCGTGCCATTCTAAACTATACAAAAATATCAAATGATTTTTGCTGCCCAATGCCGAATACGCGCTTGTAGCGATTAATTTCTTCAGAAGGTCCCATAGCTTTGTTTAAATTATCGGATATTTTTACAGTTGACTTTTCATTAGCTTTGATGGGTTTACAAACAAGTGAAAAAGCATCTAGCGACCCGTCTGAAACCAGTCCTCGAAAGTCATTTGTTAAGTTTGTTCCCCAGCCAAACGAAACTTTTACGCGTCCATTAAACTTTTGGTGTAAATCTCTTATTGTGGGTGTATCCAAGCCATCTGAAAAGATAACCAACTTATCTTCAGGGTTTTCTCCCTTGTCTTTCCACCAAGCGATAGCCGCCTCAGCACCCTCAACGGGATCACCACTATCAATTCGTATACCTGTCCACTGTTTCAGCCAATCAGGAGCCCTTTTTAAAAAAGCCACTGTGCCATATGTATCAGGTAAGATAATTCGTAAATTTCCGTCATGTTCCTCATGCCAATCTGCTAGAACTTGATATGGCGCATCAGCAAGTTCTTGATCACTTTCAGCTAGAGCACAGTAAATCATCGGAAGCTCATGAGCATTTGTCCCAATGGCTTCAATATCTCGTTTCATGGCAATCAAACAGTTTGAGGTACCTATAAACCTGTCCTCTAACCCCTCTAACATTGCCTGAACAGCCCAGTCCTGCCAAAGGAAGGAATGTCTTCGACGGGTTCCAAAGTCTGCTATTTTTAAATCGTCAATTTCTCGTAAATTTTCTATTTTTTCCCAAAGCTTAGTCATTGCGCGCGCATACAAAACTTCTAATTCAAACTTTGCCATTTTATTTAAAACAGCACGGCCTCTCAATTCCATCAAAACTGAAAGGGCAGGAACTTCCCAAAGCATAACTTCAGGCCATGAACCCTCAAATATAAGCTCATACTGGCCAGCTTTTTTTTCTAAGTGATAAGGGGGTAATTTAAAGGTTTCAAACCACTCCATAAAGTCAGAGCGGAACATCTGTCGTTTTCCATAAAATGTATTACCGCGCAACCAAGTACTCTCACCTCTCGATAAAGATAAACTACGGATATGATCGAGTTGCTCCCGTAGCTCACCTTCATCTATGAGTTCTGCTAACCCTATATTCTTGCTTCTGTTGATCAGGCTAAATATTACAGAAGTATCAGGTTTATTTCTAAAAATTGATTGGCACATCAGTAGTTTATAGAAATCAGTATCCAGTAGTGACCTTACGATAGGGTCAATTTTCCACTTATGGTTCCAAACGCGCCTGGCGATATCAACCATTAAATTAACTCCACTCCACAGTCACGCATCTCATTTCTCGCTAGCTCAAGAGATCCATTTAGGTCTATGGCTCTACACATCCCTTCAAAAACAGAAACTGTATATCCTAACTTAGCAGCATCTTGCGCAGAATAATTTACACAGAAATCAGTGGCTAAGCCAACCAAATAAATTTCTTTTATTCCAAGCGTTTTGAAATACCCATCTAGACCAGTTGTAGTTCTTCGGTCATTTTCAAAGAACGCAGAGTAGCTATCTATCAGTGGGTTCGAACCTTTTCTTATTACTGCACTGGCTCGGTCTGTATCTAATTTACAATGGAACTCAGCTCCCTTACTACCTTGAATACAATGTTCGGGCCATAAAACTTGGTCGCCATAAGGCATTTTAACCACATCAAGTGGGTTTTTGCCCTGGTGACTTATTGCGAAGGACGAATGCCCTTTCGGATGCCAATCTTGAGTAAGAACGATACAATCATATCTTTTCATTTCCTGATTGATATCAGAGACAATCTCGTTACCACCTGCCACTGCTAATGCTCCAGCTGGGCAGAAATCATTTTGAACATCTATTACCAAGAGTGCTGTTTTCATTATCTCAAGTCATCAGTTTATTTTCACTAAGTACTTTTCAGACCTCTACAAAGTAGAATTTAGAGCCGCCAAAATAGCATCGCCCATTTGCTGTGTCGTCACAGGGTCAACTCCCTTTTCACCAAGCAAATCAGCCGTTCGAAAACCATCTGCAAGAACACTTTCAACGGCAGCTTCCAAACGATCGGCTTCTTTACCTTCATCAAAAGAGTATCTGAGCGCCATTGCAAAACTTAAAATACAAGCAATAGGATTTGCTTTACCTTCGCCAGCAATGTCTGGCGCCGATCCATGAACTGGTTCATACAAAGCCTTAGGTCGACCATTAGCCATTGGAGTCCCTAGAGATGCTGAGGGCAGCATCCCTAATGAGCCCGTCAACATTGCTGCAGCATCAGATAATAGATCACCAAACAAGTTGTCAGTTACAATAACATCAAATTGTTTCGGCCAACGGCATAACTGCATAGCTCCCGCATCAGCATACATATGGGAAAGTTCCACATCCCGGTAATCTTCATCATGGACTTTCTGAACAACCTCACGCCAAAGAACACCCGATTCCATTACATTTGCTTTTTCCATTGAGCAGACTTTATTGCCTCGCCGTCTTGCAAGTTCGAATGCCGACCGCGCAACACGATCAATTTCACTTTCTGTGTATCTTTGGGTGTTTATACCAATGCGTTCGTTACCCTCTTCAATAATGCCACGCGGTTCACCGAAATAAATTCCTGAGGTAAGCTCGCGAACTATCATGATATCGAGTCCAGACACAACTTCTGTTTTCAATGACGAAAACTCCGCAAGAGCGTTAAAGCACTGAGCTGGTCGCAAGTTTGCAAACAAATCCATTTCTTTGCGTAGTCGTAGCAATCCGCGTTCAGGTTTTACATTAAAATCTAAATTATCATAGTCAGGCCCACCAACCGCACCCAACAATACTGCGTCGACTTCTTGAGCTTTCGTTAAAGTAGAGTCATGCAACGGCGTACCATGAGCATCATATGCAACCCCACCAACAAGATCCTCGGAGACATCAAAAGCTAGACCTAAGTTTGTGCCATACCAATCAATAACCTTACGAACTTCTTTCATTACTTCAGGGCCGATTCCATCACCCGGCAAAATGAGAATGGAGGGTTTAGTCATTTTAAGTGTCCTTACAAATATTTAAGTCGGAAGTTACGATATATTTTTTTGATTTGTGTTAAATCAAATATAACGCTTGCTCAAAGATTGCTTCGATCATAACCAAGGCTGTTCAATCTCTAATTTCCTTTCAAAGGCTTCTATATTAGATGATTTTTCCATCGTTAAACCAATATCATCCAAGCCATTAAGTAAGCAGTGTTTCTTAAATGGATCGACCTCAAATGAAAAAATGTCCCCATCTGAAGATGTTATCGTTTGAGCTTCTAGATCTACTTCTATTCGGGCATTCGATCCTTTTTTTGAATCATTCATTAAAATTTCAACTTGTTCTGCCGGCAGAATAATAGGCAACATTCCATTTTTAAAACAGTTGTTAAAAAAGATGTCCGCAAAAGATGTAGACACAACAACTTTGATCCCAAAATCAGATAAAGCCCACGGCGCATGTTCGCGAGAAGAACCGCAGCCAAAATTATCGCCAGCAATTAAAATACTGGATTCCCTATATGCTGTTTTATTCAGAACAAAATCTTCAACTTCTGATCCATCCGAGTTATAACGCATTTCTGCAAATGCATTAACGCCTAGGCCTGAACGCTTTATAGTTTTTAAAAATTGCTTTGGAATTATCATATCCGTGTCGATATTTACCAAGGGCATTGGCGCGGCAATACCACTAAATTTTTCAAACTTTTGCATCAAATCATCTCCCGTACATCCGTTAAGTGTCCTGTGACCGCTGCCGCTGCTGCCATGGCTGGCGATACCAAATGCGTACGCCCTTTATAGCCTTGACGGCCCTCAAAGTTACGGTTTGAAGTTGAAGCACACCGCTCACCTTCACTCAATTGGTCTGGGTTCATTGCCAAGCACATCGAACAACCAGCCAAACGCCATTCAAAACCTGCTTGCTTGAATATATCAGCCAACCCCTCCTCTTCAGCCTGGGCTCGCACGAGACCTGACCCGGGGACCACCATAGCTCGCAGCCCGTCTTTTACTTTTTTGCCTTCGAGGATTTTTGCAGCAGCACGCAGATCTTCTATACGGCCATTTGTACATGAACCAATAAAGACCGTATCAATTTGTATATCTGTCAATTTTTGCCCAGCAGTAAGCCCCATATAATCAAGGGATCTTTTCACGGCCTCTATCTTACCGCCTTGGAAGTTTTCTGGAGCTGGAACGATTTCAGTAATTGGAAGCACATCTTCCGGGGAAGTTCCCCATGTAACAACTGGAGCGATATCCTCACCATTTATTTCTATTACTTTATCAAAATAGGCGCTCTCATCCGTGAATAGCGTCTTCCAATACTCCTCCGCTTGTTCCCAAGCTGCTCCTTTAGGAGCGTGTGGACGACCTTTACAATATTCGAAAGTTTTTTCATCAGGTGCAATCAAACCGGCACGAGCACCTCCTTCAATTGCCATATTGCAAACAGTCATCCTACCTTCCATTGAAAGATCTCGAATAGCTTCTCCACAGTACTCAATAACGTACCCTGTGCCCCCGGCAGTTCCCGTTGCACCTATGACCGAAAGCGTAATATCCTTAGCTGTAACCCCAGAACGCAATTTACCCTTAATTTCAACCTTCATATTTTTTGATTTCTTCTGAATTAAGGTTTGAGTTGCTAAAACATGTTCAACTTCGGATGTCCCAATCCCATGTGCCAAAGCTCCAAAAGCGCCATGGGTTGCAGTATGACTATCACCGCAGACAACCGTCATACCAGGTAATGTCCAACCTTGTTCAGGCCCAACTATGTGAACAATTCCTTGGCGGATATCAGATACAGGATAATAATGAACCCCAAATTCTCGTGCATTTTTGTCAAGTGCTTCAACTTGAATACGGCTTTCCTCATTATCTATACCGCCCTCCCTATCAATAGTTGTTGGAACATTGTGATCTGGAACAGCAATTGTTTTGTTCGGCGCACGAACCCCGCGGCCAGACATTCTCAACCCTTCAAAAGCCTGTGGGCTGGTTACCTCATGAACAAGATGGCGATCGATGTATAATAGGCAAGTTCCATCATCTGCCTCATGAGCCACATGTGCATCCCAGATTTTATCATAAAGTGTTTTAGGAGTGGTCATATTACTCTCCAGTGTGCTGAAAGTTAAAACTGGTAGGTTGGCAATCAGTACTCTTAATTATAATGACCCATAGATTGTAAAGCCTTAAAAAAGCGCCAAGGCAATCGAGCACGGTCATCGATATCAAAAATTAGTGTCATATATGCTGATTAAGCCTTTAATAAACAACTATCAAGTCAGTAAAGTTTAAATATTAAAACGTCTTCGTTGACGACTTAATTGAACGCATGTTAAAAAAGAGCAAGGTAAAACGATAAATATACATGAGGAGGGCAATATTCTGACACTTACTGTTGACGCAGTTAACTCTGTGATTCAGCCGGCGACTGACAAGTCAGCCGAAGAGAAAACAAGCGAATTGCTGTTGGCTCGAATTCTAACCTCACTAGAAAATGACAAAGCAGAAGACATTGTGCAGATTGATCTGCGCGGGAAGTCTACAATTGGCGATTACATGATTATTGCCTCAGGTAGGTCTTCTCGACAGGTTTCCGCTATTTCTGAAAAGCTTGTGGATAAAATAAAGCAGGATTTAGGTCGCTCCAGCAAAGTTGAGGGCAAAGGTGCAGGAGACTGGGTTTTAATTGATACAGGTGATGTAATAGTGCATGTATTCAGGCCAGAAGTTCGAGAATTTTATCAATTAGAAAAAATGTGGCAACCTATCAGTAAATAAGTCAGAAAGTTCTTTATGAAAATTTCAATAAGCGCGATTGGGCGACTTCGAAATTCACCAGAAAAAGAACTGATAGATGACTATTTATCTAGATTTTCTAAGCTCTCAAAACCTTTTGGGCTTTCATTAAATTCGATTGTTGAAATTGAAGGTAAAAAAGGTGGTGGACCCCCATCTGAAGCCAAATTATTAATGAAAAGCTTTCAGAGAAACTCAAAAATAATTGCCCTTGATGAAAGAGGAGTTGTTTTATCATCAAAAGAGTTCACCAAATATCTTTCAGGCTGGGCAGCAGATGGCGTTGGATATTGCCATATCGTCATTGGTGGGGCTGATGGCCTAGACAAAAGTTTACTTGATAAAGCCAATTTAAAGATCTCATTTGGAAAAATGGTCTGGCCACATATGCTGGCCCGTGTCATGATCGCTGAGCAATTATATAGATCAGCAACTATCCTTGCTGGAAGTCCATATCATAGGGAGTAACCAATGCGTAACTTATTTCTGATTCTAATAACCTTAACTTTGACAGCATGCGACGTGCCATTTGTGCCCTTTATGTAAAAAAATATAAAATGGTAAGGTTGAGAAGACTTTTAACTGCCTCAAAAGACCAATGACTTATTTGTTAGGGTAAAAATTTAATGCCGCCTGTAGTTTTATGCATCTTGGATGGATGGGGATTATCCAAAGATACGAGTAGCAATGCTCCAGTTTTAGCAAAAACACCCAACTTTGATCATTTATGGGAAACTTGCCCAAAAACGACACTTTTAACCCATGGATTAGATGTTGGGTTGCCTAAAGGCCAAATGGGCAACTCAGAAGTGGGGCACATGAATATTGGTGCCGGCAGAATAATCTCAATGGATTTAGGTCAAATAGATCTAGAAATAGAAAATAAGAATTTTTTTAAAAATGAGGCTCTTCTTAATCATATCCGCGATATAAAGGACAGTAATGGTCGCGCCCACTTGATGGGCTTATTTTCAAATGGTGGTGTACATGGACACATTAATCATTTGATTGCATCAATTCGACTATTTCATTCTCATGACGTTCCCGTAATCCTACATCTCATTACTGACGGACGAGATGTCGCGCCGCAATCAGCAATAGAATTTGTTAATGAAATAAATCCACTTATAAGTCAAAAAGTTCAGGTTGGAACAGTAATTGGCCGCTACTATGCAATGGATCGCGACAATCGCTGGGAACGTGTGGAATTAGCTTACAATGCAATAGTTTTTGGCAATAGTAACCAAGAAACATCTAATATTGAAATGGCTATTACGAAAGCATATGAAACTGATGTTTCAGACGAATTTATTCTTCCAACTGTAATTAACCAATACTCGGGAATAAGAAAAAATGATGGCTTTTTCTGCTTAAACTTCCGGGCCGACCGAGCCAGGCAAATTTTAAGCGCAATTGGTGATCCTAAATTTTTAGAACTAAAAATTAATAATAGACCCCAGCTAACCAATTTACTCGGAATGGTTGAATATTCAGATGTTCACAACACTTTCATGTCTATCTGCTATCCAAAACCAAAAATTAAAAATACTTTAGGAGAATGGGTTTCTCTGGCAGATAAAAAGCAATTTCGACTAGCTGAAACTGAAAAATATCCACACGTTACATTTTTTTTAAACGGTGGTAATGAAAAACCTCTTACTGGAGAAGCTCGTAATATGCCTCGCTCTCCTAAAGTAGCTACATATGATTTAAAACCCGAAATGTCCTCCGAAGCAGTTACAGAGGCTTTGGTTGACGCCATTGAAAACAAGTATGACCTTATCGTTACTAATTACGCTAACCCAGACATGGTAGGGCATACAGGGAATTTAGATGCGGCAATTGAGGCTTGCGAGGCAGTCGATAAAGGTATCGGTAGTTTGGTGGATGCGCTGAAAAAAGTAGATGGGACTTTGTTTTTAACGGCTGATCATGGTAATTGTGAGGTTATGACTGACCCTTTAACTGGAAATCCTCACACATCTCACACTTTAAATCCAGTGCCGGCCATTTTATTCAATGGACCTAAAAACATATCTTTATCTGATGGAGGTCGCCTATCCGATATTGCGCCGACAATTTTAGAACTTATGGGTTTGAGACCACCACCTGAAATGACGGGAAGTTCTTTATTATTATGATTAGGAACATTAAAAATAAAACGATAATATCACTTATTACCATTTGTGGTTTTTTTTGGTCAAGCTTAGTCGTTGCTCAATCTTCAAAAGCGCTTGAAACCATTTTTGCTATTGAAGCTTTAGATCTAGCAACTGCCAATCTTAAAAATGCAAAAAATGCAAAAAAAAGGATAAAGGCATTAAGCCAGGCCATTCAAGGTTATGAGGAAACTCTAGCTATTTTAAGGATTTCTGTTCGTGATTTAGCTTTGCAACAGTCCCAAGTTCAAAATATATTAGATCAGAATGAAAATGAAATTATGCAGTTACTGGGGATTTTAGCCACCGTTCAAAAAACGCCAATCGCTGGTCAAATGCTTCATCCGAGCGGGCCACTTGCAACAGCAAGAAGCGGGATGATTATTTCTGATGTAGTTCCAATATTACAAGAAAATGTTGACCAACTAAGAGACCAGGTTGTGATTTTAAAACAATTATCAGAGACACAATTTAAGGCGCAAGATTCTCTTCATAAAGGCTTGTTGGAACTACAGAAAGCTCATAGTAATTTGGGGCGTGCTATAGCTAACCGAGAAGACCTGCCAAAACGTTTCACGACTGACCCTCAAAAACTTGAAATCCTTATAAAAGCTTCTAAAGATCTGGAGACTTTTGCCGCATCGGTTCAATCAATAGCTCTCAACGAACCTTCTTTCTCCCTACCTTCCGTAAGTGACAGAAAAGGAAATCTAAACTTACCGGTAAGGGGTAAGGTTTTACGCAAATTTAATGAAGCTGATGCTTCTGGAATAAAACGATCTGGCATTATTCTAGCTACTGACCCAAGGGCTCTTGTCATATCTCCTTCGGCAGCAACTATTAGGTACTTAGGCCCTCTTCTAGACTATGGAAATGTAGCCATCTTGGAACCGCAAAACGGATTATTATTTGTTTTTGCTGGGATGGGAACTCTATACGGTGAGATCGGCCAAGTTATTCCAGCTTTATCACCCCTAGGGTTAATGCCGAGTAAATCGAATGAGGTTGACAAAATTTTCAAAACTCAAGCTGATCTTTACTCTGGGAAATTATCAGAAACGCTTTATGTAGAAGTAAGATCTGGTTCAAAGGCTGAAAATCCATTGGATTGGTTTAAATAAACAAGGGACAGGAATATGAAAAAAATAATTTTAGCAGCATTTATAGGGGGAACTTTAGGGATCTTTTCGGCTGTTAAGTTTACTGGCCCTGTTTTGGCGGAAAATAATTCAGATAAAACCGATGTTTATGAACAGCTCGACTTATTTGGGGATATATTTGACCGCATTAGATCAGAGTATGTTGAGGAAGTAGATGCAAAAGAATTAATTGAAGCCGCTATCAATGGTATGCTTACTTCACTTGACCCTCATTCAGGTTACCTTCCCCCTGTTGATGCTGAAAAAATGCGAGAACAAACTCGTGGAGAATTTGGCGGCCTTGGTATTGAGGTTACTCAGGAAGAGGGGTTTGTTAAAGTCGTCTCGCCAATTGATGGAACTCCCGCTGATGAAGCAGGCGTGGAGGCTGGAGACTTTATAACCCATGTGGATGGTGAAAGTGTGCTCGGTTTAACTCTCAATGAAGCTGTAGAACGCATGCGTGGGCCAGTTGGCTCTGAAATAATTATTACAATCGCTCGGGAAGGTGAAGACGAACCCTTCGACGTGACTATAATACGCGACTTTATCAAACTTACAGCCGCGAGAGTTCGCACTGAAGGCAAAAGCGTTGTTATCCGAGTAACAACATTTAATGACAATACATTTGACAATATTCGAGACGGATTAGGAAAAGAGTTAGACAGCGCAGGTGGATTAGAAAATATAAATGGGGTCGTACTTGACTTACGCAACAATCCAGGTGGTTTGCTGTCCCAGGCGATACGTGTGTCGGATGCTTTCTTGGATAAGGGTGAGATTGTTTCTACAAGAGGCAGAAACCCTGAAGACGGAGACAGATATAATGCAACACCAGGTGACTTAATTAAAGGAAAACCAATTGTTGTTCTGATTAACGGCGGTTCTGCGTCAGCATCAGAAATTGTGGCTGCAGCTTTAAAGGATCATAGAAGAGGAATTGTTGTAGGGACAAAGAGTTTTGGAAAAGGTTCGGTTCAAACTGTAATGCCGCTGCGCGAACAAAGCGCCATGCGGCTTACAACAGCCAGATATTACTCACCATCGGGTCGTTCAATTCAGAACCTTGGAGTTACTCCAAACATAATCGTTGAGCAACCACGCCGCCGAACTGACGAGGAGGAAGATAGGTTTAAATTTAGATCAGAGTCAGATTTGAGAGGCTCGCTTTCTAATGACAGCCTATCAGAAGATGAAATTCAACAGATTGAAGAAGACAGAGCCAAAGCGGAAAAAGCTGCAGAATTGCGGAATGCTGATTACCAGCTTGCCTATGCAATAGATATTCTGACAGGCCTAAATGCTTTAGGACCAGAAAAGTAGATAGATAAAAAAGGCCCTTACAATGAACGTCATTGACGTTTCAAAGCTAAAATACCGTAAAAATGTTGGCATGGTTTTAATTAACACCAAGGGACATATTTTTGCTGGGAAAAGAATAGATAATAATACTGACGCGTGGCAAATGCCACAGGGGGGTATAGATGAAGGTGAAACTCCTGAAACTGCCGCTTTTAGAGAATTATCTGAAGAAACTGGCATACATTGTAGCCAGGCTCGCTTAATTGGCGCAACGGCTGGATGGTTGTCCTACGATATTCCGGTCGAACTTATCCCTAAGCTGTGGAACGGCCAATACAGAGGACAAGAACAAAAATGGTTTGCATTTGAGTTCCTAGGAAAAGACTCCGACATAAATATAGTCACTGAAGAACCTGAGTTTTCTGAGTGGGCATGGAAATCAAAAAAAGATCTTTTATCTTCGATTGTACCCTTCAAAGTAAAAGTTTATCAAAAAGTATTTTCTGAACTTGGCCACCTTATTAAATGACTTTTAGTGTCTAAAATGAAGCCGGCAGAATTTGAAATTTTCTCAACCTGTGTACCCGGTCTTGAGCGAGAGCTATTAGCCGAAATTAAAAAGTTTGGATTCAAAAAGGCTAAATTGAAGGTCGGGGGTATTAGTTTTTTTGGAGATTGGCACGATGTCTGGCGCGCAAATTTTTATTTGAGAGGTGCAACTAAAGTGCTGGTGCGATTTGCATCATTTCGAATTACACACCTAGCACAACTGGATAAGCTCTCGCATAAATTGAATTGGGAAAACCTCCTTCAATATGAAAAATCATTTAGAGTTGAAACTGTTTGTAGGAAAAGTAAAATTTATCACTCCGGAGCGGCCAGCCAGCGAATATCTAAAGCAATAAGTGATCAAATTAATGCTAAAGAAGACCCTAACTCTGACATTATCATAAAAACACGAATTTCATCGGACATATGTACCATCAGCCTGGATAGTTCTGGAGAAGGCTTACATAAACGTGGCTATAAAATTGCAACCGGGAAAGCTCCAATCCGGGAAACTTTAGCAGCATTATTTTTACAGAAAATGAAATTTGACGGTTCTCAAGTGGTTTATGATCCCATGTGTGGATCAGGGACTATTGTCATTGAAGCTGCAGAAATTGCATTAGGTCTACCTGCTGGCAGAAAAAGGAGTTTCGCTTTTATGGAGCTGCCCTCCTTTAAAAAGAGTGAATACCAAGAGCTGACAAAAGTTAATCAAAAAAGGACTAAACTTAAATTTTATGGATCTGATAGGGATAAAGGCGCCATTCAGAATTCTATAAAGAATTCAAAGAAGGCAAATGTTGAGACAATCTGTCAATTCGAAACCAGTTCTATAAGTGGAGCAGTACCTCCAACTCAAGAACCGGGTATTGTGTTAGTAAATCCTCCATATGGAAAACGCGTTGGAAATCGTAAAAATCTATTCGCATTGTATAGATCACTGGGTCAAACTTTGTCAGAAAAGTTTATTGGTTGGCAGGTTGGCATTATCACAAGCGATCCAGGCCTTGCTAAAGCGACTGAGTTAAAGTTTTTGGATATTTCAAGTGCTGTAGATAATGGAGGGATCAAAGTAAAACTATATGAAACCAAAATTAATCATCCACAAATTTAACATTATCATCTAAAATCATTTCTTTTACTGGGTCAGGTATTTTTAGACCGCCACGCACTTCTGCATCTAAAGAATACTCCAAATCAGCAACCTGGGAGAGACGAGTTATAACAAAATCTATCTTGCTATAAGGGACGACAACCACCCCGTCTCTATCTGCAACAATAACGTCACCACTTTCTATTTCCTGTCCACCAATATTAATAGGCAAACCTACAGTTGCTGGACCTTTTGTAAAAGGAGATGCAGGCGTTAACCCTGTACACCATGCTGGCAAACCTACCTCAACTAATCCAGCATAATCGCGCATAGGGCCATCAGTGACAAAGCCCGCACCGCCGCAGTTTTTGAGCATACCCATCACTCTATCACCAGCTGCAGCGCAACCTTGATGACCTGAAACTGAAGCGACTAAAACATCATCTTCTTGAATGAAATTTAAAGCTGCCAATGTACCCATTATATCCGCTGCATTATTGCCAGCAGTAACAGCTGCTCCAACAACAACACAATTTATGTCTCTTCCATCACCAACAGGTTTAATATCGATTGATAATGTTCCCTCCCCATTTAAAGCGTCCGTTACAAATCCAGTTGGTATATTCTCAAATGCTTTTAATTGTTTTTTTGAGGGTCTTTCCCAATTTTTTTTTATGGTCAGTGGTTTTGGTTCTTCAATCATTTTTAAGTCCTAATCCCTAAAGTTGCAGCCACTGCTGATTTCCAGTCTTTATATCGCTGCTCTCTTAACTCATCATCCATGTCAGGTTGAAATCGTTTTTCCAGTGACCAGGATTTTGCAAACTCACTTTGTTCAGGATAAAGGCCAACGCGCATCCCTGCCAACCAAGCCGCTCCCATAGCCGTCGTTTCCAAGATTTCGGGTCTATCGACAGGTGCATTAAGAATATTTGATAAAAATTGCATCGTCCAATCAGACGCTGACATGCCCCCATCTACGCGTAGAACTCCGCCCTTTGCACCACCTTGCCAGTCTGAAATCATTGCTTCAAGTAAGTCTCGCGTTTGAAAGCCAACACTTTCTAAAGCCGCCCTGGAAAACTCAGCTGGACCAGAATTTCGTGTCAAACCATATACAGCACCCCGACACTCAGCATTCCAGTAGGGTGCACCCAAACCTGTAAATGCAGGCACTAAAATTAGGTTTTGACTATTGTCTGATAATTTTGCCAAATCACCAGATTCAGAGGCTTTAGCCAAGATTTTCAATCCGTCCCTCAACCACTGAACAACAGCTCCCGCAATAAAGATAGATCCTTCAAGCGCGTAAGTTGTTTTGCCATCAAGTTGGTAGCCTATTGTGGTTAACATTCGGTTATGAGAACTGACTATTGTATCACCGGTGTTAAGCAGCGCAAAACAACCCGTACCATAAGTTGATTTCATCATTCCAGGCTCGAAACAAGCCTGTCCAAGTGTTGCAGCATGTTGATCCCCAGCGACACCCTTAATAGGGATAGATACCCCAAAAATTTCTTGTGATGTTAATCCAAAGTCTGCAGCGCAGTCACACACTTCGGGCAACATTTTAATCGGAATATTTAACATATCACACATCTCTGTGCTCCAAGCACCGTTTCTGATATCATAGAGCATTGTCCTGGCGGCATTGGTTGCGTCGGTTACATGACTTTGACGTCCTGTAAGATGCCAAATCAGGTAACTATCGACAGTCCCAAAGAGCAGATTGCCCGCCTCTGCTCTCGATCTTACGCCTTCAACATTATCAAGGATCCAAGCTAATTTCGTTGAAGAAAAGTAAGGGTCTAACAACAAACCAGTAATATCTGTAACTTTCTTTTCATACCCCTTTTTGCGAAGCTCTTCACAATGAGACGCTGTCCTTCGATCCTGCCAAACAATCGCATTATAGACAGGTTCACCCGTATTTTTATCCCAAACTAAGGTTGTTTCACGCTGGTTTGTAATCCCAATCGCCGCTATTTTTTTTGGGTTAATAGACTTTTGATTTAATGCTGATTTGCAAGTATCAATGGTGGTATTTAATAAATCTTTTGGATTGTGCTCGACCCAACCGCTCTGAGGAAAATGCTGAGTAAATTCTTCTTGTGCTGATCCAATTATTTTGAGGTTTTTATCAAAAATAATTGACCGGCTAGAAGTCGTTCCTTGATCAATTGCTAAGATAAAAGACATTGTTCCTCCAAAATTTGGTAGAACTTAACGATAAAGAAAAATATCTTGCAAGTTTTATGATATCTTTAGATATTCACTTAGCCGTTTTTTATCGTGCGCCGACATTTTAAGACCTAACTTGGTACGCCTCCAGATAATATCGTCAGCCTCCATTGCAAACTCGTTCTTCCTTAAGTATTCAACTTCTCTCTGAGTTAAGAACTCACCAAATTGTTCGCCTAAATCTTCTAACTTAGAAGCACCTTTCAAAAGTTCCCAAGCGTTTAGACCATAGGCTCGAAAGAGCCTTTTTGCTCTTATTTCGGTTAAGAAATTAAAATCAGACTGAAGCTTTTTAATGAGTTTAGCCACATCCTGAACCGGAAAATCTCCTCCGGGTAAAGAAGAGTTTGCTGTCCAAGACCCCTTCAAATCGGGAAAAAATTTAGCAGTCTCCAAAATAGCAGCCTCTGCTAATTTTCTATACGTTGTGATCTTTCCCCCAAATATATTCAGAAGCGGTGCAATACCGGCACTGTGCTCTAATTTTAGAACATAATCGCGCGTTGCTGCTGAAGCATTTTCCATTCCATCATCGTAAAGAGGGCGAACACCCGAATAACTCCAGACAACATCCTGCGAAGAAATTTCTGTGGAAAAATACTGAGAAGCGAAATTTAAAAGATAATCTCTCTCTGTATCACTGCAAATTGGTTTTATTCCGATATTATCATGATCAGTATCCGTCGTACCAATTAATGTAAAGTCATACTCGTATGGTATAGAAAATATTATTCGACCATCAGTCCCTTGAAAAAAATAACACTTATCATGATCATACAACTTGGTAACTACAATATGGCTACCCCGAACTAAACGTACATTATCTTCAGAGTTTAAATGAAGTTTGGTATTAATAACATCAGCGACCCATGGGCCAGCCGCATTTATTAGAACTTTGGCATGATGTTCTTGAACCTCTTTAGTGAGTTGGTTTTCCACAATTATTTTCCAGAAATTTTTTTCACGCTTGGCTTCGATTACTTTTGTGCGCGTCAATATATCTGCACCACGATTTCTAGCATCAAGAGCGTTTAGCACAACAAGTTTATTGTCTTCAATCCAGCAATCTGAATACTCAAAAGCTTTTTTAAATTTCTTTTTTAAGGCATTTCCCGCCAAGTCCTTACCGAGTGAAATGCTTGACGTACCAGGCAAAATTTTTTGTCCACCTAAATTATCATACAAAAAAAGCCCTAGTCGGATCAGCCAGGCCGGCCGTTTTCCTTTAGCCCATGGCATTAAAACATTTAGCAACCGAGATGTTGGGGTAGAATTTTCAAATCGCATTTCAGAGCTTAGCGGCAGAACAAAACGCATTGGCCAAGAAATATGAGGCATCATTCTTAAAAGAACTTCGCGCTCTATGAGGGATTCCCTCACTAATCGAAATTCAAAGTACTCTAGATAACGTAAGCCTCCGTGGAACAGCTTTGTAGATGAAGACGATGTTGCTCCTCCGATATCATTCATTTCCGCCAAAGTTACAGATAAGCCGCGGCCAACCGCATCGCGGGCAATACCACATCCATTGATACCGCCTCCGATAACGAACAGGTCTACCTCTTTTGTTTTTGATTTGCTCACGTGAAGTTCCTCAACAGGATTTCAATAAACATAAAATTTAAATTTTAAAATAGGAATATCAGGTAAAGCACGGTCAAAAAGAGATTATTTTTACTTTCTTATTCAAATCTCAAAACAAAATACTAAATCATTATTTAGTAAAAGGAGTAGTCTAATGGTAGCCTCACCCGTTGTCCAATCACAGGGCCTGCATCACATAACACTTAATGGAGCAGATAAAAAAACCTCTATCGACTTCTGGGAGGGTGTCCTCGGTATGCCGTTTATTTTTGAGCAACCCAACTTGGACAATCCTGATGAAAACCATCTGTACTTTGATCCAGGTGACAGCCGTTTAGTTACTATATTTACCGACGAAAAACGTTCGCCAGACAAGTCAAAAGTGGGAACCGAAATTGGGTCAGTTCACCACATTGCATTCGATGTTAGCAGTGCGAGTTTCTCCCAAATTATTGAGCGTTTGGAAAAACGAAAGATAGCTCATTCCGGAGCCAAAGACCGCGGATTCATGGATTCTATATATTTCCAAGATCCATTGGGGCTCCTTATTGAAATAGCATCTTATCGATTTATTCCACCGATTGGATCCACACATTCAGATGTATTGAGGGCAGCTCATTTAATTAGGTTGAAGCTTGGTGACTACAATATCAACCAAAAACACCTTGCGCTCGCGATAGAAAAATTAAGTAAAACTATTAGACCGAGTCTCTCAAAATAATACCAACTTACCGAGCATCTTCAAAAGTCAGGACAGGCTTGGTACCAAATTCGTTTCGCCATACAACGTAAGCCATTATTGGATGTTCCACAGTCTCCATAGAGTGAGGTTGGTTGGCTGAATGTTCCATTATGCCACCCGAACTAAGTCGAACATCAGGACAATTTTCCCGACGAAAAACCGCCTCCCCAGCCAAACAAAGATACATCTCTTCGGCAGGATGATGATGCCAAGGGTAATAAAACTTCTTTGGCATATACACGACCCATGCACGGATTTTTTCACTTTGAAAAGGGCTTTCGGGTCCAATCAAACCATAACAGCCAAATTCATTTAGAAATTTTTGACCAATAATGGTACCTTTATAAGTTTGACGCCAGTGTGCATGAGGACTTGCCGAAATAAATGCGTCTCGCAGTTCAGCATAGTCTTCTGTTAGCAAGTCAGTTTCATTTTGGATTAAATCACTTGCGGGAATATGAAAGGGATGGAACTCCTGCTTTTTTATATCTTTAGGAAAGGGACAAAAGTCTTGTAATTTACCGTTGGCCAAATGGACTTTTTTAGCTGTTTCAAGCAGTTTTTCCCAAGGGTCATTCATCAGTAGACTCTAAAAAAATTTCAACTGTTTTAAACAAAACTTTCAACGAAATTTTTTCGCATCGATTCACGACAATAATGTCGTTTCCAACGATATCATTTTTCTAAAGCAACCATCAGTTTTTTGATTGAATCAAGACTGCCATATTGTTCCAACAACTTATGAGAATTTTGTATCGCTTCTCTGAAAATTGAGCTTTTTCTTAAATTTTCAGGGAAAACTTTACTTAGATCCAAAATAGAGTCGACGTAATGCTCACTTGTTTTTGATTTTTTGGCGATAATGGCAAAATCATTTGCCAAAGGATCACGAACATCTATGGTCGCCCCATTTAAATCTACCCCAGTTGCATATTTTATCCATGCAGCAATAGCCAAAGCCAAACCCTGAAAACTCCTTCGATGTTTAAGAAGATCATCAACTGTTTCAAGTATTCTCTGCGGCAATTTCTGGCTTCCATCCATCGCAATCTGCCATGTTCTATGCTCTATTGCGGGGTTTTGATAACGTCCCAATAACTCGTTACAATAGTCATTTAAATCTTCTCCCTCAGGCGCTTCCAGGGTTGGAATAATTTCTTTTTCCCACAAATATAAAATGTAATTGGCTATTTTTTTATCCGATACACACTCTGCTATAGTATTGAATCCTGCCAAATAACCCAAATAAGCAAGCGCGGAATGCGTTCCATTTAGGCAACGTAATTTCATTTTTTCATGTAGCTCAACATTTTTTACCATCTGAATGCCAGCCAACTCAAATTGAGGTCTTTCAGACGGAAATTTATCTTCAATGACCCACTGAAAAAATTCTTCATGAATAACAAGAGCAGGATCATAAAATCCAAATTCATTGGCAAAGTTTATAATATCCTGACTTGCAGTTGCAGGCGTTATTCTATCAACCATAGAAGATGGGAAATAGACATTTTTTGATATCCATTTAGCGAAATTGGCATCGAGTTTTTGGGCGAAATCTAGAACAACTTTTTTAATAACAGCACCATTGTTTGGTAGGTTGTCACAACTCAAAATTGTAAATGGAGCTTTCCTATTTAGATAGCGACTCCTAAGTCCAGCTACTAAAAAGCCAACTGCTGTTTTTGGATTTTCTGGATTTTCCAGATCATCAATTATGTTTTGGTTGCGAAAATCTAGTTCTTTTTTATCCGAATTGTAGTAATATCCCTTTTCTGTGATTGTGAGTGAAACAATTTCTATTTGCTCATCCGATAATGCATCTAAAACAAACTGAACATCTTTTTTGGCAACATGAAGATCACTTATTGACGAAACCTGTTGAACCCGTTTTTTTGTACTCGACAGTGACCAAGAGTTAAATACGAAATCTTGGCCAGCTAATTTGTTGAAGGTATCTTCACTATTTAAGGAAACGGCAATTATTCCCCACTTTTTAACATCTCGTCGATTAACATCATCTATTAAACTGGCAACAAATGAACGAAAGAATGCACCTGGGCCAAAGTGCATAATTTTTGGCGTAATTTTTGGTTTTTTACGAATTGGCCTTGGGAGCTTTTTTAACTCTGCTTCATTTAAAATCATGCTCATATTTTATATGCACTTTTTGCCAGCCTATAGGCCAAATCATAAGATACTTCATGGGCCTCATTCTCTCGTAAACGGCCAGAAGAAACCAATTCCGCCAAATAAGCACAATCTACTCTACGTGCAACATCATGACGAGCAGGTATCGAACAGAAAGCTCTCGTATCATCATTGAAGCCCACCGTATTATAAAACCCACAAGTCTCTGTTGTGCTTTCGCGAAAACGTTTCATGCCTTCATAGCTATCAAAGAACCACCAAGGTGGGCCAAGCTTTAGAGCTGGATAGACCCCTGCCATTGGAGCCAATTCTCTAGAATAGCTGGTTTCATCAAGGGTAAATAGAATTATAGTGAGGTCGGTCCTCAAACCTACTTCATCCAAAAGTGGTTTCAGTGCAGAGACATAATCCGTGCACCCAGGGATATCAAAACCTTTATCCAGGCCAAACTGATTAAAAATTTTATTAGAATGGTTTCTTCTAGAGCCAGGGTGAATTTGCATAACTAAGCCATCTTCACAGCTCATCTTAGCCATTTCTGTTAACATTTGGCCTCTGAACTTATCTGCGTCTTCCGCACTAAACTCTTCTGCCAAAATACGGTTAAATAGTTGTTCCGCATGAGTATATGACAAATTTTCGGTTCTTGCGGTTGGATGCCCATGATCTGAAGCTGTAGCACCCATTTCTTTAAAGAATAGTCTTCTTGATTTATGGGCTTTTAAGTATCCATCCCATGAACAGGTATCATTATCAGTAAGTTCACCAAGAATTCTAAGATTATTTTTAAATTCAATATTATCAGGATCAATTACACTATCTGGTCTATAAGTTGGTATAATCCGTCCATCCCAAGTACAACTTTTAATATTTTGATGATCGGATAACTCGCTAAGGGCAGCATCCGTTGTGGCAAGTGTCTCAATATTAAATTTATCAAAAAGTGCTTGTGGTAAAAATTCCGGTTGAGATAATTTTTCTTCGATATGGTTAAAGTAAAAATCACTATTTAATGGCGTAAGTGGCTCAGATATTCCAAAAACTTTTTCGAAAGAATAATCAAGCCACATTGCTGTTGGAGTTCCCCTGAACAGATAATAATTTTCGCTAAACTTTTTCCATATTTTTTGTGGATCATTTTCAAAAACACTACCGTCTAGAGTCTGTACTCCAAGCTCATTCAATGTGAAGCCCTGGCTAACCAACATGCGAAAGACATAATGATCAGGAACAACAAAAAGCTGAGCGGGATCTGGAAACCTTTTATTTTCAGAAAACCAACTTGGGTCACAATGACCGTGGGGTGAAATTATGGGAAGTGTTTCTATATTTTCAAAAAGTTCTCGTGCCAAACCTCGAGTAAAAGTATCGGAGGGGAACAGTCTATCAGGATGGTTAAGAGTCATTGGATATGAACCTAAGGTAAAAATAAATGATCATAATGGACAATAATAAAAATATAACAAATGTCTTTACTTGATATATTTTTTTTAAGGACAAAATAGAATTTAGAAAGTAATCTGATCACCGCCTTGAGCAAAAACAACATTTGCAAAAGGTTTTAATTGTACCCGAAACATCAGTGACTTTACAGGTTCAGACGAACCAATATCCTGATAACGGTTCTCAAAGGAAAAAGTTAAACGAGTACACTCGTCATCAAAAATTGCGGACATAGAAAATTTATCGGGATCTTGTTTTAAATAATCTCGAGTAAAATTATATTCCCATGACCCCATATCAAAACTAAGACCAAAAGATGTTTTTGCCATCTTACTATTATTCAAATCATATCGGCCACCAGCATTTACTTGAAAATCGTCTGATAAACTATATTCAGATGTGAAATTCATAGTTCTTAAGTCTTCTGACAAACGAGTGTCAATAGCTTGATCAATGGTCTGATAATTTAAGCCAAGATTTATATTTTTATGAGTATAATTTCCTCTAAAATCACCCTCAATAAGACGGCCTTTTGATGAAAAGAGTGCATTAGCACCAAAGGAATTTGCATTTTTTGTGTGATAAGAAAATTTCCCTAAATAATTCAAATCTCGGGCTTCCAGTCCCAAAGTTGGGCTAGGCGTGTAAGTTAAATTATCGATTTTTGAAGCTGCAAATGAAAGTTCCAGATGGCGGCCATTCTCCCAGAAAACTTGCCTCTCTATCCCCAATGAAACCGACAATCCAGTTTCACTTTCTGTCAAGCTTCTTATTTTTTTGCCAGAAAAAACATTCCCCCAATTTAATTCTTCCGTTCCTATGAAATAATCACCTAAAATATCGTTTTCTTGATCATTGAAGGATAATAAAAGCTTTGGGTTTAAAAAAATTAATTTGCCTTTTCCCCTGGCGTGGAAAGGCGCAGAAATTAAAGTTGATGCTCCATATTGAAAAGAAAACTCTTCATTCGTCGTCCCAGCATCGGCAGAATTTACGAATGAATTATATTGACCATATACATCGTTAGAGAATTTTAGAGAACCAATAGAAGTTTGCTGATTGTAGTCAATTCCCACTTGAGCAGAACTAGGAGGACGGGAGAAACTATTGTCATCATTTACATTAACGGAAGAATTAAGATTGGCTGATAAGCTTAATTTGCCTGGTACGTTCACTGGAGAAATGTCTTTAATATATAAGCCTGATAATGAGTAGTACTCATCTAATGAATTATCCTGCTCTGTTTCTCTCAGGTAGCTCAAATCCCCATCAAAAAATTGCTGCTTTTCTACAATCGTTTTTCGCAGGGAAATTTCTGAATTGAACTCACTTTCTTCGGAATAAACATAATCTCCCAAATAAGAGGAGTCGCTAACTTTACCCACATTGAAATTGAGGTCGACCCCATAACCCATTTGATAATTTCCTACCAATTGAGAAAAATATCTCAAATCATTATTAACTAAATCGTCATCTGAAAAAGCGCCGTTAATAGTCAACTCACCCTTTCGAAATTTTTTTCTATAACGATACTCCAAAGTCTTGGTTTTGGACGAAAAATAAGGAGTTATTAGCATATCACTGCTAATACCCATTGGTACAAAATAAGGTAATTTTAAACCACTTGCTAAATTAGACGTTAAAACTGCCTCTGGAACTAGGAAACCTCTTGCACGGCTAACACTTGGGTCAGGCATTCTAAGATAGGGGATATAAGCAACAGGCAAACCTTTTACGCGAACTGTTACATTCTTATATACAATATTTAAATCCTCCAGATCTCTCTTTGCAGATGAAGCGCTCAGATACCAGTTTGGCTCTTTTTCTTCACATTCTTCGCACGAAGTCACTCTAGAAATCCCACTGGCGCTAGAAATTTCACCACTCTTTAATTTAACTTCATCTGTTTGAATTTTAATTACATCATCAATTAATAACTCGGCTGTACGGATAATGCCTTGGGATAAATCACTACTAATTACAGCCTCTTCAGCTGAAAACTTTATAGCTTTCCCATCATAAAAATCTTGTAGCTCTGTAAATTGAATTTGGTTAGATTTCTGATTAAATTTAAGAGCTCTAGCTTTAATTTTATTATTACCATAGCTAACAATGACGTTCCCTTCAGCATATAAAATACCGTCAGGTTGGACTGTAATAGTATCAGCAGACATTTGTGTTTCAATTTTTTCTGACCATACTGAGAACGGTAATAAAGAGAATATAATAGTTGCGAACAACTTTTTTATTTTATTGTTCATCTTTGGCTTCAATTAAATTATTTCAATCCTAATAAAGAAACTAATTCTTGTAGATCATTTATACAACCTATAAGCCTTTCTAGAAGTATGGCTACTTTGTATCGCCAATGTCTTTAACTTTTTGGGTCCAAAGCTTGCCTTTACAGCACGTCATCGGTACACCCGAACAATGCGCAATTATCTCGATATACCAGTTACTGTAATAGTTACGTTAATACTAACAGTTGTGCTACTCTGGCCGCTGGATCAGCCACCCCCAGGACCAGAATGGGCAGATAAAATAGCACATTTTATTGCCTTTGCAGCTCTTGCCTTCCCACTGGCGTGTACTGGGAGGTTTAGCTTACTAGCAGTCTTCATTTTAGCAAGTTCCTTTGGAGGTGTAATTGAGTTGCTCCAACCAAATTTCAGTCGCGACGCCGATGTGAATGACTGGATTGCTGACATCGCTGGCGTGCTTACAGGAATCTTCTTTGGATTAGTTTACCGACGTCACCGCATGCATTGAGAACCCAATGTCGCTTACCGGATTGGCATAAATTAAGTTAGCTTTAGAGATTTGGAAACTGCGCACGTATTTGCAGTTTGCGCAGGTTGCAGTGCTGAGGGCACTTCTTAATAGCTTAGCACAGCACAATCACCTGCTTAAAATCATCACCCAGTATTAGTAGATTGTAGTTATAAGAGTTAATCATATAGACTGCAGATCTTATGGACCGTTGCGAGGCCCCAAGCATAAATACCCACTCCTTTGCTCAGTTTAGGCTTTTTGACCATGAAAATTTGCAAAGCTTTTAAAAATATTTCGCGGTACTTATGTTTTGTGAAGATTAATATACTGCCTTAGAATTGCTTTTTCATAAATCGAAAAAATAAAATAGGATTAGAAAAGTTTTATTCCCTGTTGTGAGCTCCAATATGCATAACAGCTTCCAAATAACCTTTAACACTGCCACAATCAAAACGATCGCCATCCAGCATTACTGCTTCAACAGCATTATTTCTTGCTTGAATATTTATTGCATCCGCAAGCTGAATTTCTCCTCCAGTTCCAGCAGTTAGGTCGCGCAAAATATTAAAAATATCAGGCGTCAATATATACCGACCAATGCTAGCATAATTGGAAGGTGCTTTGCCCAGTTCGGGTTTTTCAATAAGACCAGCAACTGATTTTAGTTCAACTCCAGGAACAACTACACCATACTTGTAAATATCTGGCCCAATGACCTCCATAACGCTCAGCTGTGTTTTTCCTGATACCTGGAAGGCGCGAGCTAAATCAGCTGTGACACCATGACCACGATATGTGATAAAATCGTCAGCTAATAAAACTGCGAACGGTTCATCTCCTACAACCCTCTCAGCGCAGAGCACCGCGTGTCCGAGACCCAATTGTTCAGACTGACGCACAAATATGCATTCCACACCGTCCGGCAGAATATTTTTCACCATATCGGCTTGCTCATCTTTACCAGCGGAGCGTAGCGCCATTTCCAGCTCTGTATTGTTATCGAAGTGATCTTCAATCGCGCGTTTGTTACGACCCGTAACGAAAATCAAGGTGTCAATACCTGCCGCAATCGCTTCTTCAGCAGCGTATTGAATTAAAGGCTTATCCACAATGGGCAACAGTTCTTTAGGCATTGCTTTTGTTGCTGGAAGAAACCGAGTACCAAATCCTGCAACAGGGAAAACTGCTTTACGAAATTTTTTCAACTGGACACCAATTATACATTTTTGAACAAACACCCACAAAAACGATTACCGAAGATACATACCTAATTAATGTAACTTTAAAATTGATAGTTTATTAAATCAAATTCCAAATTAAAAACTTTTTCAATTTAACTCACTCAAAAGTATTACTAGGCGATATTAAGTTAATGAGAAACTTAAATAGTTATTGCAGAACAGACAGCCAAGATCATGTTCACTTATCCGTATAGTTGAGAGCTAGCTTTAATTCTTCAGGAGGCTCCGGAAGTCCTTTAAATACTATCCATGCAACCTTCGTCTCTGAAAATAAGACTACCCAAACCGTAGTAAAGATCGCCATGAAATAAATGTAAGTTCCTTTGTTAGTAACAAACCATTCCTCAAGTGCGCCTTTGTAGGGTGCAATTACATTATTGTAGAAATCAACAGACGCGGTTGCTCCGTGCATTATATCTTCTTCGCGACGGAATATAATCGACCCTACACCTGATAATCCTGGCCTTACCCGACTTATTACGGCCTTAGTAGTATCCGAATACGAACCAAATGTTTGAGCTGTAAGAGGCCTCGGCCCAATAACACTCATTTCTCCAAGGAAGATATTAAGTAGTTGAGGCAATTCATTAACCTTGGTCTTTCGTAAAAATTTGCCAACTGGCAATATTCTTGGATCGTCTCGCATAGTGACAGTGCCAGTGCCCAGATTGGGGCTGTCTTTTAGCATTGTAGCAAACTTATACAATTTAAATAATTTACCATCTTTACCAATGCGTTCTTGAAAAAAGAAAACCTCCCCTTCACCACTAAATTTTAATATAATAATAATAAAAACGAGAAGAGGGGAAAAGGCTAGGAGAGCCACGCCTGAAAATAAGATATCAAAAAAACGTTCCATGCTTACATTTTTTGATCTAAGTATTTACCAGTTTCTTTGTGGGCAAACTCTGGTAACAAACTGAAATACAACTTAATAATTTCATCTTTTTTCCAAGTTGCCTTTCTCCTCAAGGCATTTATACCATCCATGAATTCATCCAATTTAGTTTCATCAAAGTCAGGCTGATTTCGGATAACGCCAACCGTATCGAAGCGCTCCAAATCTAAGTCTTCATTATCAGTAAAAAATTCCTCAAAATCCTTTTCACCAGTTGTATCACTTTCAAAAAAGTAACAAGGCCATTTCTTTTTAACTATCAATTCTTCAGCTCTGTTTCTCGCCTCATCTTCAGATGCACACTCATGTGGCTCGTATCCATGCTCTCTCAAAAAGCGAACCGCAATCTCAGAGAAAGTAATAAGGTGAAGCTTTTCGCTTAACTTGGGAAAAAAGATATCCCTATTATCTCCTAACAAGCCAGATAACAGGCAAAGTTCGCCAGATTCTTGGGGCGTTACAAAGTAACGACGGATATCATTTGGTGCTGAGAGAGGCTGCCTTTTTGCAAAACGCTGGTTAAAACCGTGCAACAGAGATCCATCAGAAAAAGCTACATTCGCAAAGCGAGCCATAGAAATATTTTGCGTCAAGCTCTCACGCATTAAGAATATTTCCATAATCCGCTTGCTCGCACCCATCATATTGGCAGGATTAGTAGCCTTATCCGTTGAAACACAAAAATAGTTCTTGGCACCCATGTCCTTTGCCAAATGCAGTGTCTTAATAGTATTAAAAACGTTTACTATTATCATACGCATCAATGTATAAGGATCTTTTTCACTCCTAACATGCTTCAGAGCCGACAAATTGAATACATAATCATATGGACCTTCCGCCTTCACGCAGGCAATAAATTCAACACTCCCACAATCTAATGCAAAGGTTTTAAAATCACCACTCCCATAGCCAACTGTACTGCGAATGTCCCGTACAAGCTCAACTAAGTTATTTTCAGAAAGATCTACTACGTGAAGAACCTTTGGATCACGCTTGAACACCTCACGCACAACAGCTTGACCTATGGAACCAGCGCCACCCATGATTAAAAATCGACTACGGCTTATTATTTTACTAAGATGATCTTCTTTTCTTGAGATATCTTGTGAGAATATAGCGCCACTTCGGCCTATCAGAGATAAGTAATCCACGAAATTCTTATTACCTTCAAATGTTATCTTGTTGTACAGCCATATCTCAGCTTATGCAACTTTGAGATCAAATCACTTTTTAAAAGTCTTTAGACATTTTTGCGAGTTGCTCATCCATATTAACAACTGGTTTCCAACCTAATAATTCATGAGTTTTAGAACTATCAACCTGCAAGGAACCAAACAAACGCTTCGACATGTCAGCTTTTCCTAATGCCTTCGCAAATAATATCAAGATACGTTCAGGTACTGGCACTAACCAAGCTTTAGTGACTGAGTGGGGTCCACAATTAAGAACTTGTCTAACCTTTTCAAGTAACTGTGTGGTGGAAATATCTTTACCATCAGAAATCAATAACACCTGGTTTGACGCTTTGAGTGATTTTTCCCGGTCAACACATAAACAAACCAAATTTACCAGATTATCCAATGCCACAAACGAACGTCGATTATGAATAGCGCCAAACGGCAACGGCAACGGCATACTCATCCATTTTATCATAGTATTAAAATTACCTTTTACCCCTGGCCCGTATACCAACGGTGGACGAATAATAACCACTTCCAATTCAGTTTCTTTTGCCAAAGCTAATAAGCCTTGCTCGGCCTCATACTTAGATAAACCATAAGGATCATCGGGTATGTTTATATCATCAGGTGTAAAATATTTGTCAGGCTGAGTATTTTCGCCATTGACCTTAATTGAACTCAAGAAAACAAAACGTTTGATACCAGCATCAGCAGCCAAACGGGCCAAAACCAAAGTTGCATCACGATTTACTTTTCTAAATTGAACCAGGGGCTCAAAAACATCATCCTTCATTATGTGCACTCGAGCGGCTACATGGACAATAACATCAACATCTTTCAAGGCCTTTCTCATTAACCCTTCACGACGGGCTAGATTAAAATCAGCCAAATCACCAACGACTACCTGCTCAACAACCAAAGGCAAATTATCAGAAGATTGGCGAACAAGTGCCTTAACTTCATAAGACTCTGACAATAAATCTTCAACTAAAGCCCTACCCACGAAACCGGTAGCTCCAGTTACAAAAACTTTCACCGCAAATCTTCTTTTTTTAAAATTTTTCTACAGACTTCCATATTTAAACCGCTGTTTTTATATTAAAAATCGTGATATCTTACATTTCTAATTATAATCTATCGCATGGATGATTTCCAACTTAAATTCGATATCAATGGTCTCCTTTGTACAAGGACCTCAAATTAAAAATACTGGCAAGAATAGAAAGCTCAAAGCACAAGGGGTGCCATCAATTGTGAATCAATTCTTGGTAAATCTGTAAATGAGCTGCTACTACCTGTTTTTCATCAAATGCAGACTCTGCCAATACCCGGCCTGCTTGACCCATTTTGGCGCACTGAGCAGGGTCACTTAGAAGTTTTTCTATTGCATCGGCAAGTGCCTCCGCATCTCGCACTGGAACCAGAAGACCGGTAACACCAGCTTCAATTGCATCCCTGCAACCAGGATGATCAGTAGTAACCACCGCTCTGCCACAAGCTGCAGCTTCAATCAGCACTTTCGGAAGCCCTTCACCATAATAAGAGGGTAAAACTACCACATGCGCAGATGCCATCACTTCCGGCATATCTGTTCGATGACCCCACAGCTCGACAGCGCCATCATCAGTCCATTGAGCTAACTCATCTAGATGCAGACTGTGTGGATTATCAAGGTCAGGCTTCCCGACAACTACAAACCTCACATCCTTTGAAGATAGCCCTCGCTTACGAAGTATTTGGGCAGATTGGACAAACTCACGTACTCCCTTGTCAACCAACAAACGCGCTGCTAGCAAAACTACCGGAACACCCGTCGGCAATGGGGTCACGCAGTACTGAGACAAGTCAGCACCCGAGCCACGTATCATGCTTACCTTTCGATCAGGCAACTCTACAAGACTTGATAAAGAAGAGAGATCGTTCGAATTTTGAAAAATTACCCTCAGATTTATATGCCCTAATGCCATTCGGTAAAGATGTTTTACAACCCAGCGCCTAATAACCGCCGTCATTCCTTTAGCCACAAACACAAAACCCAATCCCGAAACAGCTGAAACAATAGCAGGCACGCGTGCCAAACGAGCCGCAACTCCCCCGAGCAAGACAGGCTTGATTGTCACAAAATGAACTACATCCGGTTTTATAATTTTACAAACGCGAAAAATCTGCCAAAATGGCTTACCGATCGCCCACAAACCCACGCCACTTCTATTTAAGGTCAATGGATGAACCACAAAACCATAATCTTGAAGTACGGCCAGCTGGTCGGTCAAAGCGGTTGCAATATGCACCTCATAACCTTGCCGCATTGCTTCCAGAGCTATAGGCAACCGATGTGATAAGAAAAACCAATCCACATTTACTACAAATAACAACTTACGGCTGGCAATCGGTTCTTCACCCAAAAGCTTCCAGTAGATTTTCATGTGGTCGGCCACTATTTTTTCGATAGCAAAATCTTTTTCCGCTAAAGCTCGACCAGCAGCGCCCATTCTTTTTCGAACATCAGGGTTCTCAATTAGATATTCAATCGCATCCGCTAATGCCCCAGAATTATTAATTGGTACAAGGAGACCTGTTTTATTAGCCTCTATGGCGTCACGACATCCAGGGACATCTGTTGTCACTACCGCTCTTCCACAAGCAGCGGCCTCAACTAAAGACTTTGGGAGTCCTTCTCTATAAGAGGGTAGGCATGCTATATTAGAGTTACCGTAAAAATCCGCAATATTTTCTTGGAAGCCAAAGAACCTAACATTTGGCAACTGCTTCCAGGACGCTATCTCTTTTCTTGTAATTGACTTTTGATTTCCTTCATCTATGTCACCCACAATCCAAAATTTTGCCTCAATTCCCTTTTCATGCAAAATTCGGGAAGCTTCAATAAATTCTCTTATGCCTTTATCTACTAATAATCTGGCAACAAAAGTAATTATGACTTTACCTTGGGGTTCTTTCCTGTATTGGTGAACGCTTAAATCTACCCCGGAACCTCTAAGCAAACGAACCTTTGAAGAATTTATAACTCCTAGATTAAAACCCCAATTTACGAGAAAGCCCGCATCATCTTCATTTTGAAAAATTACAAGTTGATTTTTATGCCTGAAAGCAAATTTATAAAATGGGTACAATAATGCTCTCAAAAACTTTGCTTTGCTTCCACGAGACATAAAATCAAAACCGAGACCAGAAATAGCTGATACAACAGCAGGCACTTTTGTCAGTCGGGCTACAATCCCACCATACAAATACGGCTTAATGGTAACCAAGTGAACAAGGTCTGGTTTCAGTTGAGTAAATATTTTATATAATTGGAAAATTAGCTTGAGCTCATGTATCGGGCTCATTCCTTTACGTGTCACTTCAAGCTTATGGAAACTCAGGCCAATTTCATTATATATAGGCAATGTCTCGCCAGATGTAGCTAAGTGTACTTCATAACCGTCCTCAATAAGAAATTTAGCAATTGGTAGGCGATGTGAAATAAAAAAATCAGCATCATTAATAACAAATAAAACTTTTTTCATTTATTTTTCTCCAGCCATGCTTGAAACATCAGAACATCCCAAAGTTGATATTGCCAGTTGCGCCTACCGCTCAGATGTTCAGTCCATTTTTTACGAATAGGAATATAATTCAAAAAACCCTCATGCTTAAGGCGTGCTTCACTAAGCAAGTCTTCAGCCCAATCGCGCAATGGCCCTCGCAACCAGCTGTCAATTGGTACGCCAAATCCCATCTTAGGTCGTTCAATCAAAGCTTTAGGTAAATGTCGGTACAATACCTGACGCAAAGCCCACTTACTTTTTCCATCTCGTAATTTCATGGATTGTGGCAAACTCCAAGCAAACTCTACAAGCCGATGATCTAGAAATGGAACCCGCGTTTCTAACGAGACACCCATTGCAGCTCGGTCCACTTTAGTTAAAATATCATCAGGAAGATAAGTCATCATATCAAAAGCCATCATCCGCTGAACATCATCAAGCCCACTGAGATTTGGCAAATTACCAGTCAACAAGGTAGGTGGTTCCTGTCCTCTAATAACTACTGAATCCAGATCAGTCCAATGCGAGACCAGCCCTAAATACAAATCGTGAGCTGATTGACTTGATAATACTTCCGCACCCTTGTGAAGTTTGCCCCCTGCATTGGCAGGTAGGGCAGATCCAGGCATAAACCGAGATAAAGTAGTTGCTAGTCTGTCCAATGTAGGGGGCGAAATGCTGGTCAAGCCCCTTGCCACTAATTTTCGTAAAGGCATTGGGACAGTTACTACCTTACTCCAGAGATTTGCTGTCATCTGATAGCGATTATAGCCACAAAAAAGCTCATCTCCCGCGTCACCCGAGAGCGATACTGAAACATGTTGCTTAGCGAGTTGAGATACTAAAAACGTTGGTATCTGTGAAGAATCCGAAAATGGTTCATCGTATAAATTAGCTAAAAATGGAATTACGGAACGTGCTTCTTCAGCTGTTACATACAATTCAGTATGGTCGGTACCTAAATGCTGAGCCACCATTTTGGCGCGCGCAGCCTCATTATAGCTCTCTTCATTAAAACCGATAGTAAATGTTTTAACCGGGTTGGTTGACTGCGCTTGCATCAGAGCCACAATCGTAGAAGAATCGACGCCACCAGATAAAAATGCTCCCAGTGGCACATCGGCCACCATCTGTTTACTTACAGAATCCTTGAGCAATGACTCCAATTTATCAACTGCCTGCTGATCACTGCCTGAAAATACGTTTGCTATTCCAGACTTAGCCACTTCCGCAACAGACCAATATGTCCAAACCCTAGGCTCAGGTTGTTGCCGTGATACTGAAAGTAAACTACCGGGAAGCAGTTTGGAAATACCTTCGTAAATGGAGTAGGGCGCTGGAATGCAATTATGCCGCAGTTGAAGGCCCAGTGCACCGCGATCTACGTTACTTTCAAAAGCCGGGTGTTTTCGCAATGCCTTAAGTTCTGATCCAAACAAAAATACAGCAGAATCTCCTCGACCCTGCCAGCCATAATAAAGAGGCTTTTCACCAAGGCGATCTCGCCCAAGAGTTAGAGTAACCTTTTGTCTATCCCATACCGCGAATGCAAACATGCCGATAGCTCTCTCAATGGTACCTTGGATGCCCCAAACATCAAAGCCCAGCAGTAGCGTTTCTGTATCAGAATAACCAGACCAAGTTGGCTCCTTACCGGCAGCCTTTAGTGCTTGACGCAATAAAAGATGATTATAAATCTCACCATTAAAAGCAATTATATATCGGCCACTGGCTGACCGCATTGGCTGATGTCCAGCATTAGAAAGATCAATAATAGATAATCTTCGATGGCCAAGCCAAACTCCCGCTTCCGCATCCGACCATGAACCTTCATCATCGGGGCCACGGTGAGTAATCGCACTGCTCATGGCTGTCAAAAACCGCTCCATCGCTTCAGGCGATTTATCGTCTCCGGCAGTTATAAAACCAGCTATTCCGCACATACTTTATCCTTGACGCCTACAGCACACCAGTAAGGTTGTTTATCTGAAAAATAAATATCTTTGAATCCCGATTTTTTTAGCATCAATTCAATTTTTTGCTTGCTAAATCTCTGCTCAAGTCGAGTTCCAAAACGATCCAACGCATCAGTTCGCATTACATAAAAAGACTTGTCACGATAGTAGCCAAGAGGCCATGATCTAGGCATCACCTTCAATAAATCCAGAAGTCGTGCACCCCTAGCAAGGGGAAAATAGATAAGGATAGCAATTAACTGTGATAGCACGAGACGCGGTATATATGGCAAACAAGAAATAAATCGTCTTATGATATCAGAAATTTTCCACATCATTCGAAACCAAATTGGCCGGTTGTCAAACGCATAGTAGAGATACACCAAAAATGGGGAACCTTGTTTCAATTTTTTTGCTATTGAACTAATGCCCTCCACCGTCTCTGGAACATGATGTAAGACACCTAAACAATAGGCAAAGTCTAAAGAATTATCACTAAATGGCAGGTCCCCAACCGACGCATGATGAAAGCTGCAATTACCTGAAGAAGAAACATTTTTTTTAGCAACTTGGAGCGCCTCCTGGCTGGCATCTATTAAGTGCAAATGCCCCACCCTAGGTGCAACTACCTGAGCCCAACGACCACTCCCACAACCAATGTCTGCACCAACCGCGTTTGGTGATAACTTGTCCCAAGGAAAAATATGAAAATAGTCATCAAATATCTTTGATTTGTCTTCTTCGCTTAATCCATTTTGATCGAATGATGACCACTCTCGCCCGAAGCCTACTACTGTCTTAAAATCAATATTTTTCATTTTTGATCAACGTTTCACCAATAATTCAAAAGCGTCCCAATGTTTCCTCACACACCTGTTCAATTGAAATTCTGCAACGCTATGCGCTAATGACGAAGCTGACATTCGATTTGCTACTTCCGTTTCTCTCAGCAGATTGATGATATTCTTTGCAAGGAGTTCCGTATCAGCAACTGGCACCAGAAATCCATCTTGCTCATGACGCACCAACTCCGGCAAACCGTCTAAAGCGTATCCAACTACTGGAACACCATGCGACATCGCCTCTAATACAGCCGTTGGGCAGCCTTCATTCCATAGAGATGGCACAACCAATAGTCTGGCACTCATCATCCAAGAAGAAACATCTTGTTGGAACCCAACCCAACTTACGCGCTCACTTAAGCCCTTCTCTCTAATAGCTGACTGTACTTTCCCATTCATGTCATCTCTACCAACGAAGGTGAAATGCACATCTGGAATTTGTTGCAGTATAATTTCAATGGCTAAAAGGTATTCAAGATACCCTTTTCGCGGAGTTAAATTAGCGACGGTCAGCACATTCAAAGGCCGCCTGGCTAGGGGAACAATATTAATTGGTATTTCCGCAATGCCATTGTGGATAACTCGAACCTTTTCCATAGAAATACCACACCGTTTAATTAAAGTTGTTGCAGCAATTTGTGAGTTGGTAATATACAAATCAACGAGCCCACCAAACCACCGCTCAACAACTCTAAAAATTTGGTCTAGACGCGAATTAGAACCTGGATTCCAGCGAATGCCATGCACCAACTTGACATCAGGTGCCAGCCAATTTAGCAGCCGCAGCCACAATGAGGCCCTTAAACCGCATACGTAGATAATTTTTATTTGTTCACGACGCACATGACGGAGCAGAGATACAATTGCTCCTAATCTTAATGTGCCATGTAGTGGTCCATTTCGTACCCCAAACACCAAAGGCTGCAGACCTTGACTACGCACCCAATCACACCACGGTCCCTCACCATCCAAGGTGGCCAGCTGATACACGCAAGGTGACGAGGCCAATGCCATACGGGTCAAACTGCGCTCAGCTCCACCAAGCTCACTAGATGAAAAAACCATCAAAATACTCATATCCTTCGTTTTTTCATATTGTGTAACGTAAACCATAATGTTCCCAAACCGACCTTAATGAATAGTATAAATTTTTTTAATACCTGTGAACCAAAGACTAAATAGTAAACCTATCCTTGCCAATATATGAAAATTGCCAGCTCTTTCTTACCATCCTGATTGTTATCGCCCAACACCAGTGCTTCAACCACTTCAGTCTGCTGGCCAAGCGTTTGTGACAAAAAACCCGGTCCCGGGTTTTCATCCAAACACTGAACTTGGCCATCGGAATCACAATAATTTTGGGTTCTTTTAATGCCATTAAGGATCACTGGTAGATCTAGGTTGGCACCGAAAACCAGAGACAAGCCGCCTATTCCACGCATATGGGAACTGTAAAATACAATTATCTTCTAGAAAACAGTAAAACACATAACTGATTACATTGCATTTTTAGTGGCGGCCATTTAGATTTTTCTATCTATACTTGGATAATTAATACTCATCAGATGTCTTTTTTAATTTACTCTTAATTAAATGGTTCGCTCTATAATATCCTAAAACTAATAGAGGATAAAAAATCAATATTGGATGCATAGATTGCTTATATCTTAATGCTGAGCCGGGATTAAACATGAGAATGGGATAACTCATAAAAATAATTATAAAACATACAAAGATATAAGGCAAAATATATACCCGTAAAACTCTATTTTTAACCGCTAGTTGCAATAGTTTGAAAAATAAATACCCCAATACTGTTATAAATAACAAACCTTCAAGGAATACTGGAAACTGTATGGGCTTTGAAAGACTCTCCATTAAAGTGGGACCTATAAAACCCTGGGGTATCGCCCAGAATGAATTATACAACAAATCATAGATGTCGTTCCACTGTATCCAATATCGATTAGACCCACCTTCCAAATTTAAAAAGTAACCTTGATATTTCAACATAAAATTAACTACATCTTCACTAAAAAATGTACTAGTTATCGCTAAATAAACCGTGACGCCAATAGTTAATAGGGTAAACATCAGTACCCAAATCCCAACAGACAATCTTCTTGATACGATTTTGTGTAACAATGGTGAGAATAATGCGGTTGTAAAAATTACAAAATATATAACAAAATAGTTTGGCCTGATTAAAAGTACGACCAACATAGCTATCAGTACAAAAATAAAACTAATATCTAAATTTTTTGCTGCAAAGGAACGTTTTGCTGCAAAATTCAGAACAACCAAACCTGAAAGAATTACCAGCTGTTCCTTGGAAGACGAGCCTGACCAAACTAAAAAATGTGGAAACAAATTGCATGTCCAAAATAACTTGCGACTGATGTGGTTGTAGACATCTCGAAAGGCAAGCCAAGTGACAAGAGCTATAAGAATGCCAAGGACCATTGGCGCCAAAAAACCTGGAAATACGGAGCCTAACTTAGAGTAAACAAAAAAAGTGAATAAAGTTGAACTTAAACTTTCACCCCCTTTACCTGCCGCATATGCTGCGTACGATGCTGGGTCATAAACATCTCCAAGCTGAGTAAACCTTTTATAGACCAAATAAGCGAACAATGTCCCAAAGACATGAACAACCACTAATCGAGCCAAAAGGCCTAATGAAGAAGTACCAAAGATAGATATTTTCATAGCTTTTTCAACTGACCCTTAAACTCCAAAAAAGTATGATTGATTAAGGTAGAAAATGGTCGCAATTTCACACATTATTTGCATTTAACTCCCACAACACACCAGTGCGGTACTGATTCAGAAAAGCGAACGCCAACAAGACCTGCGCTTTCCATCATTTCAGTGATTTTTTTTCTAGAAAAACGACGTTCCAAGGGAGTACCAAAACGATCACGAGCATCTGTTCGCATCGAGTAAAAGCTATAATTTCGATAGTAGGATAAAGGAAAACTAGAAACATCAAAACCTATTCTCTCGATTAGCCGGCTAAATGTAGTTAAAGGAACGTAGACAAGTAGCGCAATTGTGTCGGTGATCATATGCTTGAGGCGTGATGGCAGTCTATAAATCATCTGCCGCCCAATATCACTTATTCGCCAAATGACGTGAAACCACCACGGACGATTATCAAACGAATAATACAAATAGAGTAATAGCGGCGCACCAGGTTTTAATAGATCAACGCATGATCGAATGGCAGCTTCCGTATCTGGTACATGATGCAATACTCCCAACGAGTACCCAAAATCCTGACTACCGGATGGCAAACATCCTGAGTCAAGAGATGCTTTGTAAAAGCTCACGTTTCTATGATCTGATAGATTGATTTTAGCCACTTCAATTGCATCGGATGGATCAATACAATGCAGCTTGCTTACCTTTGGAGCAACCCAGCGTGCCCAGCGACCGGTACCACACCCCATATCAAAGCCTTCGGCTTTTATGGGCAAATCAATCCAAGGAAACACTGCAAAGTACTCCTCAAAACGAGCCTTCGCTTCACCATCTGGCATACCACGCTGATCAAACCGTTTCCATTCTTCTCCGAAGCTCTTAACCGTTTTGTCATCTATGTTCTTCATATAAATTCTCACAGTAAATGTAAAAGTTTAGCTATTAAATTAGTGCGCAATTAAAGATCTGTAGATGCCTTCTAACTGCTTAGCCAAACTACTAAAACTGAAAGCATGTACTCGCCTATTGCCATACTCAATTAAGCGCTTACGGTCGGCACTAGATGAAAGAACCTTTTCCATCACGCTGGCAATCGCTTCAGTATCATTGTGGTTAAAGTAGACTCCTTGATTCTCCGTTATTTCGCGAAAAACTGGGATATCGCTCAAGACTATTGGACGGCTAGCAGCCATAGCTTCGAGAATTGGTATTCCAAAACCCTCATACGATGATGGAAAAACAAACATGGTACAAAGTTTATAAATACATTGAACTTCGAAGTCACTTAGGTTACTCAAAATCTTGACATTTCTTGAGAGCTTCTTAGTGTTAATCCTTTCCTCGATTGCTTTGCGCTCACCACGATCGTTGCCTATAATCAACAGGTTACAAGAACTTCCTCTCTCGCGAAGACGCGCTATTGCTTCCACTAGCCGTAAATAATTTTTGTGCCTTTCAAGATGTCCCACCGCAAGAATGAACTCTTCTGGCAAATCAAATTTTCGTCGAACAGATTGCTGTTCAATCTCAAAACCAGTCCCAAAACCCCGAATATCCAGTCCGTTATAAAGCACGGAAATTGATAGATCAGGAATAACTTGGAGAATTTCCCTTTTCATAGACTCCGAAACTGTAATCACATGGTCTGCTGACTTGAGTGACCGTTCTAGAAAAACCCCATAAGCCATACGTTCTAATAGTCCAGCTTCAGTGCGTGTTCCCCGTATGTCATGAATCGTCAGCAGCGTTCGCCCTGTCGGAGCCGTGATAAGCGGAAGATTCAATCCCTCAAGAATATCAAATCCTTCCTGGGAAAGGGCTGAGTTCCAATAGCGTAAACCATTAATAAACTTACGTGCGCGGCCTTCACTTGGAAGCGGGGTGCGTCTGACCGATACATTAGGCGCCCCACCGAACCAATCACCAACCCTGCAATCAAATGGCTCATAAACAACAAATTCTGCCTCGGGAAGCCTTTTTATCAATTCACCATATATTCCCAAAAACCTCTGTCTTGCACCAGTTGGCTTGTCATTTATGCATGTCGCATTTAATCCAATTTTCAAAAAAATACCTCAAATTGCCAATTACGGAGTTTTAGAAATTAAGTTTAAATTTGTATTCAAATATAATTTTCACTTAGCAGGAGCCATAATAGCAATGCTGTTCGTACTCAATTTTAATGTCGGGCTCAGAGGGAAAAATAATACTCTAATCAATAATTTCAGCAAATAAGAATAAGATTGGAGAAAATACAAACCAAGCTTACCGAGAAAACCAAATGAACATAATTTATTCGATACTAACCGCTCGTCTTTATATGAAAGTAGGGTCATATTGCTGATTTGGCAGAGCGCTTTAATTTTAGATTTTGTTAAGCAAGATAAATGCGTAAAATCTCCATTCTGATAACCCAAAGCTAAAGGTGAAGCACCCTCAGGAAATACCAAGTGGAGTGTTCCGCCATAATCAAGATGCTTACTTGCCCATAAAAACAATTTAATAAGATCGTCATAATTCATGTGTTCCGCAACAGCTGTTCCTACAATCATATCAAATTTCTCAGATTGAATTTCAGGTATTTCAAAAATGACACCTGAGTAAGCTTCGTAGCCAGACTTTTTGGCCCTTTCAACTAGATTTTTATTGATTTCAATGCCAACGACGTGATGTCCAAGTTCGGAAAAATAACTTAAGAGTTCGCCATTTCCGAAACCAATTTCAACAATTTTTGACCTTTTTTTAAATCTATTACGAAACATTTGGTTGAAATAAAAACGGCTGCCATGCTTAACGATTCCAAATTCCTCTTCACCCCAGTTTTTCCACTCTATATATCCATTATATTTCAACATCCCACCTCATAAAATACCAATTTTTGTCTCTAAAAATTAATCGAATCTTTAAAGGATAATCTAAAATGCAAAAGCTAATACTTAAAGGTATTTGAAGTAGCAATGTTACAAACATAAGATTATCGACATACTTAAAATTAATTTAAAAATTTATCCTCACTCAATATGATCAGTGATGATGGTAAAAGGCGATTGAGAGGTTTTCAACCGCTTCAACACAATGAATTGCCATACCATTTACCTTCATTTGGTATATCTTTATTCACAAAACTCATTGCGCCAATAACCGCTTTATCACCTATAGAGGTCCCCAGTTGAATAACGCTATTAGGACCCAAATATACACCATTACCTATTTTCGTGGGCTGCCTATTAACTGGTTCGGAACCTAGTGATGTACTCCAATCAACGGTATGATGAGAGTAAATTTGAACTCCGGCCGAAATACTTACGTAATCTCCAATTTCTAAACCACCAGACCCATCCAAAATCACATTTGGTCCAATCCATGTGTTTTCACCAACTTTAACATCACCAAGTATTAGAACATTGTTGTAACACGATGTACCTTCACCAAAGCCATAAAAACTTGCTGTTTCCCATCTATCTGACAATAAATCTTGTATTGATATATGTCGATCAAATCGATCCTTCACCGTTTGACGCAAATGTTTCAAAATATCTATTATTTGATCTTCGGAAGTCATATTCTCTCCATATATCAGTTGTTTGATTACTATTATTCCAATATGAGCATCGAATTACACAATCACTTTAAGTAGCAAGAAATTTTCCATACTAATTTATCCTTTTAATGTACCATAGCTTCAACGATAACAGAAATTACATTTTCATCTAAATATGGGTGCATAGGAATACTAAAAATCCTCTCACTGACTTGCTCACTAAATGGAAAATCACCTGACTCATATCCCAAATAAGATAAGGCTTTTTGTAAATGTAGAGGTTTTGAGTAGTAAATCATTGTAGGAACCCCAGCCTTTTTAAGTTTGCTTAGGATCTTCTGACGTTCAACTTGATCTGATGCCAGAAGTGAATATTGAGCCCAAGAACTAAGGAGGCCATCAGGTACTTTCGGAGTGATGACATCAAGGTTTGATGAAGAAATTAGCTTCTGATAAGTTGCAGCAACTCGTTGTCGTGACTTCAGTTCATCAGGAAAAATACTCAGTTTTGGTATAAGAACTGCTGCCTGTAACTCGTCCAAGCGACCAGTTACACCAAGGCGAACATTTTCATATTTATCAACACCTCGTCCGTGAACTCGAATGGAACGAAAAAGGGAAGCCAAATCGTCATCATTTGTAAACAATGCTCCACCATCGCCATAGCAGCCAAGCGGCTTAGCTGGAAAAAATGAGGTGCAACCCACTTCAGCCAGTGTACCTGCGCAACGGCCGTTAACTTCACCGCCAAAGCCTTGGGCTGCATCTTCCAAAACAAAAAGACCATGCTGGTCCGCAATAGCATTTATACGATCATAGTCGGCCGGCAAGCCAAATAAATCAACTGTAATGATACCCTTTGGGTTTAAACCACGCAATTTCTTTAAAGACCGATTTGGCAGAGAGTTGTTTGAAACATCACAATTATTTAATGCTAAAATTGCAGATTTAAGCGCTAAAGGATCTATGTTAAAAGTGCCAATATCAATATCGACAAAAATTGGTGTTGCACCAAGTAATGCGATCACTTCTGCTGTAGCAAAATATGTGAATGGAGTAGTAAATATTGCATCACCTGGCCCCACACCTTTCGCCATCAAGGCAATCAGTAGTGCGTCTGTGCCAGATGAGCAGGTTACCGCGTGTTTTACCTTAGCAAATTCTGCTAGCCTATTTTCCAACTCCGTTACTTCTGGACCAAGAATATATTGCCCACTGCGTAACGCCTTGATTACACGCTCTTCCAGTTCAAATTGAATTCGCTTAAACTGGGTCTGTAAGTCTATAAATGGCAGCATTAAAAATTCCTAAAGTATTTTAAAATTGAGTTAAGTTTCAAGACACATCTATATTAGTGGTTGCGCCTGTAACCGTTTAGGTTTTGGCTATATTATGATAGGAAAACACATTTTTGTAGATATTGCAGTATAATAAGACATATGATTGGTCGAGCAGAAATTTATCACCAAAAATTCTTAGAAAATTAAAATGGCCGTAACTCAAATCTGCAAACTCTTGTGGGCCTTTTGAATTTGAAAATGAACCCACGTTTTTCGTCCGAAACACCGAAAATCACCACCTAAATATAACTGGTGGATAAAGCACAGACGCTTAAATAGTAGAAAATTCTATTTTGGCTATTTGGCTTTATTCTTATTAGTTTCGATAATTAACTATCTAAAGGCACCAACAACTCGTTATAGAGATTAATTAATACTGCATTAATTTTTTTTGGATCCATCATATCCAAAGCCCGTTCTCTTACATTAAATCCAATCTTATTTGCGTACTCATTATCTTTTAAAATTTTCTCTATAGAATCTGCCATGCGCGAGTAATCTAAAAATGGAACCAATTCCCCCGTTATTCCTTGTTCAATAATTTCGCTTTGCCATTCTGTATCATAAGCTACTATTGGCGCTCCACCAAGTGCCGCTTCGGTTAATGCTCTGCCAGTGCATGGAGAAACGACAACTGAAACGCATGGAATTACACGGTGAAGCCAGTCCTGATCCCGATCGCCACAAAAGACGACTTGATCTGCTACGCCTAATTCTTCGGCCAGTTTTGAATACATTTCTCTTAACGATCCGTCTCCAGCATAAAGTGCCTTAACGTTTAAACCCCTACCTTTAAGACAAGCTACCGCTCTGATCATATGATCAGCCAGCTTCAAATCTTCTAACCGAGAAATACACAAAAGCACCTGTTGGTCGGTCACACCGACCGATTCAAGGTCCGCAAGACCACATTTACGCTTACTTGGCAAACTAAAATGGGTGGTATTAATAGCTGTCCCTATTCGAATGACCTCCGTGCGATCTTTCTGCACTCCGTGACTCAGAATAAAATCTCTGTTATTTAGATTGCCAGCTAAGGCCCTATGGGCCCGTCGCAACATAAATCGCTCCACTAATCTCTCCAACCATATCCATTTCAAACGGGGACTTAAGGTTTTTTTCGTATCTTTTCGAATTTTTTCAGGATTACTCCAGACCCCTATTACTATGGGTAACCTGTTCAAACGAGAAACTATCATTCCCAAAATTCCATTAAAATAAGGATCTTCTGCCCGAATTATTGATATACGGTTTTGTTTTATCAACTTCATTAAAAACCAAATCAAGTCTGCTTGAGCAAAAAGAAAATTAAGCATCGGGAACCATGCCAGATTTTCAAATCGTCCAATTTTTCCCTCTATATGGGTATGCCGTTGGTTAACTTTTCTAACTATTGGCCGCCCATATCTTAATCCAGAAGATGCTGGGCAATAAAGACTGGCTACGGCATGAACAGTCCAGACGTTATCAAAATAACCTTCAACATCCCGAACCGTTACAAATAATGACATATTAAGTTTATGCATTACGTCGTAGGTGTAAGCTGTATCAAAAACCATCATGTTTCTCTGCTGACTTATGCTCAAATCAATTATCCATCATAAATATTTATTTTTTTTTGTTAAAAATTGAAATTAAATTAGGCTGTTAATATCATGCATCCCACCTAGCTTTACCCATAGTAAGAGTTGATGAAGGCCTTATCGACTTCAATTGCATATTTTTCCCATGAAGATTTTCCATCCCAGTAAAAATCCCTAATAAGGTAACTAATGCTTTTCATGTCTGTTTTCCACCAAATACTCCAGTATAATTGCCTGCTACACCTACAATGGGATTATCAACCATAGCGATACTATCACTGATTAATGCATAAGGGTTACTCCAACAATGACACCCAATCACTACGCAACTGAAAATTGAAGCTTGGGCAACAACAAAGCTAATTATGCCAATTTTCCCATTTTGAGCAATGTAAACGAGGTCATCTAGCAAAGCTTCCCTATTTAAGTTCCAAAAGATATAAAAACACGACTACTTGGTACTTTATAGTGTGTAATCACATGAATAGTTATAGTGTGTAATCACATGAATAGTTGAGCTAATAAACATTAATAGTTTCCTCAAGGTATTGCTCAAAGTTTAATAGCGACCAGATAAGTAATCTTTTGTTCTGTTTGCCATTTAAGTGCTCATTTAACAAAACCTCTACTGCGGCTTTATCCATAAATTCGTAGATATTAGCATCATTATTCATTAATGTTCGTTTAACAAATTCAATGCTTTCTCCTTTAAACCAACTAGCATCCGGAGCAGAAAAACCCTGTTTTTCCGCCTGCGATATATTTTCGGGAAGATAATGTTTCATCGCGTCTCGAAGAATCTGTTTTCCATCGCGGCTCTTTTTGGTTTGTTTGGAGCCTAGTTGGTTTTCATTAATACGCACCACATCAGCTAAATTATTTAATTTTAGGCTAACCGGACAAGACATAGCAAAGTCAACTAAATCGTTGTCTAGAAATGGCACACGACTTTCAAGGCTGTGGGCCATACTTAGCTTGTCTTCAACCACTAGCAAACCGTGCATGAAAGTTTTGGCTTCGAAATATAAAGAGTGATTAATGTAGTCCTCTGGTGTTTGAATTTCATCTATATCTTTAAGAAAAACGTCCCTAAAAATATCCCGTGTTGAGATATGTGACACATCATTCCAGATCGGTGTAAAAACCTTTTTAAGATCGCGATTACTTATCAGGCGCTGCCAATACTGATAGTAACTATCTATATAGCCTTCAAAATTGTCACTGACGGCTATTTTATAATAACGCCAAGGGTATCCAGCAAAAATCTCATCACCACCGGTGCCACTCAAAACGACTTTGACAAATTTGCTAGCGAGTTTAGCGACGTAGTAATTGGGATAGCTCTGACCCACCCGGGGTTCTTCCATATGCCAAGCCAGTTTAGGTAAAACTCGCTCCATATCGCCCGCTTTTAGAACCATTTCATAGTGTTCGGTCTTGAAGTGATATGACATAGCTTCGGCCTTGACACGTTCGTCAAAAGCCAATTCCATACCAGATGCAGAACTCAGATCAAATCCACATGTAAAAGTTTTAAGATAAGGAAATGATTTTGAGGCAATAGCAGATATTGCGCCTGAATCTATACCACCACTTAAGTAGCTTCCAAGTTCAACATCCGTCACCAATTGCCGATTGACTGCTTGCGTAAAGAGACGATCAAGTTCTTCACGATATTCTTCATAACTTACACGCTTTTTTGGTTCACAAAAATTGTAATCCCAATATTGAGTACAATGGAGTTCTGGATTTGAGCGTTTGAGGTCAAGAGTAGCGTAATGTCCAGCTTTAAGAAGCTGAATGTCATTTAGTAAAGTACGGTCAGTAAATAAATTCTGGAAAGTAAAATATTCCAAGAGAGCCTGCTTATCTATATTACGCTGGAAACCCGGAATGGCCAATATTGCCTTTTGCTCCGAACCAAAGGCGAAGGTGTTACCTTGGTAGCCAATATAAAGTGGCTTTATACCATAACGATCACGCGCAAGAAGTAAAGTACGTTCAACTCGATCCCACAACGCTAAGGCAAACATGCCATTAAATTTATTTAGCGCTTCATTGCCCCATTCTACCAATGCATTTAATACAACTTCACTATCCGTTTTAGATCGAAAAGAATACCCCTTAGACTCCAACTCACTGCGCAGCTCTCGGAAATTATAGACCTCGCCATTATAGCTGAGCAAATACCGATTGCCTGCGTTAATCATGGGCTGGTGGCCCGCAGATGATAAATCAATTATAGCCAACCTACGGTGGCCAATACCTACATTATCCTCGACCCAATGCCCCTCACCATCAGGTCCTCGATGAGAAATGGTATCTGTCATTTTTTTGAGTACCACTGGCGAGACTGGTTCATTATTAATATTTATGAGCCCTGTTATTCCACACATATTAGGAAAGTCTCTTTGAAAATCTGCCACTATGACAAGCTTCTTCCGAGTGAAAATCTCTTTCCATCAAACCAGCATTTCTAACCATTTCAATAAATTCTTCATTAGAGTAACGCTGCGCATTAGATGGTGCGAACCAATCAAAATTCGTAGAAATAGAAGTTTCCATTCCAAGCTCTTCATTCCAAAAACATTTCAGAAAATTCCAATAAATAAAGCGTTGAATGTCCATCTCACCCCCCGAAATACCAAGCAATGGAATGCTTGGAACATTTATCGACACATCTAATTCACTTAACCTTTTCCCTAGCTCAGTCAGCTGCTCACTCATTTCCCACATATCTTTTTTCGAAATATCTTTAGTAAACTCTCGAAAATGTTCGTCTAATAATTCTCTAGGTAGAGCCTTTTTGGCATATACGTAAACTGCTAACTCTTTTCCTTTTTGGAGTATTCTTGCTAACTCTACCATTGTTTTTTGAGGATCCTCAGTGTGATGTATTACTTGATCACAACTGATAAAAGAAATAGCGTCGTCTTTTATTTTTGTATCAGCTATATCACCGTAAACAAAGGTAAGGTTAGAGGTGTGCCTATATTTTTCAGCAGCAACAAATGCTGCATCAGAATAGTCCATACCAATAACCAAAGTTTTTGGGCTAAGATCCGCAAACCATTTCGATTTATACCCAAGGCCACAACCAGCGTCGATCACAACACTTTGCTGTTCCAAATAATTTTTGAGTTCAATTTCACTCGAAAAGTCATATAATTTGAGATACCATTGCCTCTGAAATTCGAAAAGTCGCTCCTGGTTTTCCCAATCTTCTTTGCTGTATTTTGTCCATTTATCACTAAAAATATCATTAGTTTGTGACTGTTTCTCATGCGTTGAAGCATCGGAAATAATAAACACACCTCGGTCCTCAAAAAATTCTTCCAAAAACAAGCCTTTTAACTTTGAACGTATATCCATTATTTTTTCCAGAATTATTACAAATTAAAAATACAAATGTATTGAGTTACGAAGCGCGGGAAAATCACATACCCGGCACTACTCGTCATATTAAAACCAAATTTATTTACCAAAACTGCCAAGAACTTTATCGATAACGTACTCTTGCTCAATTTCTGTCATACCATTGAATAGAGGCAAACTTATACTGCAGTCATTAGCCGCAAAAGCATATGGAAAATCCTCGGGTGATAAGTCATACTTCTTTTGATAGTAGGAAAGCATGTGCACTGCATGTGTAGCAGGGCGAGTGGAAATCCCATTGCTTTGGAGTTTCTCCATACCTTTATTTCTGGCTTCATTTACTGCACGAAGTTCGTCTGAGTTTTCCGTGTCAGGTTGATACATGCATGCATAACTCTGATAGCCATGGCTTAATCCAACCGGACATATGGGTGTTCTCAGCCAGTCCACATCCGCAAAGGCGTGATCATAAATTCGTGCTAATTTTTGGCGTTCTTCAATAATTTCTTGAGCTCTAGACATTTGCGCTGAACCCAAAGCACCCTGAATGTCAGTCATGCGTTGATTATAACCCGCTTCCGGATGGTCGGCGAGTAAATACGGTTTAGCCCCCAAATGACGCTGTAAGTCAGACATTGCTGCACCATGATCTCTTAGGCATTTAATTCTTTCAGCCAACTCTGGATCTGACGTTGTTATCATCCCACCTTCACCAGTCGTGATAGCTTTTCGAGGATGAAAGCTAAAGCAACCAGTATTTCCTAACGTACCAACATGATCGCCATAATATTGAGCGCCGAAGCCACATGCTGCATCCTCAATCACCCATAAGTTATATTGTTTCGCAATTTTATTTATAGGATTCATATCTGCCGATAGACCAAACAAATGCACTGGAATAATAGCTCTTGTTCTTGATGTTATTTTACTCTCTATTTGATTTACATCAATATTGAAGGTAGACGGGTCTATATCACAAAAAATAACTTTACCTGCAAAATGCTCTATAACATTCGCAGTAGAGATCCAGGTGAAAGCTGGTACAATCGCTTCATCGCCTGATCGAAAACCTAATGCAGCAAGAGATAAATGTAAGGCTGTCGTACACGAAGTTACTGCGACAGAATATTTCGCGTCAGTAAAGTTTGACCATTTTTTTTCAAATTCGGCAACTTTTGGGCCTTGCACTAACCAACCACTATTAAGCGGTTCAAGAACACTTTGAATTTCAGAATCGTGCAGGCTGATTTTAGCGATAGGAACATTAATTTTCATTTCACATATCAATCTTTACTGTTATGGCGCCACTCAATTAGGCGTTTAAGACCATCTTCTAATGAATAGGCATAATTAAAATCGAGGTCTCTAGACGCCTTTTTAGGACAACCAATGCGATTTTGAACCAACCGTCGTGCATCATCTTTACTGTAGGGGCGGTATGTAACCTTCAAGTCGGAGTTTTTGAGTTTGAGTATTAATTCGCACAAATCTGATATCGTGGTTTGAACACCCGAGCCGACATTATAAAATTCATCACTTGATGTAGATTTCAATGCGAGTACATTCGCACGCGCCACATCCTCAACATAGATAAAATCATAAGCCTGAGTTCCATCACCATTTATAGTAGGGGGTTCATTTTTATCGATTTTATTCAACATAATAGGAACCACGCCCGTATATGCAGCAGTTTGATCCTGATGTGGACCATATACATTCATATAACGTAATCCAACATAATTTAAGCCATATCGATCATAAAATGCGCGACACATTGCTTCACAGGCAATTTTAGAGGCTCCATAAAAGTTTCGATTGTTGAAAGGGTGTTCCTCAGTCATGGGCACCTTAACGGCATCACCGTAAACTGACGCTGATGAGGAATAAACTAACCGTTGAACATTGTTTTTAATACAAGCTTCTAAAACATTAAATGTCCCTTGAATATTCACATCAAACGCTGTCCTGGGAAAATCTTTGCAATGAAGAAGCCACATAGCCGCTAAATGAATTACATAATCACATTCACTCATAGCTGCATTTAAAACATCAATTTCGCGCAAGTCACCTTGCACTAAAGAGCACCTCGAATCTGTAATTTGCGACTCGATATATTCGATGTTACCACGTGAAAAATTATCAAAAATTACCACTTCCGCGACATCTTCTTTCAATAATTCAGACACCACGAAGCTTCCAATAAAGCCAGAGCCACCAGTTACTAGAATTTTTTTACCTAACAGAGTATTCATTTAATTTCCTTAGTCTTCTTAAGTAAAATCCTTAGCTATTTCCTCAACAAAAGCCAATAAACTTGACAAGCCTTGTGGCTCTGTTTCAAATCGTTGACTAAGCCTCTTAAGCAATTATCTATTCGTGACTTTATAGTGAAGTCTAAAATGCTGATTTAGTTTGATCCATCTTTAAGTTTTGCTTTTAGATATGTTGGAAGTACTTTTCTTGGAGACTGAATTTAAATTTAAACAATAAACATCGCCTGTATTCGTGCACGTAGTCTTTGCTGTTCCACTCAAGGGTAAATCAAGTTGTTCACCAAACTCACTAATCCAGCCAACTTGTTTAGCAGGAACACCAACCATCAAAGCATATGCAGGCACATTCTTAATAACAACAGCACCCGCTCCAATGAAAGCAAATTCGCCAATAGTTAAGCCACACAAAACTGTGCAATTAGCGCCTAAGGTTGCACCTTTTTTGACTAAAGTATCTCGATATTCATTTTTTCGTTCAATTAGTGAACGCGGATTATGTACATTTGTAAAAACCATGCTCGGTCCACAAAAAACCCCATCTTCAAGAGAAACATTATCATACACTGATACATTATTCTGGATCTTGCATTTATCTCCAATCTTGACATTGTTGCCTACAAATACGTTTTGCCCAAGAGAAACATTCTTTCCAATGACTGCACCACCACAAATATGCACCCAATGCCATACAAAAGTATCTTCACCAATTTGTGCGCCATTATCAATTATAGCTGTTGGATGAACAGTGTAGGTCATTTCAATGATCTAATGGCAACGAAATACGTTTTCCGTCTCTGGCAGAAAGATAAGTGCCAATCAACACCTCAAGTGAGCGCAGTCCTTCACGGCCATCGGTTTCAGGATCTGTTCTTCCTCTCATTACTTCTATCACATTTTCATAGTAAAGAGGATGACCAAAACCATAGACAGAGCTGGTTTTATAATTCACATTTTTTATATCTTTGTCTTCTGGTGCCTCTTCTAAAAATTCCCAATGCTCAATTTCATTGACAGCTACTCCACCAATTCGCACGGTGCCTTTTTCACCCAGTATAGTGATAGAACCCTCAAAGTTTTTTGGGTAGGTGAGCATTGTAACATTTAGCGAACCTAAAGCGCCTGAACGCCACTTGACACTAACCACCCCAGTATCTTCAACCTCTATATTCCTAGCCAAGGTCGCGGTATACGCTTGCAAGCTCTCAATTGGACCAATCAACCAGTCAAGAAGATCAACATAATGACTGGCCTGATTCATAAATGCACCACCATCAAACTCCCATGTGCCGCGCCATTTGGCACTATCATAATACTCCTGTGGCCGTGTCCAAAATACATTAATATTGACCATGTAAATTCGACCAAAACGACCTTTTTCAATTGTTTGTTTTAAGCGCCGAAGCGTATTATTGCGACGATTTTGTTTGACTACAAACAATCGAACTCGCGCATCATCACAAGCTTTAACCATACGTAAACCGTCCTGCCAGTTTGTAGCCATCGGTTTTTCAGTTATAACATTAATACCATGTTTAGCAGCAAGCTCTGCTTGTCTAGCGTGTAAACCACTTGGTGTACACAATACTACCAAATCTAACTCCTCATTTTCTATCATTTCGTTAAGTTGCAGATACATGGGCACATTGTATTTTTCGTCGTGTGCGGCCAGCACACTGGGATCAGCATCACAAACTGAAACTAACTCTAAGTCGTCAGCATGTGCGTCAATTGCATCAAAGTGCCTTTTAGAAATCCGTCCACAGCCTACGATGGCTATACGAATTTTACGATCAGACGCAACAACTCTTGATATCATATTAGGTAACCTATTGAGCCTAATTTAACTTACTAAAGACAAAGCTTATCATTGACCAGTAAAATGGTCCTTCATTTCACGAAATTTGTACAACTTTTTTAGATACACTAAATAGTTTACGCTGCTATTTATTTTTTTTAAGTAATTATGCCCTGCGTGGCACGCGCTTGTCGAGTGTTGTGAGAGAGCTCTTCGCTTTTTAAACCAACGTGGTTATTTATAACCCGCCCGCTTTGAGACCATTGGTAGTTTCATTTTGGTAAACGGCCGCCTTTAAGGCCTCAACGTAAAGTTTTTCGGTGGAAGCGTCGGAAAGCCGTACTCTTACCTTATACCGGGTAACAACCAGCTACTTCCACCATCCTAGTTGTGGTTTTATCACTCTCTCTAAAAATAAGTCATCACATATATGCTCAATATTAGGGCTCATTATCCATTTGCGGTAAATTGCCGATCCCAACTTTACCCGCCATATGGCAGGACAAACCCATCCAGTCACCTTGATCAAAACCTTCAAGGAGATATACCGGCTTTGATGTTTAATCAACTCAGCCCACAAAAGTATTTTAACACCATAAGGTAATGAAGCTGTTGCAACTCTGCTCCAGTGATTACAAAACAAAACGATGAACGGTAGATACCACCAAGGCTTTTTTTCATCCCCGAACATGAATTTATAATCCTGGTGAACGGTATTCCATTTCTTTCGACCAGTGTAATTAAATAGGATCTGGGGTACTTGAACGAAATTTCCATGGATAGACAACTCTTGAATGAATGCTATATCAGTTGCCAGTAGTTTCTCATTGAGCCGCGTCTTGCGCATTGCCGATGACCGATAAAGGCCGTAAACAGCGGTAGTCGGAAAATGCTTCAGAGTTTCTCTATAACGCTCTACTAACCCAGTTACGCCCTCAAAACTGTTCAAGTTGCCAACACATAGCCTTTCCGTCCGCCCTTCAATGTAACTTGCAGTGTGAGAGTGGCAAAGTACTGCGTCGGGGCATTGTTCCATTTTTAAAACACACGAACTAATGAAAGACTTTTCCCGTTGATCGTCATGAGCAGCCCACATAAAGTATTTTCCAGAGGATCGTTTAAAAACCTGAAGACCATTCCATAATGGACCTAAGTTTTTCTTTGACCTACTATATTTAATTCTTGGGTCTTTCTGCATATATCTTCTACAGATATCAGGAGTAGCATCAGTCGACGCATTATCTGAAATAACGATTTCTAAGTTAGGGTAATCCTGTTCAATAAGAGAATCTAATGCTTTAGCCAGACCGTCTTCTCCATTGAAAACGAACAAACCAACACTGACTAAAGGATAGTTTTTATTTTTCATTTGTGCCACATTATTATGCTAGACTGTTTGCGCAAGTGGAAACAGTGCACGGAATCAAACCAATGAGAGCTATTAGTTTTCCGTCTCCATATTTCAATAAGTGCATTACGTAGGTTTTGGCAAGATTGCATGATCACGAACCAGCTAACAAGCAATACGGCTCAAAATCATTTTGTCTGCATGCATTAATATGCCACTTGAGCCCGTGACCAACATCATCCCTCCCGTAAACATTTTAACGGATCCAAGCAACTATGTGGAGAACCTGGCTGGGTGCCTTACAATATTCATCAAACAGAAACCGCGTAGCCTATCCCGCCTAAACCCACTCTGTTTCCAGAATAGAATAAATATTCCTTTTCACCATGTTTGAAAATTGCAGGATAACATACCATCTCTGAATCCCAACCTTCTTTCGATTTTTCAATTCCCGCTTTTTCGTCTTTTCTAACCCAATTCATACCATCACTAGATACAGCAACTCCAATAGAATACCTTTTCAAAACTGCCGTTTCGCTTTGCCTGAAAGGATAATACATTACATATCCTGAAGGTGTGCAGCACACCCAAGGCGCAGAAATCACTTCACGATCGTTGTTGTATTTTATACATGGCTTCGGGCTATCTTGCTTCCAATTAATTCCATCTTCTGATTTCGCGCTAAATACAGTGTAGATTGGCTCAACTGCATCTCCATAAGCAACCCAGGAAGTGCCCGAACAGTACCACATTTTGAGGCAATCATCCTCATTCAATACATAAGGACCGGCAACCAGGTAGGGGTGGTTGTAGTCTTGTGACAATATTGGACCATTGTATAATTTTTCGAACCTATCACCATCATCTTTGACCTCTGCTAGGCCAATTGATAATTCAAAAGGGACATTATACCGGCGCCTCTTCCAACCTGTGTAGTAACAATACGTTTTCCCTGCAACTTTTACGATAGATCCCATCGTAATTCCAGAATCATCAAATGTACCATGTAGCCCCAGTGCCATCAGAGGTTTTTCTGAAACATAGATTACGTCCATTGGGTTTTCGGGATCTACATCGATAAATGTTGGGTGCATCATATCATCAGCGCAACGAGAGGAAAAAAACAAACGCAACTCACCATTTTCTCGTATGTAAGGTATAACTCGCATTGCGTGGGTTTTAAAAAATGGACCACCCTCTCTACTAAAAATTCTGCCTTTTTTTTCCCATGTGGGTAAACTGATGTCAGATGATGTCACGTTTAATTATCCTGGCTTCCGTTTTAAGTGGAGAAAATACACTCCTGTTTTCGCAAGACTGCGCGACTATAGCCCCAGCGCCGACAACGCAACTGTCGCCGATCTCAACATTATCATGTATTAACGCGTTAACCCCAATAAATGAATTTTGGCCTACAGTACATTTACCGGAAATCACAACATGTGAGGTTATAAAGCAGTTTTGTTTCAAAACTGAATGGTGCCCTAGGTGGTTCCCAGACCACATCGTTACGCAATCTTCTATTTCACTAAAAGGCTGCAAAACATTACTTTCTAAGATAAAGCAGTTATCTCCAATTTTAGTAGCAAAATTTATTGCTTTAGAGCTGATGTAGCTTGCGAGACTAAATCCAGACGCCTTTACCTGATCAAATCGGGTTCTCCGGATAGTGTTTGTTTTTTTATATCCAATAGCAATAAATATATCAATTTGAGCCGGTTCGAATTTAGCGACGACCTCAGGCCATTTGTATAGGGGCCTATTTAAATAAGTTACATCCTTACTGGAAGTTAAATCGTCCACTGTAAAGCCAATAACCTCATAATCACTATCATTTGTAAAATAGTAATCAGCTAATTGAGCGAGTGTGCCATTGCCAAAAATAATTATTTTTTTATTTTTCATCCTGTTTCCCATGAATAAAATCAGGTTTGTATAAATAGACAGTATATTCAAACCAAAGTTGATATGCTGAATCAATTACAACATGTGGTGTTAATTCAGAAGTACACCAGCCCAGCAACTCAACCGGACTTCTATAATACAGGTTATCAGTCTGAAAATTCACGTGGGTGTTCATTACATTAAATGCTATGCCCTTCCTAGAAACTCGGTACATTTTTTTTATTAGATCTTGAGCAAATGAATTCATTTCTAATGTTGTCGCCGTCAGCTTCTGCGTTAATATGCCGTTGCAAACTAAATAATCAAAAACACCAAATTCTTCAGTCAAAAAATCTCCTTGATAAAAGTCAAATTGTGGGGAAGTTTTTTTGGCATAAACTATCATGTCAGCGACGACATCAACACCAGAGTACTTTATCTGCTTATGACTTTGGGAGATTATCTCAGCCAAATGTCCGTAACCGCAACCAACATCCAGCAGAGTTACGTCGTCCTTACTTTCTTTAATCACCCCAAGCATTTTAGCTTGCCGTATACTGGCTAAGTCAGAGTTACTTCCCCAGTCGACGCCTTCAGACGTTGGTCCATATTTGGAATATTTGTCTGAATAGTGGTCATGAAAGCGTTTAGAAATTTTATGCATTTCGTTCCTGAATGAATTCTAAGAGAGAGGGGTTATTAGAATACCCCGCAGTCAAGAATTTTTCATACTTTTTAATAAAATCATCTTTGGGATGTTCTGGAAACGGTTCTACCTGGTGGCGAATAGCAGGAACAGCAAAAACCGTATTGAAAGACCTTCTATTCATACCGCCTAAATTTTGGCCTGCTGAGTGATAGGTTAGCCCATTTAGGACAACTATATCTCCAAGATCAGCCTCAGCATAGTCTAGGTTATCAGTTACAAACTCTTTAGATGGAAATTCAGGAAACAAATGGGAGTAAGGTAGAATATTTGTCGCACCATTTTCCTTAGTAAATTTATCCAGTGGGATAAGTATGTTTATCATTAGTGGCTTAGAAGTCGTGATGTGTCTAAACACAAAATCTCTATGCCAAACCTGTACGCCTACAGAGTCTCCATTCGGATTTTTATTCTCATCTACATGAGAGCCATTTTGTTGGGTTATTATCCAATCGTCATCGATGAACCGATCAACCAAATCAGTAATTTCTTTTTTGACAACACTTTCAATAAATAATTCGTCATATCTGTAAATTTGGCGAATTATACCCATTTCCTTTTTACTCATCTCAACGTTTTTATTTTTGTAGAAATTTAAATTTTCAACTATCGCTGCATCGTATGCTCGCTGCAAGCTGGCAATTTGCTCTTGGTCAAAAACGTTTTTGACTATTACACAACCTTTTCTGTCAAATTCCTCTTTATAAGCATCTAATTTACTGTTGTTGTGATGCTGATGCTTAATACCAGATAACTTCATTTCACGTTTCATAGTTGTGCCCTCATGTAACCCTTAAATGAACTTGAAAGTACCAACTTCCCGTTTATCTCATCATCAGGAATGAACTTATTAGTACTTTTAATATATTGATTGAGCGCAGTAAGAGGATCATCCCCACTGCGCCAAGTGGTGGATCCAGAAACCTCTTGCGTCGCAAAGTGCAACATTGTGTCTGCTACCACTAGATAACAACCCTCGGTAACGATCTCAGCCCATAAAGTCAATTCTGCTAGTACATGTTCATATGTATGATTTGAATCTAGTACCAGCATCACTCGGTCGGTTGGCTCTATCAGAGAAGTAACTTTATCAAAAATTCCTTTGTCAACCGACGAACCCTGAAACAATTTTATTCTATCTGAAAATTTATGTTCTTCTATTTTTTTCCTGTTATGTGATCTGATATCTATATCAATCCCCAAGACAAACCCACGCCCCCCATTCAGTTCCAAACTCATAGCCGAATTTATTAAAGAACCTCCTCTTGCGACACCCGTCTCGATAATAATCGTGGGTTTTGTCTCCCATATTACTTCTTGTTGGGCTATAATATCTGCTGGGGTCTGGATGATCGGCAAACCACCTGAAGACCACAGATATGAATATTTATATTTGTCTAATTCGTGAAGCAGTTTCCTGCTTAGTTTTAATATAGATTTATCTTCGCCAAGCCGCTCACTATTACTTTTTCTCTGCGAATTAAATTCTGCTATATCATTCATTTAATGAAACCTTCCTGTTGCCGTAGGTGTTTAATTTTAAATTAATATGCTCAAGTTCTCACCACGACAATGCCTCTACCGCTATAAACTCTAATTTTTGCATATAATATTAAAGCTATCATAGTTATTGAGCACTCCTAAGAGCCAACACAAAGTTTAACTCTTCCCCACTTTTGCGCACCAGAAAAACAATAAAGTGTTACAAACTAAAGAGAGGTATTTGTTTTCCATTTCCGTTTCAATTTCAATTTCAATTTTTCAATAGCGATGTTACGTAAGTTTTGGCAAGATAAAAAAGCGGCTAGCCAGCCAACGATTAATGCGGAGCCTAACAGTATACCGCAGGCCATTCGTTCCTCAACTCCCTTCAACAGATATCCAGCTATAAAAGCAACAACAAATGATACCGTACCTGGGGCAATAAAATTGCGCATTGTGGAGGAAAAAAACCTGGCTTTGGGAATGTTCCGCAGTCCGTATACTTGATAAGTCACATATAAAATCAAGCCGTAAAATGCCCAAACAAAGGCTGCTCCTATTACACCAAAGTGAACAACCGTCATCATTAGTAGTGGCAGTAACACAAGCAAAGAAACCAGATTAACAGTGATCACGGGCTTTAATCGCTTTTCGCTGTAGAGAATACTTAAAGCGGGATAGGAGCAGGCAGAAAAAGCAGTCCCAACCACCAATACAGCCATAATTGATGTTGCCCCCGCTGCAATATCTTCGCTTCCCGTCCAAGAGAATAGAATTGGCTTAGAAAGAACTACAATCAAAGCAGAGGGAGGTAAGATTAATGCACTCATTAATTGAGAAGAAATGCGGACCTGTTTTTCCAAGGTGTCACGATCTCCACTTGAGACCAACATCGTGAAGTAAGGGGCAAACGCTTGGATCAATGGCGTGGCTATACGCGACAATCCCGATGTTACAGTCCAAGCTAACATGTAAAAACCTATAACTTCCAACGAAACCATTCGGCTCAAAATCAATTTGTCCGCCTGCGTTAGTATAATACTTGAAGCCGTGATCAGAACCATCCCACCAGCAAACATCTTAATGGATCCAAGCACCTCTTTAGAAAACCTTGCAGGGTAACCTTCCATGCGAACTTTTCTCCAAAGCGACCATCGCATCACTCCAGTCTGAAGAACGCTCACCACTATTTGCCACAAAAAAAATGCTCTGATATCTGGACTTATTAACCATATAACAAAAACTGCTCCCAGCGCACGCAAGGTTCCAAAAAAAGCGATAAGTCCCGAACACTCAACCTGGCGCTGTAAGCCCATCAGACCGCTAATATATAACCCAGAAGGAACTTGAGCAACCAGCGCAATTGCCATCAACATTAGGGCGCCCCAGACGACCTCTCTTGAAATATCTTTTGTTTGAAACCACTCCTTTCCGAAAAAAAAGGTCCCAATCAGAATTCCCAGACCAATGAGTAAAATGGCCCCCCAGTAAACCACTTCAAGGCTTCGCAACAAAGTAGGAATGTTGCGTCGCCCATCTGGCCGCGCTGATAGCCAAGCAACTTCTCGTCCTGCTGCTGCTGTTACCCCAATATCTATGATTCCAACTATGGCCACCCAAGAAAGATAAAAACCTATTAATCCATAGCCTTCAATGCCCAGAAACCTTACATATATTGGCGTCGTGATGACTAACAGAAGCATTAACCATATATTGGAAACAAGGTTTGCAAAAATATTTTTACTTATACTAATTTTTGACATCTTGTAACCTCTAAAACGTCACAATTTTTTATGGAAAGCTTCATAAACTGTTATCGTTCAATTAGAAGAATTGTCAGAGCCAAGGGCAGCCAAACAACAAGTAACGTTAAGCGGTATGAAATTGAATAAAACTCTTGGTGGATGTTATCAAGATGCTTAGCTCCACAAGAGAGGTCAATTCGAACTCCACGAGATTTCATAATCATTATTAATTTTTCTGAGTTGAGCACGGAAGCACATCTCTCAAGAAGTAAAAAGTTTGAGTAGAGCTGCTGATCAATTTATCTGAAAGCCGCGCAATCCTTTTTCTTTAAAATTAATTGCCATATTTTTCACCTTTATTTTGCACGTAAATCACCTCTCGCCCTAAGTGCTTCTTTCCAATAAACCATATCTGATTGCATTGAGTTAGTGATGCTACT